>NZ_JBSGSS010000003.1:0-78243 GCF_053606985.1 Nocardia sp. NPDC055165
GACCAGTCCGGCTCCGAGAAGCCGGACCTGAACAAGACCGCGAAGCAAACCACCGACTGTGGTGACCCGGTCGACGTCGCGACCGGCGAGTTCCTGCTCCCCGCAACCGATATCGAGCTGCCTGGGGTGTTGGCGTTGGTGTTGACCCGCCGCCATCGTTCTTCGTATCGCTTCGGCCGATGGTTCGGGCCTTCCTGGGCCGCGACACTGGATATGCGGGTCGAAGTCGACCAGGTCGGAGTCCGCTTCGTCGGACCCGACGGTGAGCTGTGGCAGTTCCCCCACACCGCCCCGGGCCTCCCAGTTCGTCCGGTACACAAGGGCATTCGCGCAACCATGACCCGCACCGAAACAGGCGGATACTCAGTTCACGACCCAGACCGCGAGCTCACCTGGAGCTTTCGGCCCACCGCAGCGTCGGCCGGTTCGGAAACCCCCCTCGGCAACTATCCGATCACCGAGATCACCGATCGCCACCACAACCGAATCACCTTCCATTACAGCGACACCGGCCAACCAACCGAAGTCACCCACTCCGGCGGGTACCGCGTCCGGATCGACACCACCGACGACCGTGTTACCGCCCTGACAGTGCTCGGTACGACCCCGACCGGTGAAGCGCTCGAAACCATTGTCCGCGAATTCGGCTACACGGCAGGTCATCTCGTCGCCGTGACCAACGGTGTCGCCGCGACTACGACCTTCAGCTACGACGAACAACACCGCATGCTGTCATGGCGCGACTCCCGCGGCACAGAAATGCACAACAGCTACGACCGATCCGGACGGGTCATCAAGCAGGTTGGCACCGACGGCATCCTGTCAGCGACTTTCGCGTATGAACCGCTTCCCGAATTCGGGCGCTCGCGCACCCACCATACGAACTCCCTCGGCGCCACCACCACCTTCGAATTCGACGAAGACCTCTGCCTGCGCAACCTGATCGACCCACGCGGCGCGACATCGATCACCGACTACAACGAGTACCGCCAACCGGTCCGCTACGTCGACGCCTACGCCAACACCACCATCTACCTCTTCAACCCCGACGGTGACCTGGTCCTGGTTCGACGCCCCGACAATGCTTCCATCACAGTCAGCTACGCCGCACCGCGACGTCCTGCCACGATCACCGATGTCGACGGCACCACCATCACCCGCACTTATGATGAGACCGGCAATCTCACCACCATCACCGACGCCGACGGCGTCTCGACCGCTTACACCCACCACCCGTGCGGTGCTCCGGCGTCGATCACGCTCTCGACCGGTGCCGCCGCCAGTATTGATGTCGATGTCGCCGGGCTACCGATCCGAATCACCGAACCTGGGAACGCTGTCACCACCGTCGAGCGCGACATGTTCGGCCGACCGGTCACAATCACCGATCCCCTCGGCAACATCAGCACCAAGGAGTACTCGGTCGAGGGAAAGCTGGTGTCGCGCAACGATGCTGACGGCACCGCACAGTCGTGGGCCTATGACAGCGAAGCGAACCTGCTCACCCACACCAACCAGATCGGCGCCATCACCCGCTACACCTACGGCACTTTCGATCTGGTCGCCACCCGCGAAACCGCTGATGGTGCAGTTACTTCCTACACCCACGACACCGAACGTCGACTCACCTCGGTCACCAACCCCCTCGGCGACACCTGGACCTACGAATACGACCCGTCCGGCAACGTCTGCACCGAAACCGACTACAACGGCTCAGTTACCCAGACCGAACACGACCTCCTCAATCGGCCCGCCATCATCACCACACCCACCGGGGTCCAACGCCGCCACACTTATGACATCCTCGGCAGGTTCGCCGGCGTCAGCACCGATACCGGCGAATGGATCACCAACGCATATACCCAGACCGGACAACTCACCACAGCCCGAAATGGTGTGTACGACGACACTATTCACGCGGTCACCTTCGCCTACTCGCCGGCTGGACGAGTCTTGACCCAACACGTCGACGGACGCCCCCTCACTTACGATTACGACGAGCACGGCCGCCGCGTTCGGTATACAACCCCGAGCGGCGCAGCGACCGACTACGAACACACCCCGACCGGTCGGATCGCCGCCATGACCACCAACGGCCACCGATTCGACTTCACCCATGATTCGAACGGCCGCCAAAACAGTTGGCACACCGTCGGAATAGGCCAACACAACACCTATAGCCCCGCCGGTCACACCCTCAGCCGCGAACTCATCCAACTCGACCCCCGCACCGCTGACCCGATCCGGCTACTCGAACGCGACGAATATGTTTGGCGCCCAGACGGATACATTACCAGCCACACCATCACGACACCCTCCAGCAGACGTCGGCGCGACTACACCCTCGATGCGATCGGGCGCATAACTCACATCGATGTTCCAGGCGGCGGTGCCTCCGAGCAGTACAGCTACGACGCTCTGTCGAACCTCGTCACCGCCGACATTTACACGTTACCGGCACCATCTGATCCCGTTGTCCCCGAATATAACCCCGCCGAACCTGCGAGTGATTCGCGGTTCGAGTACCGCGAGAATCTCCTCGTACGCGCCGGCCGCACGCGCTTCCACTACGACACCGCCGGCCGCCTCATCCGCAAAGAGAAAACCCGGATCTCCCGCAAACCCGCCATCTGGCACTATCGCTATAACGCTTTTGACCAACTCATTGAAGTCAGTACCCCCGACAACGCCACCTGGACCTACACCTACGACCCCTTCGGCCGACGTACGACCAAACAACATCACGGCAGCGAAACCCGCACCGAATTCGCCTGGGACGGAGTCCACCTCACCGAACAATCCACCACTACCCCTTCATACGTCCGAATCCACACCTGGACCAACCATCCCACGTCCCACATCCCTCTCACCCAATCGGTCGACGGCCAATTCTGGGCAATAGTCACCAACCTGCAAGGCAGCCCCACTCATCTCGCCGACCCCGTCAGCGGCGAAATCGCCTCAACGGCCACCAGCACTCTCTGGGGTAGAACCGTGTGGACTGGCCCTGAAATGCCCCATCGGTTCCAGGGGCAACAATACGACACCGAAACAGGTCTTCACTATAACTACCATCGGTATTACGATCCGGAGTCGGCTAGGTACCTTACACAGGATCCGTTGGGGCTCTCGCCGTCTCCCAATCCCAATATCTATCCTCATAATCCGCTTACGTGGCTCGATCCTCTAGGGCTCGCGTGTAAGGACAACCAATATTTTGATTCCCGGCGAGAGGCATTTAACGCAGCACTGGATCGCGCCGGCGTTCCTCGTTCTCAGCAGCCAACTCATCAATGGGAGGTCGGTGACGACTACAATAGGCAAAATCACAGCAATTATCACTACTCGGAAAATCCAGGTGCTCACGGGCGTTACTATCAGTATGAAACGCCTGAAGGAAGTCGAGTAATCGTAGAGCACACCAATGACCCACAAGCTCCTCACCCGCACTTCCATGCCGGTCAACCGCAGGAAGACGTAAACGTAATCGGCCCGAATAGCCAAGACATGCGGGGTAAGATTTACAAGTCGGTCGGTGGTGACCACCACTTGTACTATACGGGAGAGTAGTAGATGACGAGTGAGGAACTTCGCAGCAAGCTGGCGTTGCTTCGTGAGCGAAAATTGGCAGATCGACTATTGGTTCGATTCCGGAACATCGAAATAGTTCGGTACCGTACCAACGGCGATATTCCAATTCGCATGAGGGAGTACTTCATTTCGTGTACAAGCATGGACGCTGTTCCGCAATCGCAGGCCGACCACACGCTAGATACGACAGAGGTGTCCGAGTGGCGTAGGCAGATTTTGGAATTATCGGGTATTGGGCAAGAATTCCTGTTCCGCACGGGAATGGAACACTTTCCGTGGGCGGAGTGCTTGGCTTCGTCTAGCGAATGGATAGACGAGCTATTCGATGTGAGGGAGAACGACGTTGCAATCGTATCGAACGATCTCGTGAATTGCCTACGCGTCTACGAAATGGAATACCAAACCGTGGCCTTTTGGATTTAGTGGACCTGGCATCAAATATATGGCTCCTTATGGTGCACTGCTAATGTTCTAGCTGAATATAGATTTCCAACATTTCTACTTCCGCGACTAATGGGAGGCGACGTGTGACAATCGAAGATCTGTACGGATCGCGGCCCGATCTGTTGCCGAAAACGCTGGTTAGACTCGCTCGACACGAAGGTGGTCGCCATCGTTCGTGGATTGGCAGGACCGGAGTACGGCTGCTCGATGTCCATGATCATGTTGCGTGCGAGCGAGCGAGCCTTGGTCGGTTTCCGCGGAATTCCGATGGTACGGTCAAATGGGTTCGAAGCAGGAATCGCTCATTCTTGCAGATATCGAATCTAGTATTGAAAAATCGGCCAGCGCCTTGCGTAGATTCCTGCCCGGGGACGGCCGAGTGCTAATATTCTGGAGTAGTCTCACATTGCCGACGGTTGAGGTTGGGACCGACTTTATATTGAGTCATTTTGATGAGATATTCGATCGAGATCCAGAGTTCTGGATATATTCTGCAAGTAACTCGGTCCTGGTAGAGAATTCATTCGCGGGGCACCTGCGAATTGCCCGCATTCCAACCGGGGGGTGCGGCGGGGAAAGCTTTGTTTCGAAATAGAAGAGCGACGAGAAGATCTATTTCGATGTCTTCCTCACCGCGACCGAAGCTCGCGGTGGTCTGGTCGGGCGGAAGGATCTGAACTTTCGTGATGAAATCCACACATGACGCACGCTGGTACTGATGTTGTGGCCGCGGCAAATGAGGAGGGTAGGGAATTCTCGCCGGACTACGCTTGGGAGATCAATCTTGCGACCCACGAACGTGAATATGTGAGGTTGATCGTATGCGTACGGGCCGAAACCTATTGCCGCAGCTCTCGCTGAGGCGAATCCGGTTGCGACGCCGTCGACAGCAGCCGACGGAATCCTGGCAGACGGCACCGATCGTGAAGCAGTTCGCAGACCGTGTCGGCTTGCACCTTGCGCTGAGGGAAGCCAATCGCGATAAGCAAGTGCGCGGCGGTGATGTCCGCTTGCCGACCAACCTCGGCCGGTGCCGGATTAGTCGGATGCCGGAGTCAGTGCGCTTGTCAAGGCCGGAACCGCGAGGGTGCGTTGCCATGGGCGCGCACCGCCGGCGAGGAGGAAGGCCTCGATCTTCGCGGACAACTCTTCGGGAGTGCCGACGTTCTTGTAGTCGGGGAGTCCGTCCCAGCAGAGACGGCGGACCAGTTCGGGGGACAGGAGGTTCTCTACCGGGATGGAGTGTTCGGTGGAGAGTTCGCCCATGGCGCCGCGGGCGGTGGTGAGGCGGGCGGCGGCGATGGGGTCGCGGCGTTCCCAGCGGTTGACCGGGGGCGGGCCGTCGAAGGGGAGGGTGAGTGGGGGGAGTTGCTTGTCGGGGAGGGTGCGGCCTCGTTCGACGGCGGCCAGCCAGTCGCGCGAGTAGCGGCGCTGGCGGGGGCCGCCGAAGACGGGGAGGGTGCGCAGTTGGGCGATCGAGCGGGGTTCGCTGGTGGCGGCGGTGACGATGGCCGAGTCGGGCAGGATGCGGGCGGGGGCGACGTCGCGGGCGCGGGCGAGTTCGTCGCGGGTGGTCCACAGTTCGCGCACGATCGCCAGTTGACGGGTGCGGCGCAGGGTGTGGATGCCGGAGGTGCGGCGCCAGCGGTCGGCTTTCGGAGCGGGCGGGTCCATGGTGCGGACGTGCTCGAATTCCTCTGCGGCCCAGTCGAGTTTGCCCTGGGTGTCGAGGTCGGCGGCGACGGTGTCGCGGAGTTCGAGGAGTAGTTCGACGTCGAGGGCGGCGTAGTTGAGCCATTCGTCGGGCAGCGGGCGGCTCGACCAGTCGGCGGCGCCGTGGCCCTTGCGCAGGGAGCGGCCGAGGAGGTTTTCGACCATCGCGGCCAGGCCGACGCGTTCGTAGCCGGCGATGCGGCCGCCGAGTTCGGTGTCGAACAGGCGGGCGGGGCGCAAACCCAGTTCGGCGAGGCCGGGCAGGTCCTGGTCGGCGGAGTGCAGGACCCATTCGAGGTCGTTGATCGCCTCGGCCAGCGGGGTCAGCGCGTCGGTGACGGGAATCGGGTCGATGAGGAACGAGCCCGCGCCCTCACGGCGGAGCTGGATCAGGTACGCCCGGGCCGAATAGCGGAAACCGGACGCGCGTTCGGCGTCGACAGCCAGGGGACCGGTGCCCGCGGCGAGGGTTTTGGCGGCCGCGGCGACCTCGTCGGCGGTCGCCAGCACAGGTGGAACCCCCTCGGCAGGGGCGAGCAGGGGCTCTGCTGCGGTGGGTTCCTCGGCGACCGACATAAACGTGAACTCTACGTGGCGATCAAGGGCGATCGGTGCGGGTATAGGACTCCGGTCGTAAATGAGTGACCCCGGCGGGGGGTAACCCGGCGGCGAAGGCCAGCACTTCGCAGAATGCCTCGACGTGTCGGCGCATCTCGGTGGTCGTGGCCGTCCACGACGCGCGCAGTTCGAGCTGGTGCGCGCGGGGTGGGCCCGCGATATCGCCGTAGCGGACCGAACTGGTCGCGGTGACCGTGCCGCCGAGGGCGGTGAACGCTTCGCCGCGCGATTCGAGGGAGTCGACCAGCCAGCTCCACGCCACCTCGGGTAAGAGGGGGTCGGCGGCCAATGCGGCGTCGATGTCGGCCTGGATGTAGGCGACGAGCCGGAACACACCGTTCCAGGCCTCGTCGCCGTCGGGGTCGTGGAGCAGGATCAGCCTGCCGAACGCGTCGCCCTCGGAGTCGGTGGGCACCACCGGACTGTCGGGGTGGATGACCTCCGCCCCGAGCGCATAGGAGAACGGCGCCAACCGTTGCGGGGGACGGATCGGCGCCAGCTCGATTCGGGGGTGCACTGTTGCGGTGCCCATCGCATCGACCGCCGCCCGAAAAGAAGCAGGCTCGCGGGGCGTTCCCCCGGTCGGTGCGGCGCCGTCGCGGATGTCGAGCGGTGTCACGAGGAGGAACGGTAGACCGTGGGTGCCCGGCGCCGTCGGAGGCGCGCCGCCGTGCGCGTTGCGTGCGGGTCGCGTTGCGTAGGGTGCATTCTCGGCGTCGGCGCGATGCACGATGTGCGATGTGAGCGGGGTCGGCGGGTATCGACGACTCGATCGGTGGAACGTGTGGTCGGTCCCACACCCGCCGGGGCGTGAGGTTCCCGCGGGCTCGACGCTTAGGATGAACGGCGATGAGCACTTACACCCGCCGCCGGTTGACCGATGCCCCTTTCCTGGCCGCCGCCACCGGCGCGACGCCCAGCAGGCGCCCGGTGTGGTTCATGCGTCAGGCCGGCCGGTCGCTGCCGGAGTACCGCGAACTGCGCAAGGGCATCGGCATGCTCGAGTCGTGTTTCGACCCGGAGCTGGTGTGTGAGATCACCATGCAGCCGATCCGCCGCCACGGCGTCGACGCGGCAATCCTGTTCTCCGACATCGTTGTTCCGCTCAAGGCCGCGGGGATCGACCTCGACATCGTGCCCGGTGTCGGCCCGGTCATCGCCTCCCCGGTGCGCACCGAAGCCGACGTGCGCGCGCTGCCGCGGCTGCGCCCCGAAGAGGTCGGCGCGGTCACCGAAGGTGTGCGACTGCTCACCGGCGCGCTCGGCGACACCCCGCTCATCGGTTTCGCGGGCGCCCCGTTCACCCTCGCCTCCTACCTGGTGGAAGGTGGGCCGAGCAAGCAGCACGAGCGCACCAAGGCGATGATGCACGCCGACCCGAAGACTTGGCACGCCCTGCTCGGCGCCCTGACCGACATCACCATCGCGTTCCTGCAGGCCCAGTTGTCGGCCGGGGTCGACGCGGTGCAGCTGTTCGATTCCTGGGCGGGCGCGCTCTCGCTGGCCGACTACCGCGAGTACGTGCTGCCGCATTCGGAGCGGGTGTTCGCCGAGGTGGCCTCGGCCGGGGTGCCGCGCATTCACTTCGGCGTCGGCACGGGCGAACTGCTGGGTGCCATGGGTGAGGCCGGTGCCGATGTGGTCGGTGTCGACTGGCGGGTGCCGCTCACCGATGCGGTGCGCCGGGTCGGTGCCGGAAAAGGCTTGCAGGGCAATCTGGATCCCGCGATCCTGTTCGCCGGGTTCGACGCTGTCGAGGCCGAGACGCGGCGGATCGTGCGCGAAGCCGACGAGGCGATCACACTCGGTGCGACCGGGCACATCTTCAACCTGGGCCACGGCGTGCTGCCCGACACCGATCCCGGCGTGCTGACCGCCCTGGTCGAGTTGGTGCACTCCCTGTAGCTTCGGCTCACGAACCAGACGCGCTGGTGACCCAGCCGACATCGGAGCCGGTGCGTCGCACAGGGCGACGTGTCGCACGGCTACGGTCGGTACATGCGGATCGCGGTTATCGGGGGCGGAGTCAGCGGGCTCGTCGCGGCTTATCGGTTGCGGCAGCGGTTGGGGGAGGACACCGACATCGTCGTGCTCGAGCAGAGCGGACGGGTCGGCGGCGTGCTGCACACTCGTGAATTGGCCGGTGGGCCAGTAGATCTTGGTGCCGAGGCCTTCGTGGGGCGCAGGCCCGAGGTGATCGAGTTGATGAGCGAACTCGGCCTGGCCGACCAGTTGGTGCGGCCCGCGGGGAAACGGCCGCTGATCTGGGCGCAGGGGTCGGCGCATCCGTTGCCGGGGCGCACCCTGATGGGGATTCCGTCTGATGCCGAGTCGCTGCGCGGGCTGGTCGACGATGCGACGCTCGCCCGGGTCGCCACGGAGCCGGAGCGGCCGCTTCGCTGGGATCGAGGCTGCGACATCGACGTGCAGACTCTGGTGGGTGACCGGTTCGGCAGGCAGGTGGTCGAGCGGAGCGTCGATCCGTTGCTGGGCGGGGTTTATGCGGGAATCAGTGCTTCGATCGGTGTCCGCGCCGCGTTACCCACCCTTGCCGCAGCGCTCGACGACGGCGCGTCGAGTCTTACGGAGGCTGCGGGTGCGGCGATGCCCGCGCCCAGCTCGGACCCGGTATTCGGTGGGCTGCGCGACGGCTACGGAGCCCTGCTGGCCGCACTGACCGAGGCTTCGGACGCGCGTTTCGTCGCGACCACGGCCGCGACCAGAATCGCCCGCGGACCCCATGGCTGGGTGGTCGACCCGATCGGCGCCGTCGAAGGTGTCGTCATCGCTACGCCCGCCCCGGTGACCGCCCGCCTGCTGCACTACGTGGCGCCCGAGGCCGCCCGAGCCGCCGCGGGCATCGAACTGTCCTCGTCGGCGCTGGTCGCGATGGCCCTGCCACGCGACACCGCGCTACCGGACAACTCCGGCATCCTGGTCGCCACCGGAGAACCCTTGCGCGCCAAGGCGTTCACCCTGTCCAGCCGCAAATGGCCTCATCTGGCCGAGCGTGACGTCGCGCTGGTCCGCGCCTCCTTCGGCCGGCTCGGCGACGACAAGCCGCTCTCCTGGACCGACGACGACCTCATCGCGGCGGCTGTCGCCGACCTGTCCACCGTCACCGGCATCCCGATCACCCCGATCGAAGCGGTCGTCCAACGGTGGCCCGGTGGCCTTCCGCAGTACGCCCCCGGCCATACCGAGCGGATCGCGGCTCTCGAGTCGGCTATCGCCCCCCTCGACGGCATCGCGGTAGCGGGCGCCTACCTGCACGGCGTCGGTGTTCCCGCCTGCGTCGCGTCGGGAACCGCCGCCGCAGAACGCGTGGCTACCGCATACATCGCCAGCACGCAGCGCTGATCCCGATGCCGGCGGCGACCGGATATATGTGGGCCGATCCATTCCGGTACCTCGCTCCGGCCCGGTTTCGTGGCGTGTCCTCGGCGGCAGGCGATACCGGCGCCGCGTGATCGCTGTGAGTCACCCAGCGGCACAGGCAGACTGGGACGATGCAGAGATTCGAAGCGGTGCTGTGTGATCTGGATGGCGTGCTCCGTCAATTCGACCACGACCGTCAGTGCGACATCGAGGAGCACTACGGGCTGCCCGTGCTGGCCACCGCCTTCGCCCCGGAACAGATCCGCCCGGCCATACTCGGACAGATCACCGCCGAGCAGTGGCTGGCTTCGATCACCGCCGCGCTCGGCGGTCACCCCGATGCGGTCCGGGCGGTCGACGCCTTCGCCGCGGTCGACTTCTGGGTCGATGAGCAGGTCAGGGATCTGCTGACAGAGGTCCGCGCCCGCGTCCCGCTGGTCCTGGTCACCAACGCGATGGACAACCTCGACATCCATCTGGCCCGGATGCGTCTCACCGATTTCGCCGACACCGTGATCAGCAGTGCGGCCGTCGGCATCGCGAAACCGGACTTGCGCATCTACGAGATCGCTGCTGAAGCGGCCGGTGTCGCACCGAACCGCTGCGTGTTCATCGACGACCGGCCGGAAAACGTCTCCGCCGCACGGTCTCTCGGCATGACCGGCATTCACTACCGAGGGATCGAAGATCTGGCGGTACTCAGCGCGAACGGCGGAAGCTAGTCGTGGCCGGCCGCGCAGCTGCCACGGAACGAATATCGCCGTCTGTCAGCTCGGTGGCTCGGGGGACCAGACTCCGACCGCGGTGCCCTCTTCGACATGCTTGCGATAAATAACGACCTTGTTGTGGATCACCTCGAGGTCGGCCGCCAGCTCGGCCAGCCTGTCACGGACGGACTGTTCGTGGGCCTCGAGCAACGCCAGTCGCTCCTGCTCGTTTCCCGGCCCCGAGCGAACGAGCCCGGCGAAGACTCGCAAGGTCGCGATCGGCATGCCGGACTCGCGGAGGCGGTTGCAGAGCAGGAGCCATTCGACGTCGGCCGGTGCGTAGACGCGCTGTCCGCCGGGAGACCGGGGGATCGGGCGCAACAGAAGTTCTTCCCGTTCGAAGTATCGCAAGGCGTGCACCCCGAGGCCGGTGGCCCGCCCGACGTCACCGATAGACAACCCGTTCATCTCATGCGTCCTCACAGCTTGACCTAGATCGCACTCTAGATTTTACCGTCAGCGCATGGCGATCACAGAACAGCACAGAATCGGTAGCGGGTTCGGACCGCGCACCACGGTCGACGAGGTCGTCGACGGCGTCGATCTGACGGGAAAGACGGTCCTGGTCACCGGTGGTTACTCAGGTCTCGGCAAGGAGGCCACCGCGGCGTTGGCGCATGCCGGGGCGCAGGTGGTCGTGCCGGCCCGCCGGGTCGAAGCGGCGCGAAAAGCGCTGTGCGACATCGATAACGCGGAGGTCGATGAACTCGACCTGGCCGATCTCGACAGTGTGCGGGTGTTCAGTGAACGTTTTCTCGATACCGGCCGGAGCATCGACGTCATCATCGCGAACGCCGGGGTGATGGCCTACCCATGCCGGGATGTCGGGCCGGGCTGGGAAGCGCACTTCGCGATCAATCATCTCGGGCACTTCGCACTGGTCAACCGTTTGCGTCCGGCGCTGGCCCGGAGCGGGGCTCGTGTGGTGGCGGTGGCATCGTCGGGCCACTTCCTGTCCGGTATCCGCTGGAACGACCTACATTTCAGCCGCGACTACGACATCTGGAGAGCCTACGGTCAGTCCAAAACCGCCAACGCGCTGTTCGCCACCCACCTCGACGCGATCGGCGCGGCAGCGGGGATCAACGCGTACTCCGTGCACCCGGGCAGCATCCTCACGCCACTTCAACGCCATATCGCCCGTGCGGAACAGATCTCGCAGGGCTGGATCGGCAGTGACGGTCACCAGGCCGAGGGCTTCAAAACCCCGGCGCAGGGGGCGGCGACCGCAGTCTGGGCGGCGACCGCCGCAGCGCTGGCGCGGCACGGCGGTGCGTATTGCCAGGACTGCGATGTCGCCGAAGTCGCCACCGACGACGACATGCTCGCCGGCGGTGTGAAACCGTGGGCCGTCGACCCCGCTGCCGCCGCCCGTCTCTGGACCCTGTCCAGTGAGCTCACCGGACTTGACAGCTTCTCCGGCTGACCAGCGGCGTGTCAGCGGGCATCGGCGATAGCGGTACTGCATGATCGCCCGCTGTGACCATTGCCGGTGAGCAGCGCAACGAGCGAAGCCTGATTCTCGATCCCGATCTCGGGCCGGTCGAACTTCACGACGGTGAGGCGACGACGGTGACCTCGGTGTTCGGCAGTGACGAGTCGTCGCCGTGGCGGGCGAGCAGACCGGTAGGGGACTGAGCCCCGACCGCGGGCGAAAACGCCGCAGTGGCACCATAGATCCATGGCGCGACTCGACTACCAGGCTCTCAACTCCACCATTCGCTACCTGATGTTCTCGGTGTTCCAGGTTCAGCCGGGCGTGCTCGGTGAGGACCGGGCCGGGGCGATCAAGGAGGCACAGGAGTTCTTCGACGGACTCGCCGACAAGGGCGTGGTGCTGCGCGGGATCTACGACGTGGCGGGGCTGCGGGCCGACGCCGATTTCATGCTGTGGACACATGCCGAGCGGGTCGAGGACCTGCAGGCCGCGTACTCCGATTTCCGGCGGACCACCGAGCTGGGCAGGGCGAGTGCGCCGGTCTGGAGCAATGTGGCGGTGCACCGGCCCGCGGAGTTCAACAAGAGCCACATTCCGGCGTTCCTGGCAGGCGAGGACGCGGGGAACTACATCTGCGTCTACCCGTTCGTGCGGTCCTACGAGTGGTACCTGCTCCCCGACGAGGAGCGGCGCAAGATGCTCGCCGATCACGGCAAGGCCGCGCGCGGATATCCGGACGTGCGGGCCAACACCGTGAGCTCGATGGCGCTGGGCGACTACGAGTGGATCCTCGCCTTCGAGGCCCCCGAGTTGCACCGGATCGTGGACCTGATGCGTGACCTGCGGGCCACCGAGGCGCGGTTGCACGTGCGCGAAGAGGTGCCGTTCTTCACCGGTCCGCGCGTCGAGGTCGAACAGTTGCTCACCGCACTGCCGTAAGCGGCGCAAACACCGAAGGCCCTCTCGTGGAGAGGGCCTTTCTCCTCGGCCTGGTATCGCCGCGGTCTCCCGCTCGAGTATCGTGAGCGGGCCGATTGTGGCGTTGAGGGTGAGAGAGATTCGCGCGTGGTATCAGGGTGGGGAACGGATCGAACCGAAGAGGGTCGATCCGACACAGCAGTGACCGATCGAACCGCACCGGAAACGGTCGAGTCGCGGCGAACTCCGGTGCAGTGGCTGCGCTCGGCGCGCACCGACCTGATCGTCGCCGGTTGCTACCTGTCGCTCGCGGTCTTCGTCCTCGCCGGGCTGTGGTGGAACCCGAGCAGTGGTTACCTGAGCAAGAGTGATCAGGACCAGACGCTGTACGAGTGGTTCTACGCCATCACCGCGCGAAACCTCACCCACCTCGACAGTCCGTTCAGCACCGAGCTGCAGAACTATCCCGACGGCATCAACATGATGGCCAATACCCTCATGTACGGCTGGGGGGTGCCGTTCACCCCGATCACGCTGCTGTTCGGGCCCACCGTCACCTTCGTGTCGGCGCTGACATTCGGCCTGTTCAGCACAGCGTTCGCCTGGTACTGGGCATTCTCGCGCGAGCTGGTGAGCTCGAAATTCGCCGCGGCCATCGGCGGATTGTTCTGCGGCTTCGCACCCGCGATGATCGCGCACACCAACGGGCACGCGAATTTCGTCTTTCTGGTGTTGCTCCCGCTCATCGCTGTGCGGGTCATCAGGATGGCAAGGCACGCGGAGAACACCGTTGGGGCGCGACCCGTCTGGCAGCCACGCGCCGCCGTCGCGCTCGGACTGCTGGTCGCGCTGCAGCTCACGCTGGGTGAGGAGCCGCTGCTGATCTTCGCGCTCGGCTTCGCGGTCTTCGCCCTGGCCTACTTGCGCACCCCGCGCGCCATCGCGCGCACAGCGCGCGCGGCGGCCCCGTCGATACTGCTCGCGGCGCTGATCACGCTGACGCTCACCGGTTTCGGGCTGTGGTGGCAGTTCGCCGGACCGCAGTCGTATCGATTCGTGGGGATCGGACGGGTCGGCAACGACATCCTGTCGCTGGTGCAGTTCTCGCCGGAATCGGCGGGCAGCATGTTCTCGTTCGGCCCCGATGTGAGCATCAATCCGACCGAGGACAACACCTACTTCGGTTGGCCCCTACTGCTGCTCGTCGCCGCGGCCGTGTTCTACCTGCGGCGTGAGCGCATCGTGCGGGCCGCCGTGATCGTCGGGGTGGTGTTCACGACGCTGTCGATGGGCATTGTGCTGTCCTTCGACGGCGTCGTGCGTTTCGGCGAGGGTGAGTATTCGATGATTCCGATGCCGTGGCTGGCCTTCGGATGGATCTCGCCGCTGAACGGGATGATCGAATCGCGGTTGGCCATGATAGCCATTCCGGCCATCGCGATAGTTCTGGTCCTCGGCACTCAGCGGGCGATCGAATCGCTGCGCACCGCTGCCACGCGGCGGCGACCCGTTGCCTGGTTCTGTGCCCTGGCCTTCGCGCTGCTGCCCATCGCGCCGACCGTGCTGCCCGTCACCGAACGCCCCCAGACGCCCGCGTTCTTCGCCGACGGCACTGTGCGGCAGTACGTCTCGGACGGCTCGGTGGTGATCGTACCGCCGCCCACCTCGGGAGATTCGATCGCGCTGCGATGGCAGATCGACGCCGACTTCGCCTTCCCGCTCGTCGGCGGCTACTTCGTCGGCCCGGTCGGCGCGGACCGTGGGGCCGGTTATGGCGCCGACCCCCGATCCACCGCCGTTCTGCTCATGCTGGTCCGCAAGACCGGTACGGTTCCGGTCATCGACCGAGCTCGGCGCGAGCAGGCCGTCGCGGACCTGCGTTACTGGGGCGCCGATGTGCTGGTGCTGCCGCCGTCACAGGGCGATGATGCCCTGCGTCGCACCGTGGACGACCTGCTCGGCGTACCGGCCGAGCAGGTGGGCGGTGTGTGGGTGTGGGACGTGCGCGGTCTCGTGTGACCGCTATTCGGCGGCGGGCTTCAGGCGCAACGAGATCGAGTTGATGCAGTAGCGCTGGTCGGTGGGCGTCGGGTAGCCCTCCCCTTCGAAGACGTGCCCGAGGTGACTGTGGCAGTTCGCGCAGACCACCTCGACCCGGCGCATCCCCAGGGTGTCGTCGGGCTTGAGGATCACCGCGTCGGAATCGGCGGGATCGAAGAACGACGGCCATCCGCAGTGCGAGTCGAATTTCTCTGTGCTGCGGAACAATTCGGCGTCGCAGGCGCGACAGGTGTAGACGCCCTCGGTCTTGGTGTCGGTGTATTCGCCGATGAACGGACGCTCGGTGGCGGCCTCGCGCAGGACCGCGTATTCCTCGGGATCCAGTTTCGCCCGCCATTGCTGCGGCGTCAGCTGGATGCGCGGCGTGGGCAACGAAGTATCGGAACTCATGGCTCCACGCTAATGGTTTCGGCCGGTGCGCGCCGTGAGCGGTGCGTCACCGGCCGGTAACTACTTGAGCGCGGGCTCGCGATCCTCGACCGGCGCCACCGGATCCTCGCGGGGCGGTGCAGTGTCCTCGACCGGTGCGACGGGCGCGGGCTCATCGGTGCCGTCCCGCGAATCGGGCGCACTCTCGATCCACGTCGGGTCGATTCCGAACTGCAGCCTGCCCTCGCGACGCGCCGCCAGATACCGGTCGCCGAGCACACAGAACACGACGATGAGCAGCAGGCCCCACCCGAAGGTCACCCGCAGGTATTCGAGATTGCGGCCGACGCCCTGCCAGCGATCGGAGAGCCACTTGTCGTAGGTCATGAACCCGAAGATCGCCAGCCACGCGGGCCAGTTACGCAGGACGGAATTGCGCAGTACCACGGTCATCAGGAACGGGAAGACCATCATGGAGTAGTACATCTGGCCCAGCGACGGCAGCAGGAACCACGCGGTGAGCAACACCCCGGAGAACGTGGTGACGAAGAACAGTTCGTCGTGGCGGTAGTAGCGCCACAGCAGCCACAGCGATACCGCGACCACACCGGCCATCAGGACCTTGACCAGCAGGATCAGCCATTCGGGCAATCCGTAGTAGAGCCCGTTGCCACCCACCGAACTGTTGAAGTAGTCGCGGGTCTCAGCCAGATAGGGCATCACGTGGGTGAAGAACTTCTCGGGGTCCGCCGACAGCGGCCAGGCGATCGCGGTGAGCACCAGCGGCACACCGAGCGCGGTGATGAACACCTTCCACTGGCCGCGAACGGCTGCGACCAGCAGTAACGGCGCCAGCGTCGGTTTCACCGCGATGCTCAATCCCAGCGCCACGCCTGCCCAGAGGTCCCGGCGCGCCAGCAGCAGCGTGATGAACGCCAACTCGGCCAGCAGCAGGCAGCCGTTGACGTTGGTGAAGACCAACGTATTGGTCACCGTCTCGGAAGCGAACATTGCCAGCAGCAGCGCGGGCGCGGCGATGGAGCCCAGACCGAACTTGAACAGGCGCAGCAGCAGATACCAGGCGAGCAGAATCGCCACGGCGTTGAGCCCGATGAACAGCCAGCGTGACAGCTCGTAGTCGATGATCGCGACCGGCGCGATCAGCAGCGTTCCACTCGGATAGTAGAGATAGTGCGGGTCGACCGACGAGAAGTCGGCGGTGTACAGCGGCCTGCCGTTCAGGAACTCGAACGAGGCGTTGTACACAGGCCGGTAGTCGTCGGTGACGAAACCGTTGATCGCCTTGATGAAGACGCGGTTCAGCACCATCATGACCGCGAAGGGCCAGAGCGCGAACTTGATCACCTCGGCGGAGGTGCGAGCGGTACGGGGCTCGAGCTGTCGGAACAACACTGGGGCACGGTACACCGAATCGGGTTGCGATGGTGTCGCCGGACCCGTATGACGCGCCGGAACCGGATGGTTGCCCCGACCGGATCAGGCCGGGCAGGCACCGCCGTCGGCGGGCAGTTTCCCCTCGGCGAGGTAGTCGTTGACGGCCTTCTGCGCGCACCCGGAGTGGGTGACGACCGGATGGCCCCAGCCCTGCCAGGTCATCGTGGCATGCCGAGCGCCCGCCGAGCCGAGCGCACCGGTCACCGAGGCGGCCGCCCCGCCGACGATCGGATCGGCGGCACCGGCGAACACCAGCACCGGCAAGTCGAGTTTCGTCGGCAGCGGCGCCGCGGTGGAGACCGGCCAGGCCGAGCAGACCATCAGCCCGATGGCGGCATTGCGCCCGAATACCGGATATTTGCTCGCCCACGTCTCGCTGAGTTCACGGGCCTTGTCCGCGGTCGGGGGCTGCTGGCTGTCGGTGCACCGGTTCACGAACTCGCCGTCGGAGGTGATCGCGGCGGCTTCGCGCACGACCATCGCCGACAGCGGTCCGCGATCGCCACGGTCGGCGGCGGCGAGGATGTCGGCCATGGCGGTGACCCGATTCGCCTGGTCGCCGCGGGGACTGGACAGGAAACCGGTGAGCGCGGTCGACAGGTCAGCGGCCGAGATCTCGCCGAGGCCGCCGCTGTTCGCTTTGTTCATCAGCGCGACGATCGCCGCCCGCGGATCGGCGCCGAGTGCGCAGTTGGCGGCCTTGCAGCGCTGCGCGAACGCGGTGAGGGCCGCTTCGGCGCCGGTGACCCGCGCCTCGGCCATGGTGGTGGCGTCCGCGCCGACGGGTTCGGGGGCGTCGAGCACGAGGCGGGCCAGGTGGTCGCCGTAGCGGCGGGCATAGCTCAGGGCCACCTTGGCGCCGTTGCCCGCGCCGAGCACGTTGATCTTCTCGACCTGCCATTGCTTGCGCAGCTGCTCGATGTCGTCGGCGGCGTGCGGCGCGTCGAACGTGCCCTCGTAGGGCTGCAGGAAATCGCGGCAGGCGATGGTGGCGTCCTGGCTGAAGCCCGCGACGGCGCCGACCTGATCGGCGTTGCCCACCCCGGTCTGTCCGAGGTCGGTCATCACCGCGCGCAGCTGCGCCGGAATGCAGTCGATGGGCTGGGAGGCGCCGATGCCGCGTCGATCCACCGCGACGATCGGCTGCGCGGCCAGCAACGCGCTGTTGGGCCCGATCGCCAGACCGGCCAGCGTCGAGGCCGACGAACGGTCCGAACCGGAGGTGAGCACCAACGGGGCCGCGTCGGTGGGCGTCTGCGGCAGGCGAGCGCGCAGGGCGCCGGCCCGGAACGTACCGAGCACGGTGCCCGCGGTATCGATCGGGGTCGAGAACTCGGCGCACTCGAGGACCAGACCCGCGGGAGCGGCGCCGAAGTCGAGCGAGCTCAACGTGGCCGCGGTGCAATCACGCCAGGCCAGATCGGTTTTGGGCACCTCGGCCTTGGCCAGGTCCTGCGGCGCGGGCGCTTCGGTCTGCGCGCCGCCTGCCCCGGGACGCTCGACGGCGACGACGGGCCGATCCGACGGCCCGGCCCCACAGCCCGCGAGCATGATCGATAGTGTCGCGGCCGTTGCCGCGGCCCGAGTCCAACGCATGCGCTACACACTGCCAGGTTCGGCGCCAGGTTTCATCGACGGGCCCAACGGGCCGCGACGGTGCCGTCCTCGGCGAGCACCAGCTGCTTGCGTGCCATCGGCAGGTCGAAAGTGCTCGCCGACAGCGAGATTCGCCCGCCCGCGCCCCCGACCAGCATCGGGGCGGTGGTCAGGCAGAGCTCGTCGACCAGGCCGGCCTCGGCCAGCTGCCCGAAAAGATGCGGTCCGCCTTCACACAGCACCCGGTGCAGACCGCGCTCGGCGAACACCCGGATCAGCGCGGCGGGCATGATCGCGGCCTCACCGGCGACCACTATCTGCGCGCCCGCGTCTTCGAGCGCACTGACCTGCTTCGGGTCCGCGTGGCTGGTGGTGACGATCAGCGGCGGCACCTCGGCGTCGGTGAAGAACTTCGACCCCGGATCGAGCTTGGCGGTCGCGGTGACCACCGCGATCGGTGGCGGGGTGCCGTCGGGGTGACCACCGATCCCGTGCCGATGGTGCGCGATGCGCCGTTGCGGGTCGGGGTGCGCGCCGCCGTAGTTCTCCGCGCGCAGGGTTCCTGCGCCGATCACGATCACGTCGGCCAGTTCACGCAGGACCGTGAACACTGTCTTGTCCGCCTCGGTGCCCAAGCCTGCCGAAACACCGTCGACGGTGAACGCGCCGTCGATGCTGCTGACGAAGTTCGCCCGTACCCACGGACCGTCCAGATGCCGTGGGTAGGCATAGCACCTGGCCAGTGCGTCGGCGTCGAGGTCTGCGAGCTGGGTCACATTGTGGATACGCTGCATAGGGATCGATGCAACCACGTCCGTACGATTTGTCCATGCAAGAACGCCTTGTCGATCGCCATCCGGAGGTCCCGGCCGACCAACTCGTCGCGCAGATGGTGCCTCCGCCCATGTTCGACGAGGTCAGCTTCGCCTCCTACATCCCCGACCCCAAGGAACCGAGCCAAGCGGCCGCGGTAGCCAAGGCGGAGGAATTCGCAGGTCAGGTGGCGAAAATCCACAAGGCCGCCTCGAAGAAGAGCCTCTTCGGCAAGAAGAAGGCAGTCTCGGGCGCCGGCCTGTATCTCGACGGCGGCTTCGGCGTCGGCAAGACCCACCTGCTCGCTTCGATCTTCCACAGCTCCCCGGCGCCCAAGTCGTTCGGCACCTTCGGCGAGGTCACCAACCTGGTCGGCGCACTGGGCTTCAACAACGCCGTCGAGCGGCTCTCGGCCAACAGCGTGCTGTGCATCGACGAGTTCGAACTCGACGATCCGGGCGACACGATGCTGGTCTCGCGACTGCTCACCGAGCTGTCGGCCCGTGGCGTCTCCATCGTGGCGACGTCGAACACGCTGCCCGGCCAGCTGGGCGAGGGGCGTTTCGCGGCATCGGACTTCCTGCGCGAGATCAAGAAGCTCGGTTCGATCTTCGATCCGGTGCGCGTCGACGGGCCCGACTACCGGCACCGCGACCTGCCGCCCGCGCCGGAACCCACCTCGAACGACGTGCTCGTCGAGCGTGCCGCGACCACCCCGGGTTCCACCCTCGACGAATTCGACGTGCTGCTGAAGCATCTGAGTACGCTGCACCCGTCCAAGTTCGGCGCGCTGATCCAGGGCGTGGCCTCGGTGTTCATCTCCGACGTGCACACCGTGACCGATCAGGCCGTCGCGCTGCGCGTGGTCGTACTGGCCGACCGCCTCTACGACGCGAGCATCCCGGTGACGGTTTCGGGCGTCAAGCTCGACGAGATCTTCTCGAAGGAGATGCTCGACGGCGGCTACCGCAAGAAGTACCTGCGCGCGATCTCACGTCTGCTCGCGCTCTCGCGCTTCGAGGCCGCGGCCGCCTGACCCCACAGCCGGTCAGAGCGCGCGTTCGAAGACGAAATCGGAGTGCAGCTGGTTGCCGACCACGAACGTCTTGGTGCCCACCTGCCGAAACCCGTGCTTGGCGTAGAACTTCTGCGCGCGCTCGTTGGCCTGGTTGACCCCCAGCCACACCGTCTCGGCGCCCGAGTCACGCGCGGTGTCGACCACGGCGTCCATCAATGCCGCGGCGACGCCGCTGCCGTGGTGTCCGGGCAGGACATACATCTTGCTCAGTTCGACCACCTCGCCCGCGCTCACCTGCGCGGCGACGTCGGGGTCGCTCGGTCTGCCCGCGATGAGCATGGCGTAGCCGACGATCTCGTCGCCCTCGACGGCCTTGAGCACGGTCCTGGTCGGGTCGGACAGGTATTCGCCGAAGCGTTCGCCCGACAGCATCTGCTCGAGGAAGATCTCGATATCGCCCACGGTGGCCTCGGGCGGGCAGGCGAGCGGAAATGTCGCGGCGGCCACATCGCTGAGCGCCTCGGCGTCCCAGAGTCCGGCTCGGTCGACGACGACGGAACTGTTGGTCATCCTTCCAGTACAGCACGGGTCACCCCGGCCGCGGCGCGACTGTGGATCGCGACAGCGCGGCGGCACTACGGCTGGGTCGGGCACTGTCCCACCGACTGTGGGCTGTCCAGCGCGGTGGCACCTCACCTACTGGTCCGAGTAGTCTCCTGCGCATGACGAGCGGTAGCCGCATCGGGATCGTCGGTGCGGGAGTGGCGGGTTTGGCCTGCGCGAAGGTATTGAGTCAGGCGGGGTTCCCGGTCGAAGTCTTCGACCGGGCCCCCGACGTCGGCGGTGTGTGGAGTGCCACCCGCCGGTATCCGGGACTTCGCGCGCAGAACAGCAAATCCACGTACGCGTTCAGCGATCACCCGATGCCCGAGGATTTCCCCCGCTGGCCCGACGGCCAGCAGATGCAGGCCTACCTGGCCGGATACGTGCACGAGTTCGGCCTCGGCCCGCACCTGCGCCTGGGCACCGAGGTGGTGGCGGCCGACCCGGTCGACAGCGGCTGGCTGCTCGAGATCCGCGACCACATGGGGGTGCACCGCACCACCTGCGATCACCTGATCGTCGCCAACGGCGTCTACAGCGACCCGGTGATGCCCGACCTGGCCGGCACCGCGGCGTTCCGTGCCGCGGGTGGGCGACTGTGCCATGTCTCGGAATTCCACGATGTCGAACAGGCGCGTGATCGTTCGGTGGTCGTGCTCGGCTACGGCAAGTCCGCGTGCGATGTGGCCGAGGCCGTCAGCCACATCGCCGACGAGACCACCGTGGTGGCGCGCAGACTCACCTGGAAGATGCCGCGCAAGCTCGGTTTCGGCGCCGACTACGAACGTCTGCTGCTGACCCGCGCGGGGGAGGCGCACTTCCCGTCCCGCTTCCCGCACCGCGTCGAACGGTCGCTCGACCGTCTCTCGCTGCGCCAGTCGAACATGGACCTGCTGCAGGAGCGGGTGACGCGCAAGCTGCGGCTGCGTGAGCTCGATCTGGTACCGACGAGCCCGATCTCCGAGATCGGCACCAGCAGCGCGAGCCTGGCCACCGAGGGCTTCGCCGAGCAGGTCGAGGCGGGCAGGATCAGCGTGCACCGCGACACCGAGATCACCGAACTGATCGGTGGACCGCACGGACCCGCGGTGCGTCTGGCCGACGGCAGCCTGAAACTGGCCGAGATCGTCCTCTGCGCCACCGGATACCGGCAGGAGGTGCCGTTCCTCACCCCGTTCGTGCGGCGCGCCCTCACCGACGACGTGAGCGATTTCCGGCTCTACCGCCACATCCTGCCGGTGGAGATCCCCAATCTGAGCTTCGCCGGTTACAACAGCTCGAATGTGAGCGCCCTCAGCGCCGAGGTGGGCGCGCACTGGATCGCCGGGCTGCTCACGGGCCGGTTCGTGCCGCCGATGGCCGAGCTGATGAACAACGAGATCGATGCGCGCCTGGAGTGGTCGCGTGAACGCAGTGAGGGCAACCACGCGCACGGTGCCTCGGTGGTCCCGTTCTCGCTGGCCAATATCGACGAGATGCTCGACGATCTCGGCACGCCGCTGCCGTTGATGTCGCGGCTGGCGCAGTGGGTGCGACCCGTGCGGCCGCCGTCCTATCGCGGGGTGCTGCGCAATCGCGCGGTGGCCGCCCCGGTGGCGCCCGCACCGGCGCCCGTAGCGGAGCGGTAGCCGACACGCCGGATCGCCGTCGGCAACGCCGACGGCGATCGGTGCGTTGGTGATAATCCTCGCGTGGACGCGCTGGATCTGAACCTGCTGCTCGCTCTCGACGCGCTGCTCGACACCAACAGCGTGACCGAGGCGGCCAGGCGACTGCACACCTCGACCTCGGCGATGAGTCGCACTCTCACCCGGCTGCGCGAGGTGCTCGGCGATCCGCTGCTCGTTCGCTCGGGCAGACAGATGGTGCCCACGCCGCGGGCCCTCGAATTGCGCCACGATGTGGCGAGCCTGGTCGATCAGGGCCGGTCGTTGCTCACCGCCCGCGATGGGAACGGGCCGGGCAGGCATCGTGATTTCGTTGTCCGCGTGGGTGATTCGGTCGGCGCGAGCCTGTCCGGTCCGCTACTGGCGGCGGTCCACGCAGAGCTGCCCGGGGTAACCGTGCGGCTGCTCGCGGCCGATGCCGCCGACGGTGCGGTGGCGCTGCGCGACGGCCGAGTCGACGTCGAGGTCGGCATGATCGGGCAGACCGACCCGGAAACGGTGGTCAAGCGCCTGTTCACCGACCGTTGGATCGGCGTCGCCGCGCCCGACCATCCGTTCGCCGTCGACCGCCCCACCGTCGCCGCCTACGCCTCGGCACGCCATCTGGAAGTGTCACCCACCGGTCGCACGCACGGCCCGATCGACGACCGCCTCGCCCTGCACGGCCGCACCCGCCGCGTGGTCGCCACCGTCGCCGACCTGCCCACCGCGCTGCTCACCCTCGCGTCGACCGAATTGATCTGCCCCGCACCGGAACTCGTGTCCCGTGCCGCACGCGCCGCGCTCGGCTTGGCGATGTTCGAGATCCCGCTGCCGCTACCGGCCCCCGTCGTCGCCATGGCGTGGCATCCACGCAATACCGCCGACGCCGGTCATCGCGCCCTACGCGACCTCATCGGCACAGTCCTGCACGAACCTCCGAAGCCGGAGGTCGGTCCAGGTCTGGTTCCGCTGGCGACACCTGCCTGACAGACATCCCCGGAACATTCGTCCGCCGCTCGCACGTGACCGGTGCGAGATGGACGCGCGCGCCTGATGGGTTGCAGTGGTGCGCAGTCGGATCGGAGGAGGCGATTCGCCTGGGATGCTCGTCGCGCAGCGTTTCTCAGCTGCTCACGTCCAGAGCGGAGACGAAGGTGCGTCTAACCCACGTCCGGTGTCGGCGGGCCGAATACGTCGCGGCGGCCCGGTGGGAGACCGGCCGAGCGTTTCAGCTCGTCCAGCATCGCCTGCAGCTTGTCGACGTGCGCGCGTTCGATGTCGAAGGCGCGGTAGGTGCCGGTGACGGTGATGCCGGCCGAGTCGGTGGCGGTGGGCGGAACCGGGTCGGCGGCCGGGCGTTCGAGGGGATCGGGGCTGCTCGCCGACCCGTCGCGTCCGGTCGGTAGGCCGAGAGTCGGTGGATCGAAGTCCGCGGACGGACGATCGTGGTCGGTGAGCGTCGCGTGGTTGTTGCGCGGCTCCTGGTCGGGTACGGCGGCGGTGTTCGCCGGTCGATCGGCGTTCGGGAACGCGGTGCTGTGGCCGACGCCGTTGACGTGAGACGGACCGGGGGTGCGCGCCGAATCCACCGGCACCTGGTTCGGCTGTGTGGTGAGTTCTGTCGGTGGAGTCAGGCGTGGGGGCGGCCCGGAGACGGTCGGTGGCTCGGATGATTCACCGGTGGTCATGCGGTCGCGCGGGGTGAAATCGTCGAAGAGGGACTCGGCACGGCGCGCGGAGTCGGTGGTGAAGCCGTTGCGGGCGTGTCCGTTTCGGTCCGGGGCCGGCGAGGGGGGCGCCGGTTCCTCCGTGAAAGACCAGTGGATGCCGTTGGCAGTGTTGCCCGCGGGCTGTGCATCCACCGAGGTGTCCGGGCGGACTTCAGCTGCCGGCGGGATGTGGGACTCGAATCCATTGACCGGCTTGCCATTCGGCGGCGTCGCGGATCGCTCGCCGGTGAATCCCGACGACAGGTGGTCCTCGGCAGCAGAGACGGGGTCGGTCGGCGCGGGCCGCGCGACACCGTTCCCGTTGGTGGACAGCTTCTCCGGCGACGCAACGCTCGGTCTGCCGTCCGCTGTGGCCGAGCTCTCCGTCGGCTTCTTCACCGGGCGAGCCCGCTCGATCACGGCATCGGGGCTGATCTCCGCCGTCTGCGGATCTCCGGGCGCCTGCTGCGCCGACCGGTCGTCGACCGGCGAGCTCGGAACGTGCTTCATCGCACCGGAACCGAGCCCGAACCCGTTGGGGCCGCTCTCCCGCACGAGGGCGCTCACCTCCGCGCTCCCGGGCAGTGGTCCGTTGGTTGCGGAGGACGGCGTGCTGTTGTCGACACCCGACGTGGACGGGCGATCCTCGGAGAGCACCGTCGCGGTGGGCTTCGAAGCTGTCGGCGCACTCGCTTCTGCCGCGTGGTCGACGACCGGTGCCGTCAGCACCATGCCGATCACGGCGGGCGCCGGTGTGCCGTTTCGGGTGGACGCGATGTCGCCGGCCAGACCCTTCGCGGTGCCGTTGATTCCGTTCGTCGAGGTCCCATTGCCCGCCGAGACCCGCTCGCCGGTACTGCTGAGCCGCACGGGCGCGGGTCGGCGACCAGACGGTTCGCCGGCGGCCGCGTTGCCACCGACCGCGGCGATCGAGTCGGTATCGAACGACGCCGGTTGACCCAGGGGCGCCGCCTCGGCCTGGGCTGTGCGCGGGATCGGCGTCGCGGCCAGCGCGGTGGGGTCGCCGAGGTGGTCGGTGGCCGGCCGGACAGGGGAGTTGCGGCGTTCGAGCGGGGGCCGGGAGCTGTCGGTATCGCGGTCCCGATGAGGTGGTAATGACTCGGGGGCCGCTCGGTGGTCGTCGAGTCCGTCGGCCGCGCGTTCGGCGGCCTCCGCGGCTTCGCGAATTTCGCGGCGGCTGGGCGTGCTCCGTGCCGGACGGCCGGAATCGGGCTCACCGTCGTTGTCGAGGGCGTCGAGCCGGGAACTCAGGCGTGAAATGTCCTGTGACGCACGAAATGCCCAGGATTCCAGCCGCCTGATCCGGGTGTGGTCGGGCAGATCCTCGTCGACCGGGAAGGTGGGTACATCGAGCTGGACCCGCGCGGCGACGATATCGAGCTTGTCGCTGACTTCGCGCAGCGCCGTGGCGATACTCGCCAGCATCGACCCGATGGACTCGTCGTGCTCAGCGTGGTTCATGCACACCCTACTTCCCGTGGTCGCCCGAGCGTGCCCGCCTCGGCCGCAGCGATCATATCCACCGGAGCAACAGCACGTGTTGTCGTGACCGCTTCCGCGACGCGCCGAACTGATTCTCAATCAGGATGAAACGGACACGCAACAGGCCGGGTCTGTGTATCGAAATGATCAAGAATTAGGCGTCTTCGTGCGACGTTGGCACAATGAAATGGCTTGATATACAAGCAGAGTCGCGTTTGTGACCTCAATCACCAGGCGATGACGCACCCGAACGCGGGTCAAGGGGGCTGGCGCCTTTTCGATGGCTGCGGGAACCTGATGTCCAGGACGTGCGCGTGAGCCTACGACAGGTCCCTTGGTGAGGGAGTGATGGTGTGAGGACGAAGCGGCTGAGCGAGACCCAGGTGGCGTGTGGACGTCGAGCGCTGCTCGACGAACTGGGGATTTCCGAGGGCAGCCGCCGCGCCGTCACCGAACGCACCGGCTATGGCTGTGGTTGCCCCGAATGTGCGGCGACCCAATGGAATACGCAGCGTCTCGAGCACTGGATCTGCGGCAGGCTCACGGCGGCGGGCGCCGACGAGGCCGAGGTCGACGCACAGATCGGCGATATCCCCGTCGATATCTACTGGCGCCGCGGCGACCGGCGCTGCGTGGTCGAGGTGCGCAGCGGCCCGCTCGACATCACCGCGGCCCGCGCACACCGGAAACGCCTGCAGGCGGCCGGAATCGACGATGTGCTGTGGGTGTGCCCGCAGGGTTTCTGGGTGCCGCTGGTCCCCGCGGTCGGCATCGCCGATTTCGCGCCCGCGGCCGCCGATTACCGCATCGATCAGGGCATGCTCGCCGCGGGCAAGACCGGTTTCGCCGCCCCGGCCGGCGGCGGTACCGAGTTGCGTGATTTTCTCGAAGACTGGGTGTCCGGCGCAATGCACTGGGGGCACGCGGATCTCACGACAGGAGGGTGGTCCGACGTGGGCACCTGGGAACGGCACACCGCGGCACAGGCCGCGATGATCGAGCACCAGCGCACCGAGTTGCGCGATCAGCGGGTGGAGCTGGCGGTCTCGCGCCAGGCCGTGCGCGACAAGCAGCGACTGGTCGGCCGTCTGCACAACCGGATCGATCGGGCCGGGGTGAACGCCGACGCCGAAGCCATCACCATGGCAGGACTGCGCAGCGAACTCCTCGCCCAGCAGCGCGTCGCGGCGAGCCTGCGCGCGAGCATCGGCCGGATGGATCGCACCCTGGATCAGTGGCAGTGGCTCACCTGCTGCGCGATGCTGCTGGTCCTCACCGTGATGGTCGGCGCGATGGTGATGCGCTGAGCCGCATCGGCAACCGGTCCCACTGCCAGTCGTTGCGGAGCACGAGGCCGGCAAGGTCGAGGAGGTCGATGCCGGTGTCTGCGCTGACCGTGGCCAGCGCCTGTCGATCGTAGGGGCCCTGTTCCAGGTCGGAGGCCAGGCGTTGCTCGATCGAGGCGTCGACCGGGCGAGCTTCGAGCTGGGGTGTACCGATCGCGCTCCCGGTCCAGACGAGCCAGCCCCAGCCGTGCTCGCGTGCGTAGGCGCGGCCGAGTTCGCTCTGGATCCGGTTGTGGTGGAAGGCTGTGCGGCCCAGCGGAACCACGTCGATGAGCATCGCGCGGCCGTCGGTGAGCTGTGCGGCCACGGCCGGATAGTGCACTTGGTCTTCGTCGGCGAAACGATAGGTCAGTGCGGTCGGTTCTTCCTGGAACGCCGCCACCGCCGGGTCTGCATCGAGGGTTCGCAGTAGCCGGGCCGCCATGGCCGAGTCGTAGGCGACGTCGCGGCCTGCTTTCGCCAAGTAGAACCGGCCGCGGCCGTCGTCGTCACCGTCGGCCACGCGCGCCGACTCCGTGGGCAGCGGGGCGGGCGATCCGGTCGCCCACTCCACGTCGGCCAGCAGCGCCCGCAGATCGTCGGCACCGTCCGCCGGCACCTGTAGCTTGGCCAAGATGCTGGCAGTCTTCTTCTGCCAGCCCAGGATTCGTTGCATCACATAGCCGGCCACCCGCTTGGCGTCGCCCGGTTCGTGTCCGGCCAGCCGGAGCTTGAGGTAGGACCATTCCATGGCCACCAGGTCGGTATCGGTCGCGTAGGTCTCGGCCAGCAGCATGCGCACCAGACGCAGATCACCCGTCTCGACCGGATAGCGGTGCGCGAACACCTGCGCCGACCGGTGCCCGGCGCGGGCGGCGTCGCGCACGATCCGGCCGACCGCTTTGGCGTACAGCTGGCGGACCCTGTCGCGGGCCAGGTCGTAGCGGGCGCCGATCCGGGTGAGGGTCTCCGGGCGCTGCCCTCCGATCCCGAGGCGCAACGCGACGATCCGCGCGTCGCGGGCGGCGCGTTCGGCATGGTCGGTGAGCAGTTCGCCGACCAGATCGTCGAGCTCCTCGAGCTCGAACGAGACGTCGGCAGCGATATCGTGACCCGGTGGCCTGACGATCTCGGCACTCACAGCGGCGACCTCCCTCGCTCGATCGAGTCAGCGTAGCCGCAGGCCCCGACAACTAGAGCGAGGTCAGGTACTCGCTGTAGAACAGGCACAGCCCCGTTGCCGAAGCGATCCCGGCCAGCACCCAGAACCGGATGATCACCGCGGTCTCGGGCCAGTTGTTGAGTTCGAAGTGATGATGGAACGGCGCCATCCGGAACAGCCGGGTATGCGTCGTGCGGAACACCACGATCTGCAACACCACCGACATGATCTCGGCGACGAACAGCGCCCCGATCACCACGGCCAGCAGTTCGGTGCGGCTGGTGATCGACAGCCCGGCCAGCAGCCCGCCGAGGCCGAGCGACCCGGTGTCGCCCATGAAGATCTTGGCCGGCGCCGCGTTCCACCACAGGAAACCGATGCACGCCGCCGCCCCCGCGGCACTGACCATCGCCAGGTCGAGCGGATCGCGCACCGTGTAGCAGGCGCGTCCGGGACTGATCTCGCACGAGTTGTCGTACTGCCACAGCGTGATCACCACGTACGCGCCGAGCGTGAGGCTCATCGACCCGGCCGCGAGTCCGTCGAGACCGTCGGTGATGTTCACCGCGTTCGACCACGCGACCACCAGCAACACGATGAATGCCACGAAGAACAGCGACGCGAAGGTGATGGTGTTGATGTCGCGGACATAGGACAGGTTGCGACCGGCGGGCGTGAGCCCTGTGGCGCCGGGGAACCGCAGCACGAGCACAGCGAACACCACCGCGGCGCCGATCTGCCCGATGTATTTGCCCGCCGCGGTCAACCCGAGGTTGCGGTGCTTGCGCAGCTTGATGGAGTCGTCGAGGAAACCCACCACACCCAGCGCCGACGCCAGTAGTAGTACCAGCACGCCCGACGCGCTCGGCCCCGGTGCGTCCCACAGCAACCCGATCAGATGCGACCCGAGATACCCGGCCCACACCCCGGCCCCGATCGCCAGCCCACCCATCGTCGGCGTTCCGCGTTTGGCCTGATGACTGGCAGGTCCGTCGATCCGGATCTCCTGCCCGAACCCTCGCCGCGCGAAGACCCGGATCAGCCCCGGCGTGAGCGTGATGGTGACGACAAGAGCGATCCCCGCCGATAACAGGATCTGCCTCACTCGATTGCCCCTCCATGCCGCCGGTCCCCGCACCGGACCCGCCCGGCGATGCCGTGTGCCGATACTAGGGGAGCTCACCGGGAATCCGTGCCGAGAGTGATCTGGGTTACAGGCTCGGCTCGCAGGACCGGTAACGCAAACAAGTCAGGCCCCCTCGAAAGGGGGCCTGACTCGGTACGGTGGTGCGCGATACTGGGATTGAACCAGTGACCTCTTCCGTGTCAGGGAAGCGCTCTCCCGCTGAGCTAATCGCGCGAGGTGGAGACGGGAATCGAACCCGTGTGCACGGCTTTGCAGGCCGTTGCCTCACCACTCGGCCACTCCACCGTACAAAGGAGGATGGGGCTAGTGCCTTACCTACCTCTCGAGCGGATGACGAGATTCGAACTCGCGACCCTCACCTTGGCAAGGTGATGCGCTACCACTGCGCCACATCCGCATTTACTTCACACTTAGGGGAGCGGCTCGGCCTGGCGGCTTTGCTGCTCTCTGCGGTGCGAGGAGAACATTAGCCGACGTTCGACGCAGACTACAAATCGCCTGGTAAACCGCCCTAAATATGAATTACACGCGTGTCGCCCACATCGAGCCGCGCCGCCCAGCGACCCCTGACGTCCACATTCTGAAACATAGATATGCGCATCTAGCCATGATATCGCTCGAGCGTCGAGTGTGTGGACCATCGATCGCCCGCCCGCGCGTACACGCGCGCGAGCGCGAGCATCGACCCGGCGAGGTTCCCCTCGCCGAAACCCCGCTTCACAAGGCGATTTGGTGTCATCCCGGCCCCCCGTGCTAATGTTCCATCTCGTTCGAGCGGCTCAAAACCCGCCCGACAAGTGTTCGGTCCCATAGCTCAGCGGGAGAGCGTCCGCCTCACACGCGGAAGGTCGCTGGTTCGAAACCAGCTGGGACCACAGATAAAGGCTGGCCGACATGGATTTCATGTCGGCCAGCCTCTTTTGTGCAATATGCGTGCAGAAACGTAGGTTCCCTGTCTGCGGCACGGGAGGCGTGGCAGACGGATCCAGGTCGCCATGGGTTGATCGCTAGACCACCCGGCTGAGCGCGCGCAGGTCCGCGTCCAGCTTCCGGAACAACCAGTACACGGCGACGAAGGCGAGCCCGCCGGCCGCGCACAGCCCCAGTACCGAATCGCGCACGAGCCACAGCTCCTCGGGTTCGAGAAAGCTGAATCCGGCCAGCACCCCGACCACCGGTACCGACGCCGTCACCGCGAGGTAGACCGTGGTCCTGCGGCGCAGCCAGCGCAAGTCGGCGGAGTCGCGCTCCGTCGTGCGCCCGTGGCGCAGGTAGCGGGGATAGACGCAGCGGACGAGATAGAACGTGGAAAGGAAGAAGGTGTAGGCGACCGAGATGGTGCCCGCCACCAGAACAGTCATCGCCGCATGTACCTGCAGCCGCACCGGAAGATCGGTGAACCAGCGCAGCAGCAGCACGGCCGTCCCGGTGGCGAGAAGCGCGGACAGCAGGGTGTTGAGCGCACACAGGTCGCCCCACAGCAGTGTCCGCGACCGCACCCGCGCGAGCCTTGCCTCGTCGTAGCGTCCGCCCTTGCGCAAGCCGCGAAGAACCTCGAGCTGATCACGTGAAATGCAGACGTAGATGACAACGGCCAGCAGAAAGCCGCAGAGGATGCACACCATCACGCCCCTGTTGATCTGCGCGTTCGCGGCATCGGGCAGGCGCTCTCTGATCAGTTCCTGGGCGTGCACAGCCAGGTACAGCGTAGCCAGGCCGACACCGACCATCGATGACAGCCAGAGGGTGAGGGTGGGCCATCGCGACAGTCGCGTTCGCCAACTGTCCGGCGGCGGATCGACGAGGTCGCGGGCCCTCTTCTCGAGGCACAGGTCGAACTGCTGGGCCACTTCCGAACCGGACGAATAACGGTCCTCGCGGTCGGGCGACAGGCATTTCAGGAGCACACGGCGCAGCGCCATGGGGCAATCCGGCGGAAGCTCCGACAAGAATGCCGCCTCTACCGGTCGGCGCCGCAATTCGAGCATGCGGGCCAGCGACGTCTCCGACTCGCCCGCGGACGTCTCGTCGGGGAAGGGCCGCCGCCCCGTGAGCAATTCCCACAGCATGACAGCCAGCGCGAAGATGTCGCTGCGAGTATCGAGATCGAAAGCGGTCGCGGGCAGGTCGGGATGGCAGGCTTCGAGCTGTTCGGGCGACATGTACGCCAGGGATCCGCCGAAGTAGGCCAGGGGGCTGGTGCCCTTGACGCGTTGGCTGAAGCTGACGTTGAAGTCGGCCAACTTCGGCACTCCCTCGGCGCTCAGCAGCACATTCGCGGGTTTGATATCTCGATGCAACACTCCTCGCTCGGACGCGTGCTGCAGCGCGTCCGCGAGTCGGCGACCCAGCCAGGCGACGGTCTCCGGCCAGGTCAGTGCCGCGGTCCTGGTCCGGATCGCCGATTCGGTAGGCCGGACCTCACCCTTCGCGGCGAGTACCTCGTCGACGGCGTCGAGCAGCAGTTGCCCACCGTGGCGTTGCGACGGCGTCGAGCGCCGCAACCGCAGCACGTCGAGCAGCGTCCCGCCCGGTAGGTACTGCATGTAGAGCAGCTTCAGCTGGCCATCGGCGATGAGCCGCTGGTCGAAGATGCGCACGATGTATTCGTGGTCGAGCTGGGCGAGAGTCTGCGGTTCGATGCCGTGGTTGTGGGAGATCTTGACCGCGACGAGTCGCTGCATCGATTGTTGCCGAGCGAGATAGACCTGGGCGAAGGCGCCGGCGCCGATCCTCATCAGGAGGTCGAAGTCGTCGACGTGGTCGCCGACATCGACGGCGTCGAGCAGAACCTGCGCGCCGGGACGCGCGATGATCGTGCTGTGGTAGTCGCTCACGAGGTCGGGGCTGGTCGCCCCCGCGGTCACCGCATCCGCGGTGGGAGCCCCATCGGTTGCCTCCGATCCGCGGCGCACGGCATGGAATTCCTCATAGACGAGCTCGGCGGGCAGCGGACCATCCCGCAGCTCGGCGAATTCCTCGCGGTATTCGATCAGTCGTTTGGGAAAGTGATACCGAAGCCAGCGGTATTCGAGGTCGATCTTGATCAGTTCGACCAGGACGGTGTGCCGCGCTGCGGGTTCCCCGGGGAGAAACGCCGAGAGGTCGGGTGGAGAACCGGCCGCCCAAGCCTGCGAGAGTTCCGCCACGGCACTGGCGAGCGCGGTGCGGGTTCGTTCGGCTGCATCGACCAGGTCGATCGGCTCGGACATCGGCAGCTCGAGATCAGCCTCGGGCGATCACAGAGCGGCTATACGCGATGCGGCCCAGTTGCCCCACGTCAGCTCCTTCCATCAAGACTCCCTTGCTCAAGGGTATCGCTCCGATTCGAGCAAATGGTGCGCCTCGGGTCCACTGCGCCGCCGGTGTAGCCGGACTGTTCTGTGCCACGCCGGTGGAAGTCCGTCCCCGGGGTGGCCGGCCGGTGCGAACTGTGTCCGCTCTGGTGAACCGGGCGCCAGTGAGCGGTCGTCGGCGCCCGAGACCCTGGAATCGATGCTTGCGGGATTATTGCGATAGTGAGAAAGAGTGGTGGAACGGGTCGCCTTTCGTGCTGGCTCTATTGGTCATAGTCCCAGTTTGCCGGAGGTATTGTCGCGCCATGCCGGTGGACCGAAGGTCGGTTTGCTGAAGGTGTGCTGTGTGTATCCTTTGCGCGTCTTGGTCGACAGAGGCGAGCGGGTGGCCGTTCGCCTCATGAGGGTCGGAGGTTTGTGCACACATGGTTTGGCATCGCTCGGTTCCGCGTCCGGCGGCACTCACGCCCGGCGCCGCGACGTCGCATTTCCGTCCCGAGCTGCTCGATGCATCGAGCCCGGAAGGGCTGTGTGATCTCGAAGCGCTGACAGCGTCGGGTTCGGTCAGTGCGGTGCACGACACGATCGAAGATCAGCTCGACGAACTGATCCGCTGCGAGGACCCTGCGGTCGCGCAGTCGACCGGCTCACTGGTGGCGTCCCGTCGTCGGATCTGTGACGGGACTCCGTTGTGGCAGTGGGGGACGTGGGTGTTCTATCCGTGGAACGGCAGTTTGGTACATGTGCTGCCGCGCAAGGTTTTCCAGCGGGTGCGGACAGATCGGAATCGCAACAAGATCGACCGAGTGCAGCAGCGAGTCCTGCGCGAGCGCCGGATCGGTGTGATCGGGCTGTCGGTGGGCAACAGCGCGGCTGCGACGCTGGCGATGGAAGGGGTCGGCGGATCGTTCCGATTGGCCGACTTCGACACCGTCGGGCTGTCGAATCTGAACCGGCTGCGGGCCGGGGTGGGCGATCTCGGGGTCTCCAAGGCCGTGCTGGCGGCGCGTCAGATGTTCGAGATCGACCCCTATCTCGATATCGAGGTGTTCACGGACGGGTTGACCGAGGAATCGATCGGGCCGTTCTTCGACGGAGTGGAGGGCACCCGTCCGCTGGATCTGCTGGTGGAGGAATGCGACACGGTATGGGCGAAAGTCGCTGCCCGTGAGTACGCGCGGCGCCGAGAGATCCCGGTACTGATGGACGCCAACGATCGCGGCTTGCTGGATGTGGAGCGTTTCGATCGCGAACCCCATCGCCCGCTGTTCCACGGTCGCATCGGTAAGTCGACCTCGTCCGATGTCGCAGGGATGAACCGGGGCGAGCTGCTGGCTCTTCTGCTGGCAGTGGTCGACGAGCCGCGGCTGAGTCCGGCGATGCGCGACGCTGTCGGTGAGATCGGCCGAAGCCTGTGCAGCTGGCCGCAGCTCGCCTCCGGGGTGATGCTCGGCGGCGCCTTGGTGGCGGACACGGCTCGCCGGATCCTGCTCGGCGAGCTGATCCCGTCGGGGCGAACCTATATCGACCTCGACGAGCTGATCCCCGCGGTAGGCCCACAGATCGCTCCGGCATTCGTGCGGGTGATGGAGGAAGTCCGTTGACGATCGATCTGCGCAATGTGGAACTGGTCGGTCCGCGGCTGCGGTTGCGTGATCTCCGTGCCGGTGATCTGGGCGTTTATCAGCGGATCTTCACCGACCCGCACCTGACCCGATATATGGGCACCGACAGCATGGGTGTGCGGGCGGCCGCGACGTCGTTCGACGCCGCCCTGCGTTCCCGAGGCGAGACTCCGCGGCGCAAGTACACATTGGCGATCACGGCGCCGGGTGAGGACACCATGGTCGGCACCATCGGCCTGCTGGTGGAGGATTTCGGCAGCAACGCGATGATCGGCGGTCTGGTCGTGGTTCCGGAGGGGGCGCTGCGCGCGGGCGGTATCGAGGCGGGGCGGCTGTTGGCGGCATTCGCCTTCGGGCCGCTCGGGATTCACCGAGTATGGGCCGGGCACCGCCACGATCATCCGGTGATGGACACGGTGATGTCGGGAGTGGGCTTGACGCCGGAGGCGCGGCTGCGCCAGCTGTACCGAACCCAGGGTCGGTGGCGCGACGTGTGCATCTATGCGGCTATACGGCCGGAATGGGCTGCGACGGCGACACCTGCCGAACGTCGAATCCTGGCGTTACGGCCTACCACGGCAAGGGAACACGCCACTGTGGGCCGGTGAAGTCGGTGCGGCAACCCTGCCGAATCGGGCTCCGGGCGCGCCACGGCGCGATAGCATCGCCGACTACAGGCCCCCGAATCGCCACCACCCGAATACGCGCAGCGGCCGGCGATGGGAGGGACACCACCGCCGACGAGAATCCGAAGTAGAGATCACAAATGGCAGTGCTGATCGACTCCGACTACTTCACGCCGGCGGACCGGCGGGAGGCGGTCACCGCAATCCTGCAGGAAGCCGATATCGGGGCCACCCTGCAGATGTGGGATTCGCCGGCCGAAGTGGTCAGCCGTCACCAGGCCTGGATGCTGGGTCCGATCGCGCTCACTCGCTCGGAGGTATCCGGTCATCAGGTCTGCCGAACCAGTCGGCATGAGCGAACCACGCCCAGCGACACCCTGACGGTGACCGTGCAGAACGGACAGGTTCGCAGGCACGAACAGTTCGGTGCGCAAACGCTGATCGAGCCCGGCGCCTGCGAAGTGATCGACCTGGCCACGACGTTCGCCTCCGGCTGGCACGGTCTCGGCGGAACGCTGTGCCTGCAGCTGTCCAGGGAGCGCCTCGGCATTTCCGCGGAAACGGTCGTCGCGGCGCACGGGCGACTGGCGGCGTCGCCGCTGTACCCGATGGTCACGGCGCAGATCCAGCATCTGGTCGGGATCGCCGACCAGCTCGAAGCGGACCCGGCCGCTGCTTCCGTGGGTGAGTCCTGTCTGGAAATGGTTCGGGCGCTACTGATCTCGGCGGCCGGCCGGGGGCCGGGTGACGGCGCCGCCATCCCGGAGCAGCTGCTGATCGAGCAGATCCTCGGGTATGTGCGGACCCACCTGTCCGATTCGGACTTGAAGATCCCCGATATCGCCGCCGGCAACAACATCTCTGTGCGCCACCTGTACAAAGTCTGCGCACAGTCGGGTATCAGCCTCGAGCAGTGGATCATCGAACAACGCCTGGTCCGGGGCCGCGACATGCTGATCGACAGAGGCTATGCGCACCGGTCCATCGCGTCTGTGGCCGGCGCCGTGGGTTTCCGCGACGCCGCCCACTTCGCCCGGCGATTCCGCGAGGCATTCGGGATGACGCCCCGTGACTGGCGCCGCAGCGCCACCGATGTGGGCAACCCACCGAAGTAGCCGGAGTTCCGCGCCCGGATGCACGCACGTTTGTGCGTGCACAGTCAGTTGCCGTGCAGTCACAGCCTCCTTCGCAGGCCGATTCGCCGATACCTTTCGAATGTGGCTGCGCGAGACCGCATCAGGAGTACGAGGGTTCGCCGACGGGCACCCGCGCCGATGCGGTCCGCGCTGAGGGCATCGAGAGAAAGGGGAGACCATGTCCACGATCGGCAAAGCGATTCGGGCGGCAAGGATGGCCTCCGGGTTCACCCAGGCGGAGTTGGCCGACTGGATCGGAATCGCGGACGGAAACCAGATCAGCCGGTGGGAGCGCGATGTGGTGACACCCAGTGCCGACAATGTCGGCGAGTTGTCGAGAGTTCTGGGGGTGCGTCTCGACAACTCGGTCGGCGATGCCGTGACGTGCTGATCTGAATGCTGGTGTGTCGGCTCGATGCAGGTCGAGCCGACACACCAGCGAGGCTACGAAACGACCTGGGAGCTCAGGTAGTTCAGGAGGATCAGGACGTCGTCGCCGTAGTCGACGTGAGCCTCGGAGGCGTAGAAGTTGGCCATGTCCACGCCTTGGCGGGCCAGCTGGACGAGTTCGTCGATGGTGGCGGGGTCGGCGATGCTGAGCAGGGTTCGGGTGGTCGCGCGGAGGTCTGCTCGGAGCCCGGCGGCGACAGGGCCGAGCACGGAACCTGTGAGGTCGGCGCCGGTGGCGGCCAAGGTCGCCAGGTCGGTGGCGGCGGCGAGGGGGTCGTTGCGATCGAGGGATTCGACCGCACGCCACAGGATTTCCTGAATTCGGCCCACCCTGTCGGCGATGCTCAGAAAATCGATGGGCACGAGGGCGTCGGCGATGACGCTGACGGCTGCGGTCCAACCAGCGGGGTCGACGGCGGCGGCCGCGCGGATGACCTGGGCGACCAGGACTCGGTCCACACCCGCGGCGGCCTCGACCAACGGGGACAGGGCAACGTTCAGGGCATTCGCGGTCCGGTGCGCACCGCGAATGTCACCCGCCGCGATGAATTCCGAGAGGTGGGTGAGGTTGTCGAGAATGGTAGGCAGGTTCGCCGCGGTGGCGGTCCAGCCGGCGCCCATGGTGACAGCCTGAGCGATCAGGCTGCTGGGATCGACCGTGGCGGGGATGACATTCGCGATCGGTTCGGGATCACCGCTCAGGACCCGGCCCAATACAGCGAGGAACGGGGAGGTGGTGGCATCGAGGGAGCAGTACAGGTCGCCGTCGGTGCACAGGGTGCGAACCCGGTCTGTCAACGCACCGAAATCCCGGCTTCGCGTTCCGGCTATGCCGAGGCCGGGCTGCGGATTGCCCAGGGAGAGTGTGGTCTTCGGATCGCGGTGTGGATCGGCCAGTAGTCCGACACCGACCACTCGATCGGCATCGATGGGGCCGTCGCCATTGCCGATCTCGGTGGCGAGATCGCCGATGCCGTCCGCGCCCTGGCTGTAGCCGGCGAGGATGACCCGCGTCGAGCGACACAGGCCGCGCATCATCTGGTGCAAGCGGGATTCCAGCGTGCCCAGGGACTCCGCGTAGCTCAGACCCAGGTCGAAAGCGCTGGCGGCATAGGGCACATAGCGCACGGTGATGTCCCGGCCGAACTGCCGTTGCAGGCCATCGCCGACGGGCTGGAGCATCCCGACGGGCACCCCGGGATCGGCGCCCGGCGTGGTCTCCCAGGTCCCCGGCGCGAAGATTGCCGTGTACGGGGTGCAGGGCTGCGTGCTGGGTGTCTCCGCCCGCGCGACGCCGACCGCCGCGGTCCCGACCGCGACGACGGCGGCAACCAGCATCGCCGCGGCGGATCTCGACAACCTGTCCATCGTCCAATTCCTCTGTTGCCGAAGGGAATTCGTGACGTACGACAGGTGCTGAGTTGCGCCGAACCGTCCGTCGGGGCCAATTCTCGCCACTCGCCGTCGGTTTCGCCGAGGTTTTCAGACACAGTTTCATTTCAGATTAGCTGCCGGGGCCGCGCGGTGTCGTGGTCGAGCCTTGGCCTGCGGCTTTCGCGTTGTGCGGTTTTCGGCATCATGCCCGGTCGTGGCGAGCGGGCTGCCAGGCGGTGACGGCCCAGATGACCACCACGCTGATCGCGATGATCACGATGGACCACGCGGGATAGTAGGGCAGGGACAAGAAGTTCGCGATGATCACCAGTGCCGCGATGCCCACCGCCGCGTATCGCGCCCACGCGGTGCCCGACATCAGACCGATCGAGCAGACGATGGCGATCACGCCGAGGACGACATGAACCCAGCCCCAGGTGGTCGCGTCGAATTCGTAGACGTAGCTGAAGCCGGCGACATAGAACTCGTCCTCGGCGATCGCGGAGATGCCCTCGAGGATGGAGGCCGCCGCGGCGATGAACAGCATGATCGCCGCCAGCACGGAGATCCCCTCGGCAGCGGCTTGCCGCGCGAAAGGCTCTTCTTCGGGAACGGGACGATTTGCGGAAGGATTGCGCTCGGTCATGGCAAGCCCCTTGCTGCGGCGATATTCCGCCATCGCAGATCTCCGAGACTCCGACAGGTCGCAATGACAGGCAATCGCGTACTTCGGTAGGGACGGCGGATTGCGCGGCACGCCGGTGCGCAGCGCCGACTGAAGGGTGGTGCTCGCGATCGGAGTTCGATCGCCCACGATCCGTCTAGCTCGACACGCAGCGAGTTTACCGGAGGCACGCCTCTTGATGCGGCGATGTTTCAGGTTCGCAATCCGCGCTCGCGGCCTTCCGCGAACCTCGGCTGAACGACGTGGTGGCCACTCGTAGTCCCGGTGGGCCGCCGGATCGGTGGCGCATGCCGGCCCGAAGCGCGACGACACCCCGGCTCGACCGAGACCGCCTGCCGAACGGCTCGATTGCCGGATGATTGCCGTTGCTGGTGGGGCGGGGACAAGTCGCGTGCGCGCCGGTCGGAATGAACTCCCGAGTCCGGAAGCAAGCGAATCATGTGCGGCCGTTCCCGAGCATTGGAGGAGTTCACGGTATGACCTGGCCCAATTCGATTGTCCGGGTGGTGATTCCGTGGGCAACAATGTCGTCTTCGGCGCACCCGGGACTCGTCCGTGGACCGCCGCGGTGGTGAAGGCGGAAGGGTCGTTGTCGACCCCTCTGCTCGCGAATTCAACCGGGGTCGTGTCGCCGCATTCAGCGCGCATTCTCCCTCGGATACCGGATCGGGTGCCTCCCCGCGAGCACGGGGAGACACCCGAAAACAGCTCTGCACGGCGGTCGCCACCGCCCGCAGAGCAGATGCAGACACTTGGAGAACTCTGCGATGACCACAGTAGATGTACTCGTCATTCTCGCGCGCCCCTATGGCGTCCGCCGATGACCGGGCCCACGATCACCCACGAAGTAGTTGTCGTCGGGGCGGGCTTCGGTGGGCTCACCATGGCCGCGCAGCTGAGACAGGCCGGGGTGCGCGACTTCCTGATCCTCGAAGAAGGACCGGAGGTCGGCGGGGTGTGGCGGGAGAACACCTATCCGGGCTGTTCCTGCGATGTGCCCGCGCACCTGTACTGCTTCGCCTTCGACCCCTATCGAGACGTGCGCGTGCGTTATCCGGATCAGCAGGCGATCTTGACCTACATGCGGGAGGTCACCGACCGCAACGGTCTGCGTGCGCATCTGCGCTGCGATACCGCCGTGACGGCCGCCGACTACAGCGACACCGACCGCACCTGGACACTGACCACGACCACCGGGGAGCGGATCCGCACCGACGCGGTCGTGTGGGCGCTCGGCCAACTGCATCGACCCGCGATTCCTCGGTTGCGGGGAGCGCGGACCTTCGGCGGCCGTGCGTTCCACTCCGCGCGGTGGGATCACACCGCGGACCTGAGCGGGCAGATCGCCGTCGTCGGTACCGGTTCCTCGGCGGCGCAGATGATTCCCGAGCTGGCCCGCGTCGCGGCCGGCGTCACCGTGTATCAGCGTTCCCCGTCCTGGGTGCTGCCCAAGCCCGCCGCGTCGTTCGGTCCGCTGTCGCGGTGGGCGCTGACGCGTGTGCCCGGTCTGCATGACCTGTATCGGGCCGGGATCTACCACGCGGCTGATCTGGTTCTCGCGCCGATCATGCGCGCGGGGTGGTCGGCGGGACCGGCCGAACTCGTTGCGCGCGCCCACCTTCGGTGGCAGGTGCGCGATCGTGAACTGCGCGCGAAGCTCACACCGAACTACCGGATCGGGGAGAAACGGATCCTGCTCGACAGCGGATACTATCCGGCGCTGACCCGGCCACACGTCGAACTTGTCACCGACCGCATCGACCGGCTCGGCCCCGACGGGATCCGCACTGTCGACGGCACCGAGCGCCGCGCCGACGTCATCGTGTGGGCCACCGGGTTCCGTGCGCCGGAGTTCCTCGCCGGGGTGCGGATCCGTGGCCGTGGGGGAGTGGATCTGCACGACCGGTGGCGGCGCCGAGGTCGACCGGCCGCCTTCTACGGACTCGCGGTGCCCGGCTTTCCGAATCTCTACATGATCGCGGGGCCGCACTCGTTCACTCCGTCGAACAGCAACCCCGCGGTCAAGCAACACCAGGCCCGGTACATCACGCGCTGTCTGGCCCTCAGCGCGGACTGGGGTGCGCCGGTGGAGGTGACCGAGCGGGCGATGGCGCGCTACCTCGACCGTCTGGATCATGCTCTCGCCCGGACCATCTGGTGCGACGGTGCGGCGACGGCATGGTGGAAACGCGCGGACGGCACGGTCACCAATGCCTGGCCTGGAACCGTCAGCGAGTTCGAACACGAGATCGTCGGCAGCGATCCAGCCGAGTCGTTCGCGAAGGTGGCCGCGATCACCGGAGCACGCGACGCCGATCGAGAGGTCGCGGAGCAGATCACCTGACCGCGCTGCGGCGGGCCTCGGCACTACCGGCCGAGGCCCGCCGAGGAGCGGCGCCGCACAGGGGGCGCTGCACCTCGTCGCCAGGTCACGGCGACGGGCGAGCGCCGACGCGTTCGGCTCAGGCCACCGGCGGGTGTTTGCGGGCGCCCATCGACTCGGCCGCGAACAGCAGCACCACCGCCGCGATGACCGCGAGGACGAAGCCCCAGAAGTTGAGCTCGGTGATGGAGCCGACGCCGATGAGGCTGGCGATCACGCCCGCGATCAGCGCCGCCACCATGCCGAGCACCAGGGTCATGCCCATGCTCATGTTCTCCTTACCCGGCTTGAGCACCCTGGCGAGCACGCCGACCACGGCGCCGATGATCAAGAATCCACAGATCTGAACAATCGCGTTCCACATCGCTCGAACCTCCACGTTGTGCCGATGGCCGGGGAGTGCCGGTCAAGTTCGATCATTTCTCCCCTTCGCCCGGAGAACCAGGGTCGTGTCCTCGGCGTTGTCGAAGCGTGTCCGCGCCGACGCCGGATCACCCCATCACCGTCGATGCTGCTCAGAACTGAGGATCCACCCGGCACTCGCTCGCGGACCGGCCCGCCGGGGCAGTGCCGTCGCCCTGATCGAAACGCCACTGTGTGATCGGACCCGCCTGCCGCCAGCGCAGGCCGCGCCCGTCCGGCACGGCTTCGTAGACGGCTTCCCGACCGCTGACGAGCTGCTCACCCACGCAATAGTCGTTGTATCCGGTGCCCGGCTGGACCGCCCCCGCGCTGAAGCGGCCGGTGGGCTCGGCGGCGGCGCCCGGATTGGCGACCGTGCTCGTCCGATGCGTCGATGCTCCGCGATCCCAGCGTGCGTCCCCGGCCTGCGATCGGCCGCAGGCGAAGGTCCAGCCACCGGCGACGACGGTGGCTCCCTGTGTGTACGGGGTGCCCGCCCACGAACAGCTGACAGCGGTGTCCGCGGACGCGGTTGCCGTCGAGAGCTCGAGCAAGCCCGCTACCGTGACAGCCGATGCCAGCGCCGCGACACCGAGACGCCGTCGAACGGTTCCTGAAATATCCTGATTGCCAACGGTTTCCATTCTTCGATGCTCCCGTCGGGACGGGTCGGGCACATCAGGTCCCGACCCGGAGCTTCAGCTCAGGGATTTCCCTCGGTCCAGGGTCGGCGCAGGCTCAGCAGCACGGTCCGAGGCGCGCGCTCGGGCGCGGGGTCGTGTCGCTGTTCGGCACTGCGGCCAGGAACGCGTCGAGGTCGACCCGGCGCCCACCCACCCACGTGCCGTTGACCCGGACGGTCTCGCCCAACGTGGCCGGGTCGACCTCGTAGGGGTCACCGGACAACTCGACGAAGTCGGCCAGCTTGCCGACCGTGATGGACCCGATCAGGTGATCGCGGCGCAGGGTGCGGGCGGCGTTGATCGTCTGCGCGCGGATCGCGTCATCGAGCGGAATCGCCTGATCGGCGCCGTGTACGGTGCCGGCGCGGGTGCGTCGGGAGGCGACGGTCTGGATGTTGACCAGCGGCGACGGTGGCGAGACCGGCCCGTCGTTGTGCAGGGACACGCACGCCCCCGAGGCCAGCGCGTCGGCGGTGGGCTGCCACCGGCTGCCGTGTTCGTGGTCGAAGATCGCGCCGTCGAGCAGATCGCCCCAGAAGTAGTACTGGAACGGTGACAGCGACACGTGCACGCCCAGCCGGGCCGCTCGGTCCATCTGCGCGCGGCTCGCTCCGCCCAGGTGCTCGATCCGCCACCGGTGATCGGTGCCGGTCAGGCCGTGGCGCTGCAACGCCGCCTCGTAAGCGTCCAGGGCCAGCTCGACGGCCAGATCGCCGTTGGAATGGAACGACATCTGCCAGCCCGCGGGCGCGGCCTTGTCCAGAATCTCGTCCAGCTGCGATCGGGTGTAGTTGAGCGAACCGGTGCCGCCCGCGGTCGCCGGGTCGATACCGGCGCGCCGAGTCGCCTCGGTATCGAGGTAGGGAAACGACGTCGCCGCACTGCCCACCCAGACCGCACCGTCGGTCCAGAGTTTGACGCCGGCCTTGCGCAGCATCTCGTCGCCGGCGGCGAAGGTCTCGGGCTCGGTGTAGGTGTCGGTGGTCGACATCTCCCACAGGTTGACCCGCAGCGGGCACGATGTGGTGGCGGCCAGTGTTTCGTAGTCGTGTGCGGTCTGCGGGTCGTAGGCCATGTCCGAGGTCGTGGTGTACCCGGCGCGCGACATCGCCGCGAAGAACCCGGCGCCGCTGAGCAGCGGGCTGGGCATCTCGGCGATCAACGGCGTCATGACCGCGGTGAGCACCGGCACTTCGAATCCCTGACCGTCGAGCGAGCCGTCCGGATTGCGACCGTAGTGACCGCCGTCGGGGTCCGGTGGCGGGTTGTCGGACCAGCCGTAGCGCTCGATGAGAGCGGTGTCGAAGTAGATGCCGTGCGCGGAGTTGTCCAGGACCACGGCCACCCGATCACCGAAGATCGCGTCCAGGTCCGATGCTGTCGGTGCCGCGTGTTCCTGGAGCAGTGCGTCGAACCCGTTGAACACCAACGCCGTCGACGGGTCGGTCGCGGCGATGGCCGCTGTGAACACGGCCACCACATCGTCCCAGGTCGGGGCTACCCACGGGGTGATCTGCGCGATGGGTGGTTGGGTGAGGACCCCGCCCAGGAACGGATGCCCGTGCGGTTCGACGAACCCCGGCAGCAACGCTCGCGCGCCGGTATCGATGACCTCGGCGTCCGGGGCCACCGCCGACACGCACTCGGCCAGCGACCCGACCGCGACGATGCGTGAACCCGAGACTGCGACGGCGTCAGCGCGGGGGCGGTCCTCGTCCATGGTGATCACGGTGCCTGCGGTGAGAATGAAATCCGACACAGCCAACTCCCTCGCTTGTGGTGTTCGAGGCGGAGAAGAATTCGGCCGACCGTGGACACCGATTCGGCGGCAACAAAGGTCGGAAATGCTGCTGACCAGCCCAGGCTATTCCCTGAGGGCTACCGGCGGAGAGGGCGACACGCGTGTCCGATCGCAGATCGAGCGGGCCCGTTTGACGTCGGCGCCGTGTCGAGCCGAGCGGTCGCGGATGCCGGTTCCGGACACGTTTATTCGGCGGTTCGCCCAGGCTCCGGCAGCTCGGCGTAGAACTCGCGCAGTGCGGCCGTGACGCTCACGAGCACGCGGTGGGCGGCCGTCAGGTCGCTGTCGGGCAGGGCGGACAGCGCCTCGCGGGTGCGGGAACCGAGTGGTCCGAAGAATCCGGCGGCGACCGACATGCCGTGGTCGGTATAGGTCAGGTTGACCCGCCGTCGGTCCGCCGGATCGGGCACGCGGTCGAGGTGCCCGGATTCGATCATGCGCTCGACCAGGTAGGTGACGGCGGGCGCGGAGACGCCCATCAGCTTGCTCAACTGGCCCGCGCTCACCGGTGAGCCCTCGGAGTCGGCCGTGGCGACGTGCATCAGGGCGCGAAAATCGTTCGGGCGCAGGTCGTTCGATCGCGCGAAGACATGACCGATCTGTTCGGAGATCGCGGTCAGCGCACGCAGATCCCGGGCGATGCCGGTCTCGAGCGCTGTCCGGTCGGCGGCCGGGTTCGTGTCGGCGGTGTCGTCATCCACGCGCGGCCTCCTCTCTGTCCGACAGGCAGCTTAGCCGTCGGAGCCACCGGCATTGCCAATTAGTTAAGTTTCTGAAATAGTTTCGGCGTGATGCGAGTGAGTGACGGAAACGGTTGGGACCGGTTCGCCGGGCTCGTCACCGGTCGGCGATCGTGGGCGGTACTGCTCGCTGTCGTCGCGGCCGCCATGGCGGTGATGGCGCTGGCAGGGAGCAACGACAGCGCGGGCCAGGCCCCGGTGTCGTTGCCGCGATCGGCGGAATCCGCCCTGGCCGCCGAGGCCGCGGCACGGTTTCCCGATGCCGGAACCGCCGCCGCGATCATGGTGGCGACCCGCGACGACGGCGGTTCGCTGACACCGGCCGATCTCACGGCAGTGCACGCGGCGCTCACCCGCGCGGGTGGTTCGCCCACCGACGATCCCCGGGTGATGCTCGCTCCCGACGGGCGGGCCGCGCTCGCCCAGATTCCGGTGTCCGCACAGCTCAACGGCTTCGCGCTCACCGATCGGGTCGACGAATTACGCGCAGCCGTCAGCACCGATCTACCCGATGCGCTGCGCGTGCAGATCACCGGCGGACCGGCCTTCGGCGCCGATATCGCCGACTCCTTCTCCGGTGCGAACTCGCTGCTGCTCATCGTCACCGCGATCGTGGTGATGGCCCTGCTCATCGTCACCTATCGCTCGCCGGTGTTGTGGCTGGTGCCGTTGACGGTGGTCGGGCTCGCCGACCGCGTCGCCACCAGTGTCGGCACGCTCCTGGCCGAGCTCACCGGACTCGCCTTCGACGGTTCGACGTCGGGCATCACCAGCGTGCTGGTCTTCGGGGCGGGAACGAACTACGCGCTGCTGTTGGTATCGCGGTATCGCGACGAACTGCATCGCCACACCGATCATCGAGTGGCGTTGCGCGCCGCGGTGCGCCATGCCGCGCCCGCCATCGTGGCCAGCAACGTCACCGTTGTGCTGGCTCTGCTGACGCTGTTGCTGGCGATGCTCCCCAACACCCGCAGCCTCGGCGCGTTCGCCGCCGCCGGACTCGTGGTGGCGCTGATCTTCGTGCTCGCCGCGTTGCCGCCGGCGCTGGCACTGTGCGGTCGGCGGGTCTTCTGGCCGTTCGTGCCGAAGGCGGACGGTCGCGACGCGGCCGAGCAGGGCGTCTGGGCGGTCGTCGCGAAGCGGGTGGTGCGCCGCCCTGCCGTCGTGGCCGGCGCGGCTTCGGCGGTGCTGATCGTCTTCGCGACCGGGCTCGCGACCACCGATATCGGGCTCTCGCAGACCGAGCAGTTCCGCGTCGAGGCCGAGTCCGTCGACGGGCTCGACACGATGGCCGACCACTTCCCGTCCGGCTCGTCGGATCCCGCCGTGGTGATCGCGCGCAGCGAAACCACCACCCGGATCCAGTCGGCCCTCGACGGCGTACAGGGCATTTCGCGCGCCACCGCTACCGGTACCTCCGCCGACGGTGCGACACGGTGGTCGGTCGTTCTGGAGGCGCCGCCCGGCTCGGCGGAGGCGTTCACCACCATCGAGGCGATCAGGACGGCGGTCGGCACCGTCCCCGGCGCCGAGGCCCTCGTCGGCGGTACGGACGCCGAAGCGCTCGACATCCGTGACGCCGCCCGCCGTGACCAGGCGCTGGTCATTCCACTCATCCTCGCCGTTGTGCTGCTGGTGTTGCTGGCACTGCTGCGCGCGGTGCCCGCCGCCGTGCTGCTCGTCGGCGTCACGGTGCTCAGCGCGCTCGCGGCGCTCGGTGCGGGCAGCTGGATCAGCGGCACGATCTTCGGCTTCCCCGCCCTGGACACGAATGTGCCGCTGTTCGGCTTCCTGTTCCTGGTCGCGCTGGGGGTGGACTACACGATCTTCCTGGTCACCAGGGCCCGCGAGGAAGCGGGCGCGCACGGCACCACCCAGGGCATGGTGCGCGCGGTCGCCTCGACCGGAGCCGTGATCACCAGCGCCGGTGTGGTGCTGGCCGCGGTGTTCTGTGTGCTCGGTGTGCTGCCGTTGATCACCCTGACCCAGTTGGGCATCGTGGTCGGGATCGGCATCCTGCTGGATACGTTCGTGGTGCGCACGCTGGTTGTCCCCGCGCTGTTCGCGCTGCTGGGCGACAAGGTGTGGTGGCCGGGAGTGCTCGCGAAAGCCGAAGCGGCACAGCCTGCTTCGACCGAAGCAGTGGCCGTGGACTGAGCTCCGCGGTGAAATCGGCGGACTCCGCTGCGTCGTCGAACATTGCGCGGAAATCGGCGCAGGCGTGCGGGAGAATCGCGGAATGCGTATCCGAATCGTGGGGACACAGCTGCCGGGGTCGTCCTGTCGACCGCCCGGGGTCGAGACGGCGTACTCGAACATTCATGTCGGCGTGCAGCGCAGGAACCGGCCACAGGAGCTGCTCGACCTACAGCGTGGTGACTCGGAAACCGTCACGTGGACGGTCGAGTGCACCGTCCACGTGACCGACGTCCGAGGGCCCTATGTCCAGGGCCGACCGGGGGAGCGGTTCCTCTACCTCAGCTGGGTCAGCGACGATGACACCGCAACGCTCACGATGTTCCGGCGCGCCAAGCTGATGCTCGCCGACGTTCCCGCAGAGACGCTGGCGGCCGCGACCGAATCGGGCGTGCTCGAGGCTCGTCTCGGCCTCACGGACGCGACCGGAAACCCGTTGTGCGCGAGGGTGGAACCCGCGTCGATCCGCTGGGCTGCCGCGACCTGACCACAGCATCGACCCGCGGTGCTGACGTGCGTCACACTCTGTCGGACCGCGGTGGCAGGATGCGAAGGGTGGGTGACAACTTCGAACGGATCGTCGATCTCGATGTGGCCGCGGCGGATGCCGAGGCGTCGGCCGAGGCGACGATCGGCTGGATGGTGTCGCGGGGGTGGCTGCTGCGGGAGACCTCGGCGGACGCGATGTACAGCCTCCACGTCGACGAAGGGTATGTGGCAGGGCCCGCGTGGGCGGAGATCGCCGAGGATTGGGGCGCCGAGTGGATTCCCGCCCCGGTAGGGGTCATCGCCGGCCGCCACGCCCACTACGGCGGCCAGGGCGAGATCGCACCGGCCGGCGCGACGTGCCCGAGCTGCCGGGCAAGCACGGTGATCATCGACTACCCACAGGCCTGGGAACCTGATCCCGCAGTGTGGCAACCGTTTTCGGACGCGATCGAAGGGTGGGAGCAGACGGGCACCGGTGCGGTGGCATGCACCGCGTGCGGTACGGCCGGCGCGATCACCGACTGGCAATGGCCGTGGGGCTTCGCCCTCGGCGCCCTTGCCTTCGACTTCTGGGGCTGGCCACCGCTGACCGACGAATTCATCGCCGAGTTCACCGCCCGGCTCGGCCACCGCGTCGAGCACCACACCGGCAAGTTCTGAGCCGTGTTCGGTGCCGCGGGTCACAGTCGCCCGATCGCGGGCATTCCTCTCGGCACAGTGCGCACGATCTCACCGGTGGGGAGTGGCCCACGGTGAAAATTCGGCGCTCACTAGCATCGATGCAGCGGAAATATCGATGAACCCAGAGGACGTGTGTTGACTACCGAACAACTTGATCGCTGGAACGCTCAGGAAGCTGCGGCGGAGGCGATGATTCCCATCATCGGGACGTTGTACCGCAGCAAGGGTGTGACGATTCTGCTGCACAGCCGGTCGCTGGTGAACAAGTCGGTGATCAGCATCCTGCGGACGCATCGGTTCGCGCGCCAGATCGGCGGCGAAGAGCTGTCGGTGGACGAGACCCTGCCGTTCCTCGAGGTGATCAGCCGGCTGGATCTGGGGCCGTGCAAGATCGACCTGGGCCAGCTGGTGATGGCGTTTCACGCCGACGAGCGGGGCCTGTCGGTCGAGGAGTTCACCACCTCGGTGCTGGCCGAGGTGAGCGACGGCAACAAGGCCGTGTCGCAGGGACCGCGTGATGTGGTGCTCTACGGGTTCGGGCGGATCGGGCGGCTGGTCACCCGGCTGCTGATCGAGAAGGCCGGGTCGGGCAACGGGCTGAGCCTGCGCGCGGTGGTGGTGCGCAAGGGCGGCGACGACGACCTGGCCAAGCGGGCGTCGCTGCTGCGGCGCGACTCGGTGCACGGGCACTTCAACGGCACGATCAAGGTCGACACCGACAACGACACGATCACCGCGAACGGTAACGTCATCAAGTTCATCTACAGCGATGATCCGACGACGATCGACTACACCGCCTACGGCATCGACAACGCGATCCTGATCGACAACACCGGTCGCTGGCGTGACCGCGAAGGCCTGGAGCAGCACCTGCGTCCCGGCATCGCGAAGGTCGTGCTCACCGCGCCCGGCAAGGGCGACGTGCCCAACATCGTGCACGGCGTCAACCACCGCGACCTGGACCTGTCGCAGCAGATCTTCTCCTGCGCCTCCTGCACGACCAACGCGATCGTGCCGCCGCTCAAGGCCATGGACGACGAGTTCGGCATCGTGCGTGGACACGTGGAGACGGTGCACTCGTTCACCAACGACCAGAACCTGCTGGACAACTACCACAAGGCCGATCGTCGCGGTCGTTCCGCGCCGTTCAACCTGGTGCTCACCGAGACCGGCGCCGCCTCCGCGGTGGCCAAGGCGATGCCGGACTTCAAAGCCAAGATCACCGGCAACTCGATCCGCGTTCCCACCCCGGACGTCTCCGTCGCGATCCTGAACCTGCAGCTGAAGCAGGACACGACCAAGGAAGACGTGCTCGCGTACCTGCGTCAGGTATCCCTCGCGGGCCCGTTGAGCCGCAACCTCGACTACACCGCCGCCACCGACGCGGTCTCGAGCGACTTCATCGGCTCGCGGGCGGCCTCGATCATCGACGCCAACGCCACCATCGTCGAGGGCGACACCGCCATCCTCTACGTCTGGTACGACAACGAATTCGGCTACTCGTGCCAGGTGGTGCGGACCGTGCAGTACATCTCGGGCATCGAATACCCGACCTACCCGCAGCTGGGTGCGCAGTCCGACGTGCGTGAGCTCACCGACGCGCGATAGCGGCCCGCCGGCAAGGCGGGCATCTGGTCGGTGACCAGGGCCCGCCTGCCTCGTCGACTCGGTGGCAGACCGCGCGACCCGACCAGCACCGCTTGTCGGCTCGCGCGTTGTTGTGCATACTGGCGACATGACATCGAGTCGAAAGGGCGTTCTGCGCCCGGGCCGTTGAGCCCCACGCCGGTCATCGAACCGGCTTCTGCCCCGCGTGAACGCGGGGGATTCACCGAAAATCAGCAGTCTTCCCGTACGTCCTACGACGATGCGCGCCTCGACCTCTGGTTGCGTGTGCGCGAACTCGCTGTGCCGTCCGCCATGATCGAGGCCGCCACCGCACGGCGGCTCGTCGGTGACTGGTCGGGGGCCTGCGCCGCCGCGCACGTCGATCTCGATGTGGATCTGCGGACGTTGGCGCGGACCCACGGTCGAGGACTCGCCGCCCGGGTGCGGGCCGACCTGCGATATCTGGCGCCGGACCTGTTGCGCTGGCATCTACCCAGAATCGCGCCGGACGGTCTGTTGCGACCCGGGTTGACGATGGTGCTGGCTCGGTACGAATCCGGGAGCATCGCCGGCCTCGACAGCGCGGCCGGTGACGTAACGCAGTGTGACGGTGCGGATTCCGTGTATCTGGTGGTCCGTACGCCACCGGCCTGGGCGGCCGCCGGACAGTGGATCAGCCTCGCGCTGTGGGACACGGCGAGCGCCGCGACCAGCGCGCGCATGCACCCACACCCCCGACCCAGCAGTCGCTACCGGCTCGATCTGCACCGTCACCTGTGGGATTCGCGCAGGGTGGGGGAGTTGCGGACCCGTTCTGGTGCAGGGCAATTCGCTGCCCAAGGGTTTGCGGCAGGCGACGACCCCAGGGATTCTGTGTCCGCAACGGCGCCGCCGGGTTGCGCCGTCGACCGGTGGGCGGACGAAGCGGGGATTCTGCTGCGTGCCGAGGGGCGCCGGTCCGGGTTGGTATCGGTGCGGTGTGGTGCGCGCAAGCGGCTCGTGTTGGACGTGCGTGCGGAGGACCCACTCGCCGTGCGGATTTCGAGGGAACACCCGCGTGGCGGAATCTCCGCCCTCCCGGTCCTGCCCGACGCGGCGACCTGGGTGCTCCCCGACCTGGAATTGCTGCGCGCGGGCGTGATCGCCGCCGATCGACTGCATCCGCTGGTCGCCTCGGCGCTCGGCTGTGACGGCGCGCCGACCGAGACTTCCGGGACCACCGCCGCCGGTCATCGGATCGTGGAGTGCCGGGGCGAACGTCATCGGATCGGGTTGGTGAACGGGATGCTCGCCGCCCTGGATCACGACCCCACCGAGATCCGGCGTGAAGAACTCCTGGCGGCCCTGACCGGAACACCGATGCCCTGCCTCCAGGCCATCGACCGGTCACTGCGCCAACCGGATTGGCTCGTCGGTGTCTGCGACCGCCTGGACCACGGCGATATCGACGGCGCCCTCACCATCGTCGAAGCCCAGCTCGGCGCGGACGCGACGCTGCGCGACGGACCACTTCGCGACGCACTCGAAGCCGCTGTACGGCAACGGATTACCTATGGTCTGTTCCGGGCCGGTCTACCCGCACCCGGTCGCGGCCACGTTCTTCCCGACCGTTACGACCGCAAGGGTCGTCGCGCACGTCCGAAACGCCTGGCCTTGCGCTGAGTTGGCGTCCAGGCCATCAGGGCCACGCCTTGTCTCGCTGACAGGTGGGGTCGTGTGGGCCTGGTACGACCGGCTGATCCGCGGGTCGCCGGGACCTCGCCTCGACCGTGGATTCGTGCGGCCTTCGCGCCGCCGACCTCGTACTTCATCGACAGACCCCGAGGGCGGGCTCGCTCCGCCTGAGCTCGCCCATCGAATTCCTCCGAACCCAAAGGTGATGCACACATGACTGTTCATACCCTCTGCCCGCTTCCGATTCGCGCCACCGACTCCCAGCTCGACGTCGCGGGCGAACTCCTTGCCCTGCTGGGTGCGGTGAAGACGGAGCCGCGCACCAACACGCAACTGGAAGCGCTCACCTTGGCTGTGGCCGCCGACCTGCCGGTGCTGCTGTGGGGTGAGCCGGGCATCGGCAAGACCGCTGCCCTGACCCAGCTCGCGGAGTCTCTGGAACTGCCGCTGACCACGGTGATCGCGAGCGTGCACGAGCCGTCGGACTTCTCCGGCCTGCCGATCATCGGCGACGACCCCGCGACCCAGGGGGTGCCGATGGCGCCGCCGGACTGGGCGGTTCGACTCGTGCGGGCCGGGCGCGGCCTGCTGTTCCTCGACGAACTGTCCACCGCACCACCCGCCGTGCAGGCCGCGCTGCTGCGCGTCGTTCTCGAAAGGCGGGTCGGCGCACTGGAACTGCCGCCGGGTGTGCGCATCGTCGCGGCCGCCAACCCACGCTCGTCGGCCGCCGACGGCTGGGAGCTGAGCCCGCCGCTGGCGAACCGATTCGTGCACCTGCAGTGGACTCACGAGCACGACGTGGTCGTCCGCGGCCTCGGCGGAACCTGGCCACACGCGACCCTGCCTCGGCTCGCGGCCGAAAGCCTGCCGGAGGCGGTCGCATTCGCCCGTCGCGCGGTATGCACCTTGCTCGCGGCTCGGCCCAAGCTCGTGCACCAGATGCCCACCACCGAAACCCGGCGGGGCGGTGCCTGGGCGTCACCGCGGAGTTGGGAGATGACCGTGCGGCTGATCGCCTTCGCCACCGCGGCCGACGCGAGTCGTGATGTGCTGTCCCAGTTGATCCGCGGCACAGTCGGTGACGGGCCCGGTTTCGAACTGCTCACCAGCATCGATCGGATGGATCTGCCCGACCCGGAAGCACTGCTGGCCGATCCGGTCGCCGCTGAACTGCCGACCCGGGGCGACTTGCGCCAGGCCGTTCTCGACGGTGTGGTGGCCGCGGTTCGCAAACGACCGGAGCGGGCTCGGTGGGACGCGGCTTGGTCGCTGCTGGTGAAAGCCGTGGAAACCGGAGCACCCGACCTGGTGGTTGTTCCCGCGACAACGCTGGCCACGCTGCGTCGCGAGAACTGGGAGGTGCCCGCGGCGATCGAACAGCTGGCCGGGGTGGTGGCGGTGTCGCAGAGTGCCGATCGCGCCGCGGCCCGCGTTGCCGTGCAGGCGGGCCGATGACAGCGGACGCCACCGGACTGGATTTCGGCAAGCTGTATGCCGCACGGCTGCAGGCGGTTTCGGCCCGCCCTTATCTGGCGACCGCTCTGTACGCGCTGCACATCGTCGAGTCGCCGAGGTCACCGACGATGGGCGTGGACAAACACTGGCGGTGCTACGTCTCGCCACGATTCGTCGACTACACACCGGTGGAAGAACTGGCTTCGATCCTGGTGCACGAGGTGTCGCACCTGCTGCGAGACCATCACGCGCGCAGCGACCGCTACGCCCACGCCCACGACCTGACCGGTCCGGGGGAGCGGCTGCGCATGAACATCGCCGCGGACGCCGAGATCAACGACGACGCGTTCGGTGACGGGCTGGTCTGGCCCGAGGGCGCCGTGCTGCCCAGCACATTGGGGCTGGACCCGGGGCAACTCATGGAGGACTATCTGGGTCAGTTCCGCCTCGGGCGGCTGACCGAAGACATGGCGTGGCTCGACTGCGGCAGCGGCGCGGACGGATCGGACCGCGAATGGGAGCTGGGACCCGACGGCGCGGACGGTCTCAGCGAACAGCAGCGCGACGGCGTCCGATTCCTGGTGGCACAGGGCATCGTCGGGCGTCCGGGAGACGCGCCCCAAGGGTGGCGGCGCTGGGCGAAGGAGGCGTTGCATCCTTCCCAGCCGTGGCGGGACCTGCTCGGCGCGGCACTGCGCGCGGCCGCCTCGGCTCCCGGCGTCGGCGAGGACTACACCTACCGGCGCCCCGCCCGCCGCTCCACCGCACTCCCCGGCATCGTGTTGCCCAGCCTGCGTCGCACCCCACCCAAGGTCAGCGTGGTCATCGACACCTCGGGTTCGGTCAGCGACGACGAACTGGGCAGCGCCCTGCTCGAAGTCGCCGCCATCATCCGCGCCGTCGGCGGCCGCCGCGACCTGGTCACCGTGTTCTCCTGCGACGCGGCGGCCAGAATCGCCCACCCGCTGTGCCAGGCCGAGGGCATGACGCTGATCGGCGGTGGCGGCACCGACCTGCGCACCGGTTTCACCCAGGCCCTGCGCACCCGCCCGGACGTACTCGTCGCCCTGACCGACGGCCAAACCCCCTGGCCCTCCCACCAACCGGCCTGCCGAACCGTCGTCGGCCTCTTCCGCCGAGAACGCGCGTGGCGCCACGACGACCCGGACTATGTCCCGGACAGCCCACCCGCATGGGCGCGAGTGGTCGACATCGGCTGACGGGAGTCACCCAGCTAGTGGGCGCGCCGCGCCCGTGCCAGCGGCGACACGAACATGAACGAGCCGGACAGGAAGAGCCCGGCGAGTGGGATCAGCGGGAGGTAGGAGATCCACACGATCGGCTCCGGTTGTGCCAGCGCGATCACCGTGGCGACAACGGTGACGACGAATACCGCCGCGGACCAGCGATGCACCTGACGGACGCGACCGGCACTGTCGCCGAACGCCGACAGCGGGTGCGGGCCGCGCAAGAGCCATACGAACATCGACGCACCGGACAGGAAGAGCCCGGCGAGCGGAACGAGCGGCAGGTAGACCACCCATTCGGGCCCGCTGAGCGACAATCCGAGCACCGTGATGAGCACGGCCGCGAGGAAGGCGACGGCGAGCACGCGATGAGTTCGCCGAACCCAGGTGATGTTCATCGCAAAACCCTTTCGTCGATCCATGGAAAACAATGCTGACACGGCGCCGACCTGGAAACTTCTCGATTCCTGATCGTTTCTCCCGCTGACCGCCGATAGCCGATCGACCCCATTTCAATCCGGCAATTCGTTGAAAGTATCAATCGCCGCGGGCCGCCGAACCCCTGCGAGACTCGTCGTGTGATCAGCGCGATTGTGCGAATTCGGTCCATCACCTACGAATCAGAGGGCGTGCTGTCCTTTGTGCTCACCGACCCCGGCGGCGCGCCACTGCCGCCGTGGGCACCGGGTGCGCACGTGGACGTCGTCCTGCCCGACGGCGTCGTTCGCCAGTACTCGCTGTGTGGCGATCCCGCGAATCGGGACAGTTATCGCATCGCGGTGCTGCTCGAGGAGCAGGGCCGCGGCGGGTCGGCGTGGATGCACGAGAACGTGCGGCCGGGCACGCTGCTGGAGATCCGGGAGCCACGCAACAATTTCCCGCTCACGCAGGCGGCGAGCTACCTCCTGATCGCCGGCGGTATCGGGATCACCCCGCTGTTGCCGATGATCCGCGAACTGCAGCAGCGCGGCGCCGACTGGCAACTGCACTACGGCGGCCGCACCGGCGCGCGGATGGCGTTCGCCGGCGAGCTGTCCGCCTATGGTGCGCGGGTTCGTCGCTACGCGCAGGACGACGTCGGGCTGATGCCACTGGCCGAGATTCTCGAGCCGGTGACCTCGGGCACGCTCGTGTACTGCTGTGGCCCCGAGCCGCTGCTGGCCGCGGTCGAGCAGCACTGTGTCGCGGATGCCCTGCGGGTCGAGCGTTTTCATCCGAAGGAGATCGCGGCAACCGGACCCGAGCGGACGAGCACCGTCGTGCTCAACCGTTCCGGCCGGACCATCGAGGTGCCGGCCGGGTCGTCGGTCCTGGACGCACTCGAACGGGCGGGCGCCGACGTGCTGTGGTCGTGCCGTGAGGGAACGTGCGCGACCTGCGAGACCACCGTGCTCGAAGGCGAAGTCGAGCACCGCGATTCGGTGCTCACCCCGGCTGAACAAGAGTCGGGCAAAACCATGATGATCTGCGTTTCCCGAGCGCGCACGGACCGTCTCGTGCTCGATGCCTGAAAGGTCGAAAACTGTGCACGATGTCATTGTTGTCGGCGCGCGCTGCGCCGGCGCCACAGTCGCGATGCTGCTCGCGCGGCGTGGCTACCGAGTGCTCTGCGTCGACCAGGCGCTGTTTCCCAAAGACGCTGTGTCGACCCACATGCTGCGGCAGAGTGGTCTGGCGCGGCTGCGGGACTGGGGCCTGCTCGATCGGCTGAAAGCCACCGGCTGCACGCCCATCCACTCGATCACCATGTCCTACGCCGACGCCCACTTCTCCGGCTTCTCCGACCCGATCGACGGTATCGCCGAGACCTACGCGCCGCGGCGCATCGTGCTCGACAAGCTGTTGCAGGATGCCGCCCGCGAGGCCGGGGTCGATCTGCGCGAAGGCGTCACCGTGACAGATCTGGTGCGCGACGGTGAGTTCGTCACCGGCATCGTCGGCCGCGACCGCGACGGCGAACCGGTGACCGAACACGCTCGCCTCGTCATCGGCGCCGACGGATACGCGTCCACCGTCGCCCAGCTCACCGGGGCCCAGAAATACGACGTGATCCCGGGGGAGACCTTCACCGCCTACTCGTACTGGTCCGGCCTGACCATGCAGAGCCAGTTGCGGATCGGCGACAAGCAGGCGGTCGGTGGCTGGCCGACCCACGACGGCAAGACGCTGATCTGGTGTGTGCAATACGTCGACCGGTTCGCGCCGTTCCGCGCCGATGTCGAGCGCAACTTCTCGTTGGCGTTCAAGGAAACCGCGCCCGACCTCGCCGAACTGCTCGACACCGGCGAACGCGACGAACGGTTCTACATCGCCCGCTATCCGGAGAACTTCTACCGCGAATCGCACGGCCCCGGCTGGGCGCTGGTCGGCGACGCCGGATATCACAAGGACCCGTTCACCGGCCTCGGGATCAGCGACGCGTTCACCTACGCCGACCTGCTCGCCGAGCGGGCGCACGAGGGGCTGTCGGCGGCGCGGCCACTCGACGAAGCGCTCGCCGACTATCAGGCGCAGCGGGATCGGTCGAGCAAGCCGATGTACCGGTTCACCTGTGAGTCCTCGCGACTGGTACTGCCGGACAAGCACGTCGAGGTGATGCGCGCGTTGCCGAGCAGCGCGAAGCACACGCAGCAGTGGTTCCGGATGATGGCGGGCGGGCTCAGCGGCCGGGACTTCTTCGCCGAGGACAACCTCGCCGCGCTGCTGAACCCGCAGGGTGCGCGATGACCGTGCAACCGTTCGGCACCGCCGGGATCTTTCGCGACGAGTACGGTATCGCGCACTACGCCGACCTGCCCGATTCCCTGGTGGACATGCTGCGCCACACCGTGCAGACGTGGCCCGAGCAGGAAGCCGTCGTCGAGATCGGTGGCGAGCGACTTTCGTACCGGCAACTGTGGGACCGGGCCGCCGCGGTCTCGGGTGGGTTGCAGGACAAGGGAATTCAACCGGGCGACCGTGTTGCCATCCTGTTGAACGCCGGAACGGAGTGGGTGGTCGGCTTTCTCGGAATCGTGCTCGCGGGTGCGGTTGCCGTGCCGGTCAACACCCGGTTCGCCGACCCCGAAATCGACTATGTCCTCACCGATTCCGACGCCGCGTTCAGCCTGCGGCCGAATGAGGCACTGCCCCAGGGCGATCCCTACGTCCACGAGGGTGCGGGTCCCATGGATCTGGCCGCGATCTTCTACACCAGTGGGACGACCGGACGACCCAAGGGAGCGATGACCACGCATCGCAACCTGCTGTCCACCGTGGAGAACGTGCGCCGGCTCGCCCACATCGCCGCCGACGAAGGCCCGACTCTGCGCAACCTGGTCTCGGTGCCGCTGTTCCACGTCACCGCCTGCAACAGTCAGCTGATTCCTCAGCTGGCCATCGGCGGCAGCACGATCATTCTGCCGCAGTTCAAGATTCAGGATTTCCTCCGCGCGATTGTCGATGAGCGGGTCACCTCGCTCACCAACACTCCCGCCATCTACTACCTTGCGTTTCGGCAGCCGAACTTCGCCGACTTCGATCTGAGCGCGGTGAACCGGGTCGCCTACGGCGGCGCGCCGGTCGCGCCCGCGCTGGTCGCCGAGATCGCCCGGCACTTCCCGAACGCGCGGCTGGCCAACGGGTTCGGTCTGACCGAGACCTCGTCCATCGCGACCTACCTGCCCCACGAGTGGGCCACCGAACACGCGGAATCGGTGGGGTTCGCCGCGCCGATCATCGACCTGGCCATCGAAACGCCCGATCCGGTCAGCGGAGTCGGCGAACTGCTCATCCGCGGCGCCACTGTCGTCGCCGGATACTGGAACAACCCCGCCGCGACCGCCGCGACCTTCGTCGACGGCTGGCTGCGCACCGGTGACCTCGCCCGCATCGACGAGCAAGGGCTGGTGTCGATCGCCGATCGGGCCAAGGACATGATCAACCGCGGCGGCGAGAACGTGTACTGCGTCGAGGTGGAGAACGCCCTCGCCGGCGCCCCGGGCATCGGCGAATCCGCGGTGGTCGGGGTGCCCGACGACATGATGGGCGAGAAGGTCGGCGCGGTGGTGGTGCCGGTCGAGGGCGTCGAGTTCGACGAAGCCGCCGTGCTCGACCACCTGCGCGAGCGGCTCGCCGATTTCAAAGTGCCCCAGTACTTCTCGGTGCGCGCGGCGCCGTTGCCGCGCAACCCCGGCGGGAAGGTCGTCAAGACCGCGTTGCGGTCCGAACCGTTCAAGCCCGCCGGACGAGGGTGATGCTGGTCCGCCGCTGCTCGGCGAAGGCGTGGATGTCGTCGTCGGGCGCCAGATCCTCGGCGCGGTAACCGATCGTGCTGAGGATGGCGCCCTGTGCGATGTCGAAGACATCGGTGTAATACAGCGCGCGGCTGACCGTGGTGTAGGCCGGATCCGCGCCCCGGTCGGTGCCGGACAGGTTGACGTTCGCGGTGAACCAGCCCGCCCGCGCTGTGAGCAGCGTGGTGAGTACCCCGGCGGTCGCCTCGGGGACCCAGCTCCAATCCCAATCGTGCGGTGCGTTCCACGGACCACCGAACTCGCGCGAGAGCGCGATGCCGGGCACACCGCGCGCTCCCGCCTCCTGGACGGCACCGTAGGTGCCGCTGACATTGAGTGTGGCGCCGATGTTCTCGCCCGCGTTCACACCGCTCAGGCACAGATCCACCGGCGCTAAAACCCCGGAGGTCAGCGCGAACACCACGCAGGCCGCCGGGGTCGACCCCACCTGAATCGTGGGAATTCCGGCGGTCGGCGCGGCCCACTCCCACTCCACCGCGACGCCACTGCGCCGGGACTGGCTCGCGCCCGACATCGGACCGCTCGGTGCTACCACCGTCGCGTCGATGCCGAGCGCCCGCACGGCTTCCGCTAACGCCAGGAGCCCCGGCGCGCGGTATCCGTCATCGTTGGTGATCAGCAGGTGCATCGAAAGCCGTTACCCGGGAGCCGGTGTCGGGGTCGAACAGGTGCAGCCGGTGCGCCGGGACGAACACCTGGATCCGCGCGCCGACGGCCGGAGCCGGATCGTTGGCGGGCAGCGTCACGGCCCAGCGACCCGATTCGCCGGTGCACTGCGCGATCTTGGAGTCGCCGGTGAACTCGACCAGCTCCACCACACCGTGCACGAGCAAGCCCGGGCCGTCGTGGTCACGGAGCGTGCCGTCACCGGGCCGCCAGCCCAGTGTCAGTTCGGCGGGAACACCAGGGACAGCCTGGGGGAGCAGTACTTCCAGCCCGCGCCCGGTCATCTCGTCCCCGGCGTCGTTCATCGTCACCGTCGCCAGGTTCATCGGCGGGCTACCCAGGAACGTCGCGACGAACAGATCGACCGGTCGCCGGTACACCTGCGCCGGACTACCGACCTGCAACACCCGCGAGTTGTTCATCACCACCAGGTGGGTGGCCATCGACAAGGCCTCGAGCTGGTCATGGGTGACGAGCACGACGGTATTGCCGAGCTCGCGATGCAGTCGTACCAGCTCGACCCGGGCCTGCTGGCGCAGCTGCGCGTCGAGTGCGGACAGCGGCTCGTCGAGCAGCAGCACCTTCGGCTGCCGAACGATCGCCCTGGCCAGCCCGACGCGCTGACGCTGACCGCCCGAGAGCTGAGCGGGCTTGCGGTGGCGCAGTTCGCTCAGGCCGAGGCTGTCGCACGCGCCGGCCACCCGTCGTTCGATCTCGGTGCGGTCCAGCCCGGACTTGCGGTTGTGCTTGCCCTCGAGTCGCAGGCCGAAGGAGATATTGCGCTCGACGGTCATGTGCGGATACAGCGCGAAATCCTGGAACACCATCGAGACTCCGCGTCGTCCCGGCGCCACCTCGGTGACGTCGGCGCCGTCGATGAGCACCCGTCCCGCGGTGGGGGTGATCAGGCCGGACACCACGCCGAGCGCGGTCGATTTGCCGCAGCCGGACGGGCCGACCAGCACCGTCAGCGATTGTCCGGGCACATGCAGCAGGTCGACGTCGAGAGCCGGGCGGTCCTCGTCGTATTGCTTGGTGATGCCGTCGAGCACCACGCCGGCCGAGAGATCGAGCTCGGTGGTCAGCACCGGGGGCTCGCTCACACTGAGACTGGTCATGTCGATTACCGAACCCCTGAATGAAGGAAGGCGTCCGCGATCCGTCGCGACGCCAGGACATAGATCACGACGACCGGCAGCGAGGCCAGCATCGCCGCGGCGAGCATCGGTCCGTAGTCCGCGCTCTCCGGGCCGAGGAACAGCGCCAGACCCGGCTGGATGGTGGTGTCCTCGGGATCGGGCATCACCAGCAGCGGCCACAGGAACTCGTTCCACGTACTGATGAACAGCAGGATCGCCACCGCGCCCAGTGCCGGGCGCATCACGCCGAGGACCACGTGCCGCAGGACCTCCCACGACGTAGCGCCCTCGAGCACGGCGGCGCCGATCAGTGATTGCGGCACCGACCGGATGTGGTCGCGCAGCAACAGCACCGCGAGCGCGCTGACGCCGAGCTGCGGGACGATCACCCCGATCGTGTGCCCCTGCCAGCCCAGTTTCGCGGTCATCAGGAACTGCGGGATGATCAGCGCCTGCGGCGGGATCAGCAGCGAAATGCCCACGGCCGCGAGGACGAAACCACGGCCGCGTGCCTTGTCGAAGCGCACCAGCGCGTAGGCGGCGGGCAGGGCGACGAGCATGGTCGCGATGGTGACGCCCGCGGCCATCACGAAGGTGTTCCACAGCAGCCTGCCGATCGGGAACTTGCCCACTGCCATTTCGTAGTTCTCCAAGCTCGCCGGAAGCGGGATCGGATTCAGATCGAAGATGGTCGACACCGGTTTGAACGAGGTGGCCAAGGCCATCACCACCGGGAACAGCATCAGCACAATGGCTGTGATCAGTAGCAGGTGTCTGCCGATCGCGTCACCGCGTCGCACGGAATCTCCTCGAGAGCAGGGTGTGAACGGTCAGCAGCAGCCCGAACGCGAGCGCGATGACGATGGCCGCCGCCGATGCGGTGCCCGCGTCGAAAAAGGTGAAACCGTAGGTGTAGAGCCGGTAGTAGACGTTGTCGGTGGCATTGCTCGGTCCACCTCGGGTGAGCACCCCGATATTGGTGAACAGCCACGGCCACACCACCACCATCGACAGCAGTCCGAGCAGAATGATCGGGCGTCGCAGCTGGGGCAGGATGATCGAGCGGGTGATCTCGCCCTCGGTGGCGTCGTCGAGGCGCGCCGCGTCGATGGTGCGGCGGTCCAGGTTCGCCAGCGCCGCACCGAAGAGCAAGGTGTTGAGCGCCACCACCTTCGGGGCGGTCACCACCACGACGGTCGGCAGTGCGGTAGCCGGGTCACCGAGCCAGTTGACCGGTTCCACTCCGGCGAAGCCGAGTACCTGATTGAGGCTGCCGTACAGCGGATCCAGGATGAACTGCCACGACAGCGCATTGGCCACCGGCGCGAGCACGACCGGCATGAACAGCAGCATCCGGTAGAACTCGCTCATCCGGCCAGGGCGCTTCCACAGCGCGATGGCCAGCGCGCACGGCACCACCGTCGCGAACGGCAGCACGAACAGCGCGTACTCGAGCGTGTTCCAGGCCGCGTTGCCGAATTCCGGCTCGGTGAGCAGGGTTTCGTAGTTCTTCAGGCCGTTGAACGCGATGTCGGGCGAGACCAGGTTCCAGTCGAGGAAGCTGAGTACCGCGGTGAACAGCAGCGGCCCGTAGACCCACACGGTGATCGAGAGCATGGTCGGCGAGAAGTACAGCCAGGCGAGCCCGGTCGCGGCGGGGCGCTCGACCACGCGCGCCTTCGGCGTCACCTCGGGGGTCTTGGTGAGCGTCATGACCGGGCTCGCGCATCGAGCAGCCGCCGGGTGGTGTGCAGGGCTTCCGCGTGGTGGCGGGCGTGGCGCATCTCGATGATGATCGCCGGGTCATGCGGGAAGGGCGTCGCCAGCACCTCGTCCAGCGGGATCGTGCCCCAGCCGGGCGGCAGGTGCAGATCGCCCTCACCGAGGAGTTCGAGTTCGTACGGGTTCGCGTCGGGCTGGCGCGGCATCCGGCCGAAATTGTCGTGCAGGTGAATGTGGCCGACAACCGGGGCGACTTCGCGGATCGCGGCCAGGTAGTCGTAGTTCAGGTAGCCGGCCGACAGGTACGCGTGGCCGACATCGAGGCACATCGTCACCGCGGGGTGATCGATCTGGCGCACCTGCTCGGCGACCAGATCCAGCCGCATCCCGTAGGAACGGCGGGTGAGTACCGCGGGACCGGGCGCCCGGTTCTCGATCGCGATCGTGACCCCGCGCGCGCCGGATTCGTCGGCGAGCTCACGCAACATCGTGCGCTCGGTCGCCATGCCCTCGGTCAGTGCCGCACCGTCGCTGTAGAGGCTCGGCAGCACTCCGGCGTGGTAGACCAGCACCTCGGCGCCGATCGCGGCGGCGATCTCCAGATCCGCCAGCAGACCGAGTTGCTGCGAGGACGCGGACCCGGTGTCGAGCAGATTGCCGGTGCGTCCGGAGGAATGCCACGAACTGTGCAGGGTGAGCCGGACTCGGCAATCGGCCAGCGCGTCGCGTAGCGCCGCCAGCCGGGAGCGCTGCACCTGTCCGCCGATCACCACCCCGAGGCCGCAGCCGCCGAGTTCGGCATAGCCGAACCCGGCGGTCGCGGCCTCATCGAGGAATTCGCGCATCTCCTCGAAATCGGAGCGTAGGAGCTGCTTTCCCGACCATGGATTGACCGTCAGGCCGATCTTGTTCGGGATCGCGCCACCGTCGGTCGAACCGTTCGGTGGCGTGTGTGCGAATACCTGGTGTGACAACGGTGTCTCTCTTCGAGGGGGTGGTGGTCAGCGGAGGGTGCGCGAACTCAGTTGAGTCCGCGGATCTTCGCGGCGGCGGCGCGCAGGGTCGCCGCCGGGTCGGCGCCGCGAAGGACGATCGGTTCGACGGCCTCGTCCTGGAGGATGACGACGCCCTGGTTGGACTGCTTGCCCGGGAAGGCGGTGTAGGGAGCCAGATCGGCCATCTGCTTGACAGCCGAGCCGAGCCGCGGATCGGCCGAGGACTCCGCCGCGGTCCGCAGCGGCAGGTAGCCCATCTGCGAGGCGATGAGCTTGAAGCTCTCGTCGTTGGTCATGAACTGCACGAACTTCCACGCTGCCTTCGCCTTGGCGGCGTCCTTGGCCACGACCGTCAGGCCGGAGCCGGAGAAGGTGGGGCGGGCAGGCAGGTTGTCGAAGGCGGGCAGCGGCGCCACCTGCAGGGCGAACTTGCCCTTGGCCGCCGCGTCGAGGGTCAGCAGACCGCCACCGGTGGTGACCAGCATGCCGAGCTTGCCCGAGTTGAAAGCGCTTTGCGCGGAAGCGAAGTCGACCGCGGGCTGCACACCGGACTTGGTCAGATCCTGGATCGTCGACAGCGCGGTGATCACCGGGGCCGAGTCGACGGTGACTTCACCGCTGCTCGACACCAGCGCGCCACCGGCACTGTTGACCAGGGACTGGGTCAGGTAGTCGGACTTGCCCGGGTCGGCCGCCGAGACGTACACGCCCTGCGCCTCGGTCTTGTCCTTGATCGCCTGCGCGGCCTGCTTGAGCTGGGCCATCGTCTTGGGCGGCTGGGCGGGATCGAGCCCGGCCGCGGTGAACAGGTCGGCGTTGTAGAAGACCACCGGGGTGGCCATCATGAACGGCATCGCGACCGGCTTCTTGGCGCCGGCCACCGGGGTCGCCTTCAGTACCGACGGGACGAAGCCCGCCATGTGCTTGTTCCACTCGTCGGTGCCGGCGACCTCTTCGAGCGAGCGCAGCGGCAAGGTCTGCGAGGCCTGCGCGACCTTGCTCCAGCCGATCTGCGCGACATCGGGCGGGTTGCCCGCCACCACTTCGCTCTGGAGCTTGGTGAGCGCGTCGGCCGTCGGGACCGACTGCGGCTTGACCGTGATCTTCGGGTTGGCGGTCTGGAAGTCGTTGATCAACTTCTCGATGCCCTTGCCTAGCGGGTTGGTCTGTCCGTAGGTGTAGGACAGGAAGGTGATGGTCACCGGGTCGTCGGCCGCGACCGGGGCCGAGCTGTTCTGGCCGCAGGCCGCGAGCAGCGTGGTGACCGCGACGAGCACGATCCCCCATCCGGCCTTACGGCCGTGGTGGTGCGAGTTCATAACAGGCTTTCTGTGGAGGGGGTGGTCGAATCGGAGATCAACGGAGACGAACTCCGCCGTGCGTGACGGTCAAAGCGTCGATGCCACGCAGGTTCACATTGGGCCGGTAGCGCAGCGAGCCCGGGACGAGCACCGGGTCGATCACCCGCCCGGCGAAGGCGGACAGCGCCGCGGCGCCCTCGGCCCGGCCCAGCGCCGCGGCGAGGCAGAAGTGCGCCCCGGCCGAGAAGGCGAGGTGGTCGGCCGCGCCGCGGGCGACCAGGAAGCGGTCGGCGTCGGGGTAGTGCTCGGGATCACGGTTGGCCGAGGCGAGCAGCACCAGCATCGCGGTGCCGGGGCTGATCGCGGTGCCGCTCACCTCCATGTCACGGGTGGCGATGCGCATCACGAACTGGATCGGCGCGTCGTAGCGCAACGCCTCGTCGGCGGCGCTGATCCCCAATTCGGGGTCGGCGGCGAGGATCTCGCGCTGGTCCGGATTCTGGAGCAGGGCGAGTACGCCGTTGGCGATGAGGTTGGCGGTGGTCTCGTGGCCGGCGACCATCAGCAGCACACAGGTGGCGAGCAGTTCGCCCTCGCTGAGCACCTCGCCTTCCTCCTCGACCTCGATGAGCCGCGAGAGCAGGTCGTCGCCGAGGTTGCCGCGCCTGCGGGAGATCAGGTTGACCAGGTAGTTCATCAGCTCGTTGCGCGCGCCCTCGGCGTCGTCGAGATCGTCGTTGTGGACGACGAGGTTGAAGTCGAGGACGCGGCCCAGCCTGCGGGCGGCGGGTTCGAAGTCGCCGAACTCCTCGACGGGGATGCCGAGCAGAGCGCACATGATCCGCACCGGCAGGGGCAGCGCGAATTCGGAGATCACGTCGAATTCGCTCTTGCTCGCGATATTTTCGATGAGTTCGTCCACGATCGAGTGGATCTGCGGCTGCGAGGCCCGAATAACCCTGGGTGTGAAGGCCTTCGACACGAGCCGGCGAATGCGGGTGTGCGCGGGCGGATCGAGGAACAGCAGGGACTCCGAGCGCTCCGGGTGATCCTTGCCGAGCCGGGAAAGCTTGGGGTCGTTGCGCACCGACGGGTCGCGCAGCACCTGCTGGCAATCGGCGTAGTTGGCGATGATCACGAGGTCGCCGCCTTTGGTGACCAACGGGGACTTCGTGCGCAGTGCGCGGTGGACGGGATACGGATCGGGTCGGGTATCGGGAGCGAACAGTTCGGCCAGTGTCGACTCGGCGTCGTGCTGGCTGGCAACCGTGGTCGTCATATTCTGGGCTCCTTCGAAAATCGGCGTCGAAATTACTTCGCCTGCACCGGATAAAAGTCTTCCACTCCGGTGTCGCGGGCGACAACGCGGAACGCATTATTGATCAATTGCGGTACGAAATGGATCGCCCTGTCAAGACGGGGATCATCGGGTTTTTCCGAGCCAGCGATTCGAGTGCCGAATCGACCGTGTTCACGGTGCCGCTCGCGGCACCGGTCACCGCGAGGCGGGGTGGACACGCCGCAGGGTTGGCAGGAATTCGGTCGCTGCTCATCTGGGCTTCACGGGCCCGTTCCCCGATGACGTGCGGTGCCGCTATACAAGGTGCATATCTCGGACGAGTCACGTACCTGATCACGCGAGGCGCGCACTATGGAGACACGGCATATCGAGGCATTTCTTGCCATCGCTGACGAACTGCACTTCGGAAGGGCGGCCGCCAGGCTCCATCTCACGCAACCGTCACTCAGCCAGCAACTCAAGCGCCTGGAACGCCATCTCGGCGTCGAACTGGTGTCGCGGACGTCGCGGGTGGTGCAGCTGACCCCCGCGGGTGAGGCGTTCCGCGCCGACGCGCGACGGATTCTCGGGGAGGTGCACTCGGCGACCAACACTGTCCGCGACATCGCGGCCGGGCGGATGGGCAAGATCAACATCGGGTTCAACGGGCGGGCCGGGCAGCTCATCATGCCCAGGTCACTGGCCCAATTGCACGCGCACTATCCCAACATCACCACCAAACTCAGCTCGGGTCGCTCCGGGCCGCAGCTCACCGCTCTCACGCGCGGGGAGCTCGATGTCGGGCTGCTCTACGGCGGTGCGTCCAACGGCGGGTCGGTGCTGTCGCGGTGTCTGCTGCAGATGCGCATCGGCGCGCTGGTGGGGCAGGGGCACCGGTGGGCCGACCGGTCCTCGATCTCGATCCGCGAACTGGCCGAAACGCCGTGCGTGCTGTTCAACCGCGAGGTGAGCCCGGCGATGTACGACGCCATCATGACCGCGGGCGAGCGGGCGGGCGCGTTCCCGAAGGTCGCCGAGTACATGAACGACTCGGTGGCCACCGAGATCACCGTGGCCGCCCGCCGGTATGTGGGGTTCGCGTCGTTCATCAGCATGGACGAGCCGCGGCCGATGGGTTTGAAGGTGGTTCCCCTCGTCGATCCGGAACCGGTGGTGGAATTACAGGTCGCCTGGCGCGTCGACAGTCCCAACGAAGTGGTGCAGGTATTCCTGGACAGCCTCGATTCGACGAAGAATTTCCTTCAATCCACTATCCGCGGCAAGGTCTACGGAGAACCGCTGGCGAGTTGATTACCATTCGGTCGATTGAGATCGGCAATGGAAATCCGAATCGGCGGGTGCGGATGGTGCAATTATTTCATGGCACCTGAACTGAAAACCTCAGCCACCCTCGGTTCGGTATTCGAGGCGATCGATCCGGATAACCCCGACTTCTTGCATCTGCAGCGAATTGTGAGCAAGTTGGTCCCCTTCGGTACCCACGCGGGGACCGAGATCACCGAAATCGGTCCGCACCGCGCGATCGTGGAAATTCCCGACGAGCCCTACGTCCTGAACCATCTGCGTACCGTGCACGCCGGTGCGCAATTCCTGGCCGCCGATATCGCCGGCGCGTGCGCCTTCGTGGGCGCACTGGCGTCGCGGTTGTCGGCCATCGACACCCTGGTGCTGCGCGACGCGCGGCTGTCGTTCCGCAAGCCCGCCCTCGGCCGGATCCGGGCGATCGGGGTCATCGACCCGAGCGACGTCGCGACGGTACTGGCGGCCAAGGGCGGCCAGCGGCTGGATGTGGACGCGCGGGCGCTGATGTACGACACCGCGGGTGTGCTGGTCGGCAAGGTGGCGCTCGACTACGTCTGCACGCTGGCCGCGGAGGCGTGATGAGCGAGCAACGCGCCCAGATCGTCGGGCTGGAATCGACCACCGTCGCCACCCCCGACGGCGCCACCCTGGCGGTACGCCTGCTGCCGCAGGCGGATCCGGCCGCACCGGTGGTGCTGATCCTGCCCGCCATGGCCATCAAGGCCAAGTACTACCTGCCGCTGGTCACGGCCTTGCACGCGGCCGGACTGACGGCCGCTGTCCTCGATCTGCGCGCGCAGGGCGACAGCCTGCCCGCACTGGGGGAAGGTCCCGGGTTCGGCTATCGCGAGCTGATCGAGGTCGACCTGCCCGCCGTGGCGGACGCGCTGCGCGAGCGGTTCCCCGAGGCGCCGCTGCACCTGTTCGGGCACAGCCTGGGCGGACAGCTCGCGTTGCTGTTCGCTGCGGCCGAACCGGATCGGGTCGCGAGCATCACGACGATCGGTACCGGCTCGGTGTACTGGTGGTCGTTCGAACTGCGCAGGCGCCTCGAGGTGCTGGCGCGCGGCTGGTCGGTCGGTGCGGTCACCCGGCTGCGCGGCCGGTGGACCGGCGGTGGCGGCATCGGGCCGATGACCGCGGGCGTGATGATCGACTGGGCCCGGCACCTGCGAACCGGCAACTACCGGCCCAGCGGCAGTGCCCGCGACTACGACCGGTTGCTGCGCGAATTCACGCTGCCGGTGCTGCTCATCTCGCTCGACGGCGACCCGCTGGGCCCCGAGTCCACGGTGCGATTCCTGAGCAAGCGGATGGGCGCGGCGGATCAGCATCGCTGGCACATCGACCGGGCCTCGGGCTTCACCCACATCGGCCATGCGTCGTGGGTGAAGGACAGCGAACTGGTCGCGCCCGCGGTCGCGGCTTGGGTTGCCGAAGGCCGACCGCCCCAGTAGCGATGGCCGATCCACTCGGCATCGAAGACCGATCTCGGTCGGTAGCGCAGGCCGATCGCTCAGCGATGGTCGGCCGACTCGGTAGCGATGGCTGCCCGCCTCGCCGCAGGACGGCCGACCACCCCGGGCGCCGACGTGCGTCGTTCGCGGCGCCGACCGTTCGTGGCATTTCTCGATAGCGACCTCTGCCCTCGGGCTCTCAGAAGGATTGGCACAGTGACGACTTCCCTTGCACCCTCGGCGCTCGCCAGGGACGACAACTCCATCTACCGTGCGCTGTCGGAATTGGACAAGCCGGTGTTCGTGGTCCGTGACGAACGCGGTGTCGCGGTGACCACCGACGCCGGCACCGCGCGCGGCGCGCAAGTGCTGGCAGCGGCTCCGGCGCTGCGGCCGGAAACGCTGGGCAACAACGAGTTCCGGCAGACCCACGGCGTGAACTTCGCCTACCACGCCGGTGCGATGGCCAACGGGATCGCCTCGGCGCCGATGGTGGTCGCGATGGCGCGCGCCGGCTTGCTCGCCTCGTTCGGCGCCGCCGGTGTGCTGCCCGCCCGGATCGACGAGGCCCTGGCCACGATCGGGCGTGAGGCGCCGGGAAAACCCTTCGCCTGCAACCTGATCCACAGTCCCAGCGAGAACGCGCTGGAGCGGGCGATCGTCGACGCGTGCCTGCGCCACGAGGTGCGCTGCGTGGAGGCGTCGGCCTTCCTCGACCTGACCCCGCAGGTGGTGCGTTACCGGCTGGCCGGCCTGCACCGTGACCCGAACGGCCAGGTGATCGCCCGGAACCGGGTGATCGCCAAGGTGTCTCGCGCCGAGGTGGCCGAACTGTTCCTGCGCCCGGCGCCGGAGCACCTGGTGCGCGGATTGCTGGACGCGGGGGAGATCACCGCCGAGCAGGCGCAGCTGGCGGCATCGGTTCCGATGGCCGACGACATCACCGGCGAGGCGGACTCCGGTGGCCACACCGACCGCCGTCCGCTGGTGGTGCTGCTGCCGTCGCTGCTGGCGGTGCGCGAACGGATCCAGCGTGAATACGGTTTCGCCCAGCGGGTCCGGGTCGGCGCGGCCGGTGGCATCGGCACTCCGGCGGCCGCCGCGGCGGCCTTCGCGATGGGTGCCTCCTACGTGGTCACGGGGTCGGTCAATCAGGCCACTGTCGAAGCGGCGCAGTCGGAGACGGCGAAGCGGCTGCTGGCCGCCGCGGGCGTCGCCGACACCACGATGGCGCCCTCGTCGGACATGTTCGAACTCGGCGTCGACGTGCAGGTGCTGCAACGCGGCACGATGTTCGCGAGCCGCGCACGGCGGTTGTACGACACCTATCGGCGCTACGACGGCATCGAGGCGATCCCCGCCGCCGAACGCGCCGAAATCGAGCAGCGGATCCTGGCTCGCTCCTTCGACGAGGTGTGGAACGACTGCCTCGGCTACTTCCGTGAGCGCGACCCCGAGCAGATCGCGCGCGCCGAGGGGAACCCGAAACGCCGGATGGCACTGATCTTCCGGTGGTATCTGGGCCGGTCGTCGGGCTGGAGCACGGCCGCGACGCCCGAGCGCACCCTCGACTATCAGATCTGGTGCGGGCCCGCGATGGGCGCGTTCAACGACTGGGTCGCCGGCACCTACCTGGCCGCACCGGCGCACCGCCATGTCGCCGAGGTCGGGTTGCAGATCATGCACGGTGCGGCGTTCGCCACCCGCGTGAGTCAGTTGCGCGCGGCGGGCGTGCGACTCCCGGGCCGCTGCTCGACCTACGTTCCGGCCCCGCTGACCAGCATCGAGTCACGATGAGTAGCGCCGTGCAGGGAGATAGCGCCGTGCAGGGAGATAGCGCCGTGCAGGGGGATAGCGCCGTGCAAGATGCCGGCGCCGTGCAGGGACTGCGGGTCGCACAGGAATACAGTGTCGCGCCACTGGTCACCATGGCCGATGACGACAACTTGGCCAACGTAGTGTTCTCCAAGGCCGCTGCCGACCCGTCGGCCGTGGTGTTCAGCCGGAGAACGGCCGAGGGCTGGCTCGACGTCGGCTACGACGAGTTCGCCCGGCTCGTCCTCGGACTCGCGAAGGGCCTGCTGGCCAACGGGATCGGCGTAGGCGATCGGGTGCTGATCCTCGGCGGGACCGGTTTCGAATGGTCGGCGGCGGACTTCGCCGTGCTGAGCGTGGGCGCGATGGCCGTACCGGTGTATCCGACATCGTCGGCCGAGCAGATCCAGCACATCGTGGCCGATGCCCGTCCCAGCGCGTGTTTCGTGGAGACGATCGAACAGTGCGAGTTGATCGGTGCGGCGGCGGGAGATCTGCGCGGCCGGGCCTGGCTGCTCGGTTCGTCGTTTCCCGCGCTGGTCGAGCAGGGCGAGGTGATCGCCGACGCCGAGGCCACCGAGCGTCGGCTGGCAGTGCGCGCCGATGATGTCGCGACGATCGTCTACACCAGCGGCACCACGGGCGTCCCCAAGGGCTGCCTGCTGACGCACCGCAATATTTTCGCCGCCGCGGCCAACGTGGTGGAACTCCTCGACACCGTATTCCGCCGCACCCCGGCGGATCCCGCGTCGACACTGCTGTTCCTCCCGCTCGCGCACGTGTACGGGCGGGTCGTGCAGTTCGGGTGTGTATTGGCCGGAGTCCGCACGGGCCTGGTCGCCACTCCCGCGCAACTGCCCGCCGAACTGCCCATCTTTCGGCCGACGTTCCTGATCGGTGTCCCCTACGTCCTGGAGAAGATCCGCAAGGCAGCGCGTCAGGCACTCGGCGGTGATCGGTACGACGACGCGGAGGCGGCGGCGATCGCTGTCGGCCATGCGCGCAGGCGCGGTCAGCAGCCACCGGCGGACGCGGTGATCGACGCCCGGATCGGCGAACAGTGGCGTGGCATGCTCGGCGGGCGGCTCGAGCACATGGTCGCGGGTGGCGCGTCGCTGGAACCGTCGACGGCGGACTTCTTCACCGGCATCGGTGTGGAGATCATCGGCGCGTACGGCCTGACCGAGGCGTCGTCGACGGTCAGTATGAGTGCGCCGCACGCCAATCGGGCAGGCGCGGTCGGCCGACCGGTGCCCGGCACGACCGTCGCGATCGCCGACGACGGCGAGATTCTGGTCCGGGGCCCGCAGGTCTTCCCCGGGTACTGGCCAGACGGCGGCCATTCGGCCGAGAACTGGTTGGCCACGGGCGATCTCGGCCGGCTCGACGAGGACGGATTCCTGTTCATCACTGGCCGGCGCAAGGAGATCATCGTCACCAGCGGCGGCAAGAACGTGGCGCCCGCGCCGCTCGAAGACCGGGTTCGCCTGCACGCCTTGGTGAGCAACTGCATGCTCGTCGGTGAAGGCCGACCGTATGTGACCGCCTTGATCACCGTCGATCCGGTGGTGCTGGCTCGCTGGGCCGCGGAGCACGGCGTGGACGTGTCCGGCGGGGTCCCGACCGAGGACACCCGGTTGCTCGCCGAGATCTCCGCCGGTGTCGAGGCGGCGAACCGGCTCGTCTCCCGTGCGGAGTCGATTCGCCGGTTCGCCGTTCTCGCGGAGGACTTCTCGATGGAGAAGGGGCAGCTGACGGCCTCGTTGCGGCTGCGTCGCGCGGCGATCGAAGCCGACTTCGGCGCCGTCATCACCACGCTGTATCCGGATTAAGCCGCGCCCAGCCAGCAGAAGTACTCGAGATCCACCTTGGCGAGCAAGGCGCCGCTGTCGTCGTGCAGCAGCGCCTTTCCGGTGATATCGAACTGCTCCTCGGTCCTGCGCCCGACCACCTCGGCCAGGATCGGGGAGCTCACCGTGCCACTGGCGCGGATCCGGCCGCGGGCAGGCCGGAAGAAGGTGGCCTTGGTGCTGCGCAGCACGAAGGTCCGCACGTGCAGGATGCGCGGTGCGACGATGCCGGAAAACGCACCGGCACAGGCGACTTCGGCGGCGAGGAACAGCGCGCCCGCGTGCACCGTGCCCAGGTGATTGCTCATCGCCGGTGCCTCGGGGATCTCGGCCACCGCCGAGCCGGGGCCCAGCTCGGTCATGCGCACGCCCACCAGATTCACGAACGGGACGAGCGTGTCGACGGTCTTGCGGATCTGTTCGTAGTCCGGCGTCGCGGCACCGGTCATATTCGTCAGCCGAGCCTGTGCTGCGGCGATTCCGGGGGCCGGTTCATTTCCAGTTGGCATGCCCCAATTAGCCCATATCGAACCGTTTTTCGTGATGAACGGAAGTTGAATTCAACTATTCATCCGAGCTGCCGGATCGCTAATATTCGAAATCATTGTTCTGGAACATCTATTCATGTAATCCGATTGGAAATCGGTACGCGGATCGAGCGGTTCGACTCCGTAAAATCGCATCCGGGGCCATAAGCGTTTCATTTACTGAGGAGTCACCCTGATGTATGACGCGATTGTTGTCGGCGCGCGGTGCGCGGGTTCACCGGTTGCCATGTTGCTGGCGAGGCAGGGGCATCGAGTCCTGGTGGTCGACCGTGCCACGTTCCCGAGCGACACCATCTCGACGCACTACATTCAGCAGCGCGGGCTGGCCCGGCTGGCCCAGTGGGGCCTGCTCGACAAGCTGATCGCCACCGGTGTGCCGGCGATCAAGCGCATGACGGTGTCCTACCTCGACATCGTCATCGCGGGGTTCGCCGATCCCATCCAGGGCATCGACGCCACCTACGCGCCGCGGCGCACCGAACTCGACGCGATCCTGGTCGAGGGTGCCAGGGAGGCCGGCGCCGAGGTGCGTACCGGGTACACCGTCAGCGAACTGATCATCGAAGACGGTGTGGTCGTCGGTATTCGCGGTTCGGTCGCCGGTGGTGAGATCGCCGAGGAGCGGGCCCGCATCGTGATCGGTGCCGACGGCACCAACTCGTTCGTCGCCAACGCTGTCGGCGCCGAGACCTACACGAAGGTCGCGGCCGAGTGCTTCATCTACTACAGCTACTTCAGCGGCCTGTCGGTGTCGGAGTTCCACAGCCGGATCGGCGACAAGCAGCAGATCGGCATCTGGCCGACCCACAACGACCAGACCCTCGTGGCGGTCATGCGCAAGATCGACACCTACGCTGATTTCCGTGCCGACGTCGAGGCCAACTTCGTGAAGGTCGCTCGCGAGATCCTGCCCGAGTTCGCCGAGGAACTGGTCACCAAGGGCAAGCGCGAGGAGCGTTTCACCCCGATGCGGTACCCGGACAACTACCGCCGCCAGTCGCACGGCGAAGGCTGGGCGCTGGTCGGGGACGCGGGGTACCACAAGGACCCGTTCACCGGGCTCGGCATCTCCGACGCGTTCGACTACGCGGCGCTGCTGGCCGAGCGGGTGCACGAGGGTCTGAGCGATCAGCGACCGATGGCCGAGGCGCTCGCCGATTACCAGCGCGAGCGTGACGAGAAATCGCAGTCGAGTTTCGAGTTCACCTGCACGATTTCCACGCTGGAACTGACTCCGCAATTGCTGGCCGTTTTCCGTGCGCTGGAAAAGAACGAAGAATATGCCACGGACTTCTATGCGATGGTCGGCGGCGGAATGACCGGCGAGGAATTCTTCGCGCCGGAACGCATCGCGAAATTGCTCGGTGCCAACGTATGAGCTGATGGTGCTCGGTGACAGTTTCGCGGAGGGGCGCGGCGGTTCGGTCAACTCCGACGGCTCCTTCGCGGGATTTGTCGCGCACGTCGAGCACCTGCTCGGAATTTCCGGCGCGATACTGAACCTCGGCTCCTACGGGGCCACCACCCAGGATGTCGTCGACCGGCAACTGCCGATCGCCCTGGCCGCCGATGCTGCGCTGATCGGCGTGATCGTGGGCGGAAACGACCTGGTCACCGACTACGACCCGGATCGCTTCCGCCGCAACCTGCGTCATATCTATGCCGGGCTGGCGCGCCCGGATCGGCTGGTGTTCACCACGAACTGGCCGAATATCCCGGACCGCCTGCCCGGCCTGCCCGAATCCGTCCGCACGGTGTTGCGGTCGCGATTCGCGCAAGCCAACGACTATCTCGACGACCTCGTCCACGAGTTCGATCTCGTGCGACTCGATTTGGTGAACGCACCCATCACCGCGGACCCGGTCATGTGGTCCCCGGACGGCATGCATCCGAGTCCGGCGGGCCATCAGCTCATCGGTACGGCGATGGCCGACCTCATCGACGAGGTCCGGACTGTGCGAGTTTCGCAACTCTGAGCAGAAGACAAGGGATAGCAACCATGAACGACCACCTTCGGCACTCCGAAGACCCGGCCATGACGCGGCGACTAGCCGACAATCCGATCGCGATCGTCGGACTGAGCGGACTGTTCCCCATGGCCGCCAACTTCCGTGACTTCTGGCAGAACGTCGTCGACGCCGCGGACTGCATGTCCGACGTGCCGGCCACGCACTGGAACCTCGACGACTACTACGACGCCGACCCGACGGCGCCCGACAAGACCTATTGCCGCCGTGGCGGTTTCGTGCCCGAGATGCCGTTCAGCGTCACCGAGTTCGGGCTGCCGCCCAACCAGCTCGAGGTCACCACGGTCGTGCAGTTGCTGAGCCTGCTGGTGGCTCGTGACGTGCTCGCCGACGCGGGCGCTGTCGGCTCGGACTGGTACCGGCCCGAGCGCACCGGTGTGGTCCTCGGCGTCGCCGGACCGACGACACTGTCGCACCCGCTGGCCGCCCGTCTGTCGACGCCGGTGCTCAAGGAGGTCATCCGCAGCTGTGGGCTGACCCAGGCCGACGCCGAACAGATCGCGCAGAAGTACGCCGACGCCTTCCCGTCGTGGGAGGAGAACTCGTTCCCCGGCCTGCTGGGCAATGTGATCGCGGGCCGGGTCGCCAACCGCCTCGATCTCGGCGGCATGAACTGCACCGTCGACGCGGCGTGCGCCAGTTCGCTGTCGGCGGTCCACGTCGCGATCAGCGAGCTGGTGTCCGGTCGCGCCGACATGATGATCACCGGTGGCTGTGACACCGAGAACTCGATCTTCGGTTACCTGTGCTTCAGCAAGGTCGGGGCGCTGTCGCGGTCCGGTGTCATCAAGCCGCTCGACGACAGTGCCGACGGCACCCTGGTCGGCGAGGGCATCGGCATGATCGCCCTCAAGCGCCTCGCCGACGCCGAGCGCGACGGTGACCGGGTGTACGCGGTGATCAAGGGCATCGGATCGTCGAGCGACGGGCGGTTCAAGAGCATCTATGCCCCGCGCGCCGAAGGTCAGCAGGCCGCCCTGCACCGCGCCTACGAGGACGCGGACTGCTCGCCCGCCACGATCGGGCTGTTCGAGGCACATGCCACCGGCACCCGCGTCGGCGATCAGACCGAACTCGCCGCCTTGAACGCGGTGCTGCGCGAGGCCACCGACGAGACCGGGTACGCCGCGATCGGCAGCGTGAAATCCCAGATCGGGCACACCAAGGGCGCCGCCGGTGCGGCCAGCCTGATCAAGCTGGCACTGGCGTTGCACCACAAGGTGCTGCCGCCGACGATCAATGTCACCGCGCCGAACAAGGCGCTCGACGATTCCTCGCCGCTCTACATCAACACCAGGACCCGGCCGTGGATTCGTGATCCGCACCGGCCGCAGCGTCGTGCGGCGGCATCGGCGATGGGCTTCGGCGGCACCAACTTTCACGCGATCCTCGAGGAAGCAGCCGAGGGCCGCGGACACGCGCTCACGATGCACCGCACCGCGCGAGTCCACCTGTGGCACGCCGCCTCGACAACCGAACTGGCGAGCTTGCTGAGCTCGGACGCCGCCCCGAACGGTGACGCCGGGATTCCGGCCGAGCACGCGCGCGTCGGGTTCGTGGCGCGCGACGACGAGGAAGCATCGGCACTGCGCGCACTGGCGGTGACCGAACTCGCCGGTGACGCCGACGAATGGACGCATCCGCGCGGCATCGTCTTCCGCCGGCGCGCCATGCCCGATCTGAAGATCGGCGCGCTGTTCGCCGGTCAGGGCAGCCAATACGTGGACATGGGCCTGGCCGCGGTGCTGAACAACCCCACCGTCGCCACCGCCTTCGACGAGGCCAACGCCGTGTTCGCCGACGCCGCCCGGCCGCCGGCCTCGGTGGTGTTCCCGGCGCCGGTGTTCGACCCCGAGCTGCGCAACGCCCAGGAGGCGACGTTGCGGCGCACCGAGTTCGCGCAGCCCGCGATCGCGGCGCTGTCGGTGGGCCAGTACCGGTTCCTGGCCGAGCGCGGCCTGACCTGCGAAGGGTTCATGGGCCACAGCTTCGGTGAACTGACCGCGCTGTGGGCAGCGGGTTCGCTGGACGCCGTCGACTACTTCACTCTCGCCAGGGCACGCGGAGCGGCGATGGCGATCGACACCGACACCGACGCGGGCACGATGGCGGCGGTACAGGCCGACCGTGAACAGGTCAGCGCGATCCTCGCCGACCATCCCGACGTGAGCGTGTGCAATCACAACGCACCCGACCAGGTGGTGGTCGGCGGCGGCACCGCGGCTGTCGCGGAGTTCGTCGCGGCGGGCCGGGCACAGGGACTGACCGTGCGCGAGCTGCCGGTAGCGGGCGCGTTCCACACCCGCTACGTCGCCCACGCGGTCGAGCCGTTCAAGGCCGCGGTGAAGAGCGTCGCCATTCGCGCCCCCAAGACCAAGATCTACGCGAATTCCCGGGACGCCGAATACGGTGCGCGGGTCGCGACCAACCGTCGCGTGCTCACCGAGCAGTTGCTCGAAACCGTCGAGTTCGTGGCAGGTCTGCGGGCCATGCAGGCCGACGGCTGCAACGTGTTCGTCGAGTTCGGCCCGAAGGCCACGCTCACCTCGCTCGTGCGCCGGACGCTCGGCGCCGAGGTGATCGCCCTGTCCACCGATCAGGGCCCGACCGGCGACAGCGACGTGGCGCTCAAGAAGGCGGCGCTGCAACTGGCGGTGCTCGGTGCGCCCATCGTCGACATCCACCGCCACGACGCCGCACCGTTCGCGGTGCCGGAGGCGCCCGGCATGGTCGTGCGGCTCAACGGCCGCGATTTCGTGCCGGAATCCCGGAAAGAACTCTACCGCAAGGGAATCGAGGAGCAGCTCGTGTTGGAAGCCGTCACGCAGGCGCGAGAGGCCGCCGAAGCCGAGGCCGCGGCACAGGCGCAGGTGGCCGCGCGAGCGCATACCGCCGAGCGGGAGCGCCTCACCACCGAGGCCTACGCCGCCGGTCGGAACGAGGCCGCGCGGACACCCGCCGTCACTCGGGAACTGGTGAGCGCCGAAGCTCCGGCCGCCGCGCCGGTCCGGGCGGAGTCGACCATCGGGCATCAGCCCGCGACCGGATACGACGTGGCTGCCCAGCAGCACCTCGACATCCACAGCCGGTACGCGCAGGGTCAACTCGAGGTCGCCGAAGGGCTGGTCTCGGTTCTGCGCGACGCCCAGCGCACCGGTGGCGTCGATGACCGCCTGCACGAGACCGTGCACGCGATCAAGGAACAGAGCCTGGCGATCGGCCGGACCCATGTCCAGGTCAACGAGATCCTCGCCTCGCTGTCCGGCCTCGAACTCGGGTCCCCGGCGCCGACCGTCGATACCGCGAGCACGAACGGGACGAACGGCTTCCACGCCGAACTCCCCACCGGCAACGGGAACGGCAGTCACACCTCCGCGGCGACGCTGCTCGACCACCGGACAGTCGCTGAGCCCTCGGCGCCGAACGCTGTGGCGACTCCCGAACCACAGCCGACACGAGCAGCGGATGTTGCCACGGCGCGCCGGACAGCCGACATCGAGCCCGCTCCCCAGGCCGCGATGCCCGCCGCCGTCACGGTGAGCGAGGCCCCCGCGCTCGATGCCGACGCGGTGTGGTCGGTGTTGTCGCAGGTGGTGTCGGACAAGACCGGCTACCCGACCGACATGCTGGCGTTGTCGCTGGATCTGGAAGCGGACCTCGGGGTGGATTCGATCAAGCGGGTTCAGATCATGGGTGCGGTCGGTGAGCGTATCGAGGGTGTGCCTGCCGTGGGCCCGGAGCAGGTCGCGGAACTGCGGACCCTGAACGACATCGTGGACTTCGTTGCCGCGTCTGTGGTTTCGGGTCCGAGTGCCGCCCCGGCGCCGACCAGTCCGGCGCTCGATGCCGATTCGGTGTGGTCGGTGCTGTCGCAGGTGGTGTCGGAGAAGACCGGTTACCCGACGGAGATGCTGGCGTTGTCGCTGGATCTGGAGGCCGATCTCGGGGTGGATTCGATCAAGCGGGTTCAGATCATGGGTGCGGTCGGTGAGCGT
>NZ_JBSGSS010000003.1:78341-573055 GCF_053606985.1 Nocardia sp. NPDC055165
CGAGATGCTGGCGTTGTCGCTGGATCTGGAGGCCGATCTCGGGGTGGATTCGATCAAGCGGGTTCAGATCATGGGTGCGGTCGGTGAGCGTATCGATGGTGTGCCCGCGGTCGGTCCGGAGCAGGTCGCGGAATTGCGGACCCTGAACGACATCGTCGATTTCGTCGCCGGCTCCGCCGCTCCCGCCGCAACCCCGGCTGTCCCCACGGTCGGTGGCGGGTCGGAAGCCGCCGGTGCACACGGGTTTCAGCCGGGATCCAGCCAGGACGGGATCGAAGACGATCCGGTGCTGCTGCGGATCGTGCCGGTCGCACTTCCCGACATCGACCGCCTTTCCCAGCCCTACGCCGCGGAGCGGACGGCCCTGATCCTCGACCACGGTGACACCACCGCGGCGGCTCTCGCGACCGGCCTCGAACAGCAGGGCTGGACCGTGCACACGGCCGCCGTCGCGGCCCGCGACGATGCCGGCGTAGCCGCATGGGACGGCGCCACCGTGCGGGGGGCGATCGAGTCCGCGCTGAAAGATGTTGCGCGGCTGGATCTGTGCCTGACTGTCCTGCCCGCGGACAGCCAGTGGCTGGTGGGCGGTCATCGGCTCGCCGATACCATCCACACCGCCACGCTGGTGCACGACCGCCTGGTCGCGACCGCCGAAGCCGGTACACGGGCGGCGTTCGTGACGCTCACCCGCATCGACGGCGTGCTCGGCCACCGCGGTGAACGAGCGGCCGCCGCCGCCGTTGTCGGCGGGGTCAGCGGTCTGGTGAAGACCCTCGCGCAGGAAGCGCCCGGGCTGTTCTGCCGGGCATTGGATCTCTCGCCGCACCTGACCGACGAGGCACTGATCGTCTCCTTCCTCGCCGAGCTCGACGACGCCGCGATCGACGCGCGCGAAGTCGGGGTCGACGCCGATCACACCCGCTGGACACTGCGCCCGCAGGCAGTCGACAGCACGGCCACGGCCACCGAACTCGCCCTCACCACCGACGATGTTCTCGTTGTCACCGGTGGCGCACGGGGAGTGACCGCGCGGTGTGTTCGTGAACTGGCCGCTCGCAAGCCGTGCGAGTTCCTCTTGCTCGGCCGCACTGAACTCGAGGACGAGCCGGAGTGGGCGGCAGGTGTCGCCGACGACGCGCTCAAGGCCGCCGCCATCGCCGCCGTACGCGCCGCGGGTGAGCAGCCGACGCCCAAGCAGGTCGACCGCCTCACTCGAAACCTGCTGGCGCAGCGCGAGATCCGCGCGACCGTCGACGCGGTGGCCGAGACCGGCGCACGGGCACGCTACCTCGCGGTCGACATCACCGACGCCGAAGCCACCGAGCGGGCACTCGCGCCGGACGCGGGCCGGATCACCGGCATCGTGCACGGGGCAGGCGCCCTCGCGGATTCCCTGCTCCCCGCCAAGACGGCCGACGACATCCGCCTCGTCCTCGCGACCAAGCTGGACGGGCTGTACAACGTGGTCACCGCGCTGCGCGACGCCACGCTCGGGCACCTCATCCTGTTCGGGTCGGTGGCCGGGGTGTACGGCAATCCGGGTCAGGCCGACTACGCGGTCGCCAACGAAGCCCTCAACCGGGCGGCGGTGAGCTGGCGACGGCAGGGTCTGGCCGGCCACGTCACCACCGTCAACTGGGGTGCGTGGGACGGCGGCATGGTGACTCCGCAGTTGCGCGAAGTCTTCCTCGCCCGCGGTGTCGCGCTGCTCGGGATGGACGCCGGAGCCCGGATGTTCGCCGAACAGTTCGCCCCCGGTCGCGCCGACGACGTGTCGGTGCTGGTCGGTCCCGCGGCACCGCTGGCCACGGCCGTGACCCTCACCCCGACAAGCTCTTTCACCACTCACCGTGATCTCGCGCCGCTGGCCGGCGACGCGGTGATCGGTGATCATCGAGTCGGCAAGTTCCCGGTGTTCCCGGCGGCCGCCGGACTCGGCTGGGCGATCAATGTGCTCGAGCGCGCCAACCCCGGCCTGCGGGTGGTGGAATGCACCGGCTTCGAGGTACTGCGGGGCATCGTCTACGACGGCAAGGACGAACGCTCCTACCGGCTCGAGGCGCAGGCGGGGATCGTCGTCGACGATCGCCTGAGCGTCACGGTCTGGATCCGCAGCGACGAACCGGGCAAGACACTGGCGCCGTCGCACTTCACCGGCACCTTCCTCCTCGCCGCTGAAACATGGCCCGCCCCCGTCGCTTCCGATTGGCCGGGCTACGCGATCGGTGTGGGACCGGAGAACGGGCTCGACGTCTACCGTGCAGCGGACCTGTTCCACGGGCCGCTGCTGCAGGGCGTGCGCCGCATCCTGGAACGAGCCGACCGCCGCCTCGTCGTGGAAGGCAAGCTCCCCGACGCTCGCCTCGGCACCGGCAACTACGCGGGGGCACTGCACAGTCCGGTGCTGGCCGACGTCGCGATCCAGGCCGGCGCGTTGCTCGGTGTGTGGTTCATGAACTCGGCCTGCCTGCCGCTGTCGATCGGGCGTATCGAGTACTTCGCCCCCCTGCCCGACGACAGTTCGTTCGTGCTGGTGGTCGACGACCTGCGCGCCAACGCGACCGGCACCGAGGTCACCGTGACCGTCACGGCGTGTGCTCCGAACGGCACTGTGCTGCAGCGCTACTCCGATCTCGCCGTGATCGCCACTCCGGAGATGACCGAGAAGTTCGCCGAGGCCGTGCGGTTGCGCGAGCAGCGCGCGTGAGCATCGTCGATGTGAGGAATGGAGATCCGATGACCATCACACCACTGGACACCCTCGACTTCGACGGTGAGCCCTTCGACGTCCTCGCCTGGTCGCTGGCACTGGAGCCGGCCGTCAGCCCCGCCCCCCGATCGTCATCCACAGCGCCGGAGGCCCCGGCGCCCAGCTCGGCGGTGCCCGCGGTGCGACACACCACCGCACCGGCGCAGTCGGCCACCGCACCGGCGCCATCGGCCACTGTGCCGGTGGCGGCGGGCGGTACACCCGCCGACCCCATTTCCGCCCTCCTGCACGAGGTTCGCTCCGAGCTGGTGACGGCGCACTTGTCGGCGATGGACGTGCAGACCGCATTGCAGCGGCGCACGCTCGCGAGCCTCGGTCGCGGCGAGCACATCGCCCGGACCGACACGGAAATCACCCCCGAGTCGCCCACCTGGGCGGAACAGTCCTTCGCGGTGATGGTGGACTACACGCCGGCAACCGGTCTGGCGGTCTCCGCGGCGCCCGGGCACCCGGTGGTCTTCGAGCTGCCTGCGCCCGCGACCACCATGAACGCCTTCAAGTTCCTCGCCCGCACGCCGATCACCACGCTGAACGGCGCCGACCTCGCGGCGCTGGGCAGGGGCGAGATAGCCGCTGTCTTCGGTCCGGCCTACGACCAGGAAGGCGTCAACCCCGACATCCGGCTGACCGACGGCACCCACGCCACCCTCACCGAGGTGCTCGAGATCGCCGGACGTGAAGGGCCATGGGCCAGAGGGCGATTGCGCGCCACCTGCCGCGTGGACGGCCCCGATCCGGTCACCGCGGCAACCGAGCTCATCTGGCAGGCCGCCCAGGTCTTCGCGGTGCGCGCGGGCTTGCAGCTGTGCCTGGCCGGGGCCCGATTCCAGGCGGGGGAGCCCTTCGAGGTGACCGTGTCCGCGCCGATGACAGGCCCCGTCGAGCTGATCGCCGACGTGGTCCAGATCGACCTGCTCCCGCGTCCCTGGCTCCGGATCAACGCCGAGATCCGGTGTGCGGGAGCAGTGGTGGCGCGCGTGCACGGCCTCACCCTCGAGGTCGCGGAGGAATCGGGTCTGCCGATCGGTCCCGAGGCCGGCGGTGAGATTCCCCGATTCCTCGGCCGCCGCAACGCCTTCGGTCAGCGTGCGCTGCTCGGCGAATTCCACATGACCCACAGCGCCCGCGGTGATCTCGGCATCGCGCTCGGCCCGGAGTTCTCGGCCTACGCCGGCCGTAGGGCCACCCGCATGCCCAACCACGGACTCCAGCTCTGCGACCGCGTGATGGCCGTCGACGGACGACGCGGACAGCTCGACGCGGGCAGCTCGCACACCGAGTACGACTCGCCCGCCGATTCCTGGTACTACCTCGAGTCGGCCGATGCCTCCATGCCCAACGTCGTCTACATGGAGACCTCGCTGCAATCGGCGCTGCTGCTCGGCTACTTCCTCGGCGCGACCCTCACCTCGCCCGGGGAGGATTTCAGCCTGCGCAATCTCGACGGCTCTGCGACCGTCCTGCGCGAAGTCGACTTGCGGGACAAGACGATTCAGCAGACGAGCAGGCTGACCGACACCACCGTCCTGGTCGGCGTCGTGTTGCAGACGTTCTCCTACGAACTCTCGGTGGACGGTGAACCGTTCTACGCGGGGCAGTCGCTGTTCGGGTTCTTCAACGCCCCGGCGTTGGCGAACCAGAACGGACTCGACAACGGCGAGCTCGTGCCGACCTGGCTCGACAGCCAGGACCGACGTCCCGACGTCCGCGTGATCGACGTGGCGGCCAGACGCGCGGCGGGTACCGGCATGCCGTGCGCGGTCGGGCATCTGGCGATGCTCGACCGCATCGAGACCGTCGACAGCGCGGGCACCTACGGGCTCGGCTACCTGCGTGCCACCCGTCCGGTCGCCGCCGACGACTGGTTCTTCGGCTACCACTTCTACCTCGACCCGGTGATGCCGGGCTCGCTCGGGGTCGAGGCGGTGATCCAGGCGATGCAGGAGTGGACGGTCGACTCCGGTCTCGCCGCCGAGCTGGTCGCGCCGGAATTCGTGCTCCCGGTGGGAGTGTCGCTGTCGTGGCGGTATCGCGGGCAGATCCTGGCGAGCGACGAGCTGATGACCCTCGAGGTGCACATCAAGAGCGTCGAACGGCGACCGGGCCGGATCCGGGTGATCGCCGACGCGAGCGTCTGGAAACCGAGCATGCGGATCTACGAACTCATCGATGTGGCCGTGGAGTTGCGCGATGCCGGCGCCCGACCCTGGTGAGGCGCCGGGGCATTCGGTGACCGTCACCGATGCCGCGCCGTCGTCGATTCGGTGGCTGCCGGTCCTGGTGCTCGCGCTCGGCGCGTTCTGCGCGGGGACCGACAACTACCTCGTCGCCGGGGTACTGGCGCCGATGGCGGCCGACCTGCGGGTCTCCGTCGCCGGCGCCGGGCTGTTCGTCACCGGCTACTCGCTGGCCTACGCGCTCGCCGCACCCGTCGTGGTCACCGTGCTGCGGGTGCGTTCGCCTCGGCTGCTGCTGCTGGCCGCGATCGCGCTGTTCGTCGTCGTGAATCTGCTTGCCGCAGTGGCCTGGTCGCCCTGGGTGATGGCGCTGGCGCGCATCGCGGCCGGGTGCGTCGCGGGGATCTACGTCCCTTTGGCGGCCGCGGCGGCGGCCGGAATGGCTACGGCGGATCGTCGCGGACGTGCGTTGGCGGTGATCCTGGGCGGTATCTCGATCGCCACCGTGGCAGGTGTGCCGCTCGGAGTATGGGTTGCCGGGCTGTCGTCGTGGCGGATGGCGTTCGTCGCCGTCGCCGTGGTGGCGCTGATCACCGCTGTCGGTGTGGCACTGACGGTTCCGGCGGGCGACACCACGCCCGTGGTGTCGCTGCGAGAGCGACTCGCACCCCTGCGGCACCCACCGGTGTGGCTCGGCCTCGCGGTGACGATCTCGGGGATGACGGCCGGGTTGATGGTCTTCACCTACCTGGGTCCGATCTACGCGGAGGTCCCGGCGGTGGGTGCCGGCTCTGTCGGCACGCTGATCATGGCGCACGGCGTCGGGGCGATCGCCGGTCTGTGGGGCGGGAGCGTGCTGGTCGACCGATTCGGTGCCCGGCCGGTCCTGCTCGGCGCGTTGACGATCTTCACCGCGAACCTGACCTGGCAGCCGATCGCCGCGCAGACCCTGGCGACCACCGTCGCCTTCGTCACGGTGTGGGGTGTGGTCGGCTGGGCCTTCCTGCCCGCACAGCAACACAGCATGATCGCCGACGCGAGCCCGGAGCAGGCACCGATGCTGTTGTCGCTCAACGGTTCGGCGTTGTATCTCGGGGCCGCACTCGGCTCGGCGATCGGCGGAGCCGTGATCGCGGTCTTCGGCGCCGGCCACCTCTGGATGTTCGCCACCGGCTTCGGCGCGATCAGTGTCGCGCTGTCGCTGGTCCGTCATAAACAATTCCGATCCGGCGATCGGCAATTGTCACACGCCGTCGCCGACCGTTGAAGCGATGAATACGGTAATAATGTTGCGCCCGGTTTCTATACCGCTGAGGTGAAGTGAAAAAATGAATCCCGATCCGCGCAGAAAAACGATCAGCAGTCCCTATATTCATCGACTGCAACGACGCCATTTCCTGCTGTTCGATATTCTCCCGATCATCGGCACCGTCGTCGCCGTCGCCTTCCTGCTGGTCCGGCCCTTCGGCGTGCTGGAATTCGCCCTGCTCTTCGGAATGTGGCTGCTCACCGGACTCGGTGTGACCGTCGGCTACCACCGGCTGTTCACCCACCGCACGTTCAAGGCGGCGCCGTGGGTGACCTGGGTGCTCGCGATCCTCGGTTCGATGGCGGGCCAGGGTCCGGTCATCTCCTGGGTCGCGCTGCACCGGCGCCACCACGAGTACAGCGATCGCGAAGGCGACCCGCACTCACCCAACCTCGCCGGTGACGGCCTGCGCGGGGCCCTGCGTGGCCTGGCCCACTCGCATTTTCTGTGGATGCGCCGCCACGAGTACCCGAACGTGGTGCATTACGCGCCCGATCTGATCAAGGACCGTGGCCTGGTCCGCATCGCCCGCCTCTACTACTACTGGGTGGCGCTCGGGCTGCTGATCCCGACGGTGATCTGCGGTCTGGTCTCGATGAGCTGGACCGGCGCGGTCGCCGGCCTGCTCTGGGGCGGACTGGTACGCATCTTCGTTCTCGAGCACATCGTGTGGGCGATCAATTCGTTCCTGCACATGTTCGGCACCCGTCGGTACGAATCCCGCGAGAACAGCCACAACGGTGGTGTATTCGCCCTGGCGACACTGGGGGAGTCGTGGCACAACAATCACCACGCGTTTCCGGAGTCGCCCTCTTTCGGGTTGGATTGGTATCGACTCGACCCCGGTTTCTGGCTCATTCGAACACTGGCGTTCTGTGGTCTCGCCTGGGACCTGAAAATGCCGTCCGCCGAACGCATGGCAGCCAAGCGAATCTAAGGAATTCTCACCATGGATACGAGTAAAGAAGCCATTGTCACCTGGTGCCAGGAATACCTCGCGAGTCTGCTCGAGGTACCGGCCGCCACCATCGACCCGGCCACCGATTTCGACCGCCTCGGCATCGACTCGGCCCTGGCCGTGGCGCTGCTGATCGAGGTCGAGGACCGCTACGGCGTCGATCTGGCGCCCGAGGACCTGTTCGACAACCCGAACCTCGACGCCGTCGCCGCCTACCTGCACGAGCAGAGCCGGCGGAGTGTGGGGTAGCGATGTCGGTGCATATCGAGCGGTCCGTCGCGGCCGCCGCAGCGATCCGCCACCACTACGACGCGGGTAACGACTTCTATCGGCTCTGGCTCGACGAGTCGCTGTCCTACTCCTGCGCCCTGCGCGAAAACCCCGACGACACACTGGAAATCGCCCAGGATCGCAAACTGCGATACCACCTGGACGCGATCGACGCCGAGCACGCCACCTCGGTCCTCGACATCGGCTGCGGGTGGGGCGCGATCCTCGAACGCTCGGCAAAAGCCGGGGTCGCCCGGTCCGTCGGGCTCACGCTCAGCCCCGAGCAGGCCGAGTTCGTCGGCTCGCGCGCCTGCCCCGGCGTCGAAGTGCGGACCGAGAACTGGCTGCACTACGAGCCGGACACCCGCTTCGACGGCATCATCTCGATCGGCGCCTTCGAACACTTCGCCACCCCCGACGATTCGCCGGAACAGAAGATCGGTGTGTACCGGGACTTCTTCACGCGGTGCCGAGACTGGCTCGAGCCCGACGGCACGCTGTCGTTGCAGACCATCGCCTACGCGAACATGTCCCGCGATCAGGCCAGTGTCTTCATGCAGCAGGAGATCTTCCCCGACGCCGACCTGCCGACCCTGGCCGAGATCACCGCCGCGGCCGAGGGACTGTTCGAGGTGCGTTCGATCAGCAACGGTCGTCTCGACTACGCCTGGACGTGTGAGCAGTGGGCGCGCAGGCTGCGCGCGAACCGTGCCGAGGCCACCGAACTCGTCGGCGCCGACGTGGTCGCGCGTTACGCGCGCTACCTGAAACTTTCGGCGCTCGGTTTCCGGATGGGCAAGATCGGCCTGCTGCGATTGGTGTTGGTGCCCTATCGCAGCGGATTCTTCACCGACCATCCGGTGCGGTCGGCATGACCACGCAGTCGTCCGATCCCGTCGCGCCCGCCCGGACCCGGGTGCGGTTCAACCCGTTCAGCGCCGAATTCCGGCACGACCCGTACCCGATCTACCAGCAGTTGCGTGAGGTCGAACCGGTGCACCGCACGCTCGGCATGTGGGTGCTCACCCGGCACGCCGAGGTGCGCGGCGTACTGCACGATCGCTCGTTCAGCGCCGGGCTGATCCCCAGCCTGGTGACCCGGCAGGCCGAGCGGCTCGGCCATTGCAGCGTCGAGCAGATCGAACGTCTCGGGCGTAAGTCGTTGGTGTTCACCGACAATCCCGATCACGCGCGCCTGCGCGGACTGGTGAACCGGGTGTTCACCGCCCGGTCGGTGGAATCGCTGCGACCGCTGGTGACCCGGGTCGCCGGCGATCTGATGGAGCGAGCCTGGCGTGACGGTGGCTTCGATGTGATCGCCGATCTGGCCGCGCCGCTGCCGGTCGCGGTGCTGTGTGAGTGGATGGACCTGCCCGAGGAGTTGCGCGGCCGAGTCGGGCCGTGGACCCACGACATCCGATTCCTGCTCGAACCCGGGATGATGAAGGCCGGGGACTTCGAGCGGGTCTGCGCGGTGGTCGAGGAGTTCGCCGCCGCCATCGACGCGGTGTCGGCGCAGCGACGAGCCCGGCCTGGCACCGATCTGATCAGCCAGTTGCTCGCCGCGCGGACCGGGGGCGGGGATGTGCTGTCCGACGAGGAGTTGGTGTTCGTCTGCATCATGTGCTTCGTCGCGGGCAACGAAACCACCAAATCGCTGATCGGCAACGGCACACTCGCCCTGCTGCGCAATCCCGAGCAGGCGGCGCTGCTGCGTCGCGGACCGGAGTCGGTCGAGGCGGCGGTCACCGAGGCACTGCGCTACGACCCGCCGCTGCAGTTGACCAAACGCCTGGCCACCCGCGATATCCAGCTCGACGGGGCCAGGATCTCGGCGGGCGAGCAGATCCTGGTGTGCCTCGGCGCGGCCAACCGCGACCCCGACGTCTTCACCCGGCCCGACGAGTTCGACCTGACCCGCACCGGCGGTGGACATCTGGGCTTCGGCCACGGTATGCACGGTTGTCTCGGCGGATTGCTCGCCGAACTACAGGCTCAGGTCGCCTTCGAGTACCTGTTCGTCCGCTCGCAGTACCTGGAATCACGGTCGGCGGAACTCGAGTGGCAGGACCACAGTTTCATCGTGCGCGGTCTGAAGAGCCTTCCCGTCGATGTGCGGCGGGCATCATGACCGGCACCGGACTGGTCAAATCGTGGTTGCGCAGTGACACCGCGCCCGCGGCGGTACGACTGGTGTGCATTCCGCACGCGGGCGCCGGGGCGTCGTCGTTCAACCGCTGGCCCGACCTGTTCGGCCTCGAGATCGGGGTGGTCCGCGTCCAGCTCCCCGGCCGCGAGGACGTCGCGCAGCAGCCGCCGCTGCGCCGGGTCGGCGACGCGGTCGACGAATTGACCGGCCAGATAACACAATCGGGTGAAACGCCGGTGGCGATCTACGGCCACAGCATGGGCGCGCTGATCGCCTATGAACTGGCTCGCGCGCTGACCCTCGCTGATCGGCCACCGATCCACCTGTTCGTGTCCGGTCGCCGCGCACCGCACCTGGCGGCGAGTCGTGCGGTCCTGCATCGCCTGCCCGACGACGACTTCGCCGACGCGATGGCCGCGATGGGGGCGTGGGGCGCGGCGGGCCGCAGCGCGAGCTTCCTGCGGTACGCGCTGCCGCTGACGCGGGCGGACCTGGAGTTGTCGGAGGAGTACAGCCACCGGTCGCAGCCCCGGCTCAGCTGCCCGATCACGACCTTCTACGGCACCGAGGACCCGATCGCCGATCCGGAGGAAGTGTGGGCCTGGGGCGCACTGACCGACGGCCCGTTCGCCACGCACGAGTTCACCGGTGATCACCTGTTCCACCATCGACACCGCGCGGCGATCGCGGCGATCATGACCGCCGCCCTGACCTGAGGACCGACGTGCAGCTTCTTCCCGACATCCTCGCGCGTCGCGCCGTCGACGAGCCGGACCGCATCGCCTACATCTTCCTCGACGACAACGGTGCCGAGCACACCACCACGACCTATCGCGAACTCCACGACGCGGCGACGGCGGTGGCGAGCCTGCTGCGCGCGCGGTGCGAGCCGGGCGATCGCGCCCTGCTGGTCTTCGGGCAGTCCGTCGAGTTCATCACCGCCTACTTCGGCTGCCTCTACGCCGATATCGTGGCGGTGCCGGTGAATCCGCCGCGTCGCGGCCAGGTGCAGGACTCGACCCGCGCTGTCGTCGCCGACTGCGCGCCCACGGCCGTGCTGACGATCGGCGCGGTGCTCGAGCCCCTGCGCGCGGTGCTCGAGCCGTTGTGCGCGGCGCGGCAGTGGCTGGCCGTCGACGAATTGTCCACAGCGGACACCGCTTTCGCGCCGGAGGTGCTCGATCCGGATTCCGTGGCGTTCCTGCAGTACACCTCCGGGTCGACCTCCGCGCCCAAGGGCGTGATGGTCACGCATCGAAACCTGGTGGCCAACGAGGAGATGATCCGGCACAGTTTCGGCCACGACAGCGCGTCGACGGTCGTCGGCTGGGCGCCCTTCTTCCATGACCAGGGCCTGATCGGCAATGTGCTGCAACCGGTGTACGTGGGCGCGACCTGTATCCAGATGTCGCCCACCACGTTCATCCGGCGGCCGCTGCGGTGGCTGGAGGCCATCTCGCGCTATCGCGCGCACACCAGCGGCGGCCCTAACTTCGCCTTCGATGCCTGTGTCGCGCGCGCGGCGGCGGGCGAGCTGCCCGATCTCGACCTGAGCTCCTGGAAGGTCGCCTTCAACGGCGCCGAACCGATCCGGGCCGAGACCCTGGACAGGTTCGCGAAAACCTTTGCCCCACTGGGCTTCAGCGCCCAATCGGTATTTCCGTGTTACGGGCTCGCGGAAGCCACCCTGCTGGTGTCGGCCAGTGGGAAGGGACGCGGTCCGCGATTGCTGGACGCCGATATCGACGCGCTCGCCGACCGGCGCTACGTCCCGGCCACCGCGGATCAGGGGCGCACGCTCGTCGGCTCGGGTGTGGTGCTGCCGGGTGAGTCGCTGCGCATCGTCGACCCGGAAACGGGCGAGCCCTGCCCGCCGGATCGGGCAGGCGAGATCTGGGTGGCGGGTGACCATGTGGCCCAGGGCTATCGGGGCCTGCCGGAGATGAGCGCCGCGACCTTCCAGGCTCGCATCGCCGACGATGCCGAGCGCGCCTACCTGCGCACGGGCGACCTCGGCCTGATCGTCGACGACGAACTGTATGTGGTGGGCCGGCTCAAGGACATGATCATCATCCGGGGCCGCAACTACTACCCGCACGACATCGAGCACACCGTGGCCCGCGCGCACCCGGCGCTGCGACCCGGCAGCGGCGCGGCGTTCGCGGTGCCGGGGCGCGACGGCGAGAAACTGGTCGTCGTCCAGGAGCTCGAGCGCGACGCCGATGCCGACGCCGACGACATCGTGGGGGCCATCCGGGCGGCGGTGACGCAGGAGCACGAACTCGCCGTGGCGGATGTGGTGCTCGCCGCGCCGAACACCGTGCAGAAGACGAGCAGCGGAAAAATCATGCGAGCAGCAGCGAGAAAGCGGTACCTGGAATGAGCACCGAGACCTACGTCTTCGATCCCACCGCACCGGGATTCATCGACGACCCCTATCCGCACTACGCCCAGCTGCAGGCCGCGGGACCCGCGCAGCAACATCCGCTCGGGTTCTGGATCATCGCCCGGCACGCCGATGTGGCCGCGTTGCAGCGCTCGGCGCACTCGGTCGACGAGGCGCACCTGCGGCATCTGCCCGCGTGGAAGAGCGGCAGTGCCGAGGTCCGCAAGGAGAGCCGGGTGATGGGCGGGCTGTCGATGCTGGACCAGGACCCGCCCGACCACACCCGCCTGCGGCGGCTGGTGTCGAAGGCCTTCACCCCGCGCGCCATCGAATCGCTGCAGCCGCGCGTCGAGGAACTCGTCGAGGAGGCGCTGGCCCGGATCGCCGCCGCGGGCACCACTGATGTCATCGCCGAACTGGCCTTTCCGCTGCCCTTCACCATCATCTCGGAAATGCTCGGTATCCCCGTCGGCGAGCACACCCGCCTGCGCGAGCTGACCGCGATCATCGTGCTGGTGTTCGAGCCGTTCGCGAGCGCCGAGACCCAGGAACAGATCAGAGCCGCCAACCAGGAACTGTTCGGCATGGTTCGTGAGCTGATCCGCTGGAAGCGCGCTACCCCCGGCGACGACCTGCTCTCCGCGTTGATCAGCGCCGAGGACGACGGCGACATGCTCAGCGAGGACGAGCTGATCTCGCAGGTGATGTTCCTCTACATCGCGGGCCACGAGACCACGGTGACCCACCTCGGCAGCGGAATCCGCTCGCTGCTGCAGCATCCGGACCAGGCGCGGCGACTGCGGAACGAGCCCGACCTGGCGGTGAGCGCCGTCGACGAGCTGATGCGCTTCGACACCCCGGTGCACCTGATGCGCCGGATCACCGTCACACCGTTGCGCGTCGGCGAGCACGAGATCCCGGGGGGCAGCTGGGTGATCGGCGCGCTGGCCGCCGCCAACCGGGACCCGGAATTCTGGGGCCCCGACGCCGACGAATTGCGTCTGGACCGGCCGAACGCGCACCAGAACGTCTCGCTCGGCGCGGGCATCCACCACTGCCTCGGCGCCGCCCTGGTCCGGATGGAAGCCCGGATCGTGTTCCCGCGCTTCGTGACCCGCTTTCCCGAGGCCGCGGTGGTCGACCAGACCTGGAACGGCCGGATCAACCTGCGCGGCCTCGCGACACTGACGGTCGCGGTGTAGGGCTCAGCTCGGCTGTTCGGCGGGCACCGAGAACCGCATGCCGGGTCGGCTCAGGTGTACGGGCCCGTCGAACTCCGCGGCCACGTCGTCGCGTCGAGCCTGCTGCCATTGCGGCTGCGCCGAGCCGAGATGGGTCAGTACCACCGAGCGCGCACCCGCGGCCGCGGCGGCCCGCCCGACCTCGGTGGCGCACAGATGGCCGTGAGCTGTGTGATCCGGCTCGGCGAGGGTGGACTCGGCGAGAAAGATGTCGACATCGGCGGCGAGCGCGACGAGGTTGTCGTTCCAGCCGGTGTCGCCGGTGAACGCGATACTGCCGGTAGGGCTTTCGATCCGGATCCCGCAGGCGGGTTCGGTGTGCACCATGGGCACCAGTTCGATGCTGCAGTCGGTGAGCGGGTAGGTAGCGCCGCGCTCGTACTCGATGACCTCATAGGCCAGGTCGAACGCCCGATTCAGGTCGGGGAAGGTCTTCACCGGGAACAGCGCGGCGAGCTGATCCAGTCTCGCGCGAGCGCCTTTCGGCACGAACAGCTTGATCCGGCGGTCCGGGGCGTCGGGGGCTCTGCGCATCGCCTGCTTGCCGATGGGCAGCACGTCGTAGCAGTGATCCAGATGCAGGTGGCTGATCACCACCGCGTCGAGCAGGCTCGCGTGCAGGTAATTGCCGAGCATCACCGCGACCCCGGGACCACAGTCGAGCAGAATTCTCGACTGGCCGGTTTCGACCAGATAGCCCGAACTGGCTGCGCCGTCGGCGGGCATACCGGCTCGATTTCCGACGATTGTCAGGTGCATGCGACATACCTTTCGACACGGGAGTTTTCGTGCCGACGGTATCGATGAGAACGGCTGCCGCCGACTCGTATCGAATATCTCGATCCGTCCATCGTATTTCGCGATCGAATCGACGTATGAAGGGTTCTGACCTGCGCAAATAGTCGGAAGCTCGTTCGGGGAGAGCGGATTTCGGAATGGGGGAGGCTCGGCACCGAATACCGTTGATCAATGTTTGGCAGCAGGTGCTGCGAAAAGTGAGAACGGGGATTGTGATGACCAATGGTGTGAGTTCTGCGATGGGCCGGGAATTGCCGCTGCGCGGTGCGGTGAACGCGCGCGATCTGGGTGGATTGCGCACGGTGGACGGGCGGCAGGTGCGTCGCTTGCGGGTGTTTCGGTCGGATCTGCTCACCCGGCTGGATGCCGGGGACGTGGCGTTTCTGCTCACCGACTGTGGACTTCGCACGGTCGTCGACCTGCGCGCGCCGGACGAGATCGTCACGGACGGAACGGGTGCGGTGGTCGATGCCGTCGCCGACTACCGGAACCTGCACGTCTACGGCGCGGACCGGGTGCGGCTCGACCTCACCGAGGTCTCGCCCGACGGGAGCATGTTCGACCGGTACTGCGAGTACCTCGAGCACAGCAGCGAGAACATCGCCGCCGTGCTGCGTCTGCTCTCGGTTCCGAGCCAACTGCCCGCGCTGATCCACTGCGCCGCGGGCAAGGATCGGACCGGGGTGGTGATCGCCCTACTGCTCGCGGTCGCCGGGGTACGCGCGGACGACATCATCGCCGACTACGCCGCGACCACCCCGAACATCGCCGCGCTACGGGCTCGCGACGGCCGGCCTGCCCGACCGGACGACGCGGCCGATCGGCTCCCCGCCTGGGTGTTCGCCGCCGACGCGATCACCATGCGCCAGTTCCTGACCCACCTGGACACCGAGCACGGTGGCCCTACCGCGTGGGCGACCCGTGCCGGTCTCGACCAGGCGACGCAACGGCAGCTCGCCGAGGCCCTGCTCTGTGACTGAGGTCACAGAACGACGGCGATTCCGTCCCATTCTTCCCAGAACGTTTTCTAATGCTTGGGAAGTTCTTTACTATTAACCCGACTCTGTGTCTGGGGTCCGATCTCTTCGAGCAGTGCTGCAGATCCGCCGTTCGCTCGCAGCTCAGCATCAATTGCCAGTGCATGTTCGACCGATGAACCGGGAGCTCACCCGCCCCGGCGAAGGAGAATGATGACCGACAATGATCCGGGCACCACTACGACCACTACCATCGCCACGGCGCGCCCGATGTCGTGCGCGTCAATGAAAGCTGTTCTCCAGCAAGATCTTCCAGCGTCACTCGTGGTCTTCCTCGTGGCCCTGCCGCTGTCGCTCGGCGTCGCACTGGCCTCGGGCGCGCCGGTGGTCGCCGGGCTCATCGCCGCCGCTGTCGGCGGGGTGGTCGCCGGGTTGCTCGGCGGCTCGAAGGTTCAGGTCAGCGGGCCGACGGCGAGTCTCGCCGTCGTCGTGGCGGGAGCCGTTCAGCAATTCGGTTGGGCTGCTATGTGTTTCATCACTGTCGGCGCGGGTGTCCTGCAGATTCTGTTCGGGCTCAGTCGGATCGCGCGCGCCGCGCTGGGCATCGCGCCGGTCGTGGTGCACGCGATGCTCGCCGGCATCGGAGTGGTGATCGCGCTGCAGCAGGTCCACGTCCTGCTCGGCGGAGCGACGGTCAGCTCGCCGTGGGCGAGCATCGTCGCGCTCCCGCATCAGGTGATGTCGGTGCAGAAGGGTGACCTGTTCGTCGGGCTGCTCGTGATCGCCGTGCTGATCGGATGGCAGTATCTGCCGCGCCGGGTACGGGTGGTGCCCGGCCCGCTCGTCGCGGTGGTGGCGGCGACGGTGGTTTCGCTGGTGCTGCCGGTGACGGTGGAACGGGTGCGCCTCGACGGCTCACTGCTCGACGGCATCGGGTTGCCCGCGCTGCCGCACGGCGGGTGGCTGCCGATCGCGCTCACCATGCTCACCATCGCCCTCATCGCCAGTGTGGAGACGCTGCTCTCGGCTGTCGCGGTCGACAAATTGCGCCCCGATCAGCGCACCGACTTCGACCGGGAACTGCTCGGCCAAGGTGCGGCGAACATGGTCTCCGGCGTCCTGGGCGGCCTCCCGATCGCGGCGGTCATCGTGCGCAGCATCACCAACGCCAACGCGGGCGCCCGCAGCAGGGCGGCCACCGTGCTGCACGGTGGCTGGATCCTGGTGTTCGCGATCGTGCTGGTCGGTCTGGTCCGCCAGATTCCGACAGCGGCGCTGGCCGGGCTGCTGGTGCTGATCGGGGTGCAGCTGGTGAAGCTGGCGCACATCAAACGTGCCCGCCGCACCGGTGACATCTACGTCTACCTGGTCACCGTGATCGCCGTGGTCGCGCTGAACCTGTTGCAGGGCATGCTGATCGGACTGGTCGCCTCCTTCGCGCTGCTGCTGTGGCGGGTCGTGAAGTTCACCATCGCCGCGGCCCCGCGCGAGGACGGGACCTGGCTGGTGCGCATCGCGGGCACCTGCACTTTCCTGGCCGCGCCCCGGCTCACGTCCGAACTGGCGAAGGTGCCTGCGGGTGTGGACGTGACCGTCGAACTGAGCGTGGACTTCCTCGACCACGCGGCGTGCGAGTTGCTCTCGGAATGGGCCGACGCCCGTGAATCCGGCGGTAGCACCGTCGATTTCGTCGAACTCGGTGCCGCGAGGATGGCCCGCACCCACGACGGGCCCCCCGAGCACGGCCACGCGCGCAAAGCGGTCGACGAGGCGATCCGGCCGTGGCGGCGCAGCGGCGGCGTCGACCCGATCGCCGCGGGTATCGCGGCCTACCATCGCCAGCACGCGCACCTGATGCGCCCGCACCTGGACGGGTTGCGGCACCGGCCCGATGCCGACACGTTCTTCCTGGCCTGCGCCGACGCCCGCATCGTGCCCAATGTGATCACCAACAGTGGTCCCGGCGACCTGTTCACGGTGCGCAATGTCGGCAATCTGGTGCCGGTGGGCGGCTCCGACGTCTCGGTGGAAGCGGCGCTGATCTACGCGCTCGACAAGCTCGACGTGCGCTCGGTGGTGGTGTGCGGGCACAGCGGCTGCGGGGCGATGGAAGCGCTGTACGGGCAGGTGCAGGCCGGGCCCGGACTCGACGACTGGCTGGCCCATGCTCAGCCCACGCTGGCGGCGTTCCACGCCGGTCACCCCGTCGCCGAGGCCGCCAGGCTGGCGGGCTTCGGCCCGGTCGACCAACTCGGCATGGTGAACGTGGCCCGGCAGGTGCAGACCCTGATCGACTATCCGGCGGTGCGCAGTGGCATCCAGGAACGCGGGGTCGCGGTGTCGGGGCTGTTCTTCGACCTGGCGACCGCGCGGGTCATCGAGATCACCGCCGACGGGATCGCCGACTTCGACGAGGCCCGTCGGGCCGCCGCCGAACCGGTGTAAAGCGGGGTAGTTGTGGGTCACACCACACACTGCCTGCTGTTATGGCGAGACCCACTATGTGTGCGGCACACTGGCTTTGCCAATTCTTTACTAATAGGTTGGATCCATCCGAACCCGGTTCGCCGTTGCACCGGATCCTTCGATGCTCCCGTCCCTTTGCTTCACCGTCCTCGTGATGATCGGCCTCGGCCCAGCGCCGGGAGCCGGCGAAGGAGAGTCAATGTCTGTCGAGAACGACCTTGCCCCGCCCCACGCGGACGGCTCGTCGAACGAGTCGTCCCGCCCCGCGTGGCAACAGACGCTGTTGCGTCACGATCTGCCCGCCTCCATCGTGGTTTTCCTGGTGGCACTGCCGCTTTCACTCGGCATCGCGGTCGCCTCCGGCGCGCCGATCGCCGCCGGTCTCGTCGCCGCCGTGATCGGTGGTGTGGTCGCGGGCCTGCTCGGCGGCTCGGTCCTGCAGGTCAGCGGTCCCGCCGCGGGTCTGACCGTGGTCGTCGCCGAGTCCATCTCGCAATTCGGTTGGCGCGTCACCTGTTTCATCGTCGTCGCCGCCGGTGTGCTGCAGATCCTGTTCGGGCTCAGCCGGATCGCGCGGGCCGCGCTCGCCGTCGCCCCCGTGGTGGTCCACGCCATGCTGGCCGGCATCGGCATCACCATCGCCCTGCAGCAGGTCCACGTGCTGCTCGGCGGCTCCTCGCACAGCACCGCGCTGCGCAACCTGATCGAACTCCCCGGACAGCTGCTCGCGCTGCACGGTAGTGACGCGCTCGTCGGCGCCGTGGTGATCGCGGTGATGCTCGGCTGGAAGTACGTCCCGCCGAAGCTGCGCGCGGTGCCGGGCCCGCTGGTCGCGGTGCTGGTGGGCACCGTGCTCTCGCTCGGCCTGCCCGAGGTCGAGCGCATCGCCCTGAGCGGGTCGGTCTTCGACGCGCTCGGCCTGCCGGAACTGCCCTCGGGCAACTGGTCCGCCGTCGCCATGATGGTGCTGACCATCGCGTTGATCGCCAGTGTGGAGAGCCTGCTCTCGGCCGTCGCGGTCGACAAGATGCACACCGGTCCGCGCACCGGATTCGATCGGGAACTCATCGGCCAGGGCACGGCGAACGTCGTCTCGGGCCTGGTCGGTGGTCTGCCGATCACCGGTGTGATCGTGCGCAGCGCCACCAATGTGCAGGCGGGCGCGCGCACGAGGGCATCGACCGTCCTGCACGGACTCTGGATTCTGCTGTTCTCGGTGGCGCTGGTCGGCCTGGTGGAGCAGATCCCCAAGGCCGCGCTGGCGGGTCTGCTCATCGTCATCGGCATGCAGCTGCTGAAACTGGCCCACATCCGGTTGGCCCGGCGCACCGGTGATCTGCTGGTCTATGTGGTGACCGTGCTCGGCGTGGTGTTCACCAACCTGCTCGAAGGCGTGGTCATCGGCCTCGCCCTGGCCTTCGGGCTGCTGCTGTGGCGGGTCGTGCGCGTGCAGGTGGCGGCGACCCCGTTGCCCGACGGGCGCTGGCAGGTCCATATCGACGGCTCGTGCACCTTCCTCGCCTTGCCGAAACTGTCGGGCGAGCTGGCGAAGGTACCCGCGGGCGCCGAGGTGACCGTCGAGATGACCGTCGACTTCCTCGATCACGCCGCGTTCGAGGCGATCGAGGAGTGGCAGCGTCAGCAGGAAAGCGGCGGTGGCCGTGTCGATTTCGTCGAAATCGGCAGTGCGCGGATGGCCGATACCCCGGCCGCGCCGCCGATCCGCGGATTCGGTCGCGCCGCCATCGACGAGATACTGGGTCCGTGGCGGCACCAGAAGTCCGGCGGCGACGCGGTGACCGCGGGCGTCGCGGCCTACCATCGCGGCCACGCGCACGTCGTGCGACCGCATCTGGACGGGCTGCACGACAGTCAGGACCCGGACTCGTTCTTCCTGACCTGCTCGGATTCGCGGATCGTGCCCAACGTGATCACCAACAGCGGTCCCGGCGACCTGTTCACCGTGCGCAATGTGGGCAATCTGGTCCCGGTCAGCGGTGACGATTCCGTCGAAGCGGCACTGAGTTTCGCGTTGGACAGCCTCGCGGTGCGCTCGGTGGTGGTGTGCGGGCATTCCTCGTGCGGTGCGATGAAGGCGGTGCACTCCGCCGCCGCCACCGAAGGCGGCTTGAGCTCGTGGTTGCGCCACGCCGAGCCGACGTTGGAGCGGTTCCTCGCGGGCCATCCCGTGGCCGAGGCGGCCAGGGCGGCCGGGTACGACGAGGTGGACCAGCTGAGCATGGTCAATGTCGCCGTGCAGCTGGAGACCCTGGGACGTAATCCCGCGGTGCGCCGGGCGGTGGCCGAGCGCGGATTGGCGGTGTCGGGGCTGTTCTTCGACATCGCGACCTCGCGGGTGCTCGAGGTGACGCTCGACGGGGTCAGCGCGATCGACGATCACGCCGCACTCGCCGTCACCGGCTGACGACACCGCGACCGGTCGGCGGTCGGACTCGTAGTCTGGAAATCATGACCAGCGATCCGACCGCCGCCGAGCGCGTCACCGACGGCCCCGACTCCGCGGACGAGGAGTCCACGGCCGAGCCGGAGCGGTGGGACGGCTTGAAGGAACGCGGGCGCGCCTTCCGGGCACACATCGCCCAGCGCCCTACCCTCGACCTCGGCTACCGCATCGTCGTCGGCGTGGTCGGTGGGCTGGTCCTGCTCGTCGGGATCGTCACGATCCCGTACCCCGGACCCGGCTGGGCGCTGGTGTTCGCGGGATTCGGCATCCTGGCCACCGAGTTCGTCTGGGCCCACCACACCTTGACCTGGGTGCGCGGCAAGTACCGGATCGTCATGGACTGGTACACCTCGCGCGGTTGGTTCATCAAGGTGCTCGGCGCGGTGGGCACCTTCGCCCTCGTCCTCGTGACGTTGTGGCTGCTCGGTACATTTTCGATGGTCGCAGGGTGGATCGGAGTCGATTGGCCATGGTTACACAGTCCCCTGATGTCGTGAGCACTGTTCCCGGCCACGTCCTCACCGACCCCGCCTGGATCGCGGCGCGGATCGACGCGATGAGCCATACCTGGGGCACCGATGTTCCCCGGGTCGCGGGCACCCTGTGGTGGTGCATGGTCGCCTCGACGCTGGTCGAGCAGATCGCCGTCGCCTACGCGGCGGGCACGCCCGCCCCGGTCGCCGCCCTGGGCGAATTCGAGTGCGTGGTCCGGCCCGACGGTGGTGTCGAACACGCGCAGTTCCACCGCGTGCCGGTCGATGCCACCGGCCGTTCCGTGCGCTCGGACGTAGGTGGCGAGACCGGTGCGGCAGCGGCGGACGAGGTCGCTGCCGCCTTGCGTGACACCCTGACCGCCGTGATCACCCAGGTCGCGGCGGTGTCGGGGGCCGGGATGCCGGCGCTGTGGGCGGTTGTCGCCGATGCCATCGGCAACCGGGCACTGGACGCGGGCTCCCCGGACGCGGCGACCAGGCTGGCCGCCGACGTGGGCGCGCGCCTGCCCGCGCCGCGGTTCGTCACCGTCGCGGGCCGCACCTTCGTCCGCCGCGCCTCGTGCTGCCTGGTCTACGAGGCGCCCGGCCGCGAGATGTGCACGAGCTGCCCGAAACGCTCGCCCGCCGACCGAGCCGAACACCTGGCCGCCGCCGCGCGCGCTCGGACCTCCTAGGTCCATCGACACGGCCCACGCGCGCTCCCGATAGCATGGGCGGGCGCGGGAAGGACCCTGCGAGAACTGCCGGATCGACCCGGCACCGAAGTCAAGGAGAGCATCCCCGTGACCACCTCTGCACCCATCAGTCCAGTCGCCCTCGTTCGAGTGCCGGCCGGGACTACGGCGGGCGCGGCGGTACGGGAGGCGGGTTTGCCCACCAAGGGCCCCGACACCGTCGTGGTCGTGCGCGATGTCGACGGCGCGCTCAAGGATCTGTCCTGGATTCCGGAGGACGACGCCGACGTCGAGCCGGTCCCCGCCAACAGCGAGGACGGGCGCAGCGTGATCCGGCACTCGGCCGCGCACGTGCTGGCCCAGGCGGTGCAGCAGGAGTTCCCCGACGCGAAACTCGGGATCGGCCCGCCGATCAAGGACGGCTTCTACTACGACTTCCAGGTCGACAAGCCCTTCACCCCCGAGGATCTGGCCAAGCTGGAATCGCGGATGAAGAAGATCATCAAAGGCGCGCAACGCTTTTCGCGGCGCGTCGTGGAGATCGACGACGCCCGCGTCGAACTGGCGAACGAGCCGTTCAAGCTCGAGCTGATCAGTGACAAGTCCGGCATCGACGATCCCGAGATCATGGAGGTCGGCGGCAACGAGCTGACCATCTACGACAACCTCGACCCGCGCACCGGCGAGAAGCTGTGGGGCGATCTGTGCCGCGGCCCGCACATTCCCACCACCAAGTTCATCCCCGCGTTCAAGCTCACCCGCTCCTCGGCCGCCTACTGGCGTGGCGACCAGGACCGCGAGGACCTGCAGCGCGTGTACGGCACCGCGTGGGAATCCACCGAGGCGATGGACGCCTACCTGGAGCTGCTGGCCGAGGCCGAGCGCCGCGATCACCGCAAGCTGGGCCTCGAACTGGACCTGTTCTCCTTCCCCGACGCGCTCGGTTCGGGTCTGCCGGTGTTCCACCCCAAGGGCGGCATCATCCGCAAGGAGATGGAGGAGTACTCGCGTCAGCGCCACGTCGACGCGGGCTACGAGTTCGTCAACACCCCCCACCTCACCAAGGGGCATCTGTACGAGATCTCGGGCCATCTCGACTGGTACAAGGACGGCATGTTCCCGGCCATGCACCTCGACGCCGAGCTCAACGAGGACGGCACCGTCCGCAAGCCCGGCCAGGACTACTACGTCAAGCCGATGAACTGCCCGATGCACAACCTGATCTTCGGCGCGCGCGGTCGTTCCTACCGTGAGCTGCCGCTGCGGATGTTCGAGTTCGGTTCGGTGTACCGCTACGAGAAGTCCGGCGTGATCCACGGCCTGACCCGCGTGCGTGGCATGACCCAGGACGACGCGCACATCTACTGCACCAAAGAGCAGATGCACGCCGAGCTCACCAGCACCCTGCAGTTCGTCCTCGGCCTGCTGAAGGACTACGGCCTCGACGACTTCTACCTCGAGCTGTCCACCAAGGACCCTAAGAAGTACGTGGGCTCGGACGAACTCTGGGCCGAGGCCACCGAAACCCTCGAGAAGGTCGCCGAGGCTTCCGGCCTCGACCTGGTGCCCGACCCCGGCGGCGCCGCGTTCTACGGTCCGAAGATCTCCGTGCAGGTCAAGGATGCGCTGGGCCGCACCTGGCAGATGTCGACCGTGCAGCTCGATTTCAACCTGCCCGATCGTTTCGACCTCGAGTACACCGCCTCCGACGGCACCAAGCAGCGTCCGGTGATGATCCACCGCGCCCTGTTCGGCTCGATCGAACGCTTCTTCGGCGTGCTCACCGAGCACTACGCCGGTGCCTTCCCGGCCTGGCTCTCGCCGGTGCAGGTCGTCGGCATCCCGGTGGCGGAGAACTTCGCGCCGCACCTGGATTCGGTGATCGAGCGGCTGCGCGACGCCGGCGTGCGGGCCCAGGTGGACCGCAGCGACGACCGGATGCAGAAGAAGATCTTCAACCAGACCGCGCAGAAGGTGCCGTTCATGCTGCTGGCGGGCGCGCGTGACGTGGAAGCGGACGCGGTGAGCTTCCGGTTCCGCGACGGCACCCAGGTCAACGGTGTGCCGGTCGCCGACGCGGTCGCCACCATCACCACCTGGGTCGCCCACCGCGTGAACGCCTCACCCACCGCCGAGGGGTTCGAGGTCGTCTCCGCGGCGGTTCAGGCATGAGCGAGAACCTCGCCCCCGAGGCCGGCTCGATCGTCGACGCCGGGGCCGGCCAGCCCGACCGCCTGCAGCGGTTGTGGACGCCGTACCGGATGTCCTACATCACCGGCGAGGTCAAGCCCAAGGACGCGACCGGGCATCCGTTCACCGATATCCCCAAGATGTCGGACGAAGACGGCCTGATCATCGCCCGCGGCGAGAATGTCTACGCCGTGCTCAACTTGTACCCGTACAACCCAGGGCACATGATGGTGGTGCCTTACCGCCGGGTAGCCGACCTGGAGGACCTCACGACCGCCGAGAGCGCGGAACTGATGGCCTTCACGCAGCGGGCCATCCGCGTGATGAAGCAGGTCTCGCGGCCTGCCGGATTCAACGTGGGTCTCAATCTCGGTGGGGTGGCCGGTGGTTCGCTCGCCGACCACCTGCACCAGCACATCGTGCCGCGCTGGGGCGGGGATGCGAACTTCATCACCGTGGTCGGCGGGGTGAAGGTGATGCCTCAGTTGTTGCGCGACACGCGGCAGCTGCTGGCGGAGGCGTGGGAGGAATAAGGACCGTGCTCAGCTTCTTCGGCCGCCAGACGTTTGCGAAAGCGACTGCGCCGCTGGGCAAAGCGCTCGTCGGGACGGGGCTCACCCCGGACGCGATGACCCTGATCGGCACCACCGCGACGATCGCGGCCGCGGTGACGCTGTTCCCCTCCGGACATCTGTTCTGGGGAACGATGGTCATCTGGCTGTTCGTCATGTTCGACATGCTCGACGGTGCGATGGCGCGCGCCCGCGGCGGCGGCACGAAGTACGGCGCCGTCCTCGATGCCACCTGTGACCGGGTGGCCGACGGCGCGATCTTCGGCGGACTCGCCTGGTGGGCCGTCTATCACGAGCACAGCAAGCACCTGTTCGCGCTGACCTTGATCGTGCTGGTCACCTCGCAGGTGATCTCCTATGCCAAGGCGCGTGCGGAGGCCAGTGGCCTGTCCGCCGACGGTGGGCTCATCGAACGCCCGGACCGTCTGGTCATCGTGCTGGTCGGCGCCGGGCTCACCGGCATCGGCGGGCACTGGGGGCTCGACTGGCTCACCTGGGCCGTGTACGTGGCGATGTGGGTGCTGGCGGTGCTGAGCATCGTGACGGTGTTCCAGCGGGTGCTGGCGGTGCGTAATTCGCCGGGCGCCCGCGTGGTGATTCCGCCGACGCCGCAGCCGGACGCGGGATCTGCCTCGTGAGCCTCACGGATCGGTTGAGCGACTGGGGCTACGCCGCAGGCTGGGGCCTCGTGCGTTCGGCGCCGGAAGGGTTGGCGCGCAAGGTCTTCGACCTCGGCGCCGATCGTTCGGTGCGCGGCGGCGGGCCGGAACAGCTGCGCCGCAACCTCGCTCGCGTTCTCGGTGTGCCCGCCGACCAGGTCCCCGGCGACCTGATGCGGGCGAGCATGCGCTCCTACGCCCGCTACTGGCGTGAGGCGTTCCGCCTGCCGTCGATGGACCACACGAAGATCGACTACTACGTCGGTGGTCTGGAGAACGTCGACGCCGCGCTCGAGCAGGGCCGCGGCCTCATCCTGGTGCTGCCGCACTCGGGCAACTGGGACATGGCCGGTGTCTGGTTGGTGCAGCACTACGACAACTTCACCACCGTGGCCGAACGGCTGAAGCCCGAATCGCTGTTCGAGCGGTTCGTGGCCTACCGCGAGAGCCTCGGTTTCGAGGTGTTCCCGCTGACCGGTGGCGAGCAGCCGCCGTTCGCCGCGCTCGCCGAACGCCTGCGCCAGAACCGGATCGTGTGCCTGATGGGCGAACGCGACCTCACCGGCAAGGGCGTGCCCGTCGACTTCTTCGGCGAGCGCACCTGGATGCCCGGCGGTGCCGCGAAACTGGCCATCGAGACCGGCGCCGCGCTGGTTCCCGTGCACGGCTGGTTCACTGTCGACGAGGACGGCACCGAAGGCTGGGGGCTGAAAGCCGAACCGGCCCTGGATGTTTCCGGTGGGGTGGCGGCTGCGACGCAGGCACTCGCCGACCGGTTCGCCGCCAATATCGCCGAGCATCCGGCCGATTGGCACATGCTGCAACCGCTCTGGGAAGGCGATCTGTCGCCCGAACGACTGTCGCGGATCACCGCGCAGCAGGCGGGAGGGCAGCCGTGAAGATCGGCATGATCTGCCCGTATTCGTTCGACGTCCCCGGCGGTGTGCAGGCCCATGTGGTCGAACTGGCCCGGGTGTTCATCGAACGCGGGCACAAGGTGAGCGTGCTCGCCCCCGCCTCCGACGACACCCCGCTGCCGGATTTCGTCGTCTCGGCGGGTCGCGCGGTGGCGATTCCCTACAACGGGTCGGTGGCGCGCTTGTCGTTCGGCCCCATGGCCTACACCAGGATCCGGCGCTGGATCGACAGCAACGACTTCGACGTGCTGCACATCCACGAACCCAACGCCCCGAGCCTGTCGATGCTGGCGCTCAAGATCGCCGAGGGCCCGATCGTGGCGACCTTCCACACCTCGACCACGAAGTCGTTGGTACTCAGTACTTTTCAGGGTGTGCTTCGTCCGTATCACGAGAAGATCAGTGGGCGGATCGCCGTGTCGGAGCTGGCCAGGCGCTGGCAGGTCGAGGCGCTGGGATCCGACGCGGTCGAGATCCCCAACGGTGTCGATGTGTCCGCGTTCGCGCGCGGTGAGCCACTCGACGGATACCCGCGCGCGGGCCGCACCGTGCTGTTCCTCGGTCGCTACGACGAACCGCGCAAGGGCATGGACGTGCTGCTCGGCGCGCTGCCCGCGCTCATCGACCACCATCCCGACGTGGAGATCCTCATCGTCGGCCGCGGTGACGAGGATCGGTTGCGCCGTGAAGCCGGGGAGCACGCGGGGCATCTGCGGTTCCTCGGACAGGTCTCCGACGAGGAGAAAGCCGCCGCGCTGCGCAGTGCCGACGTGTACGTCGCGCCGAACCTCGGTGGCGAGAGTTTCGGGATCATCCTGATCGAGGCGATGGCGGCAGGCACCCCGGTGGTCGCGAGCGAACTCGACGCCTTCCGTCGCGTGTTGCGCGACGGGACCGCGGGCATGCTCACCCCGATCGGTGACTCCGACGCGCTGGCCACCGCCATCGACACGCTCCTCACCGACGACGAGACGCGGACGCGTCTGGTCAGCACCGCGACCCAGGTGGTCGCGGGCTACGACTGGCCGGTTGTGGCCGAACAGATCCTGCGGGTGTACGAGACCGTCACCGTCGGCGACAACCGCGTCCGGGCCGCCGGATGATCACCTTCTCCGCGACCACCGTCCTCGTTCTCGGGCTGATCGCACTGCTCGTCCTCGCCCTCGGCGTGTGGGCCTACTCCACGGCGAACCGGCTCGACCGGCTGCACGTGCGCTCCGATCAGTCCTGGCAGGCACTCGATGCCGCGCTCGCCCGCCGGGCGGTGGTGGCTCGCGCGGTGGCGATGTCGGAGGCCGGTCCGGTGAGTACCGATCCCCGCCGGGCCGAACGGGCCACCCAGCTCGCCACACTCGCCGATCGGGCCGAACGCGCCGATCGCGGTGACCGGGAAACGATCGAGAACCAGCTCTCCGCCGCGCTGTCGCTCGTCGACATCGACCACCTGCGACCGCAGCTGGTGGCCGAACTCGCCGACGCCGAGGCGCGCGTGCTGATCGCCCGGCGCTTCCACAACGACGCCGTGCGCGACACCCTGGCCCTGCGCACCCGCAGGCCCGTGCGCATCCTGCACCTCGGCGGTACCGCGCCGCTACCGACCTATTTCGAGATCACCGAACGCGCGACGCCCGCCGCCGCCACCGGCCTCACCGTGCACACCACCCGTACCTCCGCCCGGGTGATGCTGCTCGACGAGCACAACCGCGTGCTGCTGCTGCGTGGTCACGACCCGATGATCCCCGAGGTGGCGTTCTGGTTCACCGTGGGCGGCGGCGTCGAACCGGGGGAGAACCTGCGCGACGCCGCGGTGCGCGAGATCTACGAGGAAACCGGGCAGCGGGTGGATCCCGCCGCGCTGCGCGGTCCGCTGTGGCGCCGGGTCGCGGTGTTCCCGTTCAACGGCGAGCTGATCCGCTCCGAGGAACTGTTCTTCAGCCTGCGTTCGCCGGGCTTCGAATGGCGCCCGGCGGATCTGACCGCCCTGGAGCGCCGCACGATCACCGACCACCGCTGGTGCTCCGCCGACGACATCCGCGCACTCGACGACGCGGGCGAGGCCGTCTATCCGTACCACCTCGACGAACTCCTCACCGAAGCCGTTTCCGCGGCTGAAGACGACACCCAGCACGTGGTCCGCTCGATCCGCTGAGGCCCAGCGGGGGACAGTACCCGGGCCATGATTCGCTCGATGCCGCCTCATCTCGGACACCGAGTGCGACGCGCGGCGTCCCGGTATCCGGAGAGTTGATCAATCATGCCCATCGAGGTTTCCGTGCTGGTTGCCGCGGTCGCGAACGCCGGATTCCTGGCGATCGTGCTGGTCGACCGGACACGGCGCGGCCCCGTGGCGGACCGGGTCGGAGCCGTGGCACGGTGAATGCCAGGCCATCGGACAAGGCCAGCGGTGCGCGGTGAACACATCACCGCTGGTCGTGACAAGGCCAGTGGTGCTCAACTGGCTATGAAGGCCGATTTCGGGCAGCTCTAGAATCGACGGTGAACCGAATCCGAGCGACTTGATTGGCGCCCATGACACAGGAGACATTCGTGACTACGCCTGAGACCACCAACACCGTCGGCACCGCCCGCGTGAAGCGCGGCATGGCCGAGATGCTCAAGGGTGGCGTGATCATGGATGTGGTCAACGCCGAGCAGGCCAAGATCGCCGAAGACGCCGGCGCCGTGGCCGTGATGGCGCTCGAGCGGGTGCCCGCCGACATCCGCGCCCAGGGTGGCGTGTCCCGGATGAGCGACCCGGACATGATCGACGGCATCATCGCCGCGGTCTCCATCCCGGTCATGGCCAAGGCCCGTATCGGCCACTTCGTCGAGGCGCAGATCCTGCAGAGCCTGGGCGTGGACTACATCGACGAGTCCGAAGTGCTCACCCCCGCCGACTACGCCAACCACATCGACAAGTGGAACTACACCGTCCCGTTCGTCTGTGGCGCCACCAACCTGGGCGAGGCCCTGCGCCGCATCACCGAGGGCGCGGCCATGATCCGCTCCAAGGGCGAGGCGGGCACCGGTGACGTGTCCAACGCGACCACCCACATGCGTACCATCCGCGGCGAGATCCGTCGCCTGACCTCGCTGTCCGAGGACGAGCTGTTCGTGGCCGCCAAGGAACTGCAGGCCCCGTACGAGCTGGTTCGTGAGGTCGCGCAGACCGGCAAGCTCCCGGTCGTCATGTTCACCGCCGGTGGCATCGCCACCCCCGCCGACGCCGCCATGATGATGCAGCTCGGCGCCGAAGGCGTGTTCGTCGGCTCGGGCATCTTCAAGTCCGGCAACCCCGAACAGCGCGCCGCCGCCATCGTCAAGGCCACCACCTTCTACGACGACCCGGACGTGCTGGCCAAGGTCTCGCGTGGCCTGGGCGAGGCCATGGTCGGCATCAACGTCGAAGAGATCCCGCAGCCGCACCGTCTGGCCGAGCGCGGCTGGTGATCGTGGGCCCGATATCGTTCGGGCACTGAAACATTCGCCTCGGCGGGCGTCGCGATCGCGACGCCCGCCGAGGCATTCTCGTGCGTCGACTCAGCGCTGGACGAGCTCGGTGGTCAGGGTGTCGAGGCGGATCGCGTTGTCCGGGTCGAAGTCCTTGCGTGTGAGGGGGAGCCGGGTCCGGCGCCGGAAGGCGGTCACCTGATCGGCGGGTGGCTCGTCGAGGAGCTGGGCGATCGGCGGGACCGCTTGATCGACCGATCGGCCGACAACGAATCCGGCGGCCTTGGCCAGTATCCGGTGGGGTGCGGGCAGCGGGTCGGCCATCGCGGTCCGCACCATCATCGGGTTGTAGAGCACGTAGCGGGTGCGGGTGTTCGGGTGGCGGTGCGGGAAGGCGACGCCGAGCAGGTCATTGGCGCGTGAGGCCTGCATGGCGGCGCGCATGCCGGTGTAGCCCTCGCGCAGGGTCAGGTCATCCCAGTGGATGCGGCCGGGAAAGCCGCCGGGGCCACAGATGTTCATGATGACCGGGGTATCCGCGCGTTCCAGCGCAGCGACGAGACCGTGTCCGAGAACGAATCGGCTCAGGTAGTGCAGCGCGAAGGTGAACTCGGTGCCGTCCTCGGTGACCTCGCGCCGCGGCCGGAAGCGCTGGGCGCCGAAGACGAGGCCGTCGACGGTACCGGCCAGCGCGGTGACCCGGGCAAGGGTGTCCCGCATTCCTGTCAGGGTGCTCAGATCGGCTCGCAGGAACACCGCGCGCTCGCCCGCGCCGATCGCGGCGGCCTCCCGGCCGAACGCCTCGCCTTTCGTCGCGCCGCTGGCGATCGCGATCACCCGGTCGCCGCGTCGCAGAAAATGTAGGCCGAGCCCTTTGCCCATGCCGTCGGTGCCGCCGGTGATGACATATGTGCGCATCGAATCCCGTTCTCTTCGAATCACTCTGGACTGTGTCATCGGCCGATATGTCGAGGCTAGAAACGAACGCGCCACCAAGTCAACATCTGATGACTTAGCATGACTTCATGGAACCGAAAGCCGAACCCCGTCGCCGTGACCGTGCGGCCACCCGCGCCGCGCTGCTCGACGCCGCACGAATCCGCTTCGCAGCGCAGGGTTTCGACGGCACCGGACTGCGCGAGATCGCCGCCGAGGTCGGGGTCGATCCCGCCTTGGTGTCGCGCTACTTCGGTTCCAAGAAGGGGCTCTACGCCGAGGCGATGCACCTGGAGATCCCCACCGGAGTGGCCGCCGATCCGCACCGCCCGGTCGTCAGCATCGCCGACGCCCTGCTCCACGATGTCGTGTACCAGGACTGGTCGCGCTACGGCGGCGAACACCCGCTCCTGGCCATGCTCCGATCGGCCGGTCACGACGACGTGCGCGATCAATTGCGCGCCCAACTCTGCGACGGCTACCTGCGTGAATTCGCCGACCGGCTCGACGGACCCGACGCGGAACTACGCGCGGAGCTGATCGGCGCCCTGCTGATCGGCCTCGGCGTGCTGCGCTCGGTGATCGGCACGCCCGCCGTGAGCGCGGCGCCGTTCGACCGAACCCGGGTGCTCGCCGCGCGCATGGTGAACGCCCTGACCTGAACCCGGGCACGGGCGTTTCAGAGGATGCCCTGCTCGTGTGCGTAGATGGCGGCTTGGGTGCGGTCACGCACGCCGAGACGGTTCAGGATGCTCGAGATGTGGTTCTTGACGGTGCCCTCGCTGAGGTAGAGGGACCGGGCGATCTCGCGGTTGGCGGCGCCGGTGGCGAGCAGACGCAGGACCTCGGTTTCGCGACCGGTGAGTTCGACGGTGGGGCGTGGTGTGCGGGATCGGACCATGGCGGCCAGGCGCGCAGTGACGGCGGCGGAGTACTGGTCTACGCCGGCGTGCGCGAGGCGGATCGCCTGGGCGAGTTCGGCGGCGGGGAGGTCTTTGAGCAGGTATCCGGAGGCGCCCGCGCGCAGGGCCGCGACGATATAGCCGTCGTCGTCGAAGGTGGTGAGCATCAGCACCGTCGCCCGGCCGCGCACGAGAGCGGCTGCCTCGACGCCGTCCATTCCGGGCATCCGCACGTCCATCAGGACCACATCAGGTGTCAGCGCGCCAGTCGATTCGACTGCCTCGGCGCCACTTTCGGCCGTGCCGACTACGTCGATACCGGACTGCAAGGCGAGCAGCGCGGCGATCCCTTCGCGGACGAGACGCTCATCGTCAGCGATCAGCACGCGGACCTTCGGCGCAGGAATACCGGCATCGTGTCCGATCATCGCGCCACCACCGGGATCGTGACGAGCAGACGAGTTCCTGTGGTGCTGGAGGTGATTCGCACCTCGCCGTCGACCAGATCGAGCCGTTCACGCATTCCGGTGAGCCCCTGCCCCTCGACCGTGCCCGGCGCGAAACCTGTTCCGTTGTCGGCGATGTCGAGGACGCCGGTGGCCGGTGTCAGGTTGACCCGGACCGCCACGGCGGTGGCGCTGGAATGGCGGCGCGCGTTGGTGAGTGCTTCCTGCGCGGCGAGATACAGGGCGAGGCGGACAGGTTCGCCGACGGTGTCCTCGGTGCCGGTGAGGTCGAGGGACACGGCGAAGCCGGTGTCGTCGAGCCGGATCGCGAGCGCTCGCAACGCGGTGGCGAGGGTGAACTGTGTGTCGTCGGCGCGCAGGGTGCCGACCGCGCGCCGTACCTCGTCGAGCGCCAGGCGCGTGGAATGACGCCCCTCGGCGAGCGCCCGGTCGGCGATATCGGTGTCCAACGACCGGTAGGCGGCCGATTTCTCCAGCTGGATCGCGGTGACCACGAGATGGTGGCCGACGCTGTCATGGATATCGCGGGCCACCCGGGTTCGTTCGGCGACGGTGGCGAGGGAGACTGCCTGGTCGGCGTATTCCCGGAGCCGGGCGTGCGCGTCGGACAGCTCGGTGAGCAGTGTTTCCGCGCGCCGCCGCCCGGTTTCCTCGCGTTCGGCGATCACCGCGATCGCGAGGGCGAAAACGACGCCGATCGTGAACATCAGCAGATCCGAGAGCGCTTCGGGATTCGTTCGCAGCGCCGGTCGCCCGAGGACGATGATCCCGGCGAGGAGTAGACCGCCACCGGCGAGTGTGTAGGCGACCCGATGCCCGACGGTGAAATAGGCAGTGAGCGGCAGCAAGACGAACAGGACCTTCGCATTGCCGCTGCTGTCGAGCACGGTGATCACCGTGTACAGGACGGCACGGACGACCAGCCCGGCGATCGCGAGCGTCCTGGACCCAGTGAACCTCCCTGCGGCGATCTCCAGCCCTCCCGCGAGCAGGAGGGCCCCGGCGAACGCGCTGGACCGGGCAGGGTCGACAGGCCCGGTCGAGGCGACGGCGAGCCCGGCGACCAGCACGGAGACATAGAGGAAGCACGCCACCCAGGTCAGTGCGCGCGGTCGATGCATTCGTTGAGCGTATGGCCGGATTCATCGCACGGCCACGGTCGAGGGGCAATTTTGGCCGAAGGTCATGGGTCGCCCGGCACTTACCGCCGTGACCACCGGATTCCTACCGTCGAACTCGACATCGAGAAGGGATTTCGACATGGACACACGAGCACTACTGCGACTGGGCGGCATCTCCGGCTTCGTCTGCGGCGGAGCGATCGCGGCGGCGGGCGCGATCGAACTGATCGCCGCGGGCAAGATACCGCTCACCCAGGTTCTCAACGGGGCGGCCGTTCCCTTCGGGATCGGACTGCTGGTGGCGTTGTACGCACTGCTGCACCAGCGTCTCGGCCGCTTCGGCGCACTCGCCTTCGTCGTGCAATTCCTCGGTTTCGGCTATTTCGCGGGTATCGCCTTCGCCATGAACTTCGTGCTGGTGTACCTGGACAAGCCGGTGGTCGACGAATTGCTCACCAGCCCGGCCGAATTCGCTTTCCTCGCCACCGCGGTCCTCGCGCTGGGTGGAACGCTGCTGTTCGGCACAGCGCTGCTGCGTAGCGCGGCGGTCCCGCGCGGCGCGGCCATCCTCTACACCGCAGGCCTGTCCGTGCTCTGCCTCACCTTCCTGCTCCCGGCGACGCTGGTGCGCGTCGGACACATCGCGGCCGGATTCGGCATGGTGTGGCTGGCCTGGGCGGTGTGGTCGAGCGTGACGGTCGCCCCGGCGGCTACCGCTCGCGCGTGGCAGCCGTCGACACCCGATCCGGCGCGATAGCGCTACCAGGGGCCGCGGCCTACGGCTGGCCCGCCGCGCCTTCGGTATCGGTGGTGAGGGCGTCGGCGAAGTTCTCGGCGTAGCCGAGGATGAGCTGGCGCTGGGTGGGCAGCAGAACGGCCAGCTCGTGCCAGGCGATGGCGGTGGGGGAGCCGTAGAGGTGGGTCAGGTCGGTGACCAGGGCAGCGGCTTGCTCGGGGGTGGGGGCGGTGGGGCGGGCGAAGGCGAGCAGGGAAGCGCCGATGGCGATGTGGCGGTAGCCGTGGGTGGCCATGCGGCGGATGACGGTGTGGTTGTCGTAGGTGCTCCAGTCGTCGGCGAAGTACCCGTTGGGGATACCGGCGATGGCGAGGTCGTCACGGTCCACCGGGACCCGCTGGATCAGCACGACGTCGTCGACCACACGGTCGGGGGAACGGTTGGCGGCGACGAGCGCGGCGAGTTCGTCCTCGGACGCGTTGCGGGTGTCGCGCAGCGCGTCCCACGGAACGCGGGCGGACGGGTTGTCCAGCAGCGCGGCGATGCGCGAGACCGTGGCGTTCTCGGCGTGGTGGGTGGCGGCGGGGTCGTCCGGGTCGTCGTGGACGACCCCGCCCTCGCCTTCGACGAGTCCGAGCGTGGCGTGCATGCTCGTGTAGGCGCACTGGCCGAGATCGTCGAGCGTGCAGAGGATCCTGGCATCGGGATGATCCATGCGGACCAGCTCTAACGCGTCGAGCAGCTGGGCGAAGGTGGTGACGTCGTCGAGGCGGGCAACGGTGTTGGAGTCCAGCCGGTTACGTCGAACGGGTGGTTCGCCCGGCTCGAAAGTCGTCATCTGCACTCCGACATCCTGGCACGGCCTTCGGCGAGTCGGAGTGATCCCGGCGCAGGTGGGCGATGTGGGCTCGGTATCGGTTGGCCCAGGAATTGCTGCCAACTGGGCATACCGTACAGTCGGTCCGTGACCGCGCTCGACTTCTCCTTGCTGGTCGTCGCGGGATTCTTCACCGGCTTGATCGGTTTCGTCACCGGGATGGCCTCGATCGTCTCCTATCCGGCGCTGCTGGCCGCCGGTCTGCCGCCCGTCGCGGCCAATGTCACCAACACGGTCGCCATGGTCGCCGTCGGCGTCGGGGCGACCGCGAATTCCGGGCGTGAACTCGTCGGCCGAGGGCCCACGCTGGTGCGCTGGGCGGTGCTGGCGGCCGTGGGCGGGCTGCTCGGCGCGCTCGCGCTGCTGGTCGCTCCGGACGGCGCGTTCGAGGTGGTCGTGCCGTTCCTGGTGGCGATGGCGTCGATCGCGCTGTTGGTGCAACCACTGGTGCGCCACCATATCGGCGAGCTCAGCGCGCCCTGGATCGTGCCGGTCGGCATCCTGCTCACCTCCGTGTACGGCGGATACTTCGGCGCGGGCGCGGGCGTGATCTACCTGTCGATGATGATGCTGTGCACCGCCGAATCGATCTGGAGCGCGTCGATTCTCAAGAGCTTCCTGCTCGGCATCGCGAACCTCGTCGCCGCGGTCGGCTTCGCGGCCTTCGGACCGGTGCACTGGGGCGCGGCGCTGGCCCTCGGCGCGGGTGCGCTGGCAGGTGGCTGGTGTGGTCCGCCGGTGGTGAAAGTGATTCCGCCGAGTGTGTTGCGGGTGACCGTCGGTATCGGCGGACTCGGGCTCGCCGTGTACCTGGCCCGATAGGCGTACCTCCGCGTTGGCTCGGGCCGTGCGCGCTGCGTGTCCGGGCCGATCAGACCGCTGTTCGCCTGCCGGGCGGCGACACGGTCCGTAGCCTGGAGACGGTGCACCACTCAGATAGTGAAATCGCAATCCACGCAACAGAAGTCGCTTCGGCGGTGATCCGGTCGGCCTTCCACGGCCCGCTCACTCGCTACGCCAAACAGGGCGACGATTTCGCCACGCAGGCCGATATCGCGGCCGAGAAAGCCATCCTCGACGTCCTCGCGACCGAATGTCCGGGCGACCGGTTCGTCGCCGAGGAATCGGGCGTCACCGGCTCTGCCCGCAGCGATCGGACGTGGTTTGTCGATCCACTCTGTGGCACCAGGAATTTCGCCGTCGACACCGCGTTCGTGGCGGTCAACGTCGCGCTGCGCGACGGCGACGCCGTGACAGTGGCGGCGACCGCCGACCCGTTCGCCGACGAAGTGTTCTGGACGGCGGGGCAGGGCGCGTTCCTGCGCACCGAGGGCCGCGACGAGCCGTTGCGCCCGCACTCGGGAAGCCATCTCGTCGATGTCGACCTCGACCACCCGTTCCCCTGGTCGACCCCGGCGCGGCTCTTCGACGCCGAAGGCTTTGCGGGAGAGTTCCATCCGCGGGTCCTATCGACCTCGTTAGCCCTCGTCTGGGTGGCGGCCGGGCGTCGCGCCGCCTACATCACCGGCGGCGATCTCCGTGACAGCGTGCATTTCAGCAGCGCGATCGCGGTGTGTCAGGCGGCGGGCTGCGTGGTTACCGGTCTCGCCGGGCAACCGCTGCACACCGCGCCACACGGGCTCATCGCGGCAGCGGACGCGCCGACCCATGCGCGGCTGGTCGAGGCGGTGGTGGGTCTGCGCGCCGGGTGACGCTGGGGTGCATCACAATCGGGCGCAGCTCACAGCCCCCGGTTGTCTGTGTCTCAGAGTTTCCTCAACATCACTGGGTAGCGTCCTCGCCGTGGCATCGAGGCCTGCGCTGTGTGGCGCCGGTCCTCCGCCGTCGCCCAGAGGGCGAGATTCCGACCCGACGTAAGGACGAGTGGATGAAGTTTCGTAGGACCGGACGAGTCGCGATCGCAGGATTGGCTGTGGTCGCCGCGCTCGGCCTGAGTGCGTGCAGTGACGACAAGGGCGACAAGCCCGCGCCCAAGACCACCACCAGTGCCAAGGCTCAGGGTTCGGCAACCGCGGACCTGCCGGCGGTGCCGACGGTCGAACAGCTCAACGCGCAGCTCACCACCGCACTGGATCCGGCGGTCCCCAACGACCAGAAGCTGGACTTCGTGCAGGGCATCGAGGCCGACCCCGAGCTGCCGAACCGCCTGGCACAGGCCGTCCAGGACAACAACGTCCAGGTCCAGGTGACCGAGGTGACCTCCTTCGGTGACAGCGTCAACGCCAAGGCCAACTTCACCGTCAACGGCCAGACCAATGTCGTCGACGTGCCGTTCGTGGCCGAAGCGGGCAAGTGGAAGGTCCAGAAGTCGTGGGCCTGCGGCATGCTGACCAACCTGGGTCAGACCTCGGTCGCCTGCGCCTGATCGTCGTCGCTCGAGCCCCGTTCGTCTGTCGGACGGGGCTTTCGCGTATCCGGGCTGTTTCGGCTCCCGTGCTGTCAGCGGCGAAGTGCCGCCCGATCGGGGTGATCCCAGCGAACGGTCCAGGTCGCTTCCTCGGGATTGTCGGCAGTGTGATCGCGTACAGCGGGCAGCGTCCATCGCTGCTCGGCGGGTGTGCGCCGCAGCGCCGCCTGCTCACTCAGTTCCAGGCGGATCGCGAGATCGAAATCCAGACCGCGACCGAGCAGCATCGGCCCCGCGAGCACCAGCACCAGATCGGCCTGCGCGGCCCGAATCGCCGCCCGCGCCGACCTGTCCCGCTCCTCGTCCCACAGCGCGGGCAACCAGCGCCCTTCGGTGCGAAGCACGTCGAGGATCTCGCGGCGCATGGCCTCGTAGTCGAACCATGCTGTGCGATAAGACCATTCGTCATCGCGCCCGTATTCCATGCGTAGCGACGCGGGTCGCACGAAGTCGTGCACCGACACCACCGCCGCCGATCGCCCCCGGTCGGTGAGCGTGTCCACGATCCGGCGGCCCAGTTCCATCGGGGCGGCCGCGTCGGCGCCGTCGACCGCGAGCACCCGTCGCCCCGGCAGCTCGACGAGCCGGTCGGCGACGAGCCGGGCGAGGGCGGCGGGAGAGGTGGGAGTGAACGTCGGCACCGGACCATCTCAGCAAATTCCGGGCCGCTGTGCAGAGCCGGACATACCGCCCGGTCGGCAAGGCGATAATCTCGAGCGCATGGCGACAATCGAAGAGGCGCTCGCGATCGAGCGACTGGAGCGCGACATCTTCCGCGGTGCTTCCACGGAGTCTCAGCTACCGCGCACCTTCGGCGGTCAGGTGGCCGGGCAGGCGCTGGTCTCGGCGGTCCGCACCGTCGATCGCAGCTTCCAGGTGCATTCTCTGCACGGCTACTTCCTGCGACCGGGCAATCCGGAGGAACCCACCGTCTACCTGGTGGAACGCATCCGCGACGGCCGGTCGTTCTGCACGCGGCGGGTCACCGGCGTGCAGGACGGACAGGCGATATTCACGATGTCGGCCTCGTTCCATCACGGTGACGAAGGGCCCGAACACCAGGACGTGATGCCCTCGGTCGACGGTCCCGACGACCTGCCCGACGCCAGCGTGACCATGACCCCCGAGCGGCTGTGGGCCATGCGTGAATGGGAGCACTGGGACATCCGCACGGTCCCGCAGGATCAGGTCGTCGCGCGCGACGGCGCCGTCTCCCCCCAGCAGGTGTGGTTCCGGTACCGGCACCCGCTGCCCGACGACCCGATGTTCCACGTCTGCACGCTGGCCTACATGAGCGATATGACGCTGCTCGGCTCGTCGAAGGTGATCCACCCCGACGAACCGACCCAGAACGCGTCGCTCGACCACGCCATGTGGTTCCTGCGCCCGTTCCGTGCCGACGAATGGCTGCTCTACGACCAGTCCTCTCCCTCGGCCGGTTTCGGTCGCGCGCTGACCGGCGGCAAGATCTGGGACCGCGAGGGCAACCTGGTCGCCGCTGTCGTCCAGGAAGGTCTGATCCGCACGCCGCGCCAGAAGTGAGCGTGAGCGGGCCCACATCGGGCGCGCTCGTAAGCTCAACGGCTGTGAACGCAACCTCGACCCCCACCCGGCCGACCATCGGTGTCCTCGCGCTACAGGGTGACGTGCGTGAACACGTTGCCGCGCTGGAGCACTGCGGGGCCGATCCGGTGCTGGTGCGGCGCGAGTCGGAGCTGGCCGCGGTCGACGGGCTCGTGCTGCCCGGCGGCGAGTCGACCGCGATCTCCAAGCTGTTGCAGGCGTTCGACCTGCTGGAACCGTTGCGGGCGCGGCTGCGCGACGGGCTGCCCGCGTTCGGGTCCTGCGCGGGCATGATCCTGCTCGCCTCGGAGGTCCTCGACACCAGGGCCGACGCCCAGCACCTGTCCGGCATCGATATGACGGTGCGGCGCAACGCGTTCGGTCGGCAGGTCGATTCCTTCGAGACCGACCTGGACTTCACCGGCCTCGACACGCCCGTGCGCGCGGTGTTCATTCGCGCGCCGTGGGTGGAGCGGGTGGGCGACGGCGTCGAGGTGCTGGCGCGGGTGCCGCACGGCCCCGCCGAGGGCCGCATCGTCGCTGCCAGGCAGGGCAACGTGGTGGCGACCTCCTTCCATCCCGAGGTGACCGGCGATCTTCGGGTGCACGAACTGTTCGTCGACCTGGTTCGGGCCGCGCGATAAAGCCCGCGTCGGCGGGCGTGGTGGACGGTGAGTAGGCTGGATCGAGCTTGTCCGCCCGGGCAGACGCGCAACCGACTTGAAGGAAGTAGGGCATGAGCGGCCACTCCAAATGGGCCACCACCAAGCACAAGAAGGCGGGAATCGACGCCAAGCGCGGCAAACTCTTCGCCAAGCTGATCAAGAACATCGAGGTGGCGGCCCGCACTGGTGGTAGTGACCCTGCGGGCAATCCGACGCTGTTCGACGCCATCCAGAAGGCGAAGAAGACATCGGTCCCCAACGACAACATCGAGCGCGCCCGCAAGCGCGGTGGTGGTGAAGAGGCCGGCGGCGCCGACTGGCAGACGATCATGTACGAGGGCTACGGGCCCAACGGTGTGGCCGTGCTGATCGAGTGCCTCACCGACAACCGCAACCGCGCCGCGGGCGAGGTCCGGCTGGCGATGACCCGCAACGGCGGCAACATGGCCGACCCGGGTTCGGTGTCGTACCTGTTCGCCCGCAAGGGCGTGGTGACGCTCGAGAAGAACGGCCTGTCCGAGGACGACGTCCTCGAGACGGTGCTCGACGCGGGCGCCGAAGACGTCAACGACCACGGCGACGTCTTCGAGATCATCTCCGAGCCCGGCGATCTGATCGCGGTGCGCTCGGCCCTGCAGGCCGCGAACATCGACTACGACTCCGCCGAGTCCGGTTTCCAGGCGTCGGTGTCGGTCGCGGTCGACGCCGACGGTGCGCGCAAGGTGTTCAAGCTGGTCGACGCTCTCGAAGACAGCGACGATGTGCAGAACGTGTACACCAACGTCGACATCTCCGACGAGGTCGCCGCGGAACTCGACGACGAGTAGATCGTTTTCCGTCGAACCCGCCCCGGCCGTGAATTCGGCCGGGGCGGTTCACGTTTCGGCTAGGACGCCCGCTGCTGGTAGTAGCCAGACATCGACGGGTAGTAGTCGGCGAAATCCGGTCGTTCGGTGTGCGTGCAGGCCGCGACGAACATGTCCGCGTAGTACTCCCACCCCGGACCGATCTGCGGGATCTCCGCCAGCTGATATTCCGACGTCAGATGGTGGACCAGGCGCAGTTCGGTGGCCGCGCCGGTGTCGAGCAACGTCACCTCGAGCCGCCACAGGCCGATCTGGTCGGTCGAGGAGACGCCGAGGTGGATCGGCGGGGTGCAGTCGTCGATGCGCATCGCCGACCACGGTTCACCCTCCTCGAAGCGCATCTGCACCCGGATGGTGTTGCCGGTCCCCGGCTCGCCCTCCCAGGTGCCGTACCACCCCGAGGTCAGGTGCGGATCGGTCAACCGTGCCCACACCTCCTCGATCGGCAACCCCAGCGACCTGGTGATCACCAGGTCCCGCCCGTCGGGCGTCGCGACGATGTCACCGGTGGGTATGGCCATGCGTGGTTCTCCTCGCCTCGGACGGACCGACCATGCCTGCTCACTCGACGGTACCCGTGGACTACGTGGACGCCCCGGCACAATGAGGATCATGACGCGAATCGAGACGGTCCGGGGCGACATCACCGAGCAGCAGGTGGACGCGGTGGTCAACGCCGCGAACTCCTCGCTGCTCGGCGGCGGTGGCGTCGACGGGGCGATCCACCGCAAGGGCGGTCCGCAGATCCTGTCGGAATGTCGCGACCTGCGCGCCTCGCACTACGGCAAAGGCCTGCGTACCGGCCAGGCGGTGGCGACCACCGCGGGCCTGCTCCCCGCCCGCTGGGTGATCCACACAGTCGGCCCCGTGTGGTCGGCCACCGAGGACCGCTCCGAGCTGCTCGCCTCCTGCTATCGCGAATCCCTGCGCGTGGCAGACGAACTGGGAGCGGCAACCGTCGCGTTCCCGGCGATCTCCACCGGTATCTTCGGCTGGCCGATGGATGACGGCGCGCGGATCGCGGTCGAGACGGTCCGCACGGCCGAGACACACGTGACGCAGGTGCGGTTCGTGCTGTTCGACGATCGTGCCCTGGAGGTCTTCACCACCGCTGTGGGGTAGGCGGCAGCGTGGGAAGGTTCTGCTCCCCGGATCATGTGGGTCGCTAGCGGGTGCTGATCTCGCGGACCTCGCGCAGGTGTTGTTCCATGGCGGCAGCGGCGGCGGGGCCGTCTCGGTGGTCCACGGCGCGCAGGATCTGGGTGTGACCGTGGACGGAGACGCGGCGGCCGAGCGGAGTGCGGTGGGAGAGGACTCGGGTGTGGCGGGTCCATTCCGTGGTCATCGTGCAGAGGGTGACCAGGAGCGGGTTCTGGGCCGAATGTGCCAGGAGCGTGTGGAATTCGATGTCGAGGGCCATCGATTCCGCCGGGCCGAGGGCTTCGTCGGAGCGGTCGATGATCTCGTGCAGCGACAGCAGATTCGATTCGACGGCGCGCAGGGCGGCGAGCTGGGCGATGCGGGGTTCGACCAGGTCGCGCAGTTCGGTCGCGTAGGCGAGTTCGGTGTCGAGGTCGGCGAGGCTGCCGTGCAGTTCGGCGGCGCCGCGGGGCAGATCGGTGACGGTGCTGCCACGGCCCTGCCTGCGGTCGACCAGCTTCTTGGATTCCAGCTCGAACATGGCTTCGCGAAGCGAGGACCGCGACACGTTCAGCTGCGCCGCGAGCTCGCGTTCGGGCGGCAGGCGATCGCCCGCGCGCAGCGCGCCGTCGATGATCAGCCGCTCCAGGTGAGCGGCGACTTCGGCGCTGACGCTGCCGGTGCGGCGGCGCAGCGGGGGGATCGGCGGGACGGCCATCGGACTCCTCTCGACACCTACGGATTGGTCCGGCCAATCATATAAGAGTGGTGCCCGGCGGCCCGATATTGCCGGGGTGTAAAGCCTCGGTTACGCACGTTTCTCCCGGTAGCAGGGCTGTTGATAGTGGAATACCGTTATCGCATCAGATGGTCGGACCAATGTTCGACCGAGTGTCGCGGAGACCGGAGGACCCACTGTGACGTCGTTGGCCGGGGACCAGATCGCCGCCGCTTTCCCGGTGCTGCAGCAGGGCATCGGCATCACACCCGAGACCACCTATATCCCCGCCGATCCGGATCGGGTGCTGTGGGGCAGGCTGCCGCGACGCGGCGATACGCCGGTCACCACCGTCGCGCCGGGGACGCGGGTGGTCATCGACACCATCAGTCATGAGGGCATCCTCGACGATCAGGGCTCGGACCCGGTCGCCTACTTCCGCGGGCACGGCGTGGCCCGCGATCAGATACTCGACGACACCGTCGAGGTGGTCGCCCGGCGCGTCCGCGAGGACGGAGCAGGCCCGCATATCGTGACCGGTCCGATCGCCGTCGACGGCGCCGAGCCCGGCGATCTCCTCGCCGTGCGGATCGAGCACCTCGCCATGCGCGTGCCCTACGGCGTCATCTCGACCCGGCACGGCCGCGGCATGCTGGCCGGGACACCACACGACGGTTCGTACGGTCAGTTCTGCACGGTGACCGGGCGCGACGACGAGTGGTTCGGCACCATGCCGATCCGGCCGGGCAGCCAGCACCGGGCGCGCTTCCCGCTCGCCCCGTTCCTCGGCATCATGGGCGTGGCCACCGACACCGAGGACCGGGCGCACTCCGTGCCACCGGGCGCGCACGGCGGCAATATCGACGTCACACTGCTCACTCCGGGCGCTACCTTGTTCCTGCCGGTGCAGGTGCCCGACGCGCTGTTCTATGTCGGCGATCCGCATTTCGCGCAGGGCGACGGAGAGGTGGCGCTCACCGCCCTGGAGGCGCCGTTGCGGGCGACCGTGACCCTCGACGTCGTTGCGGCCGAACAGGTCACCGACATCGGGTCGGGTACAGGGCCGTTCGCCGCAGGCCACGGACTCGTCATCCCGACCGGGCTCGATCCCGATCTGGACACCGCGCTGTCGCTGTGCGTGGGCAACGCCGTCGACCTGCTCGGCGCGCTGTTCGACACCGATCCGCGCAGCGCCTACCTCTACCTCAGTGCCGCAGCCGACTTCACCATCTCGCAAGCCGTCGATCTGACCCGCGGGGTACACGGCAAGATCCGTGTCGCCGACTTCGCGCATACCACCGGTACCGATCTGGCCCGCTTCATCCTGGAGCGAGCGCGGTGACCGCGACGGCGCGGGAGACGGCGACTCGGTTCGCCGCGGGAGCGCGCTGCGGCGTGGACAGCACGGTGTGGCGCGAGCTCGGTTCGCCGTTGGTGGGGGCGACCTCGACCGGCCCGCTCACCGGGCACACGGTGGCCGTGAAAGACCTGTTCGCTGTCGCCGGCCACCCGCTCGGCGCAGGTGTGGAGGACTTTCTCACCGAGCGCACTCCCGAGTCCCGCCACGCCGCGGTCGTCGCCGACCTGCTCGCGGCGGGCGCCACCGTCACCGGCATCGCCAGGACCGACGAGTTCGCCTATAGCATCACCGGCGCCAACGGGCGCACCGGCATGCCGGTCAATCCGGTCGCACCACAGCGAGTTCCGGGTGGTTCATCGAGCGGGCCCGCCGTCGCGGTCGCCCGCGGCGAGGTATCGATCGGCCTCGGCACCGACACCGCGGGCTCGATCCGGGTTCCCGGCTCGTACCAAGGACTCTGGGGCATCAGGACTACGCACGCCGGTCTCGATACCACCGGCCTCCTCCCGCTGGCCCCGTCGTTCGACACCATCGGATGGCTCACCCGCGACGCCGCGACCCTGCTCGCGGTGGCCGACAGCGTGTTCGCCCATACTGCTGTACCCCGGTCAGACGGGTCCGGGTTCTCGAACACGGACCTGGTCGTCGATCCAACGTTGTGTGCGGCGGCAGAGCCCGAGATCGCCGAGCAGTGTGCGCGGGCCTCCGAAGAACTCGGCGCTCGACGGATCGCCCTGCGGGCCGACCTCGATCGCTGGTTCTCCGCGTTTCGCGCGGTGCAGGCGTTCGAAGCATGGGCAGGGCACGGCGACTGGCTGACCGCGCATCCCGACGCGCTCGAACCCGACGTGCGCGAGCGATTCGCCTGGGCCGCAACGGTGACCGCCGAGGAGGCCGCGGCCGCGCGGACAGTCGTCGCCGAGGCCGCTGCGCGGATCCGCGACATCCTCGGCGACCGGGCGCTGGTGCTGCCGACCACGGCGGGACCGCCGCCGCCGCGAGCGGCTGACCGGCGTACGCGCGACGCCGTCCGCCACGCGACTCTGCGGCTGACCTGCCTGGCGTCGATCGCCGGCCTGCCCGCCGTCACGCTGCCGCTGCCGAACCGCCGCAGCCTGCCCGCCGGGCTGTGCCTGATCGGCGCCGCGAACTCCGACCGCGCCCTCATCGTCCTCGCTACCCAGTGCGCCGCCCGACTGGCGAACCTATGAGAAATGGACCCGCAATGCCTGCCTCCGACATGCCGTGGACCGCCACCACTGCACCGATGAATCGCCCACTGCGCCGGGTTCTCTCGGCCGTGATCGCGGCCTTGCTCATCGTCACGGGCCTGACCGCCTGCGTATCGACACCGGGCGGCGGCAGCGACCCGGCATCGGTGCGAATCGGCACCCTGCGGGGGCAGCCGCATCTCTACGCGCCCTACTTCATGCAGCGTTTCGCCCCCGCGGGCACGACCTACGAGATCGTGCTGTTCGAGAATTCACCCGATATCAAGAACGCGATCGCCTCGGGTGCCATCGATTTCGGAGTGCTCGGCGCACCGTCGATCCTGGCGGGCAGTGCCGCGGGTCAGGATGTGAAGATCGTCGCCTCGGCCGCTGACGGCGGGTCGGCGTTCGTCGGCAAGCCGGAGATCACCACGGTGAACGGGCTGCGCGGCAAGAAGATCGGATTCCCGCAGGGCTCGTCGCAGGAGATCCTGCTGCGGCTCACCTTGACCGCGCACGGCCTCGACCCGGCCACCGACGTGCAGTTGGTCAACCTTTCCTACTCGGACATGGCCAACGCCTACAAGTCCGGCCAGATCGACGCGTTCCTGAGCGCCGAGACCGCACCGTCGATCGTCATGGGGGTCGGCGCGCATCCGATCGTCTCGCCGTACGACACCGCGATCGGCGCGGTGAACATCGTCTTCGGTACCAGGGGCGCGCTGATCGACCAGGATCGCGACCGGGTGCAGCAGACCGTGCGCAGCTTCGTCCAGGCGATCGAGTACATGAAGGGCGATCACACCGCCTGGGTCGACGGGCTCGTCGACACCTTCGGCCTCGACCGCACGATCGTCGACACCGCGACGAAGAACGTCTGGTTGCGGTGGGAACTCGATGACGAGTATCGCGGCCGGGTGGTCGCCCTCGCCGAGCAGATGCGGGCCTTCGACCAGCTGTCCAAGGCACCCGATATGGCGAAGGTGTTCGACACCGGGTTCCTGACCCCCGCGGGTATCGGGCGATGACAGCGCTCGACGCACCACCGGTCGTCCGCACCACCGAGGCGCCGCCCGCGCGTCGACGGCGACTTCCCGACCGGGTGCTGACGGTGCTGTGGGCCCTGCCGGTCCCGCTGCTGCTCGGGCTGCTGTGGGATCGTGGTGTCGACGGCGCGTGGACGCTGCCGTTCGGTATCCAGATGCAATTCCTGCCGAAACCGTACGAGGTGGCGCGGCGCCTGGCCGACCTCGCGTTCGGCGGCGTCATCGGCGACACCTACAGCGGCACCCTGTGGTTGCACCTGTACGCGAGCACGCTGCGGGTGGTGCAGGGGTTCTTGTTCGCGGCCGCCGTCGCGATCCCGCTCGGCATCGTGATGGGTCGCTCCCGGCTGGTCTACCGGATGCTCGAACCGACCGTCAACCTGGTCCGCCCGATCCCGGTGACCGCGTGGGCGCCGCTGTCACTGCTGATCATCGGCTTCGGTGACCGCTCCACGATCTTCCTGGTGTTCCTCGCCGCGGTGTTCTCGATCCTGCTGAACACGATCGCCGGGGTGCGGGCGGTACCGGACCGGCTGCTCGAGGCCGCCGCGATGCTGGGCACCCGACCCGCGCACACGCTGTACAAGGTGGTGCTGCCCGCCGCCGTGCCGAGCATCGTCTCCGGTCTGCGGATCGCGCTCGGCCTGTCGTGGGTGATCCTCGTCGTCGGCGAGACGGTCGGTATCCGAATCGGCTTGGGGGCGTTGATCACCCAGGCCAGAGAACAGTCACGCACCGACCTGATCATCGCGGTGATGATCGTGATCGGATTGGCCGGATTCGTCGCCGACCGGTTGCTGATGCTGCTGGTGAGGCTGTTGGCGGGCCGTAGGCCGCTCCTACCGTGATCGAGCAGACAGGACCCTCATGAAGATCTACTCCACCCGCCGCCGCCCGCAGCGCCCCGCGCGCATCGTCGTCGACGGGCTCGGTAAGCGATATGCCGGTGCGGCCGGATTCGCCGTCGACGGCGTCGAACTCGACATCGCGGCAGGTGAATTCGTCTGCGTGGTCGGCGCCAGCGGCTGCGGAAAGTCCACGCTGCTGCGGATTCTCGCCGGTTTGGAGGCAGGCTCCAAGGGCACGGTCACTGTCGCCGACGAACCGGTGAGCGGGGCGGGTCCCGAGCGCGGTGTGGTGTTCCAGGACTACGGGCTGTTCCCCTGGCTCACGGTCGCCGAGAACATCGCCTACGGACCGAAACAGGCCAGAATGACCCGGCCCGACATCCGTGAGATCACCGACCGATGGCTCGATACCGTCGGCCTGTCCCGGGTGCGCGAGTCGTTCCCGCACCAGCTCTCCGGTGGCATGCAGCAGCGCGTGGCGATCGCCAGAGTGCTGGCGAACAGTCCCGCGGTGCTGCTGATGGACGAGCCGTTCGGCGCACTCGACGCCCTCACCCGCACGGACATGCAGGCCGAGCTGAAACGCATCCACCACGAGACCGCGGTGACCGTCGTGTTCGTCACCCACAGCATCGACGAGGCGGTCTACCTGGCCGACCGTGTCGTGGTGATGGCCGGTGGTGCGGCCCACGGCAACGCGGGCCATGTGCGCGAGATCGTCGAGATCCACCTGCCCGGCGAACGCGACTCCACCACACCGGAATTCAATGCCTTCAAACGGCGCATCGACGCCCTCGTCCACCGCGGCAACCACAGCGCGGCCTGAGCCGACGCAGTGGATGCCCCACGAGCGAAGTCGGTCCGTCGAGCGCCGGATCAGCGTGCGTGGACAGCGGGGGCGAGGATTTCGGTGACGCGTGTGGTGCGGGCGATGATTCGGCCTGCCTTGATGACGTAGCAGCGGTCGGGGCGGTCGAGCAGGGCGTCGGCGAGGCGATGTGTGCCGAGGACGACCAGATCGGCTCGGGCGCCGACGCGCAGACCGTGGTGCTCGGCGATGCCGAGCACCCTGGCCGCGTCGGTGGTGGCCATGTCGAGGACGCGGCGCAGGTCGGTGTCGCCGGACAGATGCCCGGTCTGGGCGAGGAACAGACCGATGTCGAGGAGATCGGCGTTGCCGTAGGGGGTGAACGCATTGCGAATGTTGTTGGAGGAGTAAGCGGTTGTCACACCGGCGGCCCACAGTTCACGGACCGGTGCGACGCCACGGCGCACCGCGGCCTGATCGCCTCGCCCGCCGAGGTGCATGTCGGTGGCGGGCAGCGGAACCACGGCGACGCCTGCCTGGGCGAGGTGGGCCATGGTCGCCTGTCGTTCGCGCGGGGGACGGGCAGCCAAAGAGGTGACGTGGCCGAGGGCGACCCGGCCGCGCAGACCGGAGCGCTGGGTGGCCTCGGCGATGTAGTCGGCCATCGCGAAGCGGGGGTCGGTGGCGTCGTCGGCGAAGTCGGCGTGGATGTCGACGGGGACGCCGAATTCGGCGGCCAGTTCGAAGACCAGGTCCACGTGGCGGCGGCAGTCGGCGACGTCGGCTTCGTTGTAGGAGCATCCGCCGATGACATCGGCGCCCAGACGCAGCGCTGCGCGGAGCAGTTCCAGCGTGCCGGGTGCGCGCAGGATTCCCTCCTGTGGAAAGGCGACGATCTGGAGGTCGATCAGGTCGCGATACTCCTCGCGCAGCTCCAACAGCACCTCGACGCCGAGTAGCCCGACAATCGGATCGACATCCGGGTGGGCGCGAAGTGCGGTGGTGCCGTGGGTGATCGCCTGATCGAGAATCCGGCGCGCGCGGTCGCGAACCCCGTCGGCGGTGAACCCCCGTTTGAGTTCGCCGGTCACCTCGATCGCGCTCGCGAGGGTGCCGTCGGGCGCGCTGCGCCGGCGATCGAGCAGAGCCTTGTCCAGGTGCACATGGGATTCGACCAGCCCGGGAATGACGACCCTTGTCGCGCAATCGATCTCGGTCGCCGCGCTACCGGGCAAGGCGGGTCCGATCGCGGTGATCAAGCCTTCGGTGACGGCGATATCGACCGGGTCGGCGTCATCGGCGATACACGCGCGACGCAGCAGCAGATCGACCATGAAAACCTCCAGTCGCAGAACGGGACAACGTTTGTATACGACGCTGAGGTTTCGGGTGATGGCGGCGATTGCTGCGCCTGTGTTACGCCATCGGCGCGCAGGCGCGGTACTCAGGGCGTAGGTACCGGCGGGGGAACGGGCTCGGGCGCAGTCTCGGCGCCGGCACGTGGTCGCAGGCGATAAGCCGAGGTGGCGTGGGCAATGTGCTCGGCGACCACCGCGCTCGCCCGGTCGGGATCCTGTGCCTCCAGCGCCGCGCAGATCTCCTCGTGCTCGCGCCAGGAATCCTCGGCGCGCCGCGGGAGTTCGACCGCGTACACCCAGGCGATCTTCCAGCTCAGCTGGGTGATGAGCTGGCTGAGTAGCGCGCTGCCCGACGCCTCGGCGAGCACCTCGTGGAAGCGGCTGTTGAGCCGGGCGAGTTCGCCGAGTCTGCCGTCGCGCACCGCTTCCTGGCCGAGCGAGGTGAGTTCCTTGAGTCGTCCCAGCTGTTCGGGCGAACGGCGCACGGCGGCCCTACCGGCGCACATCGGTTCCAGCAGTGCCCTGATCTCGAGCAGATCGGCCGCCTCAGCCTCGGTGAGCTCGGCGACGAAGGTCCCCGCGTAGGGGCGCGACCAGGCGAATCCCTCGGCCTCGAGCGTCCGCAATGCTTCCCGGACCGGCACGCGGGAGACACCGTATCGCTCGGCCAGAGTGTCCTCGGTGAGGCGCTGCCCGGGGCGGAAATCGCCACGGATGATGTCGTCGCGGATCGCGCGGCACACCTGCTGCGGTGTCATGCGTCGGACGGTGCTGCTCACGTCGCCCCCAACGGTCGAATGGCGGAGCCGCGCGCCGGTCGGCTACGAACCGGCGCCCGGTCTTCGAAGGATTGCTCCGAATCTACGGCATTCGGGCGGGTGTTCTGCCGGTGACATCGCTCGGCGCGACCCCTCGACCGCTGTCGTATACGATCGCACGACGCTCTGTCGGAAGGATTTCATGGACCCCGTGCATCTAGCGCTGCTGCTGGCCGCAGGACTCGGCGCAGGCTTCTGCAACGCCATCGCGGGCGGCGGCAGCCTGCTGTCGTTCCCCGCGCTACTCGCACTCGGCCTGCCCCCGGTGACCGCCACGGTCACCAACTCGGTCGCGGTCTGGCCGGGTTACCTGGGCGGTGCGGCGGCCCTGCGCAAGCGTGCCGAGGACTACCGCGCACTGCTGCCGCGGCTCGTCGTGATCAGCGTCGCCGGTGCCGGTCTCGGTGTGCTCGCACTGCTCGCCGCACCCCCCGAGGTGTTCGCCGCGCTGGTGCCGTTCCTGGTCCTCGGGGCGACCGCGGTGTTCGCCGCACAACCCTGGCTCTCGCGCACTCTCGGTGCCCGCCGGCCCGATTCGCGCATCACCCTCTATCTCGGGGTCTTCGTCGGCAGCGTCTACGGCGCCTACTTCAACGGCGGCATGGGCATCGTGCTGCTGACCGCTCTCGCACTCGGCCTCGATGCCTCCGCGCAACTGCTCAACGGCCTGAAGAGCGTCCTCACGCTGAGTGTTTCGACCACCGCGATGGTGGCGGTGGCGCTGTTCGGGCCGGTGGACTGGCTCGTCGTCGCGATCCTCGCGCCGGCCTGTCTGTTCGGCGGTGTCCTCGGCGCGAAGTTCGCCGATCGTCTGCGCCCGGCCGTGTTCCGGACCGTGGTGATCGTCTTCGGGGTCGGCGCCGGGTCCGCCATGTTGGTCACCGGCTGACAGTGCGCCGGGGCATACGACGACCGCTCATCGCACGACTCCCTACCCGCGACCGAAAGGACTTCTGATGACCGACCTGCTCCTGCGCGGTGGCCGACCGTGGACACCCGGTACCACACCGCAACTCGCTGACCTCCACCTCGCCGACGGCCGGATCGCCGCGATCGGCACCGGCCTCACCGCTCCCGGCGCCGAGTCATCGAGCTGAACGGGGCGCTGGTACTGCCCGGCCTCGTGGACACCCACTGTCATCTGGACAAAACCCTGTACAGCGCGCCATGGGTGGCCAACTCGGGTGGTCGGACGCTGGCCGGGCGCATCGCCAACGGGGAACGCCGCCGTGCCGAACTCGGCATTCCGAATGCCGAATACGCCGCGAATCTGTTGGGTGCCATGGTCGGATACGGCACCTCCTTCGTGCGCAGCCACGTCGACATCGATCCCGGCATCGGGTTGCGGGGCGTCGAGCAGGTGCGGGCCGCCGCCGAACGGCACGCGGGGCGGGTCGAGGTGGAACTGGTCGCCTTCCCGCAGGGTGGGCTGATCACGCGTCCCGGCACCGCCGCGTTGATGGCCGCGGCGCTGGCCGATGGTGTCGAAGTCGTCGGCGGCCTCGATCCGGCGGGCTACGACAACGACCCGGTCGGGCAACTCGATGTGATCTTCGATCTCGCCGACAAATTCGGCGCCAAGGTCGATATCCACCTGCACGACGGCGGTGCCATGGGTGTGTGGGAGTTCGACCTGATCATCGAACGCACCAGGGCGACCGGCCTTTCCGGCCGGGTCACCATCAGTCACGCCTATGCGATGGGCGGGCGATCCGACGACGAACAGCGCCGCATCGCCGACGCGCTCGCCGAGGCGGGTGTCGCCATGGTGACCTGCGCGGTCGGTGAGGCGGCGGTCGTTCCCGTCCGCGTGATGCACGAGGCGGGCGCCACCCTGGCTCTGGGCAACGACGGCATTCGCGACCTGTGGACGCCGTACGGCGACGGCGACATGCTGCGCCGCGTGAACACCGTCGCCTATCGTGACCGCCTTGTCGCCGATGCCGAGATCGAACTCGCGCTGGCCGCGGGAACCTATGGCGGCGCGAGGGTTCTCGGCCTCGACGACTACGGGCTCGCGGTCGGCGCACCCGCCGATCTGTTCGTGGTGGAGGCCGAAACGCCCGCCGCCGCGGTGGTCCAGCTGCCCACCCGGCAGCTGGTGGTGAAGCGCGGCCAGATCGTGTCCCGGGCGGATACCCGCACTGCGAACTGATCGTATACGAAACAGGGACGTAATCGCGCTGACCGCTGGTGGCAATGGTATGCCACTAGAAATAGTGCATGAGCGCCACGGTTTCCACCGCCCCCGCAGTATCGGGCCGGGACTCGTATACGACTGCTGAACGCGACGAGCCCGCCCCCGCCTTGTCCTTCGACAATGTGACGTTGACCTTCGACAACGGCACCACCGCCGTCGCCGATATCGACATCGCTGTTCGCAGTGGCGAATTCGTCTCGCTGGTCGGGCCCTCCGGCTGCGGCAAATCGACCCTGCTCCGCCTGGCCGCCGGATTCGAGAAGCCCACCACGGGCACGGTCGGTGTCGGCACCCGCCGCCTCGGCTACGTCTTCCAGGAGTCCACCCTGCTGCCATGGCGATCAGTGCGGCAGAACGTGGAACTGCCCGGCGAGCTGGAAGGCGTCGACAAGACCACCCGCCGGGCCGCCGCCGCGGACGCCATCGAACGCGTCGGACTGGCCGGGTTCGAGAAGCACAAACCCGCCCAGCTGTCCGGCGGCATGCGGATGCGCGCCTCCATCGCGCGCGCCCTCACGTCGCAGCCGGAGCTGTTCCTGTTCGACGAGCCGTTCGGCGCGCTGGACGAGATCACCCGGCAGCGCCTGAACGAGGAAGTCGGCACCCTGTTCCGCCGCGACGGTTTCGCGGGAGTGTTCGTCACCCACTCGGTGGGAGAGGCGGTGTTCCTGTCCACTCGGGTCGTCGTGCTCACGGGCCGGCCGGGCCGGGTGACTGCCGACATCCCGGTCCCGTTCGACTTCCCGCGCACCCCGGAGCTGCGCTACACCCCCGAATTCGCCCATCTGTGCGCCGAGGTATCGGCCGCGCTGCGTGGACAGGTGGCCGCCGCATGACCACCGTCGCCATCGCCGGGGGAGCCGTCGCGGAATCGGCGGCGAAACCGAAGTACCGCTGGCCTTTCCGGGTCGCCCCGGTGCGTGTCATCGCGCCGATCCTGGTGTTCGTCGCAGTCCTCGGGCTCTGGTCGCTGGTCAGCCACCAACTGCTGGCCGAGGAGTCGCGGTTCCTGCTGCCCGCGCCGGAACAGGTGATCGGCAAGGGGCTGCTCGATCCGCTGGCGCGATCGACGATCCTGACCGCGCTGTGGTCGACGGTGCAGGTCGCGCTCGTGGGACTGGTGATCGCGATCGCGCTCGGCGTCGGCTTCGCGGTGGTCATGAGCCAGGCACGCTGGGCCGAATACTCGCTGTATCCGTACGCGGTGGTGCTGCAGACGATCCCGATCCTCGCGGTGGTGCCGCTGTTCGGTTTCTGGTTCGGCTACGAGTTCTCCAGCCGGGTGATCGTGTGCGTGATGGTGGCGCTGTTCCCGGTGATCACCAATACGCTGTTCGGGCTCAAATCGGTGGCTCCCGCCGAGCACGACCTGTTCACCCTGCACGGCGCCTCGCGGTGGCAGCGGTTGCTGAAACTGCAACTGCCCACAGCGCTTCCGGCGATGATCTCCGGGTTCAAGATCTCCGGCGGCATGGCCATCATCGGCTCCATCGTGGCCGACTTCTTCTTCCGTCAGGGCGAGCCCGGCATCGGCCGGATGATCGATGTCTACCGTCAGCAACTCGCCACCGAGGAACTGCTCACCGCGCTGCTGATGTCCTCGCTGGTCGGCCTGATCCTGTTCTGGTTCTTCGACTTCCTGGCCGGGCGCGTCGACCGGGCGCACGGACTGCGTCGCGGCAAGTAGCCCACTTCTCCTGTCCCACCCTCACATTCGCTCGACCCCGAAGGATTCCCGGTGCGCAAACCTCTCCTCGCCACGGCCGTGCTGGCCGGCGCCACAGTGCTGACCGCCTGCAACAGTGCGACCTCGGTGCCCGGCCCCACCGGGCAGGGTGTCCTCGCCGGTGTCTGCCCGTCGACCGTGGTCGTTCAGACGGACTGGTTCGCCACGCCGGAGCGGGCGGCGGCGTATCAGCTGGTCGGGCCGAACGGCACGGTCGATGTGAAGAAAGGCGCGTACTCCGGTCCGCTCGGTGACACCGGGGTGAATGTCGAAGTGCGCCTCGGTGGTCCGTTCCTCGGTGGTCAGCCGGTGCCCGCGCAGATGTATCAGGACCAGAGCATCACCCTCGGTTTCGTCCCGACCGACGACGCGGTGCGGGCGCAGGCGAAATTCCCGGTGACCGGGGTGTTCGCCTCACTCGACGTCAATCCGCAGATCGTCCTGTTCGATCCGGCGACCTACCCGCAGATCACGTCGTGGAAGGACGTTCCCGCGTCCGGCGCACCCGTCGTCTACAGCGAGGGCAAGCTGTTCATGGACTACCTGATCGCCCACGGCGACGTGAAACCCGACCAGGCCGACGCCTCCTTCGACGGCACCCCGAGCCGCTTCGTCGCCGAACACGGCCGAGTGATGCAGCAGGGCTACGTCTCCAACGAGCCCTACCGCTGGGAACACGACGTGAAGGGGTGGCTCAAGCCGGTGAAGTCGTTGCTGGTCCACGAGTCCGGCTATGAGATCTATCCGCATGCCTGGTCGGTACGCGCCGGTGACAGGGAAAAACTCGGCCCCTGCCTGAGCAAGCTGGTGCCGATGCTGCAGCAGGCCCAGATCGACTACATCAGCGATCCGGAACCGGTCAACGCGGCGCTGCTGCGCATCGCCCAGACGGTTCCCGACGGTCCGCCGATGACCGCGGGCGGTAACACCGACTCGGTGAAAGTCCAGCTCGCCCAGAAGATCGTCGGCAACGGCCCCGACAGCAGTCTCGGTGATTTCGACACCGCCCGCGTCGACCGGGTGATCAGCGCCGTCACCCCGATCCTGCGCAAGCGCGGAGTCGAGGTTCTCGACGGCCTCGCCGCCGACGCGATCGTCACCAACGAGTTCATCGACCCGTCGATCGGGCTGAAGAGCACGCCGTAGTCGCCGGTCCCTCGGCGACGGCCCGCGAAGGTGTCGGACCCCGGTGGCACACTCGCGGGCATGACGGAAACCATTGTGCCGTTTCGGGTTCGGATCCCGATTCGGGTGTCCGATCTCGACCCGCAACTGCACGTCACCGGCTCGGCGTATCAGCAGTTCGCCGATCACGCGCGGTTCGCGTGCGTGACCGAGGCGGGAGTCTCGGTGCCCGACCTCCTCGCGGCGGGGATGGGGCCGGTCAATCTCGAGCTGAACGTTCGCTATCTGCGGGAGTTGCGCGCGAACGACACGGTCGAGGTCGACTGCCGGTGGGAGTGGGGGCAGGGCAAGACCTATCGGGTGGAGCACACCCTCACCAGGGCGGACGGTGAGATCGCCGCGACGGTGTCGTATGTGAGTGGACTGCTCGACCTGCGGGCGCGCAAGCTGGTCGCGGATCCGGCGGGGGTCTGGGCCGAGCACGCCCGCGATCCGGCGTTGCTGGGGCTGCCGCCGCGACCGGCGTGAGGATCGTGTCGTTGGTCGGCCCGAACGCGGGGATGCTCTAGACTTTCGAACAACTGTTCGTGTCTTCGAAGGGGTGGCCGGTGCGGGTGATGGGCGTCGATCCGGGGCTTACCCGGTGCGGGCTCAGCATGGTCGACAGCGGACCGGGCCGGAAGGTGGTGGCCCTCGATGTGGGGGTGGTGCGGACCCCGCCCGACGCCGAGCTGGCGTTGCGGTTGATGGCCGTCGCGGATGCCGCCGAAGAGTGGATGGATACGCATCGGCCCGAAGCTGTCGCGATCGAGCGGGTGTTCGCCCAGCACAATGTGCGGACCGCGATGGGCACAGCGCAGGCCGGTGGGGTGATCGCGCTGGCCGCGGCGCGGCGCGGGATCCGGGTGGCGTTCCATACGCCCAGCGAGGTGAAAGCGGCCGTCACCGGCAACGGTACGGCGGACAAAGCGCAGGTCACCGCGATGGTGACGCGGATTCTCGGTTTGCAGGTCGCGCCGAAACCGGCCGATGCCGCCGACGCGCTCGCACTGGCGATCTGTCATTGTTGGCGGGCGCCGCTGATGGACCGGATGGCGGCCGCGCAGGCACAGGCGGACGAGGTCCGCCGCCGCTACGAACAACGGCTCGCCGAACAACGGAAGGTGGTGCGCGGGTGATCGCGTCGGTACGCGGGGAGGTGCTCGAGATCGCGCTCGATCACGTGGTGATCGAAGCAGCGGGCGTCGGGTACCGCCTCAACGCCACCCCGGCCACACTCGCCGGGCTGACCCGCGGCGAGCAGACCCGCCTGTACACGGCGATGATCGTGCGCGAGGACTCGATGACCCTGTTCGGGTTCGCCGACACCGAAGCGCGCGAACTGTTCGCGTTGTTGCAGACCGTCTCCGGCGTCGGCCCCCGCCTGGCGATGGCGGTGCTCGCCGTGCTGGAACCCGAAGCGCTGCGAAAGGCGTTGGCCGAGAGCAACGTCGCCGCGCTGACCAGGGTCCCCGGCATCGGCAAACGCGGCGCCGAGCGGATGGTCGTCGAACTGCGCGACAAGGTGAACCAGGTGGCCGTCCCCACCGGTCCGCCCGGTGCGCAAACCCCGAGTACCCCTGTGCGCGAGCAGGTTTCCGAAGCGCTCGTCGGCCTCGGGTTCCCGGCGAAGCAGGCCGAACAGGCCGTCGACACCGTCCTCGCCGACCAGCCCACCGCCACCACCTCGGTGGCGTTGCGCGCGGCGCTCGGCCTGCTCGGCAAGAACAGGTAGACCGTGGACGAAGACTTCGACACCTTCGCCGAGACCGACGAATCCGACCTCACCGCCCGGTATCTCAGCACCGACGGCGAAGCCGAGACCGGCCTGCGTCCCACCTCGCTCGACGAGTTCATCGGCCAGCCCCGCGTGCGCGAACAGCTGGCACTGGTCCTGCGTGGCGCGCGTCAGCGCGGCGCCACTCCCGACCATGTCCTGCTGTCGGGACCGCCCGGCCTCGGCAAGACCAGCATGGCGATGATCATCGCCGGCGAACTCGGCACCGCCCTGCGCATCACCTCGGGACCCGCGCTGGAACGCGCGGGCGATCTCGCCGCCATGCTCTCCAACCTGGTCGAGGGCGATGTCCTGTTCATCGACGAGATCCACCGCATGGCCCGCCCGGCCGAGGAAATGCTGTACCTGGCGATGGAGGACTTCCGCGTCGACGTGGTCGTCGGCAAAGGTCCCGGCGCGACCTCGATCCCGCTCGACATCGCCCCGTTCACCCTGGTCGGCGCCACCACCCGCTCGGGCGCGCTCACGGGTCCGCTGCGTGATCGCTTCGGTTTCACCGGACACATGGACTTCTACGACCCCGCCGAACTGTTGCAGATCCTCACCCGCTCGGCCCGGATTCTCGGAGTGCAGATCGACCACGACGCCGCCGCCGAGGTCGCCGGGCGCTCGCGGGGCACGCCGCGTATCGCCAACCGGCTGCTGCGCCGGGTGCGCGACTACGCCGAGGTCAGGGCGGACGGCATCATCACCCACCCCATCGCGATGGCGGCGCTCGAGGTCTACGACGTCGACGCGCTCGGCCTCGACCGGCTCGACCGCGCCGTCCTCGGTGCGCTCGTGCGTGGATTCGGTGGGGGACCGGTGGGTATATCGACCCTGGCCGTCGCCGTCGGCGAGGAAGCGGCCACCGTGGAAGAGGTCTGCGAACCCTTCCTGGTCCGCGCCGGACTCGTCGCCCGCACACCCCGCGGCCGAGTGGCGACCGCGGGGGCCTGGGAACATCTCGGCCTGGTGCCGCCGCCCGACCTGGTCATCGGCGCCATCGAAGTGCGTGGTCGCGAACCGCAACCGAGCGCTGACCGCTTCGACTGAGCTAGCGCGCCTCCGGGCGGGCACGGCGCCGCAACGTCGTCTACTGTCGATTCGGTGGCAGTCCTAGAGGTGGTGCAACGACTCCCCGAGCCGTTGCGTTCCCTGCTCTTGAAGCATCGGGAACTTCTGAAATTCGCCGTGGTCGGTGCGATCACCTGGTTCATCGACACGGGCGTTGTGTACGCGGTGAAACTGACGGTGCTCGGCGACAAGCCGCTCACCGCGCGCCTGCTCGGGGCGCTGATCGCGACCATCGCCTCCTATATCCTCAACCGCGAGTGGTCGTTCAACGCACGCGGCGGGCGCCAGCGCAGTCACGAAGCGGCCCTGTTCTTCGCGGTCAGCGCCTTGGGCATCGTGGTCACCATGATCCCGCAGGCGCTGTCGCTCTACGCGCTGAATCTGCGTGTGCCGCACGTGGATCCGACGGTACAGATGGTCGCCAACTTCATCTCGGGACAGATCCTCGGCGTCCTGCTGGCCATGGCGTTCCGCTTCTGGGCCTTCCGCCGCTACGTCTTCCCCGACGACCTGCGAGAAGCCGAACTCCACAGCATCCAGGGATAACGCAACCGGCGGCAATCCCTACCGCTCGTGCCGGGCCGAGAACCCCGCGGCGCCAGCCGCCAAAATTACTGTTGGTTCTCGGCCGCCTCGATCTGGACTGAGTGGAGGGTGCGACGAAGGAGTGCCCGGAGGGAGGGAAGATCGAGGCCTTCGGGCCGAGAACCCCCGCGGCGCCGGCCGCCAAAACTACTGACGGCGCTCGGGGTGTTCCAGTGCGGTGATCACCAGGTCGATGAAGGCGTCGACTTCTTCGCGGGCGTAGCCGCGGGTGCCGAGGCGGGTGTCGGTGAAGCGGACGCCGCGCACATCGGCGGTGGTGAGGCTGCCGGGGCCGTTGTGGGCCAGGGTCGCCGCGACCAGGTCGAGGAAGGCGTCGACCTCTTCCTCGTGGTAGCCGCGCCTGCCGACGGCGGACTGGGTGAACCGCATGCGGTGCACATCGTCGGGAGTGAGCATCTCGGCGACATCGTCGCCCGCGCGCGCCGCCGGAACGGGGGCGCCGCCCTTCTGGCGATGTTCGAGCTCGGTCCGCACCCGGTCGAGGAAGTCGTCGACCTGATCGGCCTGATATCCGCGACCGCCGAAGCGCGGTGCGCCGAAGTGCACGTGGCGGATGTCGTCGGCGGTGAGCGCGCCCTGCCCGTCGAGGGTGGCCGACACCCGTTCCAGGAAGGCGTCGACCTCGTCTGCGTGGTAGCCGCGGTGCCCCAGGGTCGGCATGGCGAAGTGGGTGCGGCTCACATCGTCGGGCGTCACAGCGGTCATTGTCTCAGGATTGCCCTTCTATCCCACGGCTTTTCGTTATCGGGCAGCGGCGCGCACGCCATCGATGAACAGCCGCCGCACGGCGTGACTGTACACCGACATCGATGCCGGATCAGGGGTTCGCATCCCCGCCACCAGCCCGGCGACGATCATGCCGAGTGCCGCCTTGGCGGTATTGGCGGTATCGATATCGGCGCGCAGGTAGCCGACGCGCACACCGTGATCGAGGTAGCGCGCCATGAGGATCTCGGTGGCGTCGACGAGGCCGTACACCCGGTCGGTGAGCTCGTCGTCGATGCCGGTGGCGTGGAACAGCAACAGGTGCGCGGTGCGCGGATCGTCGAGAAGGACGCGGTTGAGTGAATCGCTGAGCCGGTCGATCAGTGCGGCGTATTCCTCGATGGTGGCGGCGCTTTCGGGCTCCATGTCGTTGTCGAGCGTGCCGAAGATGCGCCCGCTCACCTCGTCGATGACATGGTCGATGATGTCGCGCTTGTTCGCGAAGTAGCGGTAGAAGGTGCCGTGTCCGATGCCCAGACGCGTGGCGATATCGGCGATTCCGGTGGCGTGATAGCCCTTCTCGGCGAAGCAGTCGAACGCGGTATAGATGATCTCCCTGCGCAATTCGGCTTTGCGCTGGTCGATTCGCGAGGGTGGCTTCGTCACATTGACGATGTTACATTCGATGTAATCAGAATGACGTGTCATTCTGAGACTGGTGCATTCTCTCTCAGTGTGGAGGTTCGGCGTGGTACCTCAGTTCGACGCGGTCGTGGTCGGAGCGGGTTTCGGTGGCATCGGTGCCGGTATCGAGCTCGACCGGCTCGGGTTGCGCGATTTCGTCATCCTGGAACGGGAGGACGACCTGGGCGGCACCTGGCATGTGAACAGGTATCCGGGTCTGGCGGTCGACATCGCCTCGGTGACCTATTCCTATTCCTTCGAGCCGAATCCGCGCTGGACCCGCTTGTTCGCGCCCGGCGCCGAGCTGAAGAAATACGCCGAGCACGTGGCCGACAAATACGATCTGCGCAGGCGGATGCGGTTCGGCACCGTCGTCGACGGTGCGCGCTGGGACGCGGAGCACCGGCAGTGGGTGGTGACGATCGCCGGCGGTGAGACGCTGACCGCGCGCTATCTGCTCGCGGCGACAGGGTTCCTGTCCCAGCCCTACACGCCGCCGTTCCCCGGCATCGAGTCCTTCGCGGGCAAGATCATCCACACCACCGACTGGGACGCCGATTACGACCTGACCGGTCGCAAGGCCGCCATCATCGGCACCGGCGCCACCGCGGTGCAGCTGGTGCCCGAGGTCGCGAAGAAGGTCGACGAGCTGACCGTGTTCCAGCGGACCCCGATCTGGGTGGTGCCCAAGGTCGACGCGCCGATTCCGGGGGTGGTGCGGGAACTGTTCGACAAGGTCCCGCTCACGCAGAAGGCGGCTCGGCTCGTCAACACCGGCATGCTCGAGGCGCTGATGGTCGTCGGCGTGCTGCACTACAAGCAGGCCAAACCGTTGAACCGGGCGGCCGCCGCGCTGGCCAAGGCGCACCTGTTCGCGCAGGTGCGTGATCCCGGGACCCGGGAGAAGCTCACTCCGCACTATGACTTCGGCTGCAAGCGCCCGACGTTCTCCAACACCTACTTCAAGACGTTCAACCAACCGCACGTGCGGCTGGAAACGAACTCGATCGACCATGTGGAACCCGACGGCATCGTCACCGCCGACGGCCACAAAACCGAGATCGACACCTTGCTGCTGGCCACCGGCTTCAACCTCTGGGACGTGAACTTCCCGGCCATCGAGATCATCGGCCGCGACGGTGTGAACCTCGGAAAGTTCTGGCGCGACAACCGTTTTCAGGCATACGAGGGCATCGCCGTGCCCAAGTTCCCCAACTTCCTGAGTCTCAACAGTCCCTACTCCTACAGCGGGCTGTCGTACTTCACCACCATCGAAGCCCAGATGAAGCACATGGGCAGGTTGTTCGCCGAGCTGTTCCGTCGTGGCGAGCAGACCTTCGAGGTCACCGAAGAAGCCAACGCGGAATTTCTCGACCGGATGACCGACAAGCTGGGTTCCTCGGTCTTCTACGGCGGTGACTGCTCATCCGCGCGCAGCTACTACTTCAACCAGCACGGGGAAGCGGCACTGCTGCGCCCGACCAGCACCGCCGCCGCGCACCGCGAGGCCGTCACCTTCCCCCTCGACGATTACACCTACGGCAGCATCGCCTGAACACCCTCGGCCCCGGTTCGCGCACCCGCGGACCGGGGCTGTTTCACGCGCGCGTCGGTGTCCGGTGTGTCGCCGCGGCGGGGAACTGGCAGACTGTCAGGCGTACTTGCACGTCCACCACTGACTAGGGACTGACTTCGACGATGGACTTCCTGTTTCCGCTGCTGATCCTGGCCCTGCTCGTGCCGATGTTCTTCGGTATCCGCAAACAGAAGCGGGAGGCCGAGAAGGTCTCGACGATGCAGGAGGCCTTGAAGGTCGGTGACGCTGTCGTCACCACCTCGGGTCTGTACGGCACCGTCGTCGACCTCGACGAGAACACCGTCGACCTGGAGATCGCCGAAGACGTGGTCACCACGTGGCTGCGCCAGGCGATCCGCGAGGTGCGCGCCGACGAGCAGACGGTCGAGGAGACCCCCGAGGTCACCGACGCCCCCGTCGAGGAAGTCGTGGAACAGACCGAGACCCGGCTGACCAAGGACTGACCAGTCCCTTTTCCCGCCCGGGCGCACTGGCGTTGCGGGCCGGGCACCGTTGTGCCCACCGATCCAGCCTCGACTTCCCGCCTAGGAGATGACCTGCTGTGCCACCTTCCCAAGGATCGGCGCATCCGTTCCGGCTGCTCGGCGTCTACGCCGCGCTGCTGGCCGTGATCTACGCGCTGGTGTTCTTCACCGGTGACCATTCCCCGTCGGCCAAGCTCGGCATCGACCTGCAGGGCGGTACCCGCGTCACGTTGACCGCGCGGACCCCCGACGGCAACAAGCCGAGCCAGGACAGCCTGAAGAAGGCGCAGGAGATCATCGAGAGCCGCGTCAACGGTCTCGGCGTCTCCGGCTCCGAGGTGGTCATCGACGGTGACAACCTGGTCATCACGGTGCCCGGTGAGGACAGCCAGCAGGCACGCGCGCTGGCCACCACCGCCAAGCTCTACATCCGCCCGGTGCTGTTCGCGACCGAGCCGCAGGCAGGCGGCGCGGCTCCGCCCGCGACCGGCACCGCGCCACCGGGTGGCACCGCGCCCCCGGCGGCCACGGAGACGCCGGCGCCCGTACCCGGCGAGCCGACCCCGCCCGCCGAGGGCGCGACGACCCCGGCGCCGCAGTCGCGGGTGTTCCCCGCGCAGGCACCGCCGACGCCGACGCCGACGCCGCCGCCCGGTGGGCTCACCACCCAGCAGCAGCAGGCCAAGGAGATCGCCGACGCCAAGGCACTGCGTCAGAGCACCGATCAGCAGGTTCAGCAGGTCGCCGTGGCGGCGATGGACTGCACCAAGCCCGACCCGCTGACCGGTAACGACGACCCGGCCCTTCCCCTGGTCACCTGCTCGCAGGACGGCACCGAGGTGTTCCTGCTCGGCCCGAGCCGCATCGACGGCCAGGAGATCGCCGACGCGACTTCCGGCCTGAACTCCCAGCAGGCCCGGCACGAGGTGAACCTCGAGTTCAAGTCCTCCGGTGCCGACGCCTGGTCGAAGCTGACCGGTGAGTACGTCAACAAGCGGGTCGCGTTCGTGCTCGACTCGAAGGTCGTGAGCGCGCCGCAGGTGCAGCAGGGCCCGCAGCTGGGTGGTCGTACCTCGATCTCGGGCAGCTTCACCGCCGACAGCGCGGCCGAGCTGGCCAACACGCTGAAGTACGGTTCGCTGCCGCTGTCGTTCCAGACCTCCGAAGCGGAGACGGTCTCGGCGACGCTGGGCCTGTCCTCGCTGAAGGCGGGTCTGCTGGCCGGCGCCGTCGGCCTGATCGCGGTGCTGCTGTACTGCCTGCTCGTGTACCGGATGCTCGGCCTGCTGGCCGGGTTCTCGCTGATCGCGGCCGGTGTCGCGGTCTACGGCATCATCGTGCTGCTCGGGCGGTGGATCGGGTTCACCCTCGACCTCGCGGGTATCGCCGGTCTGATCATCGGTATCGGTTTGACGGCCGACTCGTTCGTGGTGTTCTTCGAACGCATCAAGGACGAGATGCGCGAAGGTCGCAGCTTCCGCTCGGCGGTGCCGCGCGGTTGGCAGCGAGCCCAGCGCACCAACCTGTCCGGTAAGACGGTCAGCTTGATCGCCTCGGTCGTGCTGTACCTGCTCGCCGCCGGTCAGGTTAAGGGCTTCGCCTTCACCCTCGGTGTCACCACAGTGCTCGACGTGATCGTGCTGTACCTGGTCACCGCACCGCTGCTGATGCTCGCCTCGCGATCGCCGTTCTGGGCCAAGCCGTCGGTGAACGGACTCGGCTCGGTTCAGCAGATCGCCAGGGAACGCGGCCAGGCCAGGTCGAAGGAGATGTCACGATGAGCAACGACAAACCCACCGAGGAATCGGTGAACCTGGACTCCTACGAGCCCACGCAGGGCCCGAAGCACGGGTTCTTCGAACGTCTCTACACCGGCACCGGCGGCTTCCCCATCGTCAGCAGGCGCAAGTTCTTCTACGCGCTGTCGGCGGTGCTGCTGCTGATCTCGCTGCTCAGCATCGGGGTGCGCGGTTTCACCCTCGGTATCGACTTCGAGGGCGGCTCGCGTATCCAGATCCCCGCGGCCGAGGGCGTCACCACCCAGGAGGTGGAAGACGTCTACTCGCAGGCGCTCGGCCATGGACCGGTATCGGTGCAGAAGGTCGGCTCCGGGGACGCGGCCACCATCCAGGTGCGTTCGGAAACGCTCGACCTGGAACAGATCGACCAGCTCCAGACCGCGCTCTACGACGAATTCCAGCCCAAGGACTCGTCCGGGCAGGTGAGCCGCAACGCCATCAGCATCGCCGAGATCAGCGAAACCTGGGGCGGGCAGATCACCCAGAAGGCGTTGATCGCGCTGGCGGTGTTCGTGCTGTTGACGATGGTCTACATCGCCATCCGTTTCGAGCGGGACATGTCGGTCGCGGCGATCGTGTCGCTGTTCTTCAACCTGTTCGTGACGGCGGGTATCTACTCGCTGGTCGGGTTCGAGGTGACACCGGCCGCGGTGATCGGTCTGCTCACGATTCTGGGCTACGTGCTCTACGACAACGTGGTGGTCTTCGACAAGGTCGAGGAGAACACCCGTGGCGTGCTGCACCTGAACAAACGCACCTACGCCGAACAGGCCAACCTGGCCGCCAACCAGACGCTGATGCGCTCGATCAGCACCACCGTGATCGGCATCCTGCCGATCATCGGCATGCTGGTGATCGCGGTGTGGTTGCTCGGGGTCGGCACGCTCAAGGACCTCGCGCTGGTGCAGCTGGTCGGCATGATCGTCGGCGCCTACTCCTCGATCTTCCTCGCCGTGCCGGTGCTGGTCTCGATCAAGGAACGCTGGGGTCCGGTGGCCGCGCACACCAAGAAGGTCCTGGACAAGCGCGCCGGTGTCGGTGCGGGCGCTCGGGTTCCGGTGGGCGCGACGGCTGCCCGTGGCGCGCGACCGACCGGCAGCGGTGCGCCGCGGCCGGGGTCGCGTCCGAGTGGGAAGCGGCAGCAGAGAAGGCACTGACGACCGACTAGCAGGGGGTCTCATCATGCGACGCAGCACGATTCGACTGATCACCGTGCTCGCCACGGCGGCTGTGACCACCTCCGTGGTGGCCGGGTGCTCGACCAAGAACCAGGTGCCCTCCATCGGGTACGCGGTCGACGCCGCGGTCGCCAGCTACAACGGCGCGAGCACGCTCGGCGCGAGCAGCGGCGCCGCGGCGGTGTTCGGCCGGGTGCTGACCGGGTTCTTCTACACCGGACCCGACGGTCAGCAGGTGGCCGACACCGACGTCGGCACGGCCAAGGAAGTGCCGGGCGAGACGCAGACGGTGCAGTACCGGCTCAACCCGGACGGGGTGTACTCCGACGGGGTGAAGACCTCCTGCGACGATCTGGTGCTGGCATGGTCGGCGCGCTCGGGCAAGTTCACCCGCCCCGGCGACCGTGGGCCCGTCTCGTTGTTCGACGCCGCGAGCACCGTGGGCTACGACGAGATCGAACGGATCGACTGTCAGCCCGGGTCCAAGGACGCCACCGTGGTGTTCCGGCCGGGCAAGCACTACCTGCCGTGGCGGACGCTGTTCACCGCGGCCGAGGTGATGCCCGCCCATGTGGTGGCGCAGGCGGTGGGTGTGCCGAACGTGGTGAACGCCCTGCAGACCGGCGACGGTGCGGTGATCGGCCGGATCGCCGACTTCTGGAACACCGGCTGGACCGTGAAGGCCGGGGGGCTCGACCTGACGAAGTTCCCGTCGTCGGGGCCGTATCGGATCGAATCCTTCAGCGCGAAGGACGGTCTGGTGCTGGTCGCCAATGAGAAGTGGTGGGGTGACGCGCCCGAGACGAAGCGGATCGTGGTGTGGCCCAAGGGCACCGACTTCGCCGCCAAGGCGAAGGAGAACGCGCTCGGGGTGGTCGATCTCGGGGCCGGGTCGGTCGCGGATCTGAAGCTCGACGGTTTCGACGAGCGGACGGTGGCGAGCCGTAGCGCCGAGCAGCTCGTGCTCGCCACCGGTGGGGTGTTCTCACGGGTGGAGGTGCGCCGGGCGTTCGCACAGTGTGTGCCGCGCCAGGCACTGTTCGACACGCTGGGTAAAGCGGGTGAGCCCGCGCCGCACGGCCTCGGCGCGGGAGTGCTGAACGCCCATGTGGTACAGCAGGATTCGCTGTACTACCCGGCGGTGACCGGAGGTGCCGACCGGTATCGTGGCGCCGACATCCCCGCGGCCACCGCGACGTTGGCGTCCTCCGGCACGGCGCAGCCGACGGTGCGGATCGGGTATCAGGGTCCCGATGCTCGCCGTGCGCAGACCGTGGCGATGATCGCCGAGACCTGCCGCGGCGCGGGCATCACCGTGGTCGACGCGGGTTCGCCCGACTTCACCCCGGTGAAGCTCCCCGAGGGCGCGGTCGACGCGGTGCTCGGCGGAACCGGCGCGGTGCCGGGGCCCGCGGGATCGAGCGAGGGCGCTGCCGCGTTCGCCGCGTTGCGGGCAGGTAGCGGCCTCGATTTCGGTGGCTTCGCTAACGGTCGCTACGATGCGATCACCGATCAGCTTGCGGGCGAAGCCAACTCGACCGCGACGCTGAACCTGCTGACCGAGGCCGAGAACCTGCTGTGGGCGCAGCTACCGAGCATTCCGTTGTTCGCGACGCCGCGCATCATCGCGTTCGGTAACGGGATGCAGAACGGGATCGCCGGGCCGACACAGGCCGGTACCGGCTGGAACATGGATCGCTGGGTGTTGCAGCGATGAGCGCACGTGATGAAAGAGGGTTGATGAGCAAGCACGCGGTGGTCGAGTCCGACGATCAGGCCAGTGAGCGCACCGCCGAGGCGGCCGCCGCGGTCACCCGGCTGACCCGCTGGCACGACGACTTCCCCACGCCGGGTGTGCGTTTCGCCGATCTCACTCCCGTGTTCGCCGACGCCGTCGGCTTCCGCGCGGTCATCGACTGCTTCGCCGCCATCGCCCCCGACGCCGACCTCGTGGCAGGCGTCGACGCGCGTGGCTTCCTGCTCGGAGCGGGCGTCGCCGCGACGCTGGGCACCGGCGTGCTCGCCATCCGCAAGGGCGGCAAGCTCCCGCCGCCGGTCGTCTCACGCGAGTACAAGCTCGAATACGGTTCCGCCGCACTGGAAATCCCCGCCGACGGCGTCGACCTCGAGGGCAAGCGGATTCTGCTGCTCGACGACGTCCTCGCCACCGGCGGCACCCTCGCCGCCGCAGCCGCCCTGTTCAAGGAGGTCGGCGCCGAGGTGGTGGCCGCCGCCGTGGTGATGGAACTCGAGTTCCTGAAGGGCCGCGAGCACCAGGGTGACTACCCGGTGAGCTCGATCGTCAAGATCTGACTCAGCGCGCTGCCCGCAGCATCGGCCACAGCATCGGGCCGCCCGGCACCTGCAATTCGCCGGTCACGACGAAGCCGAAGCGCTCGTAGTACGGGACGTTGACCGGGTTGCTCGATTCCAGATAGGCGACAGCGTGCTCGGCGTCGACGCGGTCGAGCCGGCTGTGGAGCAGGGCGCTCCCGTAACCTCCGCCTCGGACATCGGGGGCGGAGCCGAGCATCGCCAGATACCAGTGTGGTTCTGTCGGATGGTTCTTCTTCAGCAGGTCACCCACCTGTTTGCCGGCCAGGGTGCGGCGGCCGAACGCGCGCCAGATACCGGGCAGCGTGCGAAGTTCGGCCAGGGGTGACGGGTTCTGACGGTGCGGTGGGGTCCACAGGGCCACGCCGCCCACCGTGTCGTCGGGGCGCAGTGCGAGGTCGGAGACGTCCGCCGGTAGGAAGAGATGGCGCGCCATCGTGGCGAAGAACCGGGGCAGGCCGGCGGCTCGCCGATCCGGATCCGGCAGGATCCAGCTCATCACCGGGTCGTGCTGGAACGCCGCGGCCAGCGTCTCGGCCACCGCGTCGACATCGTGCCGGGCCGCCTTGCGCACCACAATCGTCGCCATCGCACTCCTTCGATCCGGGGTCGCCCACGAAGATGGCGACTCGCGTCCAGGCTAGCTTTTCCATGACGGGCCTCACAGGAGGAGAAAAGGGGTGGCGCGTCGGGGTAGCTCGGTGTTATCAATGAAGGGTCTTGTTCCCGGCGATCGGAGCCACGCGTTGATTTCTTGAGGTAGCGCTCTCGGACGGTCCGCATTCTGCGCACCGTGTTTCCGTCGCACCTCCAGGGGATCCGCATGACCTCTCTTTCCTTGTCCGATCTCACCTTTCACTGGCCGGATGGCACCGCTGTCTTCGACGGGCTCGATGCTGTCGTCGGCCCCGGTCAGATCGGTCTCGTCGGCAGCAACGGGGCCGGCAAATCGACGCTGTTGCGGCTGGTCGCCGGTGAACTGAAGCCGGTGCGTGGGTCGATCTCCGTGCCGGGCAGTCTCGGCTATCTCCGGCAGGACCTGGGCATGCAGACCGGTCAGCGGGTGGACGCGGTGCTCGGTATCGCCGAGGTACGCGGCGCGCTGCACCGCATCGAGAGCGGCACCGGCGAGCCCGCCGACTTCGACACGGTCGGCATGTCCTGGCAGATCGAGGACGAGGCTGTCGCACTGCTCGGCAAGCTCGGTCTCGACTACGTCGCCACCTCGGTCGACGACCTCGACCGCACCCTGGACACCCTCTCCGGTGGCGAAACCGTGCTGCTCGGCCTGGTCGCCGAACTACTGCGCGAACCCGACGTGCTGCTGCTCGACGAGCCGACCAACAACCTCGACGCGGTCGCCCGCGGGCGGCTCTACGAGGTGATCCGGCAGTTCGCGGGCACCGTGATCGTGGTCAGCCACGATCGCGAACTGCTCGATCGGATGGACGGCATCGCCGAACTGCGCGCGGGCGAAATCCGCTCCTTCGGCGGTGGTTTCAGTGACTACGAGCGGATCATCGAGGCCGAGCAGGAAACGGCGCGCGCCGCCGTTCGCGATGCGCGCAGCGATGTGCGCAAGCAGGCGCGCGAACTCGTCGACGCCCGAACGAAACTGGACCGGCGGGCGCGCTTCGCGCAGAAGATGCAGGACAACAAGCGGGTACCGAAAATCGTCGCGGGACTGCGCAAGAACGCCGCGGAGGTATCGGCGGGCAAACTGCGCAACTCCCATATCGACAAACTCGACTCTGCCCGCGAAACTCTTGATCACGCCGAGGAATTGGTGCGCGCGGACCGGGAGATCCGCGTCGAGCTCCCCGGCACCCGGCTGTATCCGGGACAGGATGTGCTCGACCTACAGCAGGTCGAGCTGGCCAACGGTCCGGTGGTCGACCTGCGCGTGAGCGGACCGGAGCGGATCGCGGTGACCGGCCGCAACGGCGCGGGCAAAACCACCCTGCTGCGTCGGATCGTCGCCGAGGGACCGAAGGTTTCGTGGCGGTTGTTGCCGCAGCGACTCGATGTCTTCGACGAAACGCGAACGGTGTTCGAGAATGTCGCCGCTGCGGCACCGCACGCGACACCGGAACAGATCCGCGGTCAGCTCGCGCGCTTCCTGTTCCGCGGCGCCGACGCCGACATCGCGGCCGCCGCCCTCTCGGGCGGTGAACGACTGCGCGCCGCCCTGGCCACCCTGCTGCTCGCCGAACCGGCTCCCCGGCTGCTGATGCTCGATGAGCCCACCAACAACCTCGACCTGCCCAGCCTGGCTCATCTGACCCAGGCACTGGCGAGTTTCGAGGGTGCGCTGATCGTGGTGAGCCACGACGAACGCTTCCTCGACGACATCGGGGTCACCCGCAGGCTCGAGCTCACCCCGGACGGCCTGGTCGAAGACGGTCCGGTGGCTACCGCCCAGAACTCGCGGCCCGGCGCACCGCTCCCGGATACCGGAGCAGATTCGGGCCCAACCACACCGCCACGGCGGTGAGCGCGAGCCAGGGACGCAAGTGTGGGCGCATGCGCCGGATGCGGCCGTCGGAATCGAGGTCGAGCACCATCGCCTCGGTCATCCGGAAAGGCCCGAACCTCGCTTCGCCCAACAGGACTCGGGTGTCGCCGGTGCCGAGTGTGTCGGTCCATCGCAGATCGCTGACCGCGCGATAGACGAGGGTGAGCAACGGGGCGAGGTCGGTTCGGCCACGGAAGACGAGCCGCCCCGACACCGGTGAGATGAGCTCGGCATCGTCGGTCAAGGTGTCGAGCAGGGCGGGGATGTCGTTGTCGGTGGTCGCGCGCCGGAATCGGGCGACCGAATCGGTGGACACCGGATCGGCAAGGGCGTCGGGCATGGGAAATACACCTTCCTCTGTGGCGAATCGTTCAGGTGCCTCCCGACCGTAACCAGCTGACTTGCAAAAAGCAATGGACTATCCTGAGTGCTATGGCAAAAGTGGACCTCGCCGATATCGCGTGCTCGATCGCCCGTACCGTCGGCATCGTGGGGGAGCGGTGGACTCCCCTGATCCTGCGCGACCTGTTCCTCGGCATCAGCCGCTTCGAGGACCTGCGTCGAGACCTCGGCATCGCGTCCAATGTGCTGACCGATCGCCTTCGTACCCTGTGCGACCACGGGATCGTGGAAACCAGGGTGTACCAGGAGAACCCGACCCGCACCGAGTACGTCCTCACCGACCGCGGTCGCGATCTCTACCCGATCCTGACCATGCTGCTGGCGTGGGGAGATCGCTGGCTCGCCGGTGCGGATGGGCCGCCGCTGTCGGTGGTTCATCGCGACTGCGGTCACGTGACCGAGGGTGTCGTCGTCTGTCGAGCCTGCGCCGCTCCGCTCACCTCGGGCAATGTCACCTGGCATGCCGGCCCGGGCGGTAGGCCCGGTCCCGGTGTCGTTCTCGTCGCCTCGCGCTTGACGCCTCTGCCGGACGGCGCTGCCTCCTGCTGACCGGCTCCGGCGAATTCGCCCCGGCGCCTTGACGATCGTTGTTTTAGTTGAATAGACTAAAACAACGATCAAGGCGAGAGGGTGTGGTTCGGATGGGGTACGGGAACTGGGATGACACCGCCTACCGGGCGGGCAAGACGTATCGGGCGCGGCAGGGGGTGGACGATTTCGGGTACACGGCCGAGATGCGGGCGAAGCCGTATGACACGTGGTGCGCGCATCCGCTGCTCGATCCCTTCGGGGTCGGCACGCGCGAGTGCCGGGACTCGGCCGAGCACGGGAACTCACTGCCGGTGGCCGTGCTGTTCGATGTGACCGGGTCGATGGGCCGGGTGCCACGCATCATGCAGGACAAGCTGGGAAAGCTGCACGGGCTGCTGAAGAACAAGGGGTACGCGCAGGACCCGCAGGTCCTGTTCGGCGCGATCGGCGACGCCGACACCGACCGGGTGCCGTTACAGATCGGGCAGTTCGAATCCGACAACCGGATGGACGAACAGCTGCGGGCGATCCTGCTCGAAGGCGGCGGTGGCGGGCAGAAGTCCGAAAGCTATGAACTGGCCGCTTATTTCGTCGCCGAGCATGTCGCGACGGACGCATGGGACAAGCGCGGCAAGAAGGGATACCTGTTCCTGATCGGCGACGAACTGAACAAGCCTCGCCTGGCCGCCCGGCACATCAGGGCGGTGATCGGCGATCACGTGCGCCGCGACGTGTCCGTCGAGTCGATCTATCGCGAACTCGAGCGGCGCTGGCACGTGTACTACATCCTGCCGAATCAGTCGTCGTACTACCGGGATCCGGACATCGCCGAACACTGGCGGGCGTTGCTCGGGCAGAACTTCCTGAAACTCGACGACCCCGGCGCGGTCTGCGAACTGATCGCGCTGACCATCGGATTGGGCGAGGACCGGGTCGATCTCGACACCGGTCTGGCCGATCTGCGCGACGTCGGATCGAGTGATGAGGCCGATGCGGTCGGCCGAGCGCTCGGCTCGAAGCCCGGCCAGGCGCCGCGCGCGCTGCCGCCGGGGCGATGAGCCAGGTGTTCGGTGACAGGCACCTCGTCGTCGTCGATCTGGGCTTCGGTGACGCGGGCAAGGGCGCCACGGTCGACTGGTTGTGCTCGCCCGAGGCCGATCTCGGGGTGGCGGCCGTGGTGCGGTTCAACGGCGGTGCGCAGGCCGCGCACAACGTCGTGGCCGACGGTCGCCACCACACCTTCGCGCAATTCGGATCGGGGACTTTCTCGGGGGTCCCGACGCTGCTGTCGCGGCACATGCTGGTCGAGCCGATCGCGCTCGCCGCCGAGTCCGAACAGGTGGCGGCGCTCGGTGTGCACGACCCGCTCGGCCTGCTCGCCGTCGACGGCCGCGCCCTGCTGACCACGCCGATCCACATCGCGGCGAACCGTGCGCGCGAGGACGCGAGGGGTACTTCGCGGCACGGTTCCTGCGGCCGCGGTATCGGTGAAACAGCCTGGTACGCACTGGAGAACGACGCGCCGAGCGTTGCCGACTGCCGGGCTCCTGCCGTGCTGCGCGCCAAACTGGATCGGCTCGCGGCGCACTACGAGGACCTCATCGGCCCCAGCGCGCACGGGTACGAATCGATCGATGCCCTGGTGGCGATGTACGGCGATTTCGCGCGAGCCGTCCGCATCACCGGTGCGGAGGAACTCGCCCGGATCGCGCACGATGGCCGATTGGTGTTCGAGGGCGCGCAGGGTGTGTTACTCGACGAGTGGCGCGGCCTGCACCCGCACACCACCTGGTCGACGGTCGAGCCACGCAACGCCCGCGCCATGATCCGCGACATCGGCGGATCCGCCGCGGTTCTCGGCGTCACCCGCACCTATATGACCCGGCACGGCGCGGGTCCGCTGCCGACCGAAGCGCCGCTCGGTTTTCCCGAACCGCACAACGGCACCGGGCGCTATCAGGGTGCGTTTCGGCAGGGACACCTGGATCCGATCCTGCTGCGCTACGCCGTCGACGTGTGCGGCGGGATCGACGGGCTGGTCGTCAACCACCTCGACGTGCCCGGAACCCTCTGCGCCGCACAGGCATACGAGACGCCGACGGGCAGATCGGCCGTACTGGTCCCCGGCCGGTGGCGTGATCTCGATCACCAGCAGCGGCTCACCGGCCAACTCCTCGCTGCGACACCGATTCTCGTGCCGATCGACACCGACCCGGCAGCGTGGCTGGCCGAGCGGTTGCGGGTACCGGTGGTGCTGACCGGGCACGGCCCGGATCGGCGCGACCGCGCTGTCGCGGGTTCGGTCGCCGACCGGAGGGAGCGGCCCGCTGATGTCGGTCGGCAGGGAAGAATCGGAGCATCCGTACCGTGAACCGCGGTACCGGCCGGTGACAACGTACTGCGCCCGGAGCAGAGCAGCTCGAGGCAGGATGGGATGACGTGGAGCAATCCGTTGTGTCGATCGATGTGGTGACCCTGCGGTGCTGGGATGCCGACAATGGCGTCCGGATCGGCGTCGCCCCCCGCGAGTTCGAGCCGTTCACCGGCGAACTCGCCCTACCGGGTGTGCTACTCGGCCGCGGCGAACGTCTCGTCGACGCGGCCCGGCGCGCCGTCCACACCAAACTCGGGGTGCCGCCCGCGGCGGTCGGCGCGGTCGGCCAGCTCGTCACGTTCGACGAACCACACCGCGACCCGCGCGGCCCGACGCTGGCCATCGCGATGTGGGCGGTGGTCGCCGAGCACGAGGGACCCGCCGAGTGGGTGGGCTTCGACGAGGTCCCGCCGCTGGCGTTCGACCACAATCGCATCGTCGATACCAGTCGTGCGTTGCTGGCCGGACTTCTGTGGAAGGACCCGACGCTCACCCGGGCACTGGCGGGCACCGAGTTTCCCGCCACCCGCGCGGTCGATCTCAGTACCTCCCTCCACGGCACTCGTCCCGACCCGGCCAACCTCAACCGCACGCTCGCCGCGATTCCAGGGCTCGGCCGGACCGGTGAACGTCGCCGGGTGAAAGCCACCGGGCGGCCTGCTGTGGTGTGGGCGTTCGACGTCGACGGACACTGAGCCCCGGCGACCGGATTTCCGACTCTCGCTCGGTGTCGCCATCGGTGAGATCGCTTGCCTGCGGCAGTATTTCGGCGTGCGCGCCGAGGCGGCGGAACTCGCCTCGCCCGTTCGCGGGATGTTCAGCGAGGCGTCCGATGCGTGCGAAGCCGATGAAACGTCGATGAACACCGTCGCGTCGGCCTCGCCGCGTCGGTGCCGATCCCGCATCGTGAGGACATGCGCGAGATGTCGGCTCCGGCGAAAGTGCTCGCAGCGCTGGTGACGGCGTTGGTGACGATTCCGCTGGTGGGATCGACGGCAGGCTCGGTAGCGGCGTTCGACGACGTGGGGGCGAGGGTCGACGCGGCGGCCGCGTTCGGTGCTCCGCGGCGCGGGGCGGGCGAGGTGGTGAACAAGGTCGTCGTCATCGGGATCGATGGGCTGATGTTCGACAAGGCCGATGCGGCACAGGCACCGCGATTGCGGCATCTCGCCGCGCAAGGGCTGCTGTCGCAGGGGACCATCGCGGGGCACATCACGATTTCCGGGCCGTCGTGGGCCAGCGCGCTGACCGGGGTGTGGGACACCGAGCACGGGATCACCGGCAACGAATTCGACGCGAGTCCGTTCCTGGCGCACCCGAGCGTGTTCACCCGGATCGAACGGGCGGACCCCACTCGGCACACGGTGTCCATCGGCACCTGGCACCAGATCGCGACGATCGCCGCCACCGGTGACCGGCGCGCCGACATCGCCCTCACCACCGCACCCGTCGTCGACGATCCCGACGAGTCGGCCACCGATGCCGCGACCGCCACCGAAGTGGTGTCCGCGATCGAGCGTTCCGGCCCCGATCTGGTCTTCACCCACCTCGACCAGATCGACCTGGCGGGCCACCGGCACGGCGGTGCGTCCCGCGCCTATCTCGCCGCGATTCGCCGGGTGGACGCGCTGGTCGGCCAGATCGTCGCGGCGGTCGACCAGCGCGCGCACGCTCATCCCCGTGAACAGTGGACCGTCCTGGTCACCACCGACCACGGCCACCTCCCGGCCGGTGGCCACGGCGGCCAGACCCCCGCCGAAACCGCCAACTTCGTCATCGCCCGGGGCCCCGACTTCACCCCGGGCACCGTGACCAGCGCCCACACCCTGGTGGACCTCACGCCCACCGTCCTCGACCTCCTCGCCGCCCCGCCCGGCCGTCTCGACGGCCACAGTCTCCGCACCCGCCCGATGCCAGGCGATGAGCGCTGACAGATTCGGCCCCCAGGCACTCCCGCTCAGGCGGGATCCGCGACTCGGTCCCGAACAAAACCACTGATCACGCTGGGAGATGGGAAACGCGCCGGGGACCTCCGAACCTGTCGAACACCTATCCGCACTCCCGGAAACTCACTACGCTGCCCGGGAACGACCGGCAGAAACCGCGAAGAGGCGGATTAGCCGCAGGCCTGTGACCCCGGTGACTCGAACGCCAGGTCGGTACGAGGACTAAAGTGAGGACCTGGGCGGTTGCAGCACTCGGCCGACAAGGTCCGAATGCAGCGTGAGAGGTGGTGGCATGACTCGACAACTGGGCGAGGCGAAGGTTGGGCAGGAATCCACCGGCGCCACGCCGAGCCAGGGTGCACCGGCGAAGACCCCCGAAACCGCCAAGCAGTCCCCGACAGCCTCGGTGCCCAGTTCGGCGTCTCGGCGGGTTCGTGCGCGGCTGGCTCGGCGGATGACCGGTCAACGGGGGATCGCGGCGGTCAAGCCGGTGCTCGAACCGTTGGCCACCGTCCACCGCGAGCTGTACCCGAAGGCCAATCTCGGCCTGCTCCAGCGCGCCTTCGACGTCGCCGACGAACGCCACGCCAAGCAGTTCCGCAAGTCCGGCGACCCCTACATCACGCACCCGCTCGCCGTCGCCAACATCCTGGCCGAGCTCGGCATGGACACGACCACCCTGGTCGCGGCCCTGCTGCACGACACCGTCGAGGACACCGGCTACTCCCTCGAGCAGCTCAAGGAAGAGTTCGGGCAGGAAGTCGCCCACCTCGTCGACGGGGTCACCAAACTCGACAAGGTCAACCTGGGCGCGGCGGCCGAGGCCGAGACCATCCGCAAGATGATCATCGCCATGGCCCGCGACCCGCGTGTGCTGGTGATCAAGGTCGCCGACCGGTTGCACAACATGCGGACCATGCGTTTCCTGCCGCCGGAGAAGCAGGCCAAGAAGGCCAAGGAAACCCTCGAGGTGATCGCGCCGCTGGCGCATCGCCTCGGGATGGCCACGGTCAAATGGGAGCTGGAGGACCTCGCCTTCGCGATCCTGCACCCCAAGAAATACGACGAGATCGTGCGCCTGGTCGCCGATCGCGCGCCCTCGCGTGACACCTATCTGGCGAAGGTGCGCGCGGAGATCACCAACACCCTGGCCGCGTCGCGGATCAACGCGATCGTCGAAGGCAGGCCCAAGCACTACTGGTCGATCTATCAGAAGATGATCGTCAAGGGCAAAGACTTCGACGACATCCATGACCTGGTCGGCATGCGGATCCTGTGCGAGGAAGTCCGCGACTGCTACGCCGCGGTCGGCGTCGTGCACTCGCTGTGGCAGCCGATGGCGGGGCGGTTCAAGGACTACATCGCGCAGCCGCGCTACGGCGTCTACCAATCGCTGCACACGACGGTGGTCGGCCCCGACGGCAAGCCGCTCGAGGTGCAGATCCGCACGCAGGACATGCACCGGACCGCCGAGTTCGGCATCGCCGCGCACTGGCGGTACAAGGAGACCAAGGGCAAGCACTCCGGTGACGCCGCCGAGGTCGACGACATGGCGTGGATGCGTCAGCTACTCGACTGGCAGCGGGAGGCCGCCGACCCCGCGGAGTTCCTCGAATCGCTGCGCTTCGACCTGAAGTCGCCGGAGATCTTCGTGTTCACGCCCAAGGGCGATGTGATCACGCTGCCGCAGAAGTCCACTCCGGTCGACTTCGCGTACGCGGTGCACACCGAGGTCGGGCACAAGTGCATCGGCGCGCGGGTGAACGGTCGCCTGGTGGCGCTGGAACGGCAGCTGGAGAACGGCGAAGTCGTGGAGGTGTTCACCTCCAAGGCGCAGAACGCGGGACCCAGTCGCGACTGGCAGAAGTTCGTGGTCTCACCGCGCGCGAAAGCCAAGATTCGCCAGTGGTTTGCCAAGGAACGGCGCGAGGAAGCGCTCGAGAGCGGCAAGGAGCAGATCTCCAAGGAGGTCCGCCGCGTCGGGCTGCCGCTGCAGCGGTTGATGAGTGTCGAGGCGATGACCGCGGTCGCGCACGAGCTGCACTACAGCGACATCTCCACCCTCTACACAGCGGTCGGCGAGCACCAGGTGTCGGCGCATCATGTGGTGCAGCGGCTCATGGCCCAGCTCGGCGGCATCGGCGATGTGGAGAACGAGCTGGCCGAGCGGTCGACACCGTCGACCACGCCGGCCCGTCAGCGGGTCACCGGGGACGCCGGCGTGCTCATTCCCGGTGCGCCGGGAACGGTCGCGAAGCTGGCCAAGTGCTGCACGCCGGTGCCGGGTGACGAGATCATGGGCTTCGTGACCCGCGGTGGCGCGGTGAGCGTGCACCGGACCGACTGCACCAACGCCGATTCCCTGCAGGAGCAGTCGGAGCGGATCATCGAGGTCGAATGGGCGCCCTCGCCCTCGTCGGTGTTCCTGGTCGCGATCCAGATCGAGGCGCTCGACCGCACCCGATTGCTCTCGGATGTGACCAAGGTGCTGGCCGACGAGAAGGTCAACATCCTGTCCGCCTCGGTGGCCACCCATGGTGACCGTGTCGCGATCAGCAAGTTCACCTTCGAGATGGGCGACCCCAAGCACCTCGGTCACCTGCTCAATGTGGTGCGCAACGTCGAAGGCGTCTACGACGTGTACCGGGTGACCTCCGCCGCCTGACCCCGACCACGGCCCGGGCACTCTCCTCGCGAGGGTGCCCGGGCCGCTGTCTGCCCAGGTGATCGCCGAAAGGTTGCTGGTCGCATCGGGTTTGCCGGGGGCAGCGAAAGGGCCGATTAGGGCAGCGGTTGGGTTACCCGGAATCTGTTACGGTTTAGTGCGTTTCAACGCTCCACTGGTCAGCCGAAACGGACTGTGATGCGGATCGATATGGCTCGGTGCACGACACGACTCACGGGGACGCTGATCGCGTTCACCGTCGCTTCGCTGTCGGTTACGGCGGGGGTGGCCGGCGCGGAAGACGGTACACCCACCACGCCGTCTACACACGTATCCATCGCCGCGTGTCCGGCGCTCTACGCCTTGGGAATTCAGGGCACGGGTGAGTCCTCGCCCGACGCGGCGCCCAGCACCGACACCGGGATGCTGTCGACGGTGTTCCGTCCGATGTTCGCCGGTGCGGCCGACCCGGGCCTCGTCGATCGTGCGTACGTGCCCTATGAGGCCGGTTTCGGCGGTGCGGTCCAGGGCGGCGCGGTGCCGTACACCGAATCGGTGGCCGGGGGCCTGGAACGACTTCGCGCGATGGCGACCCAGGTGGCGCAGCGCTGCCCGGACACCCGGTTCGCGGTCGTCGGCTATTCCCAAGGTGCCCACGTCGCCTCGTTGTTCGCCCAGGAGGTCGGAGCGGGCACCGGAGCACTGCCCGCGGACAAGGTCGCCGCGGTCGCGTTGTTCGCCGACCCGACCCGTGCCGAGAACGCGCCACTGTTTCCCGGCGCGCCCGACCGGACCGCACCGCTGGCGGCGGCGGGAACCTCCGGCGACGCGGTGGCGAACATCGGTGCCGTGCGTCAAGGGGTCGCCTCCGGTGGTGGGCTCGCCCCGCAGAGTGAGCAGACCGACGACTTCGGTAAACTGACCGGTCGTGTCGCAAGCTTTTGTGCCACAGGCGATCTCGCGTGTGACGCACCGCAGGGCGCGCCGATCGTGCGTGCCGTCACCAACCTCATGAGCCAGTCGAAACTCTCCGGCGGCGATCCGATCGGCTCGTTGACCTCGATCGCGCAGGCGCTGGCGTTCACCTCCATCAAAACCGCCACCGCGGTGGTCGAGGAGGACATCTCCGGCGCCACCCTGGCCGACGTGTCGATCTCGCCGAAGAAGTCGATCTCACAGCGAGTGTCCGATGCCTCGGACCCGAACAGCAAGCTCGACATGAACGCCGCCTATCAGGCGCTGCTGAAGGTCGGCATGATCGGCCTGAACGCCGTCGCCACCGTGGTGAAGTCGGTGATCAGCCCGGCGAGTATCAGCGAATTGGCCACGGCCACACTGTCGAATCCGCTGGCCGGACTGACGCTGCTCGGGACGAAACTGGCAGGGGCGGTCCCGCAACTGGTGCCGCCGACCACCGGGGTTCGGCTGGTCAACGAGGCGTTCACCGCGGTCAAGCAGAATGTCACCGACAACGCCGAACTCCTCGACGTCACCACCTGGGTGCGCTACTGGGACACGCTGCAACGCCATGACGCGTACTCGCGCATGGGCGTCGGCGCGAACGGCGCCACCCCGACGGAGTACGTCGGCCGGTGGTTCGCCGCGCTCGCCCACGACGCGGCAGGCGTTTCCGGGAAGGGAACGGTACCGGTCGGCGGGTCCGACTCGCGTGGTATGGGAATATTCCAGAGCCCGACCGGCGCGTCTACGACAACCAAACCCTCCGGTGGGGGACAATTTCCGTTCGGGACAGGAGCCGATGGCGCCTCATCCGGCGGCGCGACGACTCCGCCTGCCGCGACACCCGTAACCACCGCACCCACCACCCGTCCGTTCTCTGTGAACTGATCACCGAGAGGTCTTCGATGCGAACTGTGCCCGGCGCCGTGGAAAGGGGGGAATGTTGAAGTCGTACAACGAATTGTCGCGCTGGTACTCGGCGCTGGAGCCCGAGGCCGAGACCGAGACCGGTGCCCCTGTGCGTCCGGACACCACCGAACCGGTGACGGGCGACGACGACAGCATCGACCGATATTCGACGAGTCCCGGCGCCGCCCCGATCGCCGAGCCGGCGCCGGATCGCGCCACGGCAGGGGAGCGGCAGCCGGAACCGTTCAGCCTCGCCCTCGACTTTCAGCCGACCGCCACCGGCGACTCGCAGCGCGGGGAGACGGGGCATCAGGCGAAAGTTGCCGGCGACCCGCACGGCTGGAACGTCGAGTCCGAGCCGAAAGACGGTGACCCCGTCAGTCGGGCCACCGAGTTCGATGACACGACAACCGAATCCGCGGGCTGGGGTGCGGCCGAAGGCGACAAGCGGCCGAACCCCCCGGCCGAACCGGAGGATGTGCCCGAGCCCCCGCCACCGCCTCCCGCGCAACTTGCCGGACGCCGTAGCGACTTCACCGGTGGCTGGTCGGACTGGGTCGCCGAACCGGCACCCGGCCCCGACGACGACTACGACGCCGAACTCGTCCAGTTCCCCTGGCCGGAGGCCGCCGCCGACGAATACGACAACGCCCGTGTGCTCGAGCCCTCCGGCGCCCTGCGGGCGAACCGGAAACGTCAGCGCACGTGGGTGGTTCTCGCGGTCTCGGTGCTCGTGCTCGTGCTCGCCGCGACCGGGGTGTTCTTCCTGCTGTTCGGGCGCGGCGACAGCAACACCGCCCGCAACGCCGCCCCGCCACTGCACTTCACCGCGGGCAACCTGACCGCCGACACCGCGGGCTCGTGCCCGACCGAACGCACCGAGATCGTGCTGCGCAGCGCCGAAGCGGGCGGCACCGACTCGGGCCCCGACGCCGTCCTCGCCTTCCAGTACGCCTACTACGTGACCCGATCGGGGGCGCAGGCCAGAGCGGTGGTCACCCCCGACGCCGACGTCTCGCCGGCCGCCGTGATCCAGCGCGGTATCGACACCATCCCGGTGGGGACCACCCACTGCGTGCGGATCACCACCGTCGCGGCCGACCGGTTCACCGTGGAGGTCACCGAGTTCCGGCCCGCGGGCGCACCGGCCACCTACACCAAGCAATCGGTGCGGACAGCGCTGGTCGGCGATCGCACGCTCATCACGGGCATCGCGGCAGGGTAAGGAGAGGCGATGACAGACGATTGGAGCCGATGGCTCGACGAGGCCCCCGAGGGGGACCCGTCCGATGACCTGGCGCGTGATCCGGCTCCGGTGGTGCGGTTGCGGCGTCGCAACGGTGAGCGCCGCGACGGCACTCGCAGGCCGATCCTGGTGGTCGGCGGCTGCGGCGGCGCGGGCACCACGACGACCGCGCTCGGCCTGGCCGCGGAGCTCGTCACCGCGGGTGCGACGACAGTGGCGGTCGACGCGACCGCGGCGGGTAGCGACATCGCGCTGCGTGGGGCCGACAAGCACCTGCACCCGGTGAACCTGCAGTCCTGGGTGTACGGCCGGGGCGACGACGAACCGGCGCCGCTGGAAGACTGCCTGTCCCGCTCCACCTCCGGGTTCGGGCTGCTCTGGCGGGACGCGACCCCACTGCGCCGCCGCGCGACATTTCTCACTGTCGCGCGGGCGCTGGACACCGGTGGGTACACCGCGGTCTACGACGGCGGCAACCCGATTGCCGGACGGCAACTGCGACCCCTGCTCGACGATGCCGATATCGCACTGGTGCTGGCCATCCCGGCCCGCGTCGACGCCGCCAACCGGCTGCGCGTGACCCTGGAATGGCTCGACGACCACTACGGCGACGACGGTGCCGGTGTGGTCGCCGACACCACTATCGTTGTCTCGCATCAGTATTCGCACGACGACTCGCGCGTAGCGGAGCATTTGCGCGAGCACCTGTCGGGGTGGGTGCGCGAGGTCGTCGAGATTCCCTACGATCCGCATCTCGCGCGCGGAGAACTCGTCCGCCACGCCGAGCTGGCCGAGACGACGCGTTCGGCGTATGCGAGCTTGCTCGCGGGGGTGGCATCATGACGGCAGCCATGAATCTTCGTCGTCGTCGTGAACCGGACGCCCCCGCCGGTGTAGTCGCGCCGCCAGAATCGCTGCGCGCCAAGATCTGGGAGCGCCCGGTGCCAGGGGTCGGCCGGGCGCCGCTGGTGTGGTTGCTCGGCGTGCACGGTGGCGCGGGCGCGACCACGCTGTCGCATGTGCTCGCCCCCGCCGCCGACGCGCGCGGGCGCTGGCCCGGGGTGTTCGACCGCGAATCCCCCTATGTGGTCCTGGTCGCCAGGGAAACCATCTCCGGACTCACCCGTGCGCACGATCTGCTGCGCCAGCATCACGCCGGGCTCGCGGGCCCGGCGCTGGTTCTCGGCCTGATCACCGTGGCCGCGCGCCCCGGCCGGATGGCACCGGAGATCCGGCGCTACCGGGAGGTGGTCGGCTCGCTGGCCGGGCACGTCTGGCAGGTGCCGTGGTTCGAGGAATGGACTCTGGTGGAGTCCGATGCGCTTCCGGTGTGGTCGCCGGGCGACGAGGTGGCGGTCAAGAAGCGCCGCCCCGACCCGCTCGACGACGTGCCGGTCGAAATCGGTGACCTCGGTACCGATGTGGTCGCCGCGATCCGCACCAGTCTCGGCCCGCCCACGTCGGGTCAGGGTCGATCATGAACGCCGGGCGGTTCGCCGGTCGGTGGTGTACAAACGTGTGTCGTCGTCGAAGTGTTTGTGGCACAACACCTTTACTGTGGGAGAAAGGCACCCGATGAGCATGCTCCTCCTCGCCGTGCAGGACACGTACGGCACCGTGCTGGCCCAGGTCGGTAACCCGACCCCGGAGGCTCCTCCCGGCTCGGAGAAGATCCTGCAGCTGGTGCGTTACCTCACCTGGTTCGTGCTGCTGTCGGGCATCTGCGGCATCACCTACGCGGGCGGCAAGTTCGCGTGGGAGCGCTGGACCGGTGGTGGTCTCGAATCGCCGAAGATGGTGGCGGGCGCCATGATCGGTGGCGTCGTGGCGACCAGCGCCGGCACGATCATGAGTGCGGTCATCGGTTAGTGATCACCGTGCTCGCCTATAAACAGATCCCGGCCGACGTGTTGGCGCCGATGATGCAGTTGCTCAACTGGCTGCTCTGGTTCGTCCTGCTGTCGTGCCTGGCCTGGATGATCCTGTCGGCGGGTCGATTGTGGATCGCGTTCCGCAGCGACCTGGCGGTCAACGACGCCTCACACGGCGTCCTGATGAGCCTGATCGGTGCCTCGGTGGCCAGCACCGCGTCGGCGATCGCGCTGGCCTTCCTGCCGGCATGAATTCCACAGTGACACGACCGGTTGCGGTCGGTATCGCATTGCTCGCCGCGGCCGTCGGCTGTGGCGGCGGTGGTGATACCGGCCCCGACCTGACAGCCGCGCCGACCGGGGTGGGCTGGCAGGACTACCAGGGCATCTCCCTGCCGCACACCGATCAGGGCCCGACAACAGTGGGGCAGGGCGCCGCGACGGGGTTCGAGCATTCCCCGCGCGGGGCCGGGCTGGCGGCACTGACCCACACCATCCGGTTGTCGGTGGCGCCGGACAGTCAGTGGGCCCAGGTGGTGAACGCCGAACTCGTCCCGGGGCCCGCGCGGGACGAGTGGGCGATCAACCGAGTACAGCTGTCGATCACCGGACCCGCCACGGCGGAGTACGCGCCGAAATTGTTGGGTTACAAAATTACCGAATATCGTGACGAGCGAACGACTGTCGACGTCTATACCGAATACTCCGACCGGTCACGGGCGGTGAACCACACCACGGTGAGCTGGTACGGCGGAGACTGGCGACTGCAGTTACCCGATCCCCGGTCCACCGACCGGCCGGTCGACCCGATCGATGAATTACCGCAGGACATTGTGACATTGGAGGCACCGCAGTGAGCGAGAAGGAGCCGGGCACGCGCGACCGCGCGTCCTTCGGCATGATCGCCTCCGGTGCCCTGCTCGCCCTGATCATGGTCGTCGGCGCCGTCGTGTACTTCACTCGCGACGGCGGCAGCGAGGTGGACAACGCGCCGCCGCCCGCCCAGGCCGCGGGCGGAACGGGATTCGCCGAACCCGAGGTCGACCTGCTCGGCAGGCGGGTGGACATCCCGAACAACCCGGCGGGTCAGCCGCTGGCCCAGCAACCGGGTACGCAACGTACCGCCGCGGACCCGGATTGGCTGACCGGCGCGCCGGAGGGCACCACGAAACCGCACGGCTGGCAGCGTGTCTACGGCGCGTCGGTGCCGTTCTCCACTTCCGACGGGCCGTCGCGAATCGAGGACGGACTCGCCGTCGGCTACGCGCGGACACCACAGGGCGCCGCACTGGCCGCCGCGCAGATCACCTACCGGCTCAACGCCCGCCCGGCGGATCGCGACCTGTATGTGACGCAATTGCGGGTCAGCACAGCGCAGCTGGCCGCCTACGACTCCGCGTTGTCGGGCGAGCGGCTGCCCAAACAGCAGCCGGAGAAGGTGACCCGGTATTTCGTGGCCTCCGACGCGTTCAAGATCGACGATTTCGCCGAGGATCTGGCGATCGTGCGGCTGGCTTCGCGCGGTCCGGTGATCGATGGCAAGCAGCTGTACGCCGCGATGCGGATGATCGTGGTGTGGGACGCCGGTGACTGGCGGCTCAAACCGTCGACGACAGCAAATACCCAGACCGAATACGTGGAATCGCTGGCGGGGTGGACGACATGGTGATCGAGGTACAGCACAGCCCGGATCGATTCCGCGCGGACCATCGAGGGGTGCCAACTATGCTGAGGCGGATCGTCACCATTTTCGCGGTGATCTTCACCGTGATGATAGCGACGCCGACGGTGGCCTACGGCCAGACCTACGGCTTCGACGAGGCGTGCAACGAACTGCACGACACCCTCGACAGCGTCGCGATCCCCGGAGTCTCGCTCGGCGACGCGGCGTCGGCGGTGTGCAAGGCGGGCAATGCCGCCTCCCACCCCGGCGACGCGGCCACCGCGGTCAAGGACAAGGCGTGGGATTCCACCTTCGGCAAGGTGGTCGACTCGCTGATGAAGGGCCTCGGCGAGGCGCTGATCCTGGCGTTGACCTTCTGGATGAAGGTGCCCAACGAGGCGGTGAGCGACTCGGGGGCACTGTTCACCAAGATCAACGACTACACCTATCAGATCCAGATATTGCTGTTGATCGCCTCGGTGATCATCACCGGCGGCCGATTGGCCGAGGCCAGACGCGGGGCGGCCGTGAGCGAGGCCGCCGAATCGTTCCGCCTGTTCGCCAGGGTGGTGTTCAGTTCGTGGATGCTGGGTGCGGTGATCGTCGCGGGTACGCGAGCTTCGGACAAGTTCTCCGAGTGGATCATCGACGACGCCACCGGCGGCAATGCCAAGAACATGGCCGAGTTGATGGTGAAAACCAGTAAGCTGCAGGCCTTTTCGCCGGGCCTGGTGCTGATCATCGCCATCGTCGGCCTGCTCGGCGCGCTCGCCCAGATCGTGCTCGCCATCGTTCGGCAGGGTTTGCTGGTGGTCGCCGCGGGCGTGCTGCCGCTGGCCGCCGCTGCCTCGGCGACGGGCACCGGCAAGCAGTCGTATCAGAAACTGGTCGGCTGGATCATCGCGTTCATGCTGTTCAAACCGGTGGCCGCGATCGTGTACATGATCGCGTTCACCACCGCGGGCCACGTCGACGAGACCACGGACTCCGGCGGCTTGCCCAGCGGCGAGGACGCGCAGCGGATGCTGGTCGCGCTGGTGCTGCTGTGCAGCGTGGCGTTCGTGCTGCCCGCGCTGATGCGCCTGGTCGCGCCGGCGGTGGCCACGGTCGGCACCGGCGGCTCGGGTCTGATGGTGGCCGGTGGTGCGGCGGTAGCGGCGATGGGGCTCGGTGCGATCGGCACCAAGGCTGTCGCCTCTCGGCCGGTGGCGGCGCCCGGCTCCGCGGGCTACTTCGGCAATGGCGGTGCGGGCCCGCGGCCCGGTGGACCCGGCGGGGGCGGGGGAAGCGGCGGCGGTGGCGCGGCGCCACGACCGACACCGCCACCACGAGGGGGTGCGCCCGCGCCCGCGACGACGAGTTCGGGCTCGGTACCCGCCGGCGCCCGCAATGTGGCGGCCGCTCGGACCGCGGCCAACACCACCTCGCGCGCGGACCAATCGATGGGCGACGTCGCCGGTGACCGCTGGGCGAATCGTTCACCCGACCTCGGCAGGAGCACGATTCCGCGATGACGACCTCGGCGACCGACACCTACGAGCGCCGCTCGTACGGGCTGTGGCAGAAACCGCGCAGCGCGGGCCTTTTCGGCCTGCGCTGGGAAGAGACCGTGATCGGTTTCGTCGTGGTGATCACGGCACTGATCTGCGCGATGGTCGGTGGATTCAAATGGGGCCTCGTCGTCGGCGGGCTCGGTGCGCTGGTGATGGTGCCCCTGGTGTGGCGGACGGGGGGCCGCTCGGGCTATGAGACGGGACTGATGATGTTCAACTGGAGGCGCTCGCGCAACAACGGCGAGCACGTGTATCGCGGTGGCCGGTTCTCCCGGATCCCCGGCGGTGTCACGAAATTGCCGGGGCTGCTCGCGCCGTCGAAGCTCTACGAAGGCATCGACGCCGGTGGGTATCACTTCGGGATGATCCATCTGCCCGCGTTCGCGCAGTACACGGTGGTGTTGCGGGCCTGGCCGCAGGGGCACGAGGCGGTGGACCAGCCGGTGATCGATCGCTGGGTCGCGGCCTGGGGCACCTTCCTCGCCTCGGTCGGGCAGACCAGCGACATCGTCGCGGTGGTGCCGGTGATCGACACGGTGCCCGAGACCGGAAACCGGTTGCTCAACGAGGTGTCCACGATCACCCGCCCCGAAGCCCCCGATCTGGCCCAGCAGGTGATGTACGAGCTGGCGACCGAATTGCCGCAGGAGCGTGTGCAACTGCTGCCGCGGGTGGCGATCACGTTCAAGGCGACCACCGCCGAGCGGCGCAAGAACCCGGCCGAGGAAGCGGTGGAGATCGGGCGCAGGCTGCCCGGTATCTGCGCGGCGCTGGCCGAGGCCGGCGTGCGGGCGCAGCCGATGTCGGCGGAGGAGGTCATCTCCTTCATCCGCCGCAGCTACGACCCGGCCTCGCAGGCCGACCTCGAGGTGGCCGCGGCCGATCCCGGTGGGCACGGCCTCGGCTGGGACGACGCGGGTCCGGTGTCCTACGACGAGAAGTGGGATCACCTGATCCACGACGGCGGCCGCTCGGTGACCTGGGAAATGGACGCGGCGCCCGAGGGCGCGGTGGACGAGCGGGTGTTGCAGCGATTGCTCGCGCCCAATCCCGAAGTGCCACGCAAACGCATCGCGATCGTCTACCGGCCGCACTCGGCCGCCGACGCCGCCGAGATCGTCGACGACGACTTCAAGAACGCGCTCGTGGCCCAGCAGAGCGAACGCGGCGTGGTCTCGGCGGCGGCGACGCTGCGCGTCGGCGCCACCCAGCAGGCGCGCGAGGAGCAGGCGCGCGGACACGGTGTCACCCGGTTCGGTGCGCTGGTCACGATCACCGAGCCGCTGCGCGGTGATCTGCCCCGCATCGAGGCCATCACCCGCGACCTGTCCACGCAGGCTCGGCTCAAGATCCGGCGTTGCTATCGCTACCAGTCCGCGGCGTTCGCGGCATCTCTCGGTTGCGGCGTGATCCTGCCCGAACACGCAACCATTCCGAAGGCATTGGCGGGGTGAGGCGATTATGGGACGCGACTACGAACCCCCGGTGCGCGATCGCGACGACGTCGCGTTGCGCCCGGTTCACCGGCCGCCGCGCATCCGCGGCGAACGCGAGCCACGGCCCGCGGGGAGCGCGCCGCGCGTGAGCGACGACGTGCTCGGCCTCGACGAGCGCACCGACCGCGACGAGCGAGAAGGCTCGGCGCGGGGATCACGCACGGCCGAAGGCCGTCCACCGGTCGAGCACCGGGCACGGGACGAAGCCCGCACCGAGCGAGGTCGTCCACCCCGGCCCCGTGGCGAGGAGCCACGCAGGCCACGCGAGGACGAGCCGCGTCGATCGCGCGAGGGCGAGCGGCGGACGCGGGGTCCGCGTCCCGATGCCGATCGGGGCGCCAGGGCGCGCGCCGAGCGTGGGTTGCGCGACCAGGATCACGGTCCCCGGTTGGAACACGAACGCCCACAGGGTGATCCGCGCCGGCGTCCCAAGCAGGCCGCACCGAAGCCGATGAAGAAGGCGCGGCCCGCGAAGGCGGTGCGCGCGGTCCGGGCCGACGAGGCCGCCGATCGGGCGATGGGTTCGGGCCGGTCGGCGAAATCGACCAAGCCGGACCGGCGTTCGCAAGGCCCCTCGCTGCTCGACGACGCTACCCGCGCCCGCTACGAGATGATCGCCCGCGAGCAGTCGGGTCTGCGCGCGGCCTGGGCGACGTTCCGGATCCACACCGACGATCTGCGCCGCAACAACGCGCACGCGCGCACCGAGGCCGTGGTCAAGGACGGGTTCGACCGCACCACCGCCGAATTGACCGACCGCGGGTACTCGGGCGCGGGCGGCGGCAAGATGAACGTCGTCGGCCGCCCGGTCGAGTATCGCGCCACCACCGCCCAGGTCGCGGGTCTGTGGCCGTGGTCGGTCGGTGCCGGTGCGCCGTTGATCGGCACCCCACTCGGCTCGCACCTGCACACCGGCGCCCCGGTGTGCTTCGACCCGATGAACTGGTTCATGCGCGGCAGTTTCATCACCGCACCCAGCCTGTTCGTGCTCGGCCTCAACGGTTTCGGCAAGTCCTCGCTGGTGCGCCGGATCGTGCTCGGCGGCATCGCCCAGGGCATCACCCCGCTGATCCTGGCCGACGTGAAACCCGACTATCGCAAGATGGTCGAACTCGTCGGCGGCCAGGTGATCGACCTCGGCTACGGACACGGCAAGCTGAACCCGCTGGCCGCGGGCGTGCTCGGTTCGGTGGTGCCACGCCTGGCGGACGAACCCGCACTGCAACGTCAGGTGCTGCAGGATCTGCGCGCTCGGCAGGTGACGTTGATCGCGGGCCTGGTGGAACTGGTTCGCGGCGCCCGCGTCGCCGACTTCGAGGAAACGCTGATCGCCACCGCGCTGCGCATCCTCTACCAGCCCGGCGGGTTCACCCCCGACAAACCGCCGATCATGGAAAACCTGCTCGAGGTGATCGTCGGCGGCGGCGCCGAGATGATGCTCGACGCGGGCGCCGACAACGCCGACGAATACCAGAACGCGATCAAGGGACTGCGTCGATCGTTGCGCGCGCTCACCCAGGGCCCGTTCGGCGCGATCTTCAACGGCCAGACCAGCGTTCCGATCGACACCAGCGCCGTGGCGGTGTGCATCGACGTCTCGCACATCCCCAGCGGTGACAAGAAGCTCAAGGCCGCGGTCATGTTGGCCTGCTGGGCAGACGGTTTCGCGTCCGTCGAGGCCGCGCACGTGCTGGCCGACGCGGACCTCGGCCCGCAGCGCTACTTCCAGGTGGTGATGGACGAGCTGTGGCAGGTGCTCGGGCTCGGCGACTTCATGGTCGACCGCGTCGACGAACTGACCCGTCTGCAGCGTGGCCTGGCCACCGCTTTGATCATGATCAGCCACACCATCAAGGACCTGCAGGCGCTGGGGTCCGACGCCGCGATCGCCAAGGCCATCGGCTTCCTGGAACGCGCGCGCGCCAAGATCTTCGGCGCGCTACCCGCCGAGGAGATCAGCAGGCTCGACTCCACGGTGCCGTTCACCTCGGCCGAGCAGGAGATGGTGACGAGTTGGTCGGCGCCGCAGGCCCTCACCGGGGAGGCGCTCAAGCCCGGCCAGCAGCGGCCGTCGCCGCCCGGTACCGGCAAGTTCCTGCTGAAGGTCGGCGAGGATCGCCGGCCGGGCATTCCTTTCCACATGGAGTTCACGGTGTCGGAGCGAGAAAGCGGAATCCACGACACGAACCAGCGCTTCAGCGAGTTCGGCGACAACCCCAGGGGCACGCCGGACTATTCGAACGGGAGTGAGCAATGATGCCGCACCGGTCCTATCGCCGGGTCTCGCCGGAGGTCCGCAATGCCGCCGTCGCCCAGGTGGTCGCGCTGACCGACAAGTTGCGCAGCGAATCGGAGGCCTGCCGAATGGTGGCCGAACAGATCGGCGTGCACGCCAATTCGGTGCGCAACTGGGTCCGCGCGACCCAGGACCCGAGCTTGGACCGCATGGACGCCACCGCGCTACGCCGCAAAGTGGCGCTGTTGCAACAACAGCTGGCCGCCGCCGCGGAAATGAACCGCACGCTCGCCGACACGCTCAACGAGTCCCGGCGCCGAACATGAACTCCGCCGCGGCGGACGTTGCGCGAATCGGCGCCCGGCGCGGACCGCGGGGAGGCGGCCGGTGAACGTCCGCACGATGATGATGACGGTGTTCGGCTCGGTCATCGGGTTGGTGGCCCTGGTGCTGGTGATCGTGCTGCCGTCCTCGGATGAGACCTGCGAGACCGGGGATGTGCTGGTCGGATCGTCGGTGCCGACGCTGCCCGAACTCGGTGGAGACAATCGCGCGGGCGCGACCAGTGCTGCCGCGCCGACATCGAATCCGGCGGTCACCGGAACACCGGTGCTGGCCGCGGGTGTGGGTCCGCTGCGCCGCACGTTGCCGCTGGAGACCGGAACGTTCACCATCTCCGATGTGTTCGGTTCGCGCGGCGGCGATCACAAGGGCATCGACATGGCCGCCACCGACGGCACCACGATCTACTCGGTGTCCGACGGCAGGGTCGTCGCCGCCGGTCCCGCTTCCGGTTTCGGCAACTGGATCGTCGTCGATTCCGTCGACACCAACGGTCGCGCCTACTCCGCGGTGTACGGCCACATGTGGGACGCGGGCGTCAAGGTGCGCACCGGCCAGACGGTGACCGCGGGTCAGCCGATCGGGATGGTCGGGTCCGCGGGCGAATCGAGCGGTCCGCACCTGCATTTCGAGATCGTGCCCGGTGGCCGGTTCACCGGCGGTCGTCAGATCGACCCGATGCCGTGGCTCGACGGCGCGCCGACCCCGGATGTCGGTGGCGCGCGGGCATTTTCGAGCGATCCGAACTGTGTGCGCGGATTCGGCAGCGCCGGTGGGGCATTGGCCGACGGGAAGGTACCCGCCGAACTCGAGATCTGGTATCGCCGCGCGGGGACGGTATGCCCGGAGATCTCCTCGTCGCTGCTGGCCGCGCAGGCCAAGCAGGAGTCGGGATTCCGGCGGGGGCTCACCTCGCCCGCGGGCGCCCAGGGCCTGGCCCAGTTCCTGCCGGGCACGGCGGCGGGCATCAATCCCGAGGACGGTCAGCCCTACGTCATCGACGCCGACGGCAACGGGTCCGCCAGCGTGTGGGACGACGGTGACGCGATCATCGGACAGGCCCGCTACATGTGCTCGATCGCCCACAAGATCGCGGGCTGGATGGCCGCGGGGCGCGTGTCGGGCGACCTGGCCGCCCTCACTCTGGCCGGGTACAACGCCGGTGAGGGCGCGGTGCTGGCCTCCGGGGGGATGCCCAATCAGTATGCGGCGCACTATTCCGAGACCAGGCCCTACGTCACCAACATCTTGTCGATGGAACCCCAGTACCGCGCGCCCGGCGCGCAAGGCCGGTTCACCCCCGGGCAGGGCAGCGACGGCGAGCAGATCGTCGAGGCCGCCCACGATTGGCTCGGCACACCGTATGTGTGGGGCGGCGGCGGCGTACAGGGGCCGAGCGGTGGCGGATTCGACGGGCCGGGGCTGACCGCCGCGGCGGTGTTCGCCGCGTCCTCGGGCGCGGTCACGTTGCCACGCACCGCTGAACAGCAATGGGAGGCCGGGCGGGAGGTCCCGATCGCGAAGGCCGTCGCCGGTGATCTGGTGTTCAGCGGGTTCGGACGGCAGGGCCCGACACAGGTCGGGATCTACGCGGGCAATGGTCGGCTGATCCAGTCGGTGCCGCCGACGAGCAACCGCGGTGGCGGGGGTGTCGCCGAGGTGGCGGTGCCCGGCGACGCACGGGCGAGGAGGGTGTTGTGACCACGCGACCAGCGATAACCTGGTGGGAGAGAACACGAATCCGCACAACCCCGGCGGTGATGCTCGTGGCAGTCCTGCTCTCGGTTCCGGCGTGCAGTGGTGATGCCGAGCCGACGCGTCCCGAGGCGACTTCCACCACGCGTCTGCTCGAAGCCGCGGTCGACCCGACGACTCCCGACGGTGTCGCGGTGGTCGCGCTGCGCGAGGTCTACACCTGGTACCCCGCGACCGAGCAACCCGGATCCTCGCTGCAGCGCGCGCGAGAATGGCTGGGGCCCAGCATGATACGTATGCTGGACAGTTCGATCGGGGCCACCGCGACTCCGAAACCGTCGCTGCAGTGGGCCGACTGGGCCAAGGCGAAAGCGCGCGTGGAGGCGTTCACCTTCGCCTCGGGGGAGCCGGCGCCCGCGAGCGCCGATCCCGCGGTGGCGCAGTACAAGATCGGCATCGAACAAACGGTCGTCTACCCGAACGGCCGCACCGAAGAGCTACCGCCGAGCACCGTCATCGCGACGGTGGTGCAGACCCCGCAGGGCTGGCGCCTCGACGCGTTCCGCTGACCACCCACCACGTCCACACAAGGAGGCACCCGTGGCGAAGAAGAAGGTGACGGATCCGGCCGCGGTCGGACCCGACACAACGCTGATCATGATCATGTTCGGGTTCGCGGCGCTGATCACCCTCGCCGTCGCCCTGCACCTGGGCAACGCGCTGGCGGTTGTGCCGCAGACCATTCCGATCAACCCGATCGCGGTGGTCGCCGATCTGGCGCGGGGCAAGCTGCACTGGCCGCGTGCGTCGACGGTGATCGTGCTGTTGGTGATCGCGTCGGCCATCGCGTATGTGGTGATCCGCAAGCGGTTGAAGAAGCGTGCGGGTGTGGGGCGGTTGGCGGTCGACGACAAGGCCGACCACATGGGCAGCGGTAGCGCGATCGCGTCGATCACCGAGGCCGGAGTCAGGGAGAAGGCGGCAGCTCTGGGGATGAAGCTGGGCACCAACGACTCACCCGGTGTGCCGATCGGCATCGCTGTCGCCGACGGCACCTCGCTCTACGGCTCCTACGAAGACCTGCATCTCGACATCTGGGGCCCGCGACAGGGCAAATCCACCTCGCGGGTCATTCCGGCGATCCTCTCCGCGATCGGGCCCGTGCTGGCGACGTCGAACAAGCGTGACGTGGTCGACGCGACCCGTGATGTGCAGGAAGCCAAGGGCAGTCGCACATTCGTGTTCGATCCACAAGGCGTTGCCGGTGAACGACCGACCTGGTTCTGGGATCCGCTGAGCTGGGTCAACTTCCGCACCGAGGGGTGTGAGATGCGGGCGGCTCGGCTCGCGGGACATTTCGCCGACGCCGAGACCGGCGGCAGCGCCGACGACGGCGACAACTTCTTCGATCCTGAGGCCGAAGACCTGCTCGCCGCGTTCTTCCTCGCGGCCGCGATCGCGGGCAAACCGATCACCCAGGTGTGGGAATGGGTGACGAATCCGCAGAACACCGAGGCGATCGAACACCTGCGCGGCGCCGAACACCACTTCACCGCGTCCGGCCTCGCCATGCAGTACAACGCTGACGAGCGCACCAGGAGCGGCATCTTCGGTACTGCGAAGAAGATGATTCGCTGCTTGCAGCTGTCCAATGTGCACCCGTGGATCACCCCGGCCGACGGCGTCCGTCCCCAGTTCGACGAACTGGAGTTCATCGAACGCAACGGCACGCTGTACTGCCTGTCGCTCGAGGGGCGCGGTTCGGCCGCACCGCTGGTGAGCGCGCTCACCGAGGCGGTCATCGATGTGGCCATGCGTAAGGCCTCGCGCTCGTCGGGTGGCCGGTTGCCGATCCCGCTGCTCGCGGTGCTCGACGAGGCCGCCAACGTGGTGCGCTGGAAGGATCTGCCCAAGCAGTACAGCCACTTCGGGTCGCGCGGCATCGTGGTGATGACCGTGTTGCAGTCGTGGGCGCAGGGCGCGCGTTGCTGGGGCGAGGCCGGGATGAGCGCGCTGTGGTCGGCCGCCAATATCAAGGTTCTCGGCAGCGGAGTCGACGATATGGCCTTCCTGCGCGATCGGTCCGAGGCGATCGGCGAGTACGACTCGATCTCCGCGTCGATGTCGCAGTCGGGCAACAGCAAGAGCTACTCGCGTTCGCTGAGCTCCTCGGTGACCTTCACCGCGCAGGGCCTGGCGACGCTACCGCGCGGTCGTGCCGTCGTGTTCACCTCCGGTCAGCCCGCGGTCCTGGTGCGGACCGTGCCGTGGTGGGAGTCGGAGTACGCCGACGCGGTCAAGCGGTCGATCGAGCAGAACGACCCGACTCGCAAGACCCGCATCGAAGACCTTTTCGGGTCTGCGTCGTTAGCGAAATCTGTTCCGCCGGAAGAGATGGGTGAAGTCGAGGAGGTCAAGCCGCTGTGAGCTACGACAATGTCGCCAATGGGGAGATTACGAACGGCTACCAGGGGGTGTACGAGTTCGTCACCGAGTACCTGAGTCAGGTCTACCGGCGCCAGGTCACCGATATCAGTGACACGGTGTGGTGCCCGGAATGGTGGCACCACAGCGAGGCCGTGATCCGGTTGAGCGCGCTGTGGCAGGCCTGGGAGCATCACCGTCTGCAGGGCGGGACCGGTATCAGCGTGTGGTTTCTCGACCATGCGGACCCGCACATGACCAAGCTGTTCGACCCGAAAGGGCCGTTCAAGTACTGCAGTGTGCGCAACGGTCACAAGGGGATGCTCGAACCGCTGCCGCTCAAGAAACCGGAGGGCGCGGACGCGCAGATGTTCGGCAGTCCGGACATCGACCGACTCTGGCAGAAAGGCCGCATACCGGACTGACCGGACGGATGCTCGGATCCCGTTGCCAGGCAAGGGGATCCGAGCATATTCGGAGTCGGGTCAGCGACCGCGTTCGATCCCGCGTTCGATCCCGCGTTCCCCACGCTGGCGCGCGAGGGTAGCGCGCATCACCGTGTCCCGGGACCGGATCGCCTCTTCCGGCGAGATGCCTTGGCCCATTTCGACCAGCATCCGAACCTGGGTGAGCTCCGGAGCGACGCCGGCACGCTGCAGATGTGCCGCGATCGCCGAGCGTCGCTCGGCCGAGTCGTAGCCGACGCTCGGCGTCGCCGCGGCGCTCGCGGCGAAGGCGGAGCCCGCCGGCTTGTTGAGGTTGATTCCGCGCGTCTCCACACCGCGCGATTCCACCGTGCGCGACCCCACCGACATCATCTGCACGAGTTCGATATTGCGCGGATCCTTGGCCTTGAGATCACGCGCCTCGCGGATCTGCAATTCGCGCGCTTCCTTCATCTTGGCCTCGATCGCCTTCGCCCGGGACTCGGCCTCTTTCTGGCCGTGTTCCCGCGATTTGACGGCGACCAAGATGGCCATCTGCAGCATGGTGCGCATCATGGACGCTGTTTCGCTGCCGATGTCGTCGAGTTCCGCCATGACTGCTCCCCGATGCTGCTGTGGAAGTGGACATCTGAGCCTACCGCGCGAAGGACACGGTGCGATGTCCGGCGGGCCGGGTCGACAGCGGAGAAAATGCGGGTGAGCGGTGCATGAGGCGGATGAATCGTAGGATTGCCTAGCCTCTGATGATCTTCTTCGCACGTCGGGGCGGGAAAACCGGAAACGGACCGGACACGCCAGCGTGTCCGGTCCGTTTCTGTCCTGGGAAAGCGGGTGTCAGCCCACCTTGACAGAGTTGAACGAGATCGGGATGGCAGGCCCGCCGTCTTCCGCGCCACCCTTGACGCCGCCGCCCGCGACCTTGTCCAAGGTGGCCAGGCCGGCCTCGTCGATCGTGCCGAAGATGGTGTAGTTCGGCGGCAGCTGGGTGTCGCCGAAGACCAGGAAGAACTGGCTTCCGTTGGTGCCCTTGCCTTCCGGGGAGGTACCCGCGTTGGCCATCGCGACCAGGCCGCGCTTGTAGTTCACCGGCTGCTGCAGCGCCGGGTCACCGGCGGGGAACAGGTCGGTGGGGTATTCGTTGTCGAAGGAGTAGCCGGGGCCGCCCATACCGGTGGCCGCGGGGTCACCGCACTGCAGGATGCCGAAGCCCGGCGTGGCCACGATGCGGTGGCAGCTGGTCTTGTCGAAATAGCCCTGCTGGGCCAGGCTCACCATCGAGTTGACCGTGCAGGGTGCCTGCGCGCTGTTGAGCGACAACCCGATCGGGCCCTGGGTGGAATCGATCGCCACCTTCACCTCGGGACCGTCGGTGGCGACCGACGTCGTGGTGGGCGCGGTGACGGGCTTGGCCGCAGGCTCCTGGCCCGCCGGGTAGCTGCAGTCGACGGTCGCGGGCTTGGCCGCGGGGGGCGGCGGACCGGGGATGTCGAGGGGAGTGTTGACGAACTGGGTCGTCGGCACCGCCGAGGACGACTCGGCGTTGACCGACTCACTGTCGTCGCCCCTGGTGAGGAAATACACGCCGGTCGCGGCGGCCGCGACGACTATCACACCCAGTACCGAGCCCGCGATCGTCAAGCGCTTGCGCTTCTTCTCCTGCTCGGCCCGTCGTGCCAGCTGGCGCTCCAGCTTGCGCTTGGCCGCCGCCCGTCGCTGTTCGTTACTCGGCACTACCGCGTTCCTCCCGTGTCGTCAGGTTCGTCTAGAGGGTAACCGGTTGGACGCGGGGGGCGCCCGTGGGGAAAACTGGACCATCGTGACCAAGACCAGCAGCTTCACCGCCCCGAAGGGGGTCCCCGACTACCTGCCGCCCGGTTCGGCCGAGTTCGTCGCCGTGCGCGACGGCTTGATCCACGCCGCCCGACTCGCGGGGTACGGGCATGTCGAGCTGCCGGTATTCGAACAGACCGCCCTGTTCGCACGGGGTGTCGGCGAGTCGACCGACGTGGTCAGCAAGGAGATGTGGACCTTCGCCGACCGCAACGGCGAGAGCTTCACCCTGCGCCCCGAAGGCACCGCGGGCGTGATGCGCGCGGTGATCCAGCACGGCCTGGACAAGAGCGGTCAGCTGCCGGTGAAGCTCTGCTACGCCGGTCCGTTCTTCCGGTACGAGCGCCCGCAGGCCGGACGTTACCGGCAGTTGCAGCAGGTCGGCATCGAGGCCATCGGCATCGACGACCCCGCCCTCGACGCCGAGGTCATCGCGATCGCCGACGCCGGATTCCGCGTGCTGGGCCTGGACGGATTCCGCCTCGAGATCACCTCGCTCGGTGACGAGACGTGCCGCCCGCAGTACCGCGAACTGTTGCAGGAGTTCCTGCGCGGGCTGCCCCTGGACGAGGAGACACAGCGCCGCGCCGAGATCAACCCGCTGCGTGTGCTCGACGACAAGCGTCCCGAAGTGCGCGAGCTGACCGCGAACGCACCGCTGATGATCGACCACCTCTCGGAGTCGGCGAAGGCGCACTTCGAGCAGGTTCTCGGACACCTCGACGCGCTCGGCGTGCCGTACGTGGTGAACCCGCGCATGGTGCGCGGTCTGGACTACTACACGAAGACCACGTTCGAATTCGTGCACGACCAGCTCGGTGCGCAGTCGGGCATCGGTGGCGGTGGCCGCTACGACGGACTGATGGCCGAACTGGGCGGTCAGCCGCTGTCGGGCATCGGTTTCGGCATCGGGGTCGACCGGACGGTGCTGGCACTCGCTGCCGAGGGCAAGTCGGCGGCCGATCCGGCGCGCTGCCAGGTGTACGGCGTCGCGCTCGGCGACGCGGCCAAGGCGAAGCTGGTCGCGCTGGCCGGTGAACTGCGTGCCGCCGACATCAGCGTCGACCTGGCCTATGGCGGACGCGGGATGAAGGGTGCGATGAAGGGCGCCGACCGTTCGGGGGCGAAGTACACCCTTGTGCTCGGAGATCGCGATCTCGCCGAGAACACGATCGGCGTCAAGGAGATGGCAACCGGTGAACAGCGGTCCGTCCCGCTCGACGGCGTCGTGGCGGTGCTGCGCGCGGAGCTCGGTCGCTGAGGCCGCGTACTCCGCGGTGGGCGCCGCGCTCGGCTGCTGAGGTCGGTGGGGCGCGGTAATCTGACCGCGCCTCATGCCGGGCGGGCCGGTGGGGGCGGAGAGGCAATCGTGGACGGGCAGTCCGGGCAGTCGGCGGCGACGGAACCGGTGGGAATCGACCTGGTGGCGCCCGAGGTGTTCGCGCCGATGTTGCGCAGGCTCGCGCTGGCCGCGCTCGGCGTGGGCGTCGGTGCGGCGTTGCTGTCGGCGGTCTGGCTGAGCTGGCCGTACGCGATCCTGATCGGACTGGCCGTCGCTGTCCCGACTATCGGTTACGTCTTCGCGTTCCAGCGGCGGCGGCTGTGGTTGAGCGGCACCGTGATCCGCGCACACCGGCTGGTCGGCGAACACACGGTCGACCTCGCCCACGCTACCGGCGTGCAACTGCTGGTGTATCCCGCACGCCTGAGCCGCATCGTCTTGCGGGTCACCGCCGGCGGCGACACCCAACTGGTGCCGCTGGCGATGTACACCGACGTGGGCAGCGGCCGCGAACTGCATCTGCTCGGCCTGCGCAAACTCGCCGACGCACTCGCCGCCAGCGAACTCGCCGCGGCCATCGCGATCTCGGAAGTGCTCGTGCAGCAGTTGCGTGCCGAGGCGCGCGACGCCGGCCTCGGCGAACGTCCGCTGTATCGCGCGGTGCGGTCGGTGCGGAGCAAGGACAGCGTCTCACCGGTGGTCCTCACCGATTCCGAGGTCGCCGCACTCGGTTGAGCGTCGCCGGATGGTGTCGTAGCCCGACCGCCTGTCCGGCGGTCAGCCGAAGAGGGCGAGCTGCGCGTCCTGCGGCGTGGGTGGGGGAGCGGCCGGCGTGGTGGGGCCTTGGACTCGGCGCAGGCCGTGGTGGTCGAGGAGGGGATTCACTCGGTCGCGTAGCCAGTCGCGGTAGAGGGGAGTGACGTTGCCGCCGCGGGCGTAGAGCTGGCGGTAGCGGCGCATGAGCGCGGGGTGTTCGGTACCGAGCCAGGTGAGGAACCAGTCTCGGGTGGGACCGCGCAGGTGCATCGGGAAGGCCATGGCGCTGGCCGCGCCCGCGTCGGCGATCGCGGCGAACAGGGCCTCGAGGTGGGCTCGGCTGTCGGTGAGGCAGGGGATGATCGGCGCGGCCATGACATGGACGGTGAAGCCCGCGTCGGCCAGCGCGCGGACCAGGTCGAGACGGGCACGCGGTTCGGGGGTGCCCGGTTCGAGGCGGTGATGCAGGTCGGGATCGAGGATGGCGATCGACACCGCGACGCTCACCTCTACGCGCCGGGCCGCCTCGGTGAGCAGGGGGAGATCGCGGCGCAGCAGCGGGCCCTTGGTGAGGATGGAGAAGGGGGTGCCCGAATCGGCGAGTGCGCCGATGATGCCGGGCATCAAGCGGTATCGGCCCTCGGCGCGTTGGTACGGGTCGGTGTTGGTGCCGAGCGCCACCGCCTCGCGCTGCCAGGACCGGCGCAGGAGTTCGCGACGCAGCACCGCGGCGATATTGGTCTTCACCACGATCTCGGAATCGAAATCCTCGCCCGCGTCGAGGCCGAGATATTCGTGGCTGCCGCGCGCGAAGCAGTAGCGGCAGGCGTGCGAGCAGCCACGCATCGGGTTGATCGTCCAGCGGAAGGGCAGCGCGGAGCTCTCGGGCATCTTGTTCAGCGCGCTCTTGCACAGCACCTCGTGGAAGGTGATGCCGTCGAACTCGGGGGTGCGGACGGAGCGGACCAGCCCGGCCCTGGTCAGGCCGGGCAGCGCGCCGTCATCGGCGTCCAGGGTCTGAGCTTGCCACCGCACCCCATGAGTCGAACATTTGTTCGAACAGCTGTCAAGCCTGACGCGACGCCCGCAGGAAGTCGACGAGGTCGTTGACGGTCTCGGTGGTCGGGCGGGGGCGGTAGCCGAGTTCGCGTTCGGCCTTGCCGTGGTCGACGACCGGCGCCGAGATCAGCGCGCCCAGTGCGGCTTTGGACAGGCTGTCGGAGCCGAAACGCCTGCCGATCGGCTCGAGCACCGGCAGTGTCGCGCCGAGTACCTTCGCCGGGATGGCGAAGCGTGGGCCCTTGGCGCCGGTGCGGGCCGCCGCCATCCGGCAGAAGTCGATCATCGTGGTCATCTCGCCGCCGAGCAGGTAGTTCTCGCCGGTGCGGCCCTTGTCGCCCGCGAGGACCAGTCCCTGGGCGACGTCGCGCACGTCGACCAGGTCGAAGCCGCCGCCGATCATCACCGGAATCCGGCCGCGCATCGCCTGGGCGGCGATGACGTTCAGCCGGGACAGGCGATCGGGGAGGTCGACCGGGCCGTAGACGCCGGTCGGATTCACGATCACCGCGTCGAGTCCGCGCTCGATCACCGGGCGCAAGGCCAGTTCGCCGGACCACTTCGACCGGTCGTACACGGGCAAACCGGGATCGTCTGAGCGGCCGGAGGTCTCGTCGATGTGCCCGCCCGCGCGGTACTGGTCGAAAGCGTGGATAGAGCTGGTGTGGACGAACCGGCGCACGCCCGATTCCAGCGCCGCCTCGGCGGTGACGCGCACGCCCTCGGTGTTCACCCGCCACGCCAGATCGTTGCGTTCGGCGAGGGTGATCAGCGCGACGAGGTGGTAGACCACCTCGGTGCCCGCCAGCGCCGCACGCATCGACGCCGGGTCGAGCACATCGCCTTCGACCCAGGTGACGGCCGGATCGGCGGTAGCCGGGGCGACGCGGTCGATCGCGACGACCTCGTGGCCGCGCTCGACGAGCAGAGGGATCAAGTTGGTACCGAGGTAGCCGGCTGCGCCGGTCACTGCGACCTTCATGAGGCCGAGGATATAGAACATGTTCTAGTTTTGATAGTGGATCACGCAGATCGGGGGTGGCACGACTCGAAAACTGCCGGGGAGTTCGGCTATATTTGGCGCCAATCGCAGTTGGGTGGTCGCGTCGGGAGTTTCGCGTCCGTCGCTCGCTTCTGTAGTGCAGACTTTTCACGACGAGTTGGGGGGATTTCGCATGACCGATCTCTCGGTGCAAACCGAAGAAGTCGCCGCGTTCGCGGCGACCAATGGCGGGGTGGCGGCACAGGTCGCCGCGGCGGGCAATATCGACCTGGTTGCCAGCGTGTCGGCGGCGACGCCGGTGTTCGGCCTCATCGGTGCCGACTACCTGGCGATGTTCGCGGCCGCGCAAGCGTTGCAGGCCAAGGACATCAACGACCTGTCGGCGAAGTTCAGCTCGCTCTCCGACGCGGCCTTCAAGTCGTCGGTGACCTTCGAGACGACCGATATCGACAATGCCGCCCAACTCGCCCGTCAGGCCGCCGGCCTGTGAAGCCGCTGAGTTCGGACGCGGGCGTCATCGCTCCCGATGCCGCGATGGCCGCCGCCGATGCCGCGACGGCGTCGGTGATGGGTGCGGTACCCCTCGATTCGCAGGCGATCCTGGACGTCCCGCTCATGCAGGTGCCCGAGGATGTGGCGACCGACGAGGAAGCGGTCTTCACCCTCGCGCAGAAGATCACCGACGAAGCCCAGAACGGCAGCATGTCGCCCGCCGGACTGAGTGGGCTCGGCGGCCTCGGCACCGGCGTAGAGCCCCAGGACATCCTGTCCGGCGTCGCGGACGACGCGTCGTCCGCGCTGAGCGGCTTGCAGGGGACGGTCGCTCAGGTCGCCGCGCCCGCGTCGGCCGCCGCGCTGACCGCGTTCGACCAGGCCAAGTCCGCACTCACCGGCACCTCGGGTGCGGGCGCGTCGAGCACCGCCGGCGCCAGCACGTCGGCCGCCGCGACGACCCTGACCGAAGATCCGGTCGCCGCGCTGATGAGCGGCCTGTCGCTGCCCGCACTGCCCGGCATCGACACCCTGTTCCAGCCGTTCCTCGATCTGCTCAGCAGCTTCGGTACCGGCGTTTTCGGCTCGCTGGACCCGACCTCGATCCTGAGCAATTCCTCGGCGGTCATCGAGCAGGCGATGACTCTGGCCCAAGGCGGCGTGAAGACCGTTCAGCAGGTGTGGGAGGGGCAGTCCGCCGACGCGGCGACCACCGCCAGCCAGCAGGCGCAGACACAGGGGCAGGACACCAGCCAGCGCGGCATCGATATCTCCGCGCTCACCCAGCAGGCCGCTGCCGTCGTCCAGACCGGCAACGCCCAGCTCACCACGATCGCCACCACCTTCGCGGCCCAGGCCACCGCGCTCGCGCCGACGATCATGCTGCCGCCGACCCAGGCCACCCTGATCGGCTTGGCCACTTCGCATCTCGGTGAGGCGGTGTCGGTCGTCAACGTCACCCGTGGGCAGTTGATGGGGTACACCGGCGAGCTGAGCGGCGTCGTCGGGCAGCTGGCCAGCCAGAGCGGCCTGCCCTCGCCCGAGGAAGTTCTCTCCGCGGCTTCGGAGAACATCGGCGAACCGCTGCTCACCCAGGCGGAGGAGGCTCTGACCGGCGGCGGCGATTCGTCTACCACTGCCGCGAGCACCACCGCGGGTACCACTACTCCCGGCTCGACTTCACCGTCGAGTGTCGGTACCGGTGGCAGCGGCGGTGGATCCGGCGCCTCGCTCGGCGCGCTCGGTACCGCGCGCGGCGGCGCCGGCGGCTCGGCGGGCAGCACCGGCGGCACTCCGAGCTCGGGCACTCCGAAGTCCACCGCGGCCGTGCCGGGTGCGGCGGTTCCGGCGTCGGGCCGGGCGATCAGCACGGTGATGGGCTCCGGCACCACCACGGCCGCCGGTACCAGCGGTACCTCCGGCATGATGGGCGGTGGTGGCGCGGGAGCGGGTGCGGGCCGTGGCAACAACGAGGAAGAACACGGTCGTACCGTGCAGCCCTACCAGAGCCGCACCGGCAACGACGATCTCACCGGTCCGCTGGGCGAATCCACGCCCGACGTGATCGGTGCCGTCCACGAGGACGAACGCGAAGCGGACGCGACCGCGGATCGGTTCTGACCGGCAAGGGGCTCGCCGGTGAAAACCGGCGAGCCCCTTGCGGTTCGGTGTCGAAGGATCAGCTCTTGAAGGCGTCGACCAGCTTCTTGTAGAGGTCGGTGAAGCGCTTGCGCGCGGCCTTCTGCTCCGGGTTGAGGCCATCGGACGCATCGGGGGAGTAGATCACCAGGTGCGCTTCGTCGGCCGGGTCGTCGGGCATCAGGTCGATGATCCGGGTGCCGCGGTTGTCGCCCGCCGGCATCCCGAAGTCGGTGTCCTTCAGCGCGTTGATCTCCTCGCGCGCGGCCTCGATCACGTCGGCGGCAACCTTTCCGGTCACCTGCTTGGGTGCGGTCTCGGGTTTACGGTCCTTGCTCACCGCGTCGGGCATGTGCACGGCCTTGCCGTCGGCGAACACCTGCAGGACCGGACGCAGGTCGGTGCGCTGCGACCAGCCGTCGGGGATCGTGGTCAGGCTCACCAACGGTAGTGGCGCCGGATCGGCATGGGCGAGTGCGCTCGCGCCGCTCAGGGCGAGAGCGCAGACGAGCAGTCCGGTCATGGTCGGGCGCATGGGTTCCCCTCGATCGAAAGACAGTGCGTGGGTATCGCGTTCGAGGCGTCAGCGTATCCCGGGCGGGTTGTCGAGGTCACGCGCGGAATAGGTGTCGCACGCCTGCACCGACCCGGTCCGGTAGCCGGTGAGGAACCACTTCTGCCGCTGTTCGGAGGATCCGTGGGTCCACGACTCGGGATTGACACCGCGACCGGCCGAGCGCTGGATACGGTCGTCACCCACGGCATTGGCGGCCGACAGCGCATCGCGAATGTCATTGTCGGACAGGGGCTTCAGGAAGGGTTGTCCACCGCCCGGCGAGGGCTGCTTGTCGGCGAAGTTGGCCCAGATACCGGCGTAGCAGTCGGCCTGCAGCTCGGTGCGGACCGCGCCCGAGGTCGCACCCTGCGGATCACGCTGAGCCTTGCCGATGTCGCCGAGCTGGTTCTGGATGTGGTGGCCGACCTCGTGCGCGACCACGTACTCCTGCGCCAGCGGTCCCGCGCTCGCGCCGAAGCGGTCGGTGAGTTCCTGGAAGAAGGCGGTGTCGAAGTAGGCGGTCTGGTCGGCGGGGCAGTAGAACGGGCCGACATCACTGGTGGCGTTGCCGCAGCCGGTGCTCACGCCGCCGGTGAACAGCACCAGTTCGGGCTCCACGTACTGCCTGCCGGTCTGCTTTGGCAGCTGCACCGACCACACCGCGTCCAGGCTCTGCGCGGTGGCCACCACCCGGCAGTCGACGTACTTGTTCGCATCGGCGCCGGTCTTGCAGTGGGTCGGCGTTCCCGCGGTCCCCGGCTGTGCCTGCTGCCCGCTCTGCGCGCCGGTGAAGTTGCCGAGCACTGTCCCCGGATCGCCGCCGAGGAGCAACGTGATCACCAACAGGATCAGACCGCCCGCGCCGCCGCCGAGAGCGAGTTTGCCGCCCATGCCGGGTCCGCCGCCCGACGACGCCCGGCCGGGATCGATCTGCATACCTTCGTTGAAGGTCATCGCGGTACTCGCCTTCGCTCGGTTGTCCAGCTGTCTCACAGCGCGATTCACCGTCGGCGGGAGCGGCGACGGCGGACAGGTGTCACAAGCTTGACACGGTGAGGAAGATATCGGTTTTCATCCGGGCACCGTGTCTCACTACGATGGCAGTGCACACGGTCATCTGCGCCGGTGCGACAAGTCCGTGAAAGTCTGTCGAAAGGAATACCGTGCTGCGCACCCACTTGGCTGGTTCGCTGCGAGGCGAGCACGCCGGTCAGACCGTCACCCTCACCGGCTGGGTGGCGAGGCGTCGTGACCACGGTGGTGTGACCTTCATCGATCTGCGCGACGCCTCGGGCGTCTCGCAGGTGGTTTTCCGCGAGGGCGAGGCGGCCGAGCAGGCCCACAAGCTGCGCGCGGAATACTGTGTGCAGGTCACCGGTGTGGTGGAACGGCGTCCCGACGGCAACGAGAACCCGGAGCTGCCGACGGGGCAGATCGAGGTCGACGCCAAGGAACTGGTCGTGCTCAACGAGAGCGCGCCGCTGCCGTTCCAGCTCGACGAGACCCCCGGCGACGAGGCCCGCCTCAAGTACCGCTACCTGGACCTGCGCCGCGAAGGCCCCGGCCACGCCATCCGCCTGCGCTCCAAGGTCAACGCCGCGGCTCGCGACGTGCTGGCCAACCACGACTTCGTCGAGGTCGAGACCCCCACGCTCACCCGCTCTACTCCCGAAGGTGCCCGCGACTTCCTGGTTCCCGCGCGCTTGCAGCCGGGTAGCTTCTACGCCCTGCCGCAGAGCCCGCAGCTGTTCAAGCAGCTGCTGATGGTCGGCGGCATCGAGCGGTACTACCAGATCGCGCGCTGCTACCGCGACGAGGACTTCCGCGCCGACCGTCAGCCCGAGTTCACCCAGCTCGACATCGAGATGAGCTTCGTGCGCCAGGAAGACGTGATCCTGCTGGCCGAGGACATCCTGACCTCGCTGTGGAAGCTGGTCGGCCACGAGATCGTCACCCCGATCCCGCACATGACCTACGCGGAGGCGATGCGGCGCTACGGCTCCGACAAGCCCGACCTGCGCTTCGGTGTGGAGATCACCGAGCTCACCGACTACTTCAAGGACACCACGTTCCGCGTGTTCCAGTCGGAGTACGTCGGCGCGGTCGTGATGCCCGGTGGCGCGAGCCAGCCGCGACGTCAGCTCGACGCCTGGCAGGACTGGGCCAAGCAGCGCGGCGCCAAGGGCCTGGCCTACATCCTGATCAACGAAGACGGCACCCTGGGCGGCCCGGTCGCCAAGAACCTGACCGACGCCGAGCGCGACGGCTTGGCCAAGCAGGTCGGCGCCGAGCCGGGTGACTGCGTGTTCTTCGCGGCCGGTGCGGTGAAGTCGAGCCGTGCCCTGCTCGGTGCCGCGCGCGGCGAGATCGCCCGCAAGTGCGACCTCATCGACCCGAACGCCTGGGCCTTCGTCTGGATCGTCGACGCCCCGATGTTCGAGCCCACCGCCGATGCCACCGCCAGCGGCGACGTGGCCCTCGGCTACTCGGCCTGGACCGCGGTGCACCACGCGTTCACCTCGCCGAAGCCGGAGTCGATCGACACCTTCGACACCGACCCCGGTGCGGCACTGGCCTACGCCTACGACATCGTCTGCAACGGCAACGAGATCGGCGGCGGTTCCATCCGTATCCACCGCCGCGACGTGCAGGAACGCGTGTTCAAGGTGATGGGCATCGACCATGACGAGGCGCAGGAGAAGTTCGGCTTCCTACTCGACGCCTTCTCCTACGGCGCCCCGCCCATGGGCGGCATCGCCTTCGGCTGGGACCGCATCACCGCGCTCCTGGCGGGCGAGGACTCGATCCGCGAGGTGATCGCGTTCCCGAAGACCGGTGGCGGCGTCGACCCGCTCACCGACGCACCCGCGCAGATCACCGCGCAGCAGCGCAAGGAAGCGGGCATCGACGCCAAGCCCGAGGCCAAGGGCAAGGGCGACGCCACCGACGCGCCGAAAGTTGTTGCGGCCGAGAAATAGCGGTCATCGGAGGTAGCCCGGTACCTTCTGGTCAGTTCCCGATCGCGACGGCGGGACCGATCAGGAGGACACCGGGTGCTACATCTGCGAGTGATCAGCCCGCCCGAGCAGACCGACGCCCTGGTGCGGGTGCTCGAGGAGGACGCCGGTGTCACTCATCTGACGGTGGCGCGCGGGATCGCCCTCGACCCGCCGGGCGATCTGGTCCAGGCCGATGTGGCGCGCGAGGCGGGCAACAAGGTTCTCGCCGATGTGAAGGCGCTCGGCATCGTTCATACCGGCGGGATCACGCTGGAACCGATCACGGCGGTGCTGTCCGACGCCGCCGATCGCGCGGTCCACGCGGCACCGGGAGACCCGAGCGACGCGGTCGTCTGGGAGCAGTTGCTCAAGGAGACGCACGAGGAATCCTCGCTCAACGCCACCTTTGTGGCGTTTCTGACGATCGCGTGTCTGCTGGCCTCGATCGGTGTGGCGACCAACTCGCCGGTCACCATCGTCGGCGCGATGGTGGTGGGTCCGGAGTTCGGGCCGCTGGCAGCGCTGTCGGTCGCACTGGTTCGCCGTAACTGGCGGCTGGCCCGGCGTTCGGTACTCGCGCTTGCCGTGGCCTTCCCGGTGGCGATGGTGATCACGCTCGGCGCGACCCTGGTGTGGCAGCAGCTGGGCTGGATCACCACCAAGGGTGTCATCGACGCGCACAATGTCGACTTCATCTACGAGGTGGGGCCGTTCTCGCTGGTCGTGGCCCTACTCGCCGGTGCGGCCGGGATGCTGTCGCTGGTCACCGCGAAGTCGGCGGCCCTGATCGGGGTGTTCATCTCGGTCACCACCGTGCCTGCCGCGGGCTACGCGGTGGTGGCGGCGACGATCGGGCAGTGGCATCGCGCGTTCGAATCGGTCGGTCAGCTCGCGGTGAACCTGCTCGGCATCGTCGTGGCCGGGGTGATCGTGCTCGAGTTGCGACCCCGGGCGGGGGACACGGACGGTCCGGTCGGGCGATTCAAGCGGGCCATCGGCATGCGGTCCGCACTCGACCGCTGACCTCAGACGCGGGCGACCGGTCCCGCCGTCAGCATCCGGTAGGAGTAAGTGACCGCGATGACGCATACCGGCCCCGCGACGAACAGGCCGAGCCCGCACAGTATCGCGCCGACGAGGGTGACCAGCGTGATGGTGAGCGCCAGCAGCAGCGCCGCCCACAGGTTCGCCAGCACCAGTTGCGCGCTCGCCTTGATCGCTTCCACCGGACCGTAGTCCTGGTCGATCACGAAGTGCATCGAGAACATGCACAGAAACCCGGCGACGATGCCGGGCAGCAGGCACAGCGTCGAGGCGAGCAGCGTGACGGTGAAGGCGAGCAGCGAGGTGAGCAGGACATTGCCCGCGTTCACGAACCGGAAGTACGACCCGAAAGCCGGTGGGTATCCGTCGGTTTCGTAGAGCGCGCCGCGCACCATCGCCGCCTGCAGCAGCCACAGTGCGACGATCACCATCAAGAACAGCAACAGCACGCTGAACGGCGACGTCGGCTCGACGATCTGGACCACGGCGACGAAGCCGAGATAGATCAGCACGCCCACCGCGGTGACGCCGAGCCACGGACCCGGATTGGCCCGGAATCGTTCCCAGCCGTAGCTCAGCGAACGGCCGATATCGAGGGCTTGTGCTCCCGAATGGTAGTAACCGGGCGTCTGCCCGGCACCGCCCTGCGACACGCCGGATGCGGGGTATACCGGATTCTCCGGTTTCGCCTGGGGGACGGCGTAACCGGAGCCCGTGCCCGCGGGCCCGTACTGCGGTGTGGGCCCCCCGCGTCCGGCAATCGGTGGCGGCGGCTCGACCGGCTCCTGCCCGTACTGGGCGGCGCCGGGTCCCTCGAATTGCGGATAGCCTGCGCCACCGGCCATTCCGTGCCTGCTCGGTCCCGGACCGGGAGCCGGTGGCTGCCCGGTGCCCTCATGTCTGCCCGTGGGGCCGGCGAACTGTCCGCCACCGCCCGGAACAGGCGACCCGCCCGGCGAATCGCTCGATGCGGCGTACGGAGTGTCGGTCACTGTGATAGACCTTTCGACTCAACCGGTTTGCGGTGTGGCGCACAGCAGTTCACGATGAGAAAACCCGACGACCGGCTGATGTGTCAAGCGAACAGGCACACACGCGCAACCTCGGCGCCAACACGCCGAGCGACGCGGAAAGGTTGTCCAACCGCTCGCTAGAAGTGACCGGGTACGAGTAGCTTGAGAGGCGATGACCGCACTATTGGCCGAACGCGCCGCCGACGTCGTGTCCGCAGCACAACAGTTGCTCACAAAGCGAATGGGTGCTCCGGTAAAGCTGAGTGATCCGATGGAGCTCAGCGGCAGTGGTAGGACGACAGTCCTACGCGTGCGTGTTGCGGAAAACGCATTTTCGTTGCCGCGCACCCTGATCGTGAAGCAGGTGCGCGGTTCCAGTCCTGACCGCCGCATCGGTGGTCTGGCGCCCGGCGTCGCCAGCATCGACGCCGCGTTCCTGCGCGAGGCGGTGTCCTACCAGTTCACCACCGCGCTGAGTCGCGAACAGCGCCCCGGAGCCTTCCTGATCGCCCACAGCGTTCCCGACCGGCTCCTCGTGCTGTCGGACCTCGGCGAGAACGCCTTACTCACCTCGGTGCTGCAGGCGCGTGTCGAGCCGGGCACCCGCAACTCGCTGATGGCGTTCGCTCAGGCGCTCGGCCGGATGCACGCCGCGACCGTCGGCCGCGAACCCGACTTCGTCGCCCTGATGCGCCGGGTCGACTCGGCGCATCGCGTCGACGGGATCGCCCAGCAGGCGCAGGCTGCCATCGCCGAGGTTCCAGGTCTGCTCGAAGCCGAGTTCGGCGTCGAGGTGCCCGGGGAGATCGCCGAGCGCATCGTGCACGGCAACCGTCTGTTCACCGGCGGCCGCTACCGCGCGTTCAGCCCGTCGGACCTGTGCCCCGACAACGTGATCATGAACGAGGAAGGCGCGCGGTTCCTCGACTACGAGTGGGGCGGTTTCCGCGACGCCACCCTCGACATCGCCTACGCGCTGGTCTCCTTCCCCGGCTGCCTGTGCGATTTCGAACTCTCGCGCAGCCGTGCCAAGGAGATGGTCGAGGCTTGGCGTTCGGCCGTGGTCGGTGTATGGCCGTCGCTGGCCGACGACACCGTCCTGGCCGAACGAATCCTCGAAGCCCGGCTGATCTGGGTCTGGCTGTCGACGTACTGGTTCCTGCCCGCCGACCACGCCCGCATCGCCACCGCGCGTGAGCACGGGCTGTCGGTGCCGCGCTCGGAGGCGCTGATCAACCGGTGGTCGGCGCTGGCCGAGGACGCGAGGATGACCGGCGACGACGCGGTCGGCGACTTCGCCGAACAGGTCTCGGCGATGCTCGAAGAGCGCTGGTCGGAGTAGCGCCGCCGAGCGGGCTCCCCACTTCCCGGCGCGACACGGGTACCGTCGGCAGGGATCTGAGGAGTTGGGAGCAGCCGTGCCGATACCGGTCACCGTCACAGTCGTCCGCAAGCAGTGGTTGACCCCGCACCTGGTGCGGGTGGTCGGCACGGTCTCGGACGGATTCAGCCCTAACGGGTTCACTGATGCCTACGTGAAGTTGATCTTTCCGGTGCCCGGCGTCGACTACCCCGAGCCGTTCGATCTCGACACTGTGCGCGCGACGCTCGGCCCGGAGAGCCAGCCCGTGCTGCGCACCTACACCGTGCGGTCCTTCGATCCGCAGCGACGCGAGATCAGCATCGACTTCGTGGTGCACGGCGACGAGGGCATCGCGGGGCCATGGGCGCGCTCGGTGGAGCCGGGCGCGCGGTTCTGGTTGAACGGACCCGGCGGTGCGTTCGCGCCCGACCCGGCGGCCGACTGGTACCTGTTCGCCGGCGACGAGTCGGCGCTGCCGGCCATCGCGGCCGCGCTCGAGGCGCTACCCGCCGGTGTGCCCGCCCTGGTGTTCGTCGAAGTGGGCGGCACCGAAGACGAGATCGCCCTCGACTCGCCCGCCGACCTGCGCCTGCAGTGGGTGCATCGCGGGGTGTCCTCGGACCGGATCACCGACGACCTCGCCGGGGCCCACTCACCACTGGTGGCCGCGGTGCGCGCGGCCGAGTGGCTGCCGGGACAGGTCCACGCGTTCGTGCACGGGGAGGCCGAGGCCGTGATGCGTCAGCTGCGTCCCTACCTGCGCAAGGAACGTGACGTCGCGCCGAAATGGGTCTCGATCTCGGGGTACTGGCGGCGCGGCCGCACCGAGGAGGGCTTCCGCGAGTGGAAGCGGGAGCTGGCCGCCGAAGGCGCCTGATCCGGAGTTCCCCGGTGCCGGTCAGCTCGTCAGCGCGACGAGTTTGTCACGCAGATGGGCACGTTCGACCGCGTTGTCGGTGAGCAGCAGCGCCGACTCGTAGGCGGCGATCGCCTCCTCGGTACGTCCGAGATCGGTGAGGAAAGCGGCGCGGGCGGCGTCGAGATAGCCGTAGGTCGCCAGCGCCGGTTCCGCGCCGAGCGGATCCAGTAAGGCCAGCGCCTGCGCCGGATCGCCGGCGAGGCCGACCGCGATGGCGTGATTGAGCAGCGCGACCGGCGACGCGGAATCGCGCAGCAACAGCCGATACAGGCCGATGATCTCTCGCCAGTCGGTGTCGGCCCACGTGGGTGCCTCGTCGTGGACCGCGGCGATCGCGGCCTGCAAGGTATACCGGTCGATATGTGGCAGAGCGTGTTTCACCAGCGCGATGCCCTCGGCGATGGCCGCGTGATCCCAGCGCTCGCGGTCCTGGTGTTCGAGCGTGCACAGATTGCCGTCGTCGTCGACGCGCGCTGCCCGGCGGGCGTCGGTGAGCAGGATCAGCGCCAGCAGCCCGGTCACGGACGGGTCGTCGGGAACCAGCGCGTGCATCATCCTGGCCAACTGCAGCGACCGGTCGACGAGATCGGCACGGACCAGCACCTCACCCGCCGGCGCGGTATGGCCGGTGGTGAACAGCAGATGGATCACCGCGCAGATGGAATCGAGCCGCTGCGGCAGTTCCCGCACCGAGGGCACCCGATACGGAATGGCCGCGACCGCGATCTTCTTCTTGGCTCGGGTGATGCGCGCGGCCATCGTCGACTCGCTCACCAGGAACGCGCGAGCCACCTCGGCGGTGGTGACACCGCAGACCAGCCGCAGAGTCAGCGCGACCTGTGCCTGCGGTGCGAGCGCGGGGTGACAGCAGGTGCTGATCAACCGCAACCGGTCGTCGGGGATCGCCGGGTCGTCCAGGTCGGCCAGCGCCAGATCGGCGGTGTCGGCGACCGGCTCGTCGACGACGAGCTGGGGCAGCGCCCGCCGGAAGGTGCTGTCGCGACGGAGCAGGTCGAGGCCCCGGCGTCGCGCGACCGTCGTCAGCCAGGCGCCGGGCTTGGCCGGGACACCGTCGCTCGCCCAGACAGTGAGGGCCGTCGCGTAGGCATCCTGGACGCATTCCTCGGCGAGGTCGAAATCGCGGACCAGCCGCACCGTCGCGGCGAGCACGAAGGCCCATTCACGACGGTGCGCCTGCTCGACGGCCGCGGCCGCCACCGTGGTCACGACTGTGGGTAGACCTGGATCGGGCGTACCTCGACGCCACCGGTGGGGGCAGGCACCCGCGCGGCGATCGCGATCGCGGCATCCAGGTCGGGCGCCTCCAGCAAGTAGTAGCCGCCGAGCGCTTCCTTCGCCTCGGCGAACGGCCCGTCGGTGATGACGACCTCGCCGTTGGCGTCGTGGCGGATCGTGGTGGCGGTCGCGGTGGGCTGCAACGCCTGCCCACCGAGATTGGCGTCACCGGCGATCTGCTGGAAGGTGCGATGCGCGGCGAGCATGTCGTCGAACTCGGCGGGGGAGTACGCGGCGTAGGCGGCTTCGTCGCCGTAGATCAGGACCAGGTACTGGCTCATGATGTGCTCCTTCGGGTGTGGGGCTGCCCGCTCGTCGGGTGCCGTACTCACTCGACGAGCGACCACGGGCGCAATCGACAACCCTGTCCGAAGAATTCTGCGCCGATTTCCGCCGCGTCGCGGCGAACCCCGGTCAGGGCATCGGCGTCGGCCGCGGTTCGAGCCGACCGCCCGCCGGAACGGCGAACGACGCGCCGTGGCGCACGCCCGTCGCGGGATCGGTGACATCGGCGAGGTAGAACCAGTCCATCTGCGTCTGCGTCGCGGTCACCTCGAGCACGCCGAAACCGTGGGAGTCGAGCTCGACGTAACGCAGGTGGCGGTTGGCTGCCTTGATGGCCTCTTCCGCCGGTACCGACGCGGTGCGGGCGGGCATCTTCAGCAGGTCGCCGACACTCGAGGAGGTGACCGACGGGATCACGAACTCCGCGCCGACAGTCGGTCCGCCCGGGTAGTTCGCGGCGTTCACCGGCAGATCGGCGGCCCAGGAGGTGTGGATGTCGCCGGTGAGGAACACAACGTCGCCCACTTCGTTGTCGGCGATCGCCCGGAACAGCGTGGTGCGGTCGGCGGTGTAGCCGTCCCACTGGTCGCCGTTGACGGTGATCCCGCCCTGCGGAATACCGAGTGCCTCGGTGATCGCCTGGGTCGTGGCCGCTTCCAGCGGCGGGAACACCAGCGGCGCGACCATCACCGAATTGCCGACCAGCTTCCAGCGGGTGGGGGAGGAGGTGAGTCCCGCGGTGAGCCACGCCATCTGGGCGCGGCCGGTGATGGTGCGCGACGGGTCGTCGGCGTGCCGCCAGCCCCCGCCCGGCCCCGCCTCCTCGTCACGGTAGGTGCGCAGATCCAGCATCGACAGTTCCGCCAGCGTGCCGAATCGCAGGCGTCGGTAGATCTGCACCTGGCCGTCGGCGCGCGTGGCGCGCACCGGCATCCACTCCAGGTAGGCGCGGGTGGACGCGGCCTTACGGTCGGCCCAGGGGCCTTCGGTGGCGGGGTCGTGGTTCTCCGCGCCCTCGCGCCAGGAGTTGTCGGCCGACTCGTGGTCGTCCCAGGTGCAGATGAACGGCACACCCGCGTGCAGGGCCATCAGGTCGGGATCGGTCTTGTACTGGCCGTGGCGGGTGCGGTAGTCGGTGAGGGTGACGATCTCGTTCGCCGGGTCGTGTGCGCGGACCGCGCCGTTGCGGCCGGTGTACTTGCCGCGGCCGTACTCGTAGATGTAGTCGCCGAGGTGCACGATCGCATCGAGATCGGTGCGCGCGGCCAGGTGCCGGTAGGAGCCGAACCAGCCTGCTTCCCAGTTGGCGCAGGAGACCAGGCCGAGGCGGAGGCGGTCGACCTCGCTGTCCGGTGCCGGCGCTGTTCTGGTGCGGCCGACGGGTGAGGTCTCGCCGAGCGCGGTGAAACGGTAGAAGTAGTCCTCACCGGGGGTGAGGCCGGTCGCGTCGACCTTGACGGTGTGGTCGGTGTCGGCCGAGGCGGTGACGGTGCCGGACGCGGCGAGCGTGCCGAAGCCGGCGTCGGTGGCGATCTCCCAGCGCACCGCTGCCGCGTCGCCGAGGCCGGAACCTGGAGCGGCGTCCTCGGCGACCGTGACCCTGGTCCACAGGATGACCGCGCCCGGTAGCGGATCGCCGGACGCGACGCCGTGCCGGAAGACAGCACCCGCGGCGTGCGCGGGCGCTGCGGTGCCCAGCACCGCGACCGCCGCGACCGCCGTGGAACCGGCGAACAGGGTGCGGCGGGCGAACCCGACCGGCTGGGAGGTTACGGCGCTGTTGTTTTCGACCACGATCAGCGATCACAGCCCACGAATCGCTCGGGCGCAAGTCGACCGGAGGATTGTTGGTCAACTGTCCATCTATGTGGCAGGTCCTGGTCGATCTCCGGGGTCGGTTGGTGAGCTTCGCAGGACATGTCCGAGGGCCTCGGTACCCTGCACAACGTGAGCGACAGCCTTTTCGACGTGCCCGGCGAACACGCGTCCGCCGAACCCGGCGCCGATGCGGTGTTCCGTCGCGACTCCGGCGCGCCGCTCGCCGTTCGCCTGCGCCCGGCGAACTTGGACGAGGTGATCGGACAGACGCATCTGCTCGGTCCCGGGTCTCCGCTGCGTCGGCTCGTCGAAGGGTCGGGTGCGGCATCGGTGCTGCTCTACGGCCCGCCCGGCACCGGAAAGACCACGCTGGCCTCGTTGCTCTCGCAAGCCACCGGCCGTCGGTTCGAAGCGCTGTCGGCGCTCTCGGCCGGCGTGAAGGAGGTGCGGGCGGTGATCGACCTCGCCCGGCGCAGGCTCGCCGCGGGCGAGCAGACCGTGCTGTTCATCGACGAGATCCACCGCTTCTCCAAGACCCAGCAGGACGCGCTGCTGGCCGCCGTCGAGAACCGGGTCGTGTTGCTGGTCGGTGCGACCACCGAGAACCCCTCGTTCTCCGTCGTCTCCCCGTTGCTGTCGCGCTCGCTCGTCCTGCAACTGCAACCGCTCACTCCCGACGACATCCGCGCGGTCCTCGCCCGCGCGATCAGCGACCCGCGCGGTCTCGCCGACGCCTACACCGTCAGCGACGACGCGATCGAGCACATCGTGCGGATCGCGGGCGGCGACGCTCGCCGCGCGCTCACCGCGTTGGAGGCGTCGGCCGAGTCGGCGACCGAGGGCGCCGTCGACCTGGAAACGGTCGAGGCGACCGTCGACAAGGCCGCCGTCCGCTACGACCGGGCGGGCGACCAGCACTACGACGTGATCAGCGCGTTCATCAAGTCCATTCGCGGCTCCGATGTCGACGCCGCCGTGCACTATCTGGCGCGCATGCTCGCCGCGGGCGAGGACCCCCGCTTCATCGCGCGCCGCTTGATGATCCACGCCAGCGAGGACATCGGCATGGCCGACCCGATGGCCCTGCAGACCGCGACAGCGGCCGCCCAGGTCGTCCAGCAGGTCGGCCTGCCCGAATGCAAACTCGCCTTGGCGCAGGCCACCATCCATCTCGCGACCGCCCCGAAATCCGGTGCGGTGACCACCGCGATCGGCACGGCGATGGCCGATGTCTCGCGCGGCAAGGCCGGTGCCGTCCCGCCGTACCTGCGCGACGGTCACTACGCGGGCGCAGCCCTGCTGGGCAACGCCCAGGGCTACAAGTTCCCGCACAAGTACCGCGAAGGCGTCGTGGCCCAGCAGTACCCACCCGATGAACTGGTCGGCACCGACTACTACCTGCCCACCGACCACGGCAACGAACGCACGATCGCCCCGCGTCTGGAAAAGCTGCGCCGCATCATCCGCGGCAAGTGAGGCGGGGTGCGGTCAGTCGAGCGTGAACGGACCGGCGCCACCGACCGACCACACCTTGCGCAGTTGCCCGCCGACCGCTTCGAAGACGTCGATCCCGCCGTGCGCGGGAATCTCGTCGTGGGTTGAATGCCAACGGACAGCGAATGTGCCGGTGCCGGTGGCATCGAGACCGCCGACCGCGTCGGAATCGACGACGAACCCGACGCCGGGTCGCTGCGCCCGGTATTCGGCGACGAACGAGGCGAACGCCGCGGGCCCGCGCAGCGCGTCGGTGATGTCGCGGGTCGGCGAGGCGAAACGGATGCTGAAGTCGTCGGTGAGCAACGCCGTCGCGAGTTCGGTGCTGCCGTTCCACAGCTCGGTCCAGGTCGCGGCGAGCTGATCGGCGGTGACGGTCGTGGTTGTCATGGACTGCTCCTTCGAGTCGGGCCGCGGCGGGTGCGGCGGCCTGCGTCATCCAGAATTCAGTCGTTGCGCGACAACGGTGTGTCGGTGATCGCCGTCACATCGATGAGCGTGCCGAAGCCCGTCGGGATCGCCGACAGGTCCACCTCGCGTTCGGGAGCCGCCTCGTCCAGGACGTCGGCGGCCAGCACCCGATCGAGCCGAAATCCCCGCAGCCCCGCCCGCATCCGGCACCAGGCGTACAGAAACCACTCCTCGCCCGCCAGGAACGCCAGCGGTTCCACTTCCCGTGAGGTGGTCACGCCCTCGCGGTCGGCGTAGTCCAAGCGCAGCACTCGCCGCCGGATCACCGCGTCGAGAATCGCGGGCGAGACCGCTCTCGCCGGATCTACCGGCAGGAACCGGATCCGCTCCACCAGCGCGGTAGCGCGCACTCGGTCCTGTTCGGGCAGGACCGCCACGATCTTGTGTACCGCCGAAGCCGCCGCCGCGGCGAACGGCGTACCGGCCAACCGTGGCAACGCCACCGCGAGGGCGGTGGCCTCGGCCGTCGTCAGACTCACCGGAGCGAGCGTTCGATGCCGATCGAGCGCGTACCCGCCCGAGCGCCCCGGCACGGTCATGATCGGCACCCCGGCCTGGGCCAATGCGGCCAGATCGCGTTCGATCGTGCGGGTCGACACCTCGAAGCGGGCCGCGAGCTGCCGGGCGGTCCGCGGTCGCGGGCTGTAGGCCCGCAGTTCCTCGGCGAGTGCGTAGAGCCGCTCGGTTTTCGTCACGACGCGATTGTCGTCGATCCACTGTGCCACCGGCGTGGCGCGGACCACCCCGGTCGATGAAAAAGCACCCGCACCGGCCCGGTAGGCTGGGTATTTGTGCAGACCCACGAGATTCGACGACGGTTCCTGGACCATTTCGTCCGTGCCGGACACACCGAGGTCCCCAGTGCTTCGCTGATCCTGGCCGACCCCAACCTGTTGTTCGTCAACGCAGGCATGGTCCAGTTCGTTCCGTATTTCCTCGGTCAGCAGACCCCGCCGTACGCCACCGCGACCAGCGTGCAGAAGTGCGTGCGCACCCTCGACATCGAGAACGTCGGCATCACCACCCGCCACAACACGTTCTTCCAGATGGCGGGCAACTTCAGCTTCGGCGACTACTTCAAGCGTGAGGCCATCACGCTGGCCTGGACGCTGCTCACCGACAGCGTGGAGGACGGCGGCTACGGCTTCGATCCCGAGCGCCTGTGGGTCACCGTCTACCTCGACGACGACGAGGCCGAGCGGATGTGGCTCGAGATGGGCGTGCCCGCCGACCGCATCCAGCGCCGCGGCATGGCCGACAACTACTGGTCGATGGGCATCCCCGGCCCGTGTGGCCCGTGTTCGGAGATCTACTACGACCGCGGCCCCGAGTACGGCGTCGAGGGCGGCCCGGAGGCCGACGAGGACCGCTACATCGAGATCTGGAATCTCGTGTTCATGCAGAACGAGCGCGGCGCGGGCATCTCCAAGGACAACTTCGAGATCCTCGGCCCGCTGCCCAAGCAGAACATCGACACCGGCATGGGCGTCGAGCGGGTCGCGTTCCTGCTGCAGGGCGTGGACAACGTCTACGAGACCGACCTGATGCGCCCGATCATCGACAAGGCCGAGGAACTCACCGGCCGCTCCTACGGCGTCGAGCACACCGACGACGTGCGCTTCCGCGTGATCGCCGACCACGCCCGCACCGCCGCGATGCTCATCGCCGACGGCGTGAACCCCGGCAACGACGGCCGCGGGTATGTGCTGCGCCGCCTGCTGCGCCGCATCGTGCGTTCGGCGCGCCTGCTCGGCGCCGAGAAGCCGGTGATGGCCGAGCTGATCAAGGTCGTCACCGACCTGATGGCGCCGTCCTACCCCGAGCTGGCCACCGACTTCTCGCGCATCGAGACCGTGTCGGTCGGTGAGGAGATGGCGTTCCTCAAGACCCTCAACACCGGCGAGACCCTGTTCGACAACGCCGCCACCGCGGTGAAGTCCAAGGGCGGCAAGCAGATCACCGGCTCCGACGCGTTCGCCCTGCACGACACCTACGGCTTCCCGATCGACCTCACCCTCGAAATGGCCGCCGAGGCGGGCCTTTCCGTCGACGAGGACGGTTTCCGCTCGCTCATGGCCGAGCAGCGCAAGCGGGCCAAGGACGACGCCCAGGCTCGCAAGCACGCCCACGCCGACCTCACCGTCTACAAGGAACTGGTCGACCGTGGCGCCACCGAATTCACCGGTTTCGACGAGCTGACCTCCGAGGCCACTGTGCTGGCCCTGATCGCCGACGGCGTGCGCGTCCCGGTGGTCACGGCAGGCCGCGACATCGAGGTCATCCTCGATCGCAGCCCGATGTACGCCGAGTCCGGCGGTCAGATCGCCGACCGCGGCACCATCACGGCCTCGGGTGTGAAGCTGCAGGTCAACGACGTGCAGAAGATCGCCAAGAAGGTCTGGGTACACAAGGCCACCGTCGAGTCGGGCCAGCTCACCGAGGGCGATGTCGTGCTCGCGCAAGCGGATCCGGCCTGGCGTCGCGGCGCCACCCAGGGCCACTCCGGCACGCACATGGTGCACGCCGCGCTGCGCCAGATCCTCGGCCCCAACGCCGTGCAGGCGGGTTCGCTGAACAAGCCGGGTTACCTGCGGTTCGACTTCAACTGGCAGGGTGCGCTGTCGGAGCAGCAGAAGGCCGATATCGAGGCCGTCTCCAATGACGCTGTCGGCGCGAACTTCCCGGTGAACACCTTCGTCACCGATCTGCCTAACGCCAAGAAGATGGGCGCGATGGCGCTGTTCGGCGAGAACTACGGCGACGAGGTGCGCGTCGTGGAGATCGGCGGCCCGTTCTCGATGGAGCTGTGCGGCGGCACCCACGTGGAGCACTCCTCGCAGATCGGCCCGATCACCCTGCTGGGTGAGGCCTCGGTCGGTTCCGGTGTGCGCCGCGTCGAGGCCTTCGTCGGCCTCGACTCCTACAAGTACCTGGCCAAGGAGCGGGCGCTGCTGGCCGGTGTCGCGTCGTCGCTGAAGGTGCCCTCCGACGAGGTGCCGGGGCGCGTGGAGCAGCTCGTGGAGCGGCTCAAGGTGGCCGAGAAGGAACTGGAGCGCACCAAGATCGCCGCGGTGCTGTCGTCGGCGGGCACCTTCGCCGAGCAGGCCGAGCGGGTCGGTGCGGTGCGTCTGGTGGCCGCCGCGGCGCCCGAGGGTGTGTCGGCCGGTGACCTGCGGACGCTGGCCACCGATATCCGTGGCCGTCTCGGCAGTGAGGCCGCCGTGGTCGTGCTGCTCGGCAACGTCGAGGGCAAGGCACCGTTCGTGGTGACCGTGAACAAGGCCGCCCAGGATCTCGGCTTCAAGTCCGGCGATCTGGTCGCGGCCTTCGGACCGAGTATCGCCGGGCGTGGTGGCGGCAAGCCGGAGATGGCGCAGGGCGCGGGCTCGGATCCGTCGGGCATCCCGGCCGGTTTGACCGCGGTCCGCGCCCGGGTGGCCGAACTCGCCGGCTGATGACCACCCCTGGTTCGTCCAGCGAGGAATCGGCCGACCGCCCCGACCCGGAGACCGACCCGGGTCGGGGCCGCCGGATCGCGATCGACGTCGGTAGCGTGCGCATCGGAGTCGCCTCGAGCGACCCCGACGGTATCCTCGCCACCCCCGTCGAGACCGTCGCGCGCGCCAAATCCGGTGGGCGCGCGGGCCCACCCGTCGATATCGCAAGAATTGCCGACATTGTGCGGGAATACGAAGCGGTCGAGGTGATCATCGGTCTGCCACGCACGCTGCGCGGCGAAAACGGCACCGCGGCCGCCATCGCGCGTAAGTTTGCCAAGCAGTTGCGCCGGGTGATCGACCCGATTCCGATACGCCTTTCCGACGAACGTTTGACTACGGTGTCTGCTGCACGTGCGCTGCGCGACAGTGGAGTTCGCGCACGTGGCCAGCGGCAGATGATCGATCAGGCGGCAGCCGTGTCGATTCTGCAAGGATGGTTGGACGAGCGGAGTTCGGTGTTGAAGGACGCAGCAGATACGGCGAGGGTCGGAGACGATGCATGACCGACCGATGGACCAGGGCCGAGGAACGCTACCGGGCTCGGGAAGCTGATCGGCGCTACCCCCGCCGCGACGACTGGGGGCTCGATGCCCGCACGGTGCGTGAGGACGCGGCGCCGGATCGCGGCGAGTGGGACGAGGACGGCACCGACGTCATCCCGCGCTATGAGGACGAGGTCTACGACGACCAGGTCCTGGAAGACGTCCTCGAACCGGAACCCGAGCCGGAGCCGGTCGTTCCGCCGCGTCGCGTCGGGCAGCGCGCCGCGACGGCCGAGCGTGGCCGTCCTCGCGCGGGGTCCGGCCGGAACAAGCCGCCCGGCCGGAACAAGCCGTCGGGACGCGCCAAATCACGGATCGCCTCGCGGAAGGCGGCTGAGCGCAAGAAGCGCCGCCGCAATATGTGGGTGATCGCGGCGGTGTTCGTAGTGCTGGTCGTCTCCGCGGCCGGTTTCGCCGGGTACAAACTGATGGGCAGTCTCGCGCCCGCCGAGGATTTCGCGGGCCCGCCCGGCGAACTCGTGGTGGTCCAGGTGCACTCCGGTGACACCGCCACCCAGATCGCCGACACCATGAAGGAAAAGGGTGTCGTCGCCAGTTCGGAAGCGTTCTACGAAGCGGCCGTGCGCAATTCGAACATGAACAGCGTGCAGCCCGGGTACTACGCGGTGCAGAAGAACAGTCCCGCCGCGCACGCGGTGACCTCGCTGGTGTCGAAGGACTCGCGCGTCGGCAACGTCGTGATCTCGGAGGGGCGTCAGCTGCACAACCGGCGCGACGTCCACACCGGCGCCCCCACGGAAGGCATCTACACCAAGATCGCCGCCGCCAGCTGCCTCGGCGCCGGCTCCGCCGCCAAGTGCGTCACCTACGAGCAACTCGATGCCGCGGGCGCCAGTGCCGACCTGGCCGCTCTCGGCGTGCCCGACTGGGCCAAGGCGTCGGTCGCGGCCGCTCCGGACCGGCGCAGGCAGCTCGACGGGCTGATCTCCGCGGGCACCCTGGATTTCGATCCCAGCGGCGGGGCGGTACAGATCCTGCGTCAGCTGATCACCGCGAGCGCGGCGCTCTACGAGTCCACCGGATTGTTGCGTTCGGGCGCCGAAACCCAGCTCAACCCCTACCAGACGTTGATCGCGGCCTCGTTGGTCGAACGCGAAGCGCTGGCACCGGACATGCCGAAGGTCGCGCGGGTCATCGTCAACCGGCTGCGGATCGACCAGCCGTTGCAGTTCGACTCGACGGTGAACTATTCGCTGGAGGAGACCGAGGTCGCCACCACCGACTCCGACCGCAACACCGTCACGCCGTGGAACACGTACGCGATGTCGGGTCTGCCCGCCAATCCGATCTCCGCGCCCTCGCTCAAAGCCCTGCAGGCGATGGAGAATCCGGAGCCGGGGAAGTGGCTGTACTTCGTCACGATCGACAAGAAGGGCACCACCCTGTTCACCGAGAGCTACTCCGAGCACCTGCGCAATATCGTGAAGGCCGAGCAGAGCGGCATTCTCGACAGTGGGCGCTGAGATGGGTCGCAAGGCCGCTGTCCTCGGTCAGCCGATCGCGCATTCGCGCTCGCCTCAGCTGCACCTGGCCGCCTACCGCGCGCTGGGCCTCGACTGGAGTTACGAGCGGATCGAATGCGATGCCGCGCGGCTGCCCGGGCTCGTCGGTGAGCTGGGCCCGGAGTGGGTCGGGCTGTCGGTGACGATGCCGGGCAAGGAAGCGGCGCTGGCGGTGGCTGCCGAGCGCACCGAGCGCGCGGTGCTGGTCGGCTCGGCCAATACCCTCGTGCGCGTCGATGCCGGGTGGTCGGCGGACTGCACCGATGTCGACGGCGTACTCGGTGCGTTGCGCGGTGGTGGCGTCTCGGCGATCGACGAGGCTGTCGTGCTCGGTGCCGGCGGAACGGCCAGGCCCGCGTTGCTTGCCCTGACCGAACTCGGGGCGAAAAAGGTCACGGTGATCGCCCGTGATGCCGGACGGGCACGCAGCGCACTGGAATTGGCGGACCGTCTCGGCCTGCGGGCCGCGGTCGTGCCGCTCGACAGGGAGCAGGTGCGCGCGGCGTGCGCGTCGGCCGCGGCGGTGGTGAGCACGGTGCCCGCCGAGGCGGCCGCGGTGATCGCGTCGGCGGTAGCCGTGGCACCGGTCGTGCTCGATGCGATCTACAACCCGTGGCCGACCCCCCTCGCAACGGCGGTCGAGGCCGCCGGGCACACGGTGGTCAGCGGCCTGCAGATGTTGCTGAATCAGGCCTACGGACAGGTCGAACTGTTCACCGGTCGACCTGCGCCGCGTGCGGCGATGGCCGCTGCGCTGGAAGCGTCCCTTCCGTAGCAGTAGGCGACGGCTCCGGTGGCTGCCGCCGAGTGCGGTGCCGAATCCTCGACGTCACCGACCGATCTGTCGAATTGACACCGGTTCTAGTTTTTGCCCGCTAAGGTGTTCTTCATGACCGCTTGGGTGTTACGAGCCACCGTCCTCGGCGCGCTGGTCGTCGCCCTGCGTGTTCTGCTCGGCCTCGTCATGGCCTCCTGGCCGACCTACGGCACCTTCTGGCGCGCGGCCTGCCTGCTCGCCATCGTCGCCGTGGTAGTCGCCTGGGGCGTGCGCGACGGCCGCACGGGCGCCGACGGCCTCACCGTCCGCTGGTTGGCTGCCGGGTTCGGCGCGGGGCTGGCCAGCTCGGCCGTGTGCTGGGTCCTCGATCAGGTGCCCGGAATCGAACTCGGCGACGCCGGGATCCTCTACGAACTGACGTCCGCGGCATCGTTCATCCTGCTGCTGATCTTCCTGCCCGCGCTGGCGGGTGTCGCCTTCGGCTACTCGCGGTCGCGCCGTTCGAGCGAATCCGCCACCGGCGCCGCGGAACCCGAATTCGCCACCGCGAACTGAGCGGAGTCGTTCTCTCGGGAACGGCACCGGCCGCGAGTCGACCCTTCGAACCTGTTCGCGCCCCACCACGGTGCCGGGGCGCGAACAGGTGCCAGAGTGTGGATCTCAGAGCATGATCGGTGACGTGCCCGGGGTGGTGTCGCGGGCGATGGCCGAGTAGGCGGCGGCCAGCAGCGACGGATCAGGGCCCTCGAGGCGGCCGGGCTTGGCCAGACCGTCCAGGATCACGAAACGCAGCACACCGGATCGGGTCTTCTTGTCGGTTTGCATCGCGTCCATCAGGTGGGGGAGCGCATCGCCGTCGTAGGAGACGGGCAGGCCGACGCTTTCCAGGATGGTGCGGTGCCGATCGGCGGTGGCGTCGTCGAGACGGCCGGCCAGTCGGCCGAGTTCGGCGGCGAAGACCAAGCCGACGGACACCGCGGCGCCGTGACGCCAGCGATAGCGCTCGCGGCGCTCCACGGCGTGGCCGAGGGTGTGGCCGTAGTTCAGGATCTCGCGCAGGCTCGATTCCTTGAGGTCGGCGGCGACCACGTCGGCCTTGACCTGGATGGCGCGCCGGATCAGTTCGGGCAGCACATCGCCGGTGGGGTCGAGGGCAGCCTCGGGATCGGCCTCGATGAGGTCGAGGATCACCGGGTCGGCGATGAAACCGGCCTTGATGATCTCGGCCATGCCCGCCACGATCTCGTTGCGCGGCACCGTTTCCAGGGTCGCCAGGTCGACCAGCACGGCGCTGGGCTCGTGGAAGCTGCCCACGAGGTTCTTGCCCGCCTCGGTGTTGATGCCGGTCTTGCCGCCGACCGCGGCGTCGACCATCGCCAGCAGCGTGGTCGGCACGTGCACGATGCGCACCCCGCGCATCCAGGTGGCGGCGACGAAGCCGGCCAGGTCGGTCGCGGCGCCGCCACCGAGACTCACGATGGCGTCGTTGCGGGTCAGGCCGATCCGGCCGAGCACCTCCCAGCAGAACCCGGCCACGGCCAGTTCCTTGCCGTCCTCGGCGTCGGGGATCTCGATGCGATGCGCGTCGATCCCGGTGTCGGCCAGTGCTTTACGCACCGCCTCGGCGGTTTCGGCCAGCGGCGGCTGATGGAAGATCGCCACGGTCCGCACGGCGTTGCCCGCGTTGACCGCTTCGACGAGATCGCCGAGCAGTCCGCGGCCGATGATCACGGGGTACGGGTCGGCGGTGCGAACCTGGATGATGTTCGGCTCTGTCACGTGCGCTGCTCCGATTCTTTCTGGTCATTGTTATTGCGTCGTCCGCCGCGTCGCCGCGGTTGCCCGCGTCGTCGGCGTTCGTTGGCGCCGGTCCCACGCTCCGCGTCACCGGATGGTCCGGCCCGCTGCACCTGTTGTGGTGCCCCGGTCCGGCTTTCCACCGAAGACTCCGGGGTAGTCGAACCCGACGGTCCGGCAGGCTCGCCACCGCGCTGCCCGGCCCGCCCTGGGGCGCCTGCCTGACGGCTCGCCGTCCGCCTGCCGCGACCGGCATTGCGACCGGTCGCCTGGCCTCCCGTGACCGGGCTGCGGCCGCCTACTCGACTACCCGGCGTGCTGCGATTACCCGTCCGGCCCCCGGCGCCGGCAGCGCGGTTGCCCGGCTGGTTTTCGGCTGTACCCGCGCGGCCCTCTGATTTCGAGCTCGCGCGGTTCTCCGGACTCTCGGCCACCGAGCCGCCGGTTTCCCGGGTGGCCACGGTGGTTGCCGGCCGGATCCGCGCACCGCCTCGGCGCGACCTGCTACGCCGGGACCGTCGACCGGCGGTCGTGCGTGACTCACTCTGCGCCGCACCCGCTGTGCGAGTGGCGCCGGTGGTGTCGTCGACTGCCGCCCGATCGGTCGCGGATTGTGTTGCCCCCGAACGGTTCCGATCATCCGGGGCGTCGCGGCGTTCGATGGCCGCCACGCCCGTCTGGTCGGCACCACTTCGGCGTGCGGCGGCGGCGCGGGCCCTGGCGCGTCGCCTGTTCTTGGACCGATTGCTTCCCGTTCCGGGCCTGCCGGTGACCGAACCCGAAGCGGGCGAGGTGTTTCCGGCGTTCACACGTGGAGATTGCAGATCGGTACGCACCGATTCGAGACCGAGCTTGGCCAGGATCATTCGCACCACCCGACCCGGACTCCGCCCGTCGGTCCGCACACGCACGGAGGCGATCTCGCGGTAGAGCGGGCGACGCTCGCGCATCAGATCCCGATACTTGGCAGCGGGGTCGACTCCGTTGAGCAGTGGACGGGTACTGCTGGCGCCGGTACGCCGAACCCCTTCGGACACACTGATTTCCAGGTAGACGACGAGAGCGTCCCGCAGCAGGTCCCTGGTTCGTTCGGACAGCACCGAACCGCCGCCGAGGGAAACCACGCCGTCGTGCTCGAGCACAGCGCGGCGCACCACCTGTTCCTCGATCCGGCGGAACTCCGTCTCACCGTCGGTGGCGAAGATGTCGGGAATCGTGCGGCCGGTATCGGCCTCGATCCCCGCGTCGGTGTCGTAGAGCTCCACCCCGAGTTCCCTGGCCAGCTTGCGCCCGATGGTCGACTTCCCCGAGCCGGGCAACCCGACCAGCACCACGCGTGCCGCAGGCGCTGTCCGGTCGTCACCGCCGGTGTCAGGAGCTCCGGGCTCGACGATCGCCGGTGAGGGGCCCGCGTCGCTCTCCGGCGCGGTCCCCTCCTGCCCCTGCGCGGTCACGGGATACGGCTGTCCGCGGGCACGTGTGGGCGGCTACCGATCCGCTTGACGTAACTGGTGATGTTGTCGACGGTCTCGGCCAGCGAGTCGCCGCCGAACTTCTCCAGCGCGGCCTGCGCCAGCACCAGCGCCACCATCGACTCCGCGACCACGGCCGCCGCGGGCACCGCGCACACGTCCGAGCGCTGGTGGATGGCGACGGCTTCCTCACCGCTGGACATGTCGACCGTCGACAGCGCACGCGGCACAGTCGAGATCGGCTTCATCGCGGCGCGCACCCGCAGTGCTTCGCCGTTGGTCATGCCGCCTTCGAGGCCGCCCGCGCGGTTGGTCGAGCGCAGGACGCCGTCGGGGCCGGGACGCATCTCGTCGTGGGCCTGGCTGCCGCGTCGTCGCGCGGTCTCGAACCCGTCGCCCACCTCGACACCCTTGATCGCCTGGATGCCCATGAGGGCGGCGGCCAGGCGCGAATCCAGACGCTGCTCACCGCTGACGAACGAACCGAGCCCGATGGGCAGGCCGTCCACGATCACCTCGACGACGCCGCCGAGGGTGTCGCCGTCCTTCTTGGCCGCTTCGATCTCCGCGATCATGGCCGCCTCGGCGTCGGCGTCGAACGCCCGCACGGGGCTGGCGTCGACCGCGTCGAGATCGGCCGGGCCCGGTGTGACGCCGGTGGTGTTGGCGGCGGCGCCGATCGACACCACATGCGAGATGACCTCGACACCGAAGGCCTGACGCAGGAAGTTGCGCGCGAGTGTGCCTGCTGCGACCCGGGCCGCGGTCTCCCGGGCGCTGGCCCGTTCGAGCACCGGACGGGCATCGTCGAAGCCGTACTTGAGCATCCCGGAGTAATCGGCGTGACCGGGGCGCGGGCGGGTGAGCGGCGCGTTACGCGCCATTCCCGCGAGCTCGGTCTCGTCGATCGGATCGGCCGACATCACTTCGGTCCACTTGGGCCACTCGGAGTTGGCGATCTCGATGGCGACCGGGCCACCCATGGTGCGGCCGTGGCGTACGCCACCGACCAGGGTGACCTTGTCGGCCTCGAACTTCATCCGGGCGCCGCGCCCGTAACCGAGCCGGCGGCGGGCGAGCTGTGCGGAGACATCGTCCGATGTCACCTCGACTCCGGCGACCATCCCTTCCAGGAGGGCGACGAGAGCGGGACCATGGGATTCTCCGGCAGTTATCCAGCGCAACACGCCGACTATCTTCCCATGTCGACACGTGTAGTCGGGAATGCGGGCCGACGTGACGAGCGGCACGTAGGCGCCGAGGCGGGCCGCGCGGTGGCGGCCGCCGCCCTGATCCGGCCGAACCGGCCTGCTCCGGACCGCAGGCAACACCCCATCACAGGGTTCGTCTCGGCGCGTCGCGCTGCCGGTCATGCCAGTGCCATCGCGGTGACGGTGGCCAGGCACATCGCGGGGCCGTGTGGCACCAGCCGCCGTGCCGGTACCGCGCGCACCTGCCGCGAACCACGGCCCACCACCGCACGCAGCCGATCACCGCCGAGCAGCACGGCCGCGGCCGCGGCGGTGAGCAGCGGGGCGGCCACCGCGGCCCACACCCAGGCCGGCGGACCGGCGATCGCCGTGGCAGCTCCGAGCGACACCGCGAGCTTCACATCACCCGCGCCGAGCGCGGCCGGGGAGAGCAGGTGGGCGATCAGATACGGCATCGTCAACAGCGCGGCCCCGATCACCGCGGTCTCCAATTCCCCTGTCGAGAACGCGAACAGGAACACCGCGGCCGCACCCACGCCGGTCAGCGCGTTGGGAAGGCGACGGGCATGGATGTCGATGACGCCCAGCAGCAGGCACCAGGCGATGAGGCAACAGAACGCGGCAGTGGTCATGGGATCGATCGTGCTGGGCCGCGACCGCCGAAAGTGGGCCGTACCCGAGAATGTGGATAACGTCCGCGCATGTGGACAACGCCGTATCCACCTCGCCCACCGACACGAAATCCTGGGTATCGCGTGCCGACGTGTCGCCCGTCGGGCGGTAGCGTTGACCCATGTGTGCTGACTACACGGCTCCCGATTACGCGGCCCGGCGCGGTGCCCTGCGGAGCCTGCTGGTGGAAAACGGTGTCGACGCGTTGCTGGTGACCGATCTGGTCAACATCCGCTACCTGACCGGCTTCACCGGATCCAATGCCGTTGTGCTGGTGCATTCGTGGGATATGCGCGGAGCCGAGGACCGCACCGTCATCGGTACCGACGGCCGGTACTCCGCTCAGGTCGCCGAACAGGTCCCCGATCTGCAGGCCGAGATCTGCCGGGCCACCGCGCGCCGCGTTCTCGAGCTGACCGGGGAATGGCAGCTCGGTCGCGTCGGCTTCGAGAGCCACGTGGTGACCGTCGATCAGCACACCGCGTTCCAGGAGCTGCGCACCGGGCTGCAACTCGTCCCCACCTCGGGTCTGGTCGAACAGCTGCGCATGGTCAAGGATCCCTACGAGGTCGACCAGCTCGGCGCGGCGTGCACGGCCGCCGACAAGGCGCTGGCCACCCTGCTCGAGCGGGGCCTGCTGCGTCCGGGCCGCACCGAGAGACAGGTCGCCCGCGACCTCGAATGGGCGATGTTCGAGCACGGTGCCGATGCGATCTCGTTCGAGACGATCGTCGCCGCGGGCGCCCATTCGGCCATCCCGCACCACCGGCCGACCGGCGCCGTCCTGGCCACCGGTGACTTCGTGAAGTTCGATTTCGGCGCGGTGGTCAACGGCTACCACTCCGACATGACCCGCACCCTGGTCCTGGGGACCCCCGCCGATTGGCAGCGGGAGATCTACGAACTGGTCGCCCGCTCGCAACGCGCGGGCACCGAGGCGCTCGAACCCGGCGCGCAGACCAGCGAGGTCGACGCGGCGGCCCGGATGATCATCGAAGAAGCGGGGTACGGCCCGCAGTTCGTGCACGGTCTCGGTCACGGCGTCGGGCTGCAGATCCATGAAGCACCCGGAGTGGCGAAAACGAGTACCGGTACACTTCTGGCTGGTGTGGCGGTGACCGTCGAACCTGGTGTATACCTTCCCGGCCGCGGCGGGGTCCGGATCGAGGACACGCTCGTGGTACGCGAAGCGGGCCCGGAACTGCTCACCCGCACCAGCAAGGACTTGATCGTCGTCGACTGACGTCGGCGCGCAGAACGCAGTAACCCCCAGTACGCAGTAATACGAACGAGGAGATCCGAGGACAGTGGCGGACACCAGCGACTTCAAGAACGGCCTTGTGCTGAAGATCGACGGTCAGCTTCAGCAGATCATCGAATTCCAGCACGTGAAGCCGGGCAAAGGCCCCGCGTTCGTGCGGACCAAGCTGAAGAACGTCGTGTCCGGCAAGGTCGTCGACAAGACCTTCAACGCGGGTGTCAAGGTCGAGACCGCGACCGTCGACCGTCGCGACATGACCTACCTGTACCACGACGGCACCGACTACATCTTCATGGACGGTGACACCTACGACCAGATCTCCATCCCGGAGGCCACCATCGGTGACGGTGCCCGCTTCCTGCTGGAGAACATGGGCGTGCAGGTCGCCGTGCACGAGGACGCGCCGCTGTTCGTGGAGCTCCCCGTCACCATCGAGCTGGTCGTGCAGCACACCGACATCGGCCTGCAGGGCGACCGCTCCACCGGCGGCACCAAGCCCGCCACCCTGGAAACCGGCGCCGAGGTGGCCGTTCCGCTGTTCATCAACACCGGTGACAAGCTGAAAATCGACTCGCGCGACGGCAGCTACCTCGGCCGCGTCAACGGCTGATCGTGACCGACTCCCCGGCAGACAAGAAGGGCTCGTTCAAGAAGCTCGGCGCGCGCCACAAGGCGCGCCGCCGGGCCGTGGACCTGCTGTTCGAAGCGGAGGCGCGCGATGTCGACGTCTCCGTGCTGCTCTCGGATCGCGCTGAGCTGGCGACCCGCGACCAGAGCGTGGCTCCCGTGCACGCCTACACCACCACCCTCGTCGAGGGCGTCGCCGACGATCTCGACCGGGTCGACGGCACCATCGAGGGCTACCTCCAGGACTGGACTCTGCAGCGGCTGCCCGCGGTCGACCGGGCCATTCTGCGGATCGCGGTGTGGGAGCTGTTCCACGCCACCGACGTGCCCCCGGTCGTCGCGGTCGACGAGGCTGTCGAGCTGGCCAAGGAACTGTCCACCGACGACTCCCCGTCGTTCGTGAACGGCGTGCTCGGCCAGGTCGTGCAGGTGGCGCCGCAGGTCCGCGCCGCCGCGGCCGCAACGGCCGCCACGAAGGCCGCGCGTGGCGAGTCGGAGTCCTGAGGCGTGGCGCGCAAGTACCTTGTGATGGCCGAACGCACCCCGGCGTTCGACGCCTCGGTGATCGAACCGCACCGCACCTTCCTGCGGGACCTGCTCGCTGAGGGCCGACTCCAGGAAAGCGGTGGCTTCACCGACGGCACCGGCGGCGCCTATGTCATCCTGGCCGAAAGCCTCACCGCCGCAACAACAATCGCCCACTCCGACCCGCTGCACACCACCGGCGCCTCGGATCTGACGATCCACGAATGGGAAATCACCGTTTCGGCGTGAATCCCGTTCCCGCAGCCGCACGTTCCGAGTGAACGTGCGGCTGTTGTCGTACGCGGCCCGGTCAGATCTTGTGCAGGCAGAACGAGACCGCCGGTGAGGTGTGGATCACCGCTTTCGTCTCGCGAAACCGATTCCGCGTCGCGTCGCAGACGTTCCGGTCCTCGGCTTCGACGCGAGTATCGACCTCGAATGCCCCTGTGCCACAGGGGACCTTGCGTAGACGGTCGAGATGGAGCTTGACGTTGCCCGGGTCGTTGACACACTCACCGACTTTCGCGTTGAGGTGAGTGCACAGGTACTTCATGGGGCTGCTGGTGTACTTCCGGCGACTCCGCGAGAAGTCCATGTCACCGGTCGCGCATTTCTGCGTACTCCACGCGCTGGTGATGATCAACGCCGCGTCGGGGTCGGCGCATGCCCGTCGATGAAAGTCCCAGCCACCGCGCGTCGGATCGGTGTAGTACCCGCAATCGCCGGTTCGCTCCGTGTCCGATCGCGGCGAGAGCAGACCCCAGGCCATCAACCCGACCGCGCTGATCGGCACGAGCGCGACCAGCCCGAGCAGAACCCACTTACGTTTGCCGCCGAACAAGCGCGCAGTGCGCGCCTGTTGCTCCCGATAGCCCGGCCGTGTGCGACGACCGCGGGGCGGTCGCCACTGATCACTCGGTCGCGCCGGCTGCCCGGTCTGTTGTCCCTGCGGGATGTTCGGCTGCTCCACCCCGCCAGCTTGCCACCGGCGCAATCGAACTCGCATCGCGGCTGTCGTCTCGCACCCATACCGCGGGGCGAGCCCTACGCTGCCGTGTCGCCGGCGCCCCGGACCGCTCGATCGTGGTCCTGGAGTGCTTTCGTGATGATGTCGGTGACGTCGGCATCGTCGAAATCGCCGGGCAGGCCCATGCCCAGGGTGTCGAACAGGTCGCGTACCTGTTCGACAGTCGGCTCGTCGTCGAGCCGTACGGACGTCGCGCGGTCGATCGCGACCGGCCGGGATTCGGCGAAGCTGGTCCTGAGTTCGATGTTCCAGGAGTCGTAGTAGGGGCGGTCGCGCTCGATGATCATGGCGGGGAACCGCGGTCCGCGCTGGGTGACGATCAGAAAGCGGGTGGACAGGTCCCACCGGAACAGCGACACCGACGACGTCAGGCCGATCTGGATGTCGAGGAGCTGCGGCAGTCGTTGTTTGTGCCAGCATGCCGCGGCGATGGTGGCGTACACCTCGATCTGAGTGCCCTTGGCCGTCCAGGTGCGCGCGTCGTCGTCGGCGCCTTCGGCCAGCGAGCGGTAGAGCGCGGCGTAACGCGAACAGAGGTCGCGATCGGTCGGATCGAGAATTTCCAGGCGGACCAGCAGCTCTCGGCGATTGCGATGAGCCCGGTGCAAGCAATCGGGCAGCGTGACAACGCGGGTGTGAGCCCCGGTACCGCCTTTGAAGATCCAGCGATCGGTTTCGGTCCGTGCCTCGGCGAGCACGTCCGATACCTCGTCGCCCTTGGCGAATCGGACGGCCGACAAGCTGTCGAGCGTGCGCTGGGTGCTGGTGAGCAGTTCGTCGATCGCCGAGGCCCGGTCGCGCCGGTCGTTCAGCTCGTCCAGCGTGTGCGCGATATCGGCGAGGGACTGTCGTACCTGTGCGTTCATCGCCTCCTGTCGCCATCGGTCACGCAGAACGGCGAAGGCGATCACCCCGAGAGTGAGTGGGATGACCTTGGTCAGCAGCTCTTGCCTGGTGGGGTCGACCAGCCCGAGCACGCTCAGTGTGACAGCAAGAACAATGGCGATCGCGCTTTCGAAATTGCTCTTGATCCACACCGCAGCAGCGACGATGCGTGCGGGAAAACTCATGGCGGCCACCCCTTTTCGCCGACATCGCCGGTCATTCGTCCGGTGCGATGCGCTACAGGCTAGCGGGAGGCTCCGGTTTGCGCACGACGGACTTCACGAGCTGTGCCAGCTCGTCGACAGCGACAGGCCCACCGGCGAGGAAGCTCACTTCGCTCGACGGATCATCGATGGATTCGGGCAGCGGAGTTCGGTCGAAGTCGGTGATCTCGATGCCGCATTCACGAGCGATCACGCTACCTGCGGGGAAGTCGATCAACCCGGCGCGGTAGCCGACGAATCCGTGTATCAGCCCACGGCTCAGCATGATCCAGCACAGCAGGGGTGACCACAGCTGGATGAGACGTCGGGAATGGGTTTCCAGCGCGAGTCGAAGGGCGATGGCGGTGGTGTCGGTACGGCCGACCGGATACCCCTGCAACCACGCCAGGACTGGATCGCCGGGCGGTCGCGGCGGCACCTGGCGTCGCAGCGCACCGTGCGGCCCTGCGGCGCCTCGTCCCCGAATGGCCGACCAGGTGTTGCCGGTCATCGGTTCGTGCACGACACCCAGAACCGGGGTCCCGAAGTGGCACAACGCGATACCGATGCTGAACACCGGCAGACCGACTGCGAGATTGTTGGTGCCGTCGAGCGGGTCGACGAACCAGCACCATTCCGGCTCGCCGCGGAGTTCGCCGGATTCTTCGGCGATGACGCGGTGGTGGGGGAACGCTCGGCGCAGATCGCGAAGAATGATCTCCTCGGCGCCGAGGTCCAGATCGCTGACCAGGTCGCCGCCCGCGTCCTTGACCCGGATACCGAGCGGCTGAGTCAGACGTGAGTGGATGAGCTGCCCGGCGCGGATCGCGGTGTCACGTGCGGTCGCGGCGGCGCGCTCGATGACGTCGCGTTCGAGTGTGAGATCTATGAATTCGCTGTGTCGCACCGTTCCTCCAGGCCATTCGCGGGGCAATCCGTTCACAGGCGCGCCAGGACGGCTTCGGCCAGTTCCCGCGTTCGCTGGGAACTGTGCGGTGTGCGTTCGACACGATGATCGGTGGTGCCGGGATCGCCCAGCGACAGGTCGAGCTCGCCGGGGATGTGTTCGCCCAACACGATGGTGGCGGCGGCGCTCAACACGTCGGTGACGTGGAACTCGCTGTGCGGCAACGTGTACACGTCGCCGTCGCGGAACACCTCGCGCGATCGGCTGCGGTATCGGACCGAGCGGCGGGTGGCGTGGACGGTATCGCCGTCGGTGTCGCTACGAACCTCGAAAACCCGATGTGTGCCCGCGTCCGAATCGGCCGAGACATCGATGATCTCGTTGACGACCGTGCCGTACAGGACATGACTGACCAGATTCCAGCTATGGGCGTGCACCATCGATGTCGTCGGCGCGGCGGGCCGGTCGGTACTCCATACATGCAGGCAGATGCCGCGGCCCTCCTGTCGCCACACCGGAAAACAGGTGAACCCCAACGGATGCCGGACCGCGACGACCTCGACCACGCCTGCTGCCACGTCGGCCAGATAATCGTGCACCCAGGCACGCACCTCGGCGGTCGCGCCCGCAGCGGTGAGCAGCGAACGGAGCCGGGTGTAGGCGGGCATCAGTACGGGTTTCTCGGCTGGAGCGCACGGCGCACGATGTCGGCGACGTCGCGGTCGGTGAACGAGGTCGGCAGACCCAATCCCAGCGCGTCGAAGAGTCGCCTGGTCTGGTCGACGGAGGGTTCGTCCGCCAACGGCAGGTCCTCGCACCGATACAACGGAACCTGGCGGGTCTGTTTGAAACTGGCGACCAGTTCGCGGCTGAAGTCACGGTAGTAGGGCCGGTCGCGTTCGAACATGAGCGCCGGGGTGTTCGGGTTGTCCTGCGTGACGATGACGCAACTCGACGAGAGGTCCCAACGGAAGGTCGTCATCACCGCGGACAACCCGACGTCGATGGTGAGGAAGGTGAACCGTTGGCGGTACCAGCACGCCGCGAGCACCGTCGCGTAGGCCTCCTTGCGAGTGCGCTCAGTGGTCCACTGCTCGCCGGTGCGGTCGGCTTCCGGGGTGAGCGAGGACCGGAACTGCGCGTAGGTCTTGCACAGCGCCTCGTTCGACGGATCGAGGATCTCGATCTGCATGCGCAGGGGGCGTTGTTCACGGCGCGCGTTCTCTACGCACGCGCGCAGGGTGACGGCTCGAATGTAGGTTCCGGTGCCGCCCTTGAAGATCCACTGCTCGGTGTCGCGGCGGGCGAGGGTGTGCGCGTGGCCGATCTCGGGTCCGTAGAGCAGATGGACCGCGGTCGCGTCGCGGACCGCTTTGGTGGCGATCCGTCGGTCACGCAGCAGGGTGGTCGCGAGCAGAGCGAGCACGAGCAGTACTGCGCCGTCGATGACCGCCGGTTCGAGCTCGATCTGATTCGACAGTGGATCCATCACGGCGATCGCGCCGATGATCACCGCGATGGTCAGCGCCAGCGCGCCATCGACGTTGGTACGCAACCAGTTCAGCAGTCGCGACATCCCGCCCCCTCCCAGTTCGGTGATTCCAGGATAGGCCGCGCGACCGGGTCGGCGGGTCGGGAAGTCGAGAAGTCAGGCGATGAGCAGCAGCGCGGTGACCGCGGCGGCCGTCGCGACCACGGCCAGTGCGAATCCGGTGCAGACGAACCGGAGCATCGGAACGCGCACCTCGTGGGTGCGACAGAACTCCAGTCCGATCAGCGTCGCCAGCGATGCCCACGGCGTGACGACCGGCCCGACGTTCGTGCCGATGAGCAGCGCGAGCAGCTGTGTCCCGTTCTCCACCGGGATCACGGATTCCCCGGCGGTGTAGGCAGGCAGATTGTTGGCCACGTTGGACAGGCCCGCCCCCGCGGCCGCCGCGCGGAACGCCCCGGCGACACCGTCGTCGACGCCGATCAGGCCGTGCATGATGTCGTTGAGTCCCCATCGGCTCAATGTCGGCACCACCAGGAACAATCCGATGACGAAGATCAGCAACTGGAACGGGATCAGCGACCAGCGCAGCGCTGCGGGCCGCAGAATCGCGAAGGCGACGACCGCGATCGTGGCGGCCACCACCGCGGCGAGACCGATCTGATCACCGACCACCGGAATCGCGAGGATGAACAGCAAGCACGCACCGGCGGTCGCGTAAAGCAATGTCCGCGCACGCATTCCCTCGGTGCGGATGGGCTCCGGCGGCACGTAGCGGTCGGCGTCGCGACGATCACGACGCCAGTACCACAGCCACAGGAACAGCATCGTCACCGTGATCGAGGCGAGCTGGGGCGCCCACATGCTCGCCGCGAATTCTGTGGAGCTCTTGGCGATCCGATCCGCCGCCAGCAGATTCGTCAGATTGGATACGGGCAACAGCAGGCTGGCGGTGTTGGCCAGCCACAGCGTGGTGATCGCCAGCGGCAGCGGCGGGATGCGTGTCGGTCCCGCGAGCGCGAGCATGACCGGGGTCAGCAGCACGGCGGTGGTGTCGAGGTTCAGCAGAATCGTCGTCGCCGAGGCGAACGTCACGCACAGTGCGAACAGGGCGAGGTAGTTTCCGCGTCCGACGATCGCGATCCGATGCGCGATGACATCGAAAACCTTGGCTTCCCTGGTGAGTTCGGCCAGCACGATCACGCTGGCGAGAAAAAGCAGCAACGGCCCGACGCGACGCAGGTTCGCCGCCGCCTCGGCGCGGGGCAGCAGTCCGGTCGCGACGAAGGTCAACCCGACGAGCAGCAGGCCGACGCGAATCCGATCCAGCACCGACAGCCGTGGTCGTGGTAGCCGTGCCCACCACTGCGGTGGCGTGACGCGGCGGTGCGGGTCGACCTTTTCGGACACCGATCCATGATCGCATTGCGGCTTACCGGACGCGTGCTCGTCCCGCCAAGAGTCTGCCGCGGTGATCATTCGGGCGCATACTCGACGGTGTGACGGACCTGGGGTGGGCACGTGAATTCTTCTTCATCAGCTATTCGCCGGCTGACGAACGCTGGGCCACCTGGGTGGCGTGGCAACTGGAGACCGCCGGATTCCGCACGCTGATCCAGGCGTGGGACTTCGTGCCGGGGACGAACTTCATCGACTTCATGGACCGTGGTGTGCGCGATTCGGCCATCGTGATCGCCATCCTGTCCGACAGCTACCTGACCTCCCATTACGGAACAATGGAGTGGCAGGCGGCAATTCGCACCGACGAGCACAAGTTGCTGCCGGTGCGGGTCGCCGATTGCGCGCTGGAGGGTCTGCTCGCCACGCGCACCTATCTGGATCTGGTGAATGTCGCCAGCGCCGAGACCGCGCGGAACACCCTGCTCGATCGCGTCGGTCACATGCGTGACGGTCGAGCCAAACCGGCGCGCGGACCGGAGTTCCCGCCGGGTTCCGGTGCGGCGGTGCGGGATCGGCCCGTTCCGAATGGTTTCGGCCCGGCACAGGCCGTGGAGCGTCGGCGGACTCCCGCTGTGCCACCGAGCTTTCCGGGCGCGGGCAGTTCACGCGAAGCGCGCAACGGGCTCTCGGTGCTGCATGTCGCCGGCCCCCGGTTCGGGCGCGGTCTGTTCGGGCGCGACGAGCCGGACGGTCCCGGCGAGCTGCAATCACGCATCTGGGCCGATGTCATCCACCTGTCCGATCAGGGCGTGCCGTCACCGGATGTGATCGTCGTCTCCGGTGACCTCACCGAATCGGGCCACCCGCGCGAGGTCGACGACGCGCTTGCCTTCCTCACCGGCCTGCGCATTCTGCTGGGGCTCGAGCCTGATCGCCTGATCGTCGTACCCGGCAATCACGACGTGTCGAAGAAGGCGTGCGAGAGCTACTTTCTGCGCTGCGAGTCACGCGACCGGCTGCCGCAACCGCCGTATTTCGAGAAACTCGAACAGTTCGAGCGCATGTTCGGCGAGTTGTACCAGGGCCTGGATCATCTGGTGTTCGACGCCGGGCAACCATGGACCCTGTTTCCCATCGCGGACTTGCGGATTGTCGTCGCAGGAATGAATTCGACGATCGCCGCGACGCATCGTCAGGAAGACGACTACGGCAGTGTGGGGCAGACCCAGGTCGCGTGGTTCTCCGAGCAACTACGCGCATTCGAGGCACGCGGATGGTTACGCCTGGGTGTGGTGCGCCACGATCCGATGCCGGGTGCGGGGGCCGCGCGAACCGACCCAGCGCTCCTTCGTGACGCGACGACGGTCTCCCGGCTGCTCGGCAACCGGTTGAATGTGTTGCTGCACGGGCCGGGACCCGGTGGCGTGCATGCCGATCTGCTGGGGGGCGTGCTGCCGGTGCTGCCCGCCGCGGCCCCGGGGAGCGCGGAGATCATCCACCTGACCGCCGAGGGCATGTCGCGCTATCCCGCCCAGCACCATGATCGAGAGGTCGAACGCACGGTCATCCCCGTGTCCTGGTCGAATGTGGCCGCGGCCCTGGCCGCGCCCGCCGAGACGAAGATGATCGAATCCGCGGGGACCGAAGATCCGGATTCCGATGAACAGGCCGGTGACTCGGCGCCCGTGGTCGATCCGCAGGGGCGTTTGCTGGAGCGCGTCATCGAGGTCTGTGCGGCGCGCTACCCCGGCGCGCGGATCAGGCGGGTCGAGGCGGACCCGCCACACCTGTTCGTCACCCATCATCGTGACGGAATGGCGGCGCAGTGGCGCATCGGCGCCCACGTGGGAGATCTGACCAGACAGGTGGTCGAGGATTTCCTCGCGCACGACCCGGAATTCGGATCCGAGCTCGTCTATCGTGGCGCGGTTCCGGCCCGTTCGCTGCGGGAGGAGGCAGCGGGTCAAGGGTTGCGCATCCGCAGCTTCTTGGAATTCCAGGGCATGCTCGATCTGACCGACTACCTCGCCCGTCAGGTGCTCGACCTGCGCACCGACCGGCGCTACCCACCCGAATTGTATGTACCACAACGGTTTCGGCTGCTGGAGGAGAACGAAACCGCGATTCGCGACGATCTGATCGCCGAACTCATGGGCGTGGTGACCGCCGATCACGGCTGGTTCGTACTGCTGCTCGGTGACTTCGGGCGTGGCAAGACGTTCGCGCTGCGCGAGCTCGCCCGCCGGATCAGCGAGTCGACGCCCGCGCTGATTCCGATCCTGATCGACCTGCGGGCGCTCGACAAGACCCACTCGGTCGACGGACTGGTGGCCGCCCATCTGGCCAATCACGGCGAAGACCGGATCGATCTGAAGGCATTGCGCTACATGCTGCGCGAAGGCCGGGTGGTGCTGTTGTTCGACGGCTTCGACGAACTGGTGACCAGGATCAGCTACGAGTTCGCCGCCGACCATCTCGAGACCCTCCTGCAGGCCGCCGTCGGCAAGGCGAAGATCATCGTGGCCAGCCGGACTCAGCACTTCGAGTCCAGGGCCCAGGTGTTGACAGCGTTGGGCGAGCGGGTCGGTCTGCTCGACGACCGGCGCATCATCAGCATCGAGGAGTTCGCGCCGCCACAGATCCATACCTTCCTCACCAATCGCTACGGGGGTGACACGCGGCGCGCCGACGCCAGAATGCAGTTGATCAGGGGCATCCAGGACCTGCTCGGGCTGGCACAGAACCCGCGCATGCTCAGCTTCATCGCCGATCTCGAGGAGCGCCGGTTGCGCGCGGCCGCGGGAACAACCAATGCCATCGGCCCGGCCGCCTTGTATCGGGAGATCCTCGATTCCTGGCTTCGCTACGAGGTGGATCGCACGGCTACCGTGGCCGGATCGCTGCCGGGACTGGGACTGGACGAATTGTGGAGGGCGGTAACGGCTTTCGCGCTGCGGGTGTGGGAGACAGGCAGGCCCTATCTGCGTGCGGCCGAATTGTCGGAAGTGGCACGGGAACTCACCGACACCGCGGTCCGCGATCGCATGTCGGTGCAGCAGTCGGCGCACGCCATCGGTTCGGGCAGCCTGCTGGTACGTACCGACGACGACCTGTTCGGTTTCATCCATTCCTCGGTGACCGAATGGCTGGTGGCCGATCACCTCGCCCGCCTACTCGGTGCGGGCGTGAGTGCACCACACCTCGCGCAAGCCCAATTGTCGCTGCTCATCATAGATTTCCTGTGCGATCTCGCCGACCCGCGCACGCTGCGTATCTGGGCGGAGTCGGTGTTGGCCGACTCCGACGCCGACCCGAACTCACGCACCAACGCGCTGCGGATCACCACCCGGCTGCGCACGGCGCCGAGCTCGGACCTGCGCGGCGCGATGTTGGCCGGCGAGGACCTCTCCTACCGCGACCTGCAAGGAGTCGATCTCAGCGGCGCCGATCTCAGTGGTGCGCGGTTGATCGGCGCGAATCTGACCCACGCGGTGCTGCGCGGTGCGCGGCTGGTCGCGGCGCGGCTGGACGACGCACGCCTCGTCAGCGCTGATCTGACCGACGCGGACCTCACCAGGGCGCGCCTGATCCGTACCGACCTGACCGGCGCGCGTGGCAGGGGTAGCCGCTGGCAGCGCGCCGCACTCCTGGACGTGATCGGGCAGGCCTCGGGGGCGGATCTGCGCGGCGCGGCCGTAGTACCCGGCGGATCGGTGCAGACCGAATTCGCGCCTGCCGCACTGGGCGTTCGGCACGGATTCCATGCCAGTCGAGGCAGACTGCCCCAGCCCGTCGCGTACAGCCAGGACGGAAGTACGGTCGCGGTCGGCAGTGACGACGGGGGCGTGCTGATCTGTGACGCCGACACCGGCCGGCCACTGCGGATGCTGCAGACCCACCGCGCGCGCACCTTCGCGGTCGCGTACACCGACCAGGTCCTGATCACCGGCTCCGGCGACGGAACGGTCGGCATCTGGGATGCCGTCAGTGGGGAACTCCGCCGGATTCTGCGGGGGCACGAACAGTGGCCGTGGCCGGTGCTGCTCGGTCCCGGCGGTGATCTGCTGGCCACCGGTGACGCGCGTGGTGTGCTGCGGCTGTGGTCGTTGCCCAGCGGCGATCTGCGTCACGAGTGTCTGCCACCCGAACACGGCATGACCTTGATCTACAGCATCGCCCTGCACGGTCGGACGCTGGCCGCCGCCTACGGCAACGGCATGGTGCGCCTGTGGGACATCGAAACCGGCAGGCAAACAGGGGAATTCCAGGCAGCGGGCGGCGCCGCCTACCGCATCGCCTTCGACTCGTCGGGAACCCGGATAGCGGTGGGTGGAGTAGACGGACTACTGACGCTCTGGGACCCCGTCACCTGCACGCTCACCGGCAGGTTGACCGGTCACACCGGACGCATCTACACGCTGGCCTTCCACCCGTCCCGGGACGTGCTGGCCAGCGGGGACACCGACGGGCTGCTCCGCGTCTGGAATACCGACACCGGAGAAGTGCTGCACGCGCCGACCGAACACAGCGCGGCGATCTATTGGGTGTCGTACAACCCGTCGGGAGAGCTGCTGGCCTCCGGGGACAGTGCGGGGCTCGTCTGCCTGCGTGCGTCCGAGACCGGTCAGCTGCGGCATCGTCTCACCGCCCACACCGGATCCATCTGGCCGTTCGCTTTCCGGCCCGACGGCACCCAGTTCGTGGTAACCGACGACCAATTCACCACGCGTTTCTGGGATCCGGTCACCGGAGCCTGCCGATACCTGCTCACCGGGCACGGCCGCCGAACGACAGCGGTGGGCTTCAGCGCCGATTCGGCGATGCTGTCCACCCGGGGCAACGACGGCGTCGTCCGGCTGTGGGACCCCGTCACCGGACGTCTCGTTCGCACGCTGACCGGCAGCGACGACCACCTGCTGACCTTCGAGTCGGCGCTGTTCAGCACGGTGCGACCTGGGCAGCTCGCGATGGTGGGCAACGACGGCAGACTCAGCCTGTTCAACCTCGACGCCGACTCCTATGAGCGCCACATCAGCATCGAGGATGCGCCGATCTGGGCGATCGCGTTCAACCCCTCCGGTGAACTGATCGCCACGGCGAACGACGATGACACAGTGACGATCTGGAACCGTGCGACCGGTGCCCAGTACGGGATCTACCGCGAGCACCGAGGCAGGGTTCGGTCCCTGGCCTTCAGCGCGGACGGGGCGCTGATGGCCTCGGGCTGCGACGACTCCGTCGTTCGGATCTGGGACGTGGAGTCGGGGCGGTGCTTGCACACCCTGCGCGGGCACCGAGACCGGGTGTACGGGGTGGCGTTTCACGGCAACCGCGTCGCCAGCGTCTCCTGGGACGGCACGGCACGGATCTGGGACGTCACGTCGGGCGAGCCGGTGCACGAATTGACGCGGCACACCGGAAAACTCTGGTCGGCCGCCGTCGACGCCCAGCGGGGCATCCTCGCCACCGCGGGAGACGACCTGGTGATCCGGCTGTGGGACATGGACACCGGTCGGCATCTGCACACCTTGGAAGGTCATCGCCGCCGGGTGTCGACCTTGGCGTTCGACGCGTCGGGCGATCTACTCGCCAGCGGTAGCGAAGACGGAAACGTCGTGTTGTGGTCCGGTGCGGCGGATCAGGGGGCGGCGCCTTCGATTCGCGCGGTGTTGCTCGGACTGCCCGAAGGATGGGCCGCGTTGACCCCCGACGGGCGATACAAATACGAGGGCAACGTCGCGGGCCAGTTCTGGCATGTGATCGGCACGACTCGCTTCGAGTCGGGCGAACTGGATCCGCATCTCGCCGAGGTCGTGCGGGTCGCCGCAGATGCCCCGCTGTGAGCCCGACGGCCTCCGCTGGTGGGTGTACGAGGAAACCGGCGGAGGCGCGACCGACGCTGGGTAGGCGCGGTGTCGGGTTGTGCTCGGGGCACGAGGTGAATCCTGCTACCTCGAGTGCGCTCGAGGTCAAGCGGTTCAGCGGGGGGCGTGGACCAGTGGGGCGAGGAAGCCGGTGAGCTGGGCTCTCGAGGGTTGGCCCAGGCGGCGGCCGAGATAGTCGGGGGCGTCGGCGGCTGCCCGGCAGCGGTCCTGGTCGGTGTTGGCCGGGTTGTCGGAATAGCGTTCGCCGAGCATGGTGGCCTTGGCGACCTCGCGTCCGGTACGGAGTTCGTAGACGGCGATCTCGTAGGTGGCGCGGAAGAGGTTGACGGTGCGCCCCACCGGTGCGCCGGGGGAGGGGCCGTACTGGCAGGTCTGCACGAGGTCGCGCAGTTCCAGCTGCTTCATGCAGGCGATGAGCTGCACGGTCGACGGGTCGTCCGGGTTCCACGCGGTCGGATCGTTCGGGTGGACCATGGTCGTGAGGTCACCGGACAGATAGATCGGGCGCGCGCCGTCGCGCTCATAGGGCGCGGCGTTCGGGAACGGCTTCTTGTCCTCGCCACACATCCGGTCGTAGTCCGACATCTCGAATCGGCTCGCCTGCACCGCCGCGATCGCGAAGAACCCGGCTCCGAACAGCGCGATGAACAGCAGCAAAGCGACACCGGGCCCGACTCGCAGGCCCCGCCTGGGGGCACTCCGCTCCCGAACGGGACGGTTGTGCCACCGCTCGAGCAGTGACGGGCCGTCCCCGCGACGCCACGACCGCCATTTCTGCGAGAGGGTCGGCTGCCGCGTCGTTCGGTCGTGTTCGACCCAATCGGACCAGTGCTCCGGGTGTTGCTGGGGCGCTGGGGTTTCCGGGGAACGATACGACGGTGCGACGGCGGGGGTGTACGCCGGGGAAGGGGTACTTCGCGATTCGGTCTCGCGGGCCGACCCGGCGGCACCGACCGCGGCAGCAGCGCCCGACGCGGCCACTGTACCGACTGCGGGAGCCCACTCGGCAGTGCGGTTTTCGTCGGTACCAGCGGGTGTGCCCGCAGCGGCCACTTCGTCCCCGGGCGTGGGTTCGTGGCGTTCGATGCCATCGGTCGGTGGATCGTCGATCGCGACCGATTCATCGGCGGCGACGGATTTGCTCAGTGAGACAGTGCTTTCGGGCTGACCGTCCGATGATTCGGCTACTTCACCGAGCGCGGGTTCGTCCAGATCGATCGTGTCGTCGTCGAAAGGCTCAGCGCGTGTGGCGCTTTCCCTGTCCGGAGCAGTGCCCTCAGCGGTTGGCTCGTGCTCCGGGTTGTCGTCCTGGGGCGAGTCTTGTTCGGCACCGTCGGGGGGTGAAGTTCGGTCAGTCACCGGTTCGGCGGATTCGGTGCTGGGTATCGGCTCGTCGGGTGGTCCGATCGCTGTGGCCGATAACGCCGCGTCGTCGGACTCGTCGGCTTGCGCGCCGGTGAAACCTTCACTCGAAGAAGGGGATTCCGTCTCGCGTTCAGCGGGCACCGACGTCGGATCCTCGGGATGAGCCGCGGTAGGGGGTCGATGAGCGAGTCTGTCGATCGCGGCGAGAAACGCGGGTGTAGATGCGCGAGCCGAGCCGGTCGACGCCGCAGGGGAATCCGATGTGGTGTCGGAAACAGCTGTCTCCGAGGGGGAGCCGAGCTCCACAGCGGTCGGGGCGATGGGCCGGGAAGTGGTCGCCGGGTCGAGCGCGGCCGGAAAGCCCTGTGCTGTCAGCTCATCGGGGGAGGGCAACAGATGGCCCAGGTTCAACGCGCCGAACACCCGGGTGACGTCATCGATGCTGAGCCGGACCGTGCGCCCGCTCTCGGCCTGGAAATAGTCGTGCAACGCGCCGGCGTCGTCGCGATCGATCAGCACCGCGCGGTACCCGTCGGCGATCCTGGTTTCCTCGATGGTGATCTCGGCGCCGGGCTGAGCGACCAGCGCGATCACCGCGTTCACCCAGCCGAAGATCCCGGATTGCTGCAGCAGGCTCTTGGCCGCGAACACCTGTCGGCGCACCTGGACGAACGGGTTCGGCACCCGGACGGCGTGATAGAGCGCCGCCGGTTCGCCGTCGATGGTCCACGGGCCGTTCGGTGGGGTGGCGAGGGTGCCTTCCTGACGGGCGGTGAAACCCTTCACCTCCACGATGGTCACGCTCTGCGGCGTGCACACCAACGCGTCGACCTCGACCGACCCACCCCGGTTCTCCGGTACGTGACAGCGGAACACGGCGACGCCGCCCGCCCGAAACGCCTGGTCACGGAGCGCCGCGCCGACGATCTGTTCCGCGCCTTCGAGTTCGCTCTCGTCCGCGACAACGACGATCACCACGACCCCCTGTGCACCTGACTGCGGACTGCTACCAGGATACGGCCTCCACTAGCCGTATCGAAACCGAATCCTGTTGCTGAGCAACGGCTTCGGCAATGTCGATTACCGATCTCACCACGGCGGCCCCGGGTTTCGTCTGCCCGCCGGTTCCACACCGACCGGCCGAACCCATTCCACCGGCGGCTTCGTGACCTGACCCGCGACCAAGACGAGGCCGGTCGGCCGGTCTACCGCGATGAATCCGAAGGGGCGGTCGACGTTCACCGATGTGATCGTCGACCATGTCTTCTGCGGAACACCGCCGAGGCGCATCGCCACGGCCGTGACGGCAGCCGCTTCGAAGCCTTCGGCGTCGAAGCGTGCGATGACGTCCTGACCCGCAGCGTCCAGCGCCAGCGGATCAGCTGCGAGTCCGGCGAAATGGGAACCGGGAACGTTCATCGAGGTGGACAGGCCGAACATCGCCGCATGGCAAGCGAGGTTGTGCTTGTTCTCCACCTCGAACGGTGGCATGGTCAGCACCACGGAGTCGCCACCGCCGAAGGTCTCCCGTCGACTCACCGATAGACAGGGTGCCGTCGTGCCGACAGGCAGTTCCGTCCGCACCTCGACGGTCCCGTCCAGAGCTGCGAGGCCAGTGGCCAGACCGTGCCGCGGATTCGCGCCGATCAGCACGTGCACGTCCAGTTCGCCCTTGCCGGTGACGATCACCCGGGTCACTTCGTCGTCGAGTACCGACACACTGCCGTCGGGATGGCTCGTGCGGTACAGGCCGGGTCCCCGATGTCCTTGCCACGGACCGGTTTCCGGTGTGTAGAGGATCTCGTCGAACGCCGTCACCCAGCGGGTGCGTGCCATCAGCGCGGTCGCCAGCGCGAGCGCCGTGTCCGAGGTGATCGGTACCGGAAACTTCTTGATCAACCCCCGGGTCTGCTCGTTCGCCCACGCATCCAGTGCCGCCGGATCGCCCAGCTCACCGACCGTCCCGGCGGGCATGCTGCGAACCCACTCCTCGCGCAAGGTCAGCCCCGCCCGGACCCACGCCCCGATCGCCGTCGACACCTCCCGCGAAGTATCCAGCGATTTCAGCATGTCCAGCCCCGCCGCATGCGCCTGCTCCGCCGGAACTCCCACCGCGGCAGCGAGCTCATCCCTGGCCGGGCCGGAAGCGGCCCCGGCCAACACGGCGAGCAACGGCCACAATCCGGCCCCCGACACCACCGCGTCCTCGCCCTCGAACGTTTCGCACCACCGCCCCGTCAGCGCGTTCGATGCCCGCACATGCGGCAGAAGTGAACTCCCCATCCCCGGATCCTACGACCAGCGACCGACAATCCGCCACGTCGCCGACATCCGTCAGCCCCGGACGATCCCCAGCCAGACGTAGTCCCTGGCCCGCGTGACCGCGACGAACTGCTGGCGCATGATCAAATCCTGACGCTCCCGTTCGGCGTCGGTACCCGGCGGCGCCGGCTCGACGAACGGATGGATCACCGCGCGGAAATCCAAGCCCTTCGCGCGATAGACCGTGCCGACCTTGACGCCGCTGTCGCTGTCGGCGCAGCGGTACTCGACGAGCTCCTGCGCGGCGATCCCCCAGCGGCGCAATCGGCGGAGCACGGCTTCCGCTTCGGCGTTGGTGATGGTGATGATCGCGGTGTCCGACAGCGAGATGCCCTGGGCGACAATATTGTCCAGCTGGCGACGAATATGACCGTGCAGCTCGGCCCGCGTGCAGTACTGCCGTCCGGCGTAGCCGTCGGGAAGGGCGGCGTCGGTGAGATCGAGGCTCTGCCGTTCGCTGGTATCGAGGTCCTCGACGGGTCGTGCGCCCGGCAGGCTCGCCGCGAGTCGCAGGACCTCCCGGCGGTTGCGATAGTTCTTGGTGAGCTTCTCGCTGCGCCCGACGATATTGACTTCGGCATCGACGAATCGCCAGCCGCCCGCGTAGATCTGCTGCTGGCGGTCGCCGACGAACAGCAGGGAGTTGGGTTCGTCGCCGGTCAGCGCGTGAACCAGCCGCACACTCTGCACGGTCATGTCCTGCATTTCGTCGACGACGACCATCGCGTACGGGTGCCGGAGGGGACGCGCGCGCAGTTCGTCGAGCGCTGCGGTGATGACATCGTTTCCGTCGAAGCATCCCCACTCGGTCCGGTACGCCTCATAGGCCTGGTACAGCTCCCACACGTGTCGGCGCTGACCGGTACGCAACGACACTCGGCGACCACGCCGATCCACCTCGGCATAGGCGGTGAACCCGGCGTCGTCGCAGGCGAGTCCACGCCCCTTGATCACCCGATCGACTTCCTCGCGCCAGTAGGGGAGCGCGGGCGAGATCTCCGCCAGTGGGCCCGACCTGCCGACTCGCCCCCACGCGAGGTTGAAGGCTGTGTCGGCCCGCTTGAGTTCCATTCTCATCGGAATCCCGCGCTCGGTCAGGAACGCCTGCGCCCACGCGTGCAGGTTCGTGAACTCCGCCCGCCCGGCCGCATCGGGCAGCAACCGCGCGAACGCCGACTCCTGGCACGGCGGCAGGTTCTTCACCAACGTGGTGAACAGCAGCGGCCCGGTGCTGCGGCGGGCCCGATGTGCCATCCGGTGTAGCGCCAGTACCGTTTTCCCCGACCCCGCCGGACCCACGATCCGTGCCGGACCGTTGTGATTGCGGGTTACCAACGCGAGCTGGGCGGGATCGAGGAAAGCCAGCCAGGTCGGGAACGGCTTGGCCAGCGCACCGGCAAGATGGTCGGTATGTAGCGTTTCCACCTCCAGCAGGCCGTCTGTCTCGGCGGGCGGCTGCGCGGGAGCGAGCCGGGCGATCGGACGATAGTCGCGATGGCGCTGGGCGGTGTGCTCGGCGAGGTCGCCTGCCAACCGTGCGGGCATCACCGATCGCCGGCCCATCAGTGTGCGCACCGTCGCGTCGGTGACGACCACGAACCGGCCATCGCCGCCGGCACGTCGGCCCGGCGGCAGAACGAACACCAACTCGACTGTCTCCCGGACGAACTCATTGCGATTCGGTCCGATCGACACACCGGCAAACAGCTGTTCGGCCTGTGCGCGCAGCCGCCGCACCTGGTCGTCGTCCGGCAGCTCGTCGACCACGGCGAGCGCGAACACTCCACCGGGCCCGATGAGCAGCGCGTCACACCGACCAGTCGGAGCGGGCTGGGTCCGGTACACCGATAGCCGCCATCGCTGTCTACCCGCCAATAGCAACGCTGTGTAGACGCCACGCAAACGCCCGGTCAGCCCGACGACGCTCTGCGCGAGCGCCTCTTCCGCACGCAGACGCAGGAATTCCTCATCGTTACCGGACGTCATCTCGGCCACCCCGCTTGGTCCGTAATACTCCGTTCTTTCGAGTATCGGTGAATTACCAAGCAACAGAGAGTATTTCGACCGAATCAGTCCAACGGGCGTGGTCGGGTCACCGGACCCCGCGGGGGCGGAACTGGATGCTGATGCGGGGTCCGACGGGGCGTGCGGTCTTGGGGACCGCGTGTTCCCAGGTGCGCTGACATGCCCCGCCCATCACCAGGAGATCCCCGTGCCCGGCCGTGAACCGGACGCTCGCGCCACCGCCGCGCGGGCGCAGCAGCAGAGCGCGCGGCGCTCCGACCGAGACGATCGCGACCATCGTGTCGTGGGTGGCGCCGCGGCCGATCGTGTCGCCGTGCCAGGCGACGCTGTCCCGACCGTCGCGGTAGAAACACAGCCCGGCCGTGCGGAACGGTTCACCGAGTTCCGCCGCGTAATGCGCGGTCAAGGCCGCCCGCGCATCGACCAGAATGTGATCGGGGAGCGGATCGTTCTCCCCGAAGAACGACACCAGCCGCGGCACGTCCACGACCCGGTCGTACATCGGCCTGCGTTCGGCGTGCCAGGGAACGCGTTCAGCCAGTCGATCGAACAGCCGGCTCGCGCCGCTCAGCCAGCCGGGCAGCACATCGACCCAGCTGGTCGCGTCGAGTGGGGTGCGCCGGATCGCCTCGATCGAACCCAGGGCAATCGCATCACCGTCGAACAGTGAACCTTGCAGGGGCAGCGACATGAGCGCCAGTCTACAACGTGTTCGAATGTATGTTCGATAGACGGCTTGTGGTGCGAGTGTCGCTCAGCGGAGTTCCTCGACCAGCCCGAGGACGACGCCGTCGGGACCGCGCACATAGGCGTAGCGGCAGATGTCTTCGTAGCGGGCGAGCCTGCCCACGAGTTCGGCGCCGTGGGCGCGCAGGCGGTCGAGGACGTTCTCGACATCGTCGACGACGAATGTCAGGCGCGGGATGCCGGGGATGTTCACCGGCGCGTTCGGCGCGGCAAGGGTGGTCGTCGGCGAGCGGAACGTCGAGAGCTCGACCCGGCTGTGGCCGTCGGGTGTCCGAACGACGGCCATGTCGGCTCGGACGCCCGTCAATCCGAGCAGGTCGTCTGCCCATTGGCCCCCGACTGTGGCTTCGCCCTCCAGCTCCAGGCCCAGTTCGACGAAGAACGCGACAGCAGCCGCGAGATCGTCGACCACGATGCCGACATGATCCATCCGATGGACCGTCATGATGTTCTCCTCGGGTTCGTCCGGCTCATTCTGGCCGGGTCGATCGATTTCGGACGCGCTGACGCTCGTCGTCTCGAGGCCCGTTCGGCTCTCGTAACCCTGGGACGGAGCCGCCCGAGCACTCTCGACATCTCAGTCCTGCCAGCCGCTCGTGTCGAGAACCGTGTCCCACGTGTACGGCACCAATTCCGGATGTCGCAGCCGGAGGATCTCGCCCGGCAGCGAGCCCGGCGGCGCCTTGCGCGGATCGGCGACGGCCTGACGTTCGATGATGTCGGTGAGGGCTCGCGTGCCGCCGAGGCGTGGATAGGAGGCGTGGACCAGGTCCGCGAATCCCGGGGGCAGATCGTCGGGGCCGCCGCCGACGTCGAGACCGATGCCGGTGACCGCGATCCAGATGGCGGCGGGTCGGCGACGGCGGTACACGGGTGAGTCGCTGAGGCCTGTCGTGTGCGCGGCGATGGCGTCCCAGATGATGTCGACGCGTTCGTCGTCGATGCCCTGCGCTTCGAGGAATTCGGCCGCGAAATCCGCGCCGTCGATCTCGAATCGCTGTGTGCCGACGGCACGTTCGGACAGGCCGATGTCGTGCAGCGCGCAGATGAGGTACATGAGCTCCTCGTCGTAGTCCGCGCCGGGCCGCAGGCCCTGCTCGGCGGCGTGGGCGCGCCCGAACAGGAACCCGCGAACGCTGTGATGGCAGACCGATGTTTCGAGGGCCTCGTTGATCAGCCGGTGGGTCTCGATCGCGAGTGGGGTGGACGGTAGTGCCAGCGAGTCGATGCCGAATGTGGCCTGTGACATGAGGTTTGCTCCTATCGGTGTGCCCGGGTTGCGTGACGTCCACCAACCTTCAGGCTGGTTGAAGCATACCTCGAGTTTCAAGGAGGCTGAAGGTTCATGGACGCAGGAGCACCGTGCCGAAAGCGGTTCTGTCCTCCAGCATTCGGTGTGCCCGCGCGGCGTCGGCGAGGGGGAGGATCGAGTCGATCGCGGGTGTCAGCAGGCCCTGTGCTGTTGCCGTGAGTGCCGCCGATCGCTGCCGGGCGACTTCGCCGAGCCAGGCGGTGCCCGCGCAGCCGGTGAGCGTGAGCCCGCGCAGGATCAGTTCGGTGACGCCCAGCTGTGCGGGAGCGCCGTCGAGCCAGCCGTAGCTGAGGATTCGGCCACGCAGGGGCGTGATCAGGTCGAGCAGCGGCGTCAGTGATGCGCCCCCGATGGAATCGAACACGACATCGACCGTGCCGTCCGTGAGGAGATCGGCCAGCTGATCCGCCCAGTCGGGCGCGGTGTGATCGAGCACCTCGTGCGCGCCGCGCTCGCGCGCGAGCCGGGCCTTCTGTTCCCCGCCCGCGGTGCCGATGACGCGCACGCCCGCGGCGGCGCACAGCTGGGTGAGGCAGCTGCCGACACCGGTAGCCGCCGCTTCGACCAGGACGGTCTCGCCCGCCGCGACACCCGCGGTCCGCATCAGCGCCAGTGCCACCGATCCCGGCATCAGTATCGCGGCGGCGTGCTCGATGGTCAGGTCGGCCGGGATCGTGGTCACCGAATCGGTCTCGGCGACAACAAGTTCGGCGTAGGCGCCGAAGCCGCGGGTCGACGCGACCACCCGGGCGCCCAGCAATGCCCGATCGACGCCCGCGCCGATATCGATCACCGTGCCCGCCGCCTGGAACCCGAAGACCTCGGGCAGCGGCGCGGGAAACGGAAACGCGCCGGCCCGAACCTTGGTCTCGGGGTAGAGCACCGGCACCACTTCGGCCCGGAGGACGACCTGTCCCTCGCCGGGGCGAGGTTCGCCGATCTCGCGCGCTACCAGAACGTCGGGTGCGCCGGTCTGGGTCATTACGATTGCCTGCATCAGAACTCCATAAGTTGACTGTCGGTCCAGATATCTCGAACGATATGGACCGTCGGTCAACTTGTCAACGGATCGGCGGGTGCCGAGAAAGCGGGTGCGATGACCGACCGACGTCCCACCGAACGCGCCGATGCCGCGCGCAACCGTCGAGCGATCCTCGATGCCACCGCCGCGCTGCTGGCCGAACACGGCGCGGCCGGGGTGACGATGGATCGGGTGGCCGCGGCGGCAGGTGTCGGAAAGGGGACCATCTTCCACCGGTTCGGCAGCCGCGCGGGCCTGCTCTACGAGCTCGTCGCCGAGGGCGCCGTCGCGTTGATGGCGGCGGTGTCGAGCGGCCCACCGCCGCTGGGTCCGGGCGCGCCGGCGACCGACCGGCTACTCGCCTTCTTCGATGCGATGACGCGCATGGTCACCGACGACGTGGAGCTGATCGCGGCCTATCAGGCGATGCCGCCACATCCGCGCAGCGCCGAATTCCACACGTTCTGGGCGCAGCACATCGGCACGCTCCTGCACGAAGTCCGTCCCGATATCGACGCCGACACCGTGGGCGCGCTGTTGTTGTCGACAGTCGGCGGGGAACTCGCACAGCAACTGGCCAGGGCGGACGAGGTCGACCGATTGCGATCGGCGGTAGCGGAATTGGTGCGTTCGGTGCTGCGCGCTCCCTGAACGCCCGGGGCGGAGCCGTTACCGCCGTGCTGTCGGCGGATGTGGCCGACGCGGAAGCCGCACGGTGACGCGGAGTCCGCCGGCCGGACGGGGATCGAGTGCGAGGGTTCCACCGTGTGCCGCGGTGATGCTGTCGACGATCGCCAGGCCGAGGCCGATGCCCGCGTGGTCGGTGCGAACGCGTTCGGTGCCGCGCTGAAACGGCTCGACCAGTGTGGAAACCACCAGGGGGTCGAGGACCGGGCCTGTGTTCTCGACGGTGAGCACCACCGTCTCGGGGCGCAGTCCGGTCGTGACCCACACGATGCCGCGTGCGGGCAGGTTGTGCACGATCGCGTTGTGCACGAGGTTCGTCGTCAGCTGCAACAGCAGGGCGTGCGAACCGATGGTGGGCGTCACCTCGCCGGAGGTCTCCAGGCTCACGCCGTGTTCTTCGGCGAGGGCGAGCAGCGTTTCGGCGGCTTCTTCCGCGAGCAGGGAGAGGTCGACGTGTTCTCGGGTGAACGACCCTTGATCGGCGCGGCTGAGCAGGAGCAATGCCTCGGTGAGAGCGATCGCTCGGGTGTTGACGGCGTGCAGGCGGTCGACCAGTTCGCCGGTGTCGTGGGTGCGGTCGTCGCGGGCCACGTCGAGCAGGGTCTGGGTGATCGCCAGCGGCGTGCGCAGTTCGTGGGAGGCGTTGGCGGCGAATCGACGCTGTTCGGTGACGTGTGCTTCCAGCCGGGCGAGCATGATGTCGAAGGCGTCGGCGAGTTCGCGGAACTCGTCGCTGCGGCCCGGCAGCCGGATTCGGTGGGCGAGTGAGCCGTTCGCGGCGGTCCGGGTAGCGGCGGTGATACGGGTCAGCGGGGTGAGCATCCAACCGGCGAGGAACCATCCGCCCACCAGACCGATCGCCAGCAGGAAAGCCATCACAACGGTCACGAACGGCGCGAAGGACCGTAGCAGCATGCCGCGATCGATCCAGAAATCGCCGCCGCTGGTGTAGATCCACCCCTCGGGCAGGTACCACAGGTAGTAGACACCTACGGCGGCGATCAGCAGAGAACCCACGACCATGATGAAGCCTGCGTAGCTGAGGGTGAGTTTGAGGCGAACACTCAATCCGGGCGCCCTACCCACGCGCTCGCCCGTCGCTGATGCGATACCCGACACCGGCCACGGTGGTGATGACCCAGGGCTCGCCGAGCCGTTTGCGTAGCGCCGAGACGGTGATACGCACCGCGTTGGTGAACGGGTCCGCGTTCTCGTCCCACGCCCGCTCCAGGAGTTCCTCGGCGCTCACGACCCCGCCTTCGGCGGCGATGAGCACTTCGAGCACCGCGAACTGCTTGCGGGTCAGAGCGATGTAGCGGCCGTCGCGGTAGACCTCCCGGCGGAACGCGTCCAGCCGCACCCCGGCGATCTCGCGCACCGGTGGCCGGTTGTGCGCGCGCCTGCGATCGAGCGCTCTGAGCCGGAGGACCAGTTCGCGGAGTTCGAACGGCTTGGTGAGATAGTCGTCGGCACCGAGCCCGAAACCGCTCGCCTTGTCGTCGAGCCGATCGGCGGCGGTGAGCATCAGGATCGGCAGACCGCTACCGGAGGCGACGATGTATTCGGCGATCTCGTCGCCGGAGGGACCCGGGATGTCGCGGTCCAGGACCGCGATGTCGTAGGTGTTGACGCTCAGCAGTTCCAGTGCGGTGTCGCCGTCACCCGCGATGTCGCCGGCGATCGCGTCCAGGCGCAGGCCATCGCGGATGGCCTCCGCCAGATAGGGTTCGTCCTCGACGATCAGTACACGCATAGACGCTCGATTCTCCCAGCCCGGGGATATCGTCGGCGTATCCGAAACCGCATACGCGTCGGCAACACCATGCTGCCTTGACTGAGGGGCATGAACTACCGTGAACCGGCGATTCGCCGTCTCCGATCGATCGCCCTCGGCGCCGTTGTCATCGTCAGCGCGGCGTCTGTCGGTGTCCTCGTTTACCAGTCGCTGCCGACCATGTCCTCGGTCGCACGATCCATCGACGCCTTTGTCGGCGGCCACGCCGGTCCGCCCGGCGCGACGCTCTTCGATGACGGGAATCCGTCCGTCGGCAACCTCGACTCCGATCTGCTCGCCGCCCTGCGCGCCGCCGCCGCCGACGCCGCGGACGACGGAGTCGAGCTCGTCGTCAACAGTGGCTGGCGGTCGCCGGAATACCAGGAACAACTGCTGCGCGAGGCAGTCTCGAAATACGGCTCGGAAACCGAAGCCGCTCGGTGGGTGGCAACCCCCTACACCTCCGCTCACGTAGCCGGCGAGGCGGTTGATATCGGGCCGACCGACGGCGCGGCATGGTTGGCCGCGCACGGCGCCGCCTATGGGTTGTGCCAGATCTACGCGAACGAACCCTGGCATTACGAACTTCGCTCCGACGCGGGGGAACTCGGCTGCCCGCCCCTGTACGCCGACCCGACCCACGACCCGAGGATGCAGCAGTGACCACGACAGTGTCTGCCCCCGTCGCCGCACGGGCCGGTCGGCCCGTGCTGACCCAGATCGTCCTCCGATTCTCCATCATCTACTTCGGCCTGCTCTGCCTGCTTCTCACCTATATCCCGTTCGCGCTGCTCGGCATCCTCGGCCGGTGGATTCGCGAATACCCGGGGCCGTGGAACATGCCCATCACCGACCCCGTCACCGGGCCGGTGGGTCGAGCGGTCTTCGGGGTCGACGCTCAGTTACACCAGGATTCCGGAGCGGGCGACCAGACCGCCGTCTGGGTACTGGTGTTCTGTCTGCTGGTCGTCGCGGCGACCGGCGCCGCGGTGTGGACAGCCGTCGACCGTCGTCCCGTACCCGCCCGCCCGCTCGCCTGGTTCTCGCTGTTCCTGCGGCTGGCTCTGGGCGGGCAGATGATCGGGTTCGGGTTCGCCAAACTGATCCCCACTCAGATGCCGGCCCCCGGACTGGCGCAGCTGTTGCGGCCGTACGGCGAGATGAGCCCCGCCTCGGTGTTGTGGCTGCAGGTCGGCAGCTCGTATCCGTACGAGATGGCTCTCGGTGGGGTGGAAGTGGTGGCGGGGCTGCTGCTGTTCGTGTCCAGGACCGCAGTGCTCGGCGCCGCGTTGACGCTGGCGAGTACAGCGCAAATTCTGCTGCTGAACATGACGTTCGACATACCGGAGAAACTGCTCGCCGCGCATCTGCTGCTGATCAGCGTGTTCCTGCTCGCGCCGTACCTGCGCCGGCTGACCGATGTCTTCGCGCGCGAACGCGCGTGCGCGCCGCTGACCCAGCCCGCGCTGTTCACCGACGCCAGGAAGAACCGCGTGGCGATCTGGGTGGTGGCGGCGCTGGGCCTGTGGGTCGCGTTGGGGAGCGGCTATGACCGCTGGGTGGTCTGGCACGAACAATCCGGTGCCGCGAGCCCCAAGTCCGCGCTGTACGGAATCTGGGAGGTGCGGGATTTCACCATCGACGGGCAGCCGATCCCGCCGTTGACCACCGACGAAACACGGTGGCAGCGACTGGTTTTCGATGACCCGCAGGAAGCCGCCTACCAGCGGATGAACGGCGAACTGGTACCCGCGCACGCCCACTTCCGCCCCGATGGACAAGTGGAGCTCACCTCGATGAACGCCATCGGCGCGGTCGACCCCGGACCACCGTTCGCGACACTGTCCTCCGAAAAACCCACCCCGGACCGACTGCTGCTGCGCGGAACACTGCACGACCGCCCGATCACGATCACCCTGGAACGCAAGGACCCCGACACCTTCACCTTGCGCAGCCGCGGATTCCACTGGGTCCAGGACTATGTGTACTTCCGCTGACAACCACCTGACGGTGACCCGCTGACTCGTTGCCCCTTCTAACTTATAGCTCACCCCGGGGCTTGCGGCAAGGCCCCGGTGGTGCTGCAGAATCGCTGGGCAATGCAGGGACCAGCCGTATTCGGGAGTGACGAGATGCAAGAGATGACCACCGACGTGATCGTTGTCGGCGCTGGGCCTGCCGGATTGATGCTCGCCGGGGAACTGGGCCGGGCCGGGGTGCGGCCGTTGGTGCTCGAACGTCGTGAACGGCCGGGCACCGCGCAGAAGGCCAGCGGTCTCGGCGGGCGAATTCTGGATGTGCTGCGCTATCGGGGCCTGCTCGACCGGATGACGGCGGTCAGCGGTGACGCGAGTCCGAAGCCGATCTTCCCCTTCGGCGGGGTGTACCTGGACTTCACCGGTCTCGACGAAACTCCGTTGCACGCCATGGCGATTCCGCAGGCGCGGGTCGAGGAACTGCTCGCCGAGGACGCCGTCGACCTCGGCGCCGAGATCCGGCGCGGACACGAAGTGGTCGCGGTGACCCAGGACGACGAGGCGGTGATCGCGGAAGTGAACGGGCCGGACGGACCGTACCGGGTGCGGGCCCGCTACCTGGTCGGCTGCGACGGCGGCCGCAGCCGGATTCGCGAACTGGCCGGAATCGGGTTCCCCGGCAGCACCTATCCGGAGGTCAACCGGCTGGCCGTGGTCGCGGTGCACGAGTCGGTGACCGTGCTCGACGACGGCGGCCTCGAGGTGCCCGGTTTCGGACGGATCGATCCGGGATTCACCCGCACCGACACCGGGGTGTTCGCACTGGGACGGGTCAGCTCCGAGGACCGCGTGATGTTCTTCCAGACCACCGAGAACGACGACGCCGAATACGACAACGACGAACCACTGACCATGGCCGAACTCGGCCACAGCGTCCGGCGTGTGCTGGGCGCGGAGGTTGCGCTCGGTGCGCCGACTCGCTTGTCGCGCTACCAGTTCCAGGACAGACAGGCCGAAAACTACCGTGTGGGCCGGGTTTTCCTGGCGGGGGACGCGGCCCACCTGCTGCCCGCGACCGGCGCCGCGATGAATCTCGGCATGACCGATTCGGTGAACCTGGCCTGGAAGCTGGCCGCGGACATCCACGGTTGGGCACCGGCCGACCTGCTCGACACCTACCACGACGAACGTCACTTCGCCGGTGGTCGCGCGCTGCTGCAGACCCGCGCCCAGGCGGCACTTCGCCAGGGTCAGGACCCTGCCGCCGAGGCGCTGCGCGCGGTATTCCAGGAACTGCTCTCCGACGAGCCCGCGCTGCGCCGTATGGGAGCCCTCGTCGCGGGCACCGATCTGCGCTACCCGACGCCCGGAGCCCCGTCGCTCACCGGAACTTTCGCTCCTGATCTGAGCCTGCACACCGACCAGGGCACCACCACCGTCGCCGAGATCATGCGCGCCGCGCGACCGGTCTTCCTCGACCTGGCCGACCGTGCCGACCTGCGTGAGATCGTCGGGGAGTGGGCGCCGCACGTCGACATCCACGCGGCCAAGACCGGCGATCGTCTCGCCGACGCACTCCTGATCCGCCCCGACGGTCACATCGCCTGGGTGGCAACGATCGACGAGTCGTCGGACACCGCCGCAGCTGATCTGCGCGCGGCGCTGACCAGGTGGTTCGGCGTCCGGTAACCGCGCGAACGCGAAACTCCGCAGCTGCCGGCGTCGACGTTCCGGCAGCCACATGACGCACTGCCACCGATAGTGCGAACCGGTCCTCGATCATTCGATCCCGGGCCGGTTCGCGTTGAAATCCGTGCCCGTCTGTGGATTACTCCTGGGATGAATGCAATCTCGACAACCGACCGGCCGGCGACGCGCGCGCTACCCGGCTGGTCGGTGCCGATGGTGTTCATCATCGCGGCGACCTCGCAATATGTGGGTGCGGCACTCGGCGTCTTCCTGTTCGACACCACCGAGCCGTCCACTGTCGCCTGGTTGCGGGCCGCGGCGGCGGGGGTCGCGTTGCTGGCCTGGCGGCGGCCGTGGCGGACCCGCTGGACACGGCGGGGCATCGCGACGGCGGCGGGCTTCGGCATCGTCACCGTGTCGATGAACATCGTGTTCTACGAGGCCATCGCGCGTATCCCGCTCGGCACCGCCGTGGCCATCGAATTCCTCGGTCCGGTCGCCGTCGCGACGCTCGGGTCGCGGCGGGCGCGCGACCTGCTCGCCGTGGCGCTGGTGGCAGTCGGTGTGGTGCTGCTGGCCGGCGTGCAGTTCGACGTCGAGCCGGTCGGGGTGGGGTTCGCTCTCGCCTCGGCGGTCCTGTGGGCGGCGTACATCCTGGTCGGCAAGCGCGTCGCCGACACCGGTGAAGGCCAGGATTCTCTCGCTGTCGGGATGGCGGCCGCGGCGGTTCTACTGGCGCCGTTCGTGCTGATTCCGCAGCTGATGATCGATGCCGCGGTATTCGCCGACCCGTGGACCTGGCTGCTCGGTCTCGGTGTCGGCGTGCTGTCGAGTGCGGTGCCCTACGCGCTGGACCAGGTGGTGCTGACCGCGGTGGGACGCGCCCGATTCGCCTTGCTGCTCGCGTTGCTCCCGGCGACCGCGACCGTCGTGGGCGCGATCGCCCTCGCACAACGCCCCACCCTGCTGGAACTCGCGGGCATCGCATTGGTCATGCTGGCATTGACGATCAGCGCCCTGCCCGCCCGCCAGACCACGCCGGAACCGCCCGCACCGCTGTGACCGTCCGTCCCGATCATGCGCGAGACGCCCGCTCCGGCGATGGTGCTGCGAGAGGCCGGGCGGCGCCGCTGATTCCGCGCAGCGAGGATTTGCCTCTCCCCCGAGGGGAGACGGCACGCTGAGATCCATGGACGACGACACGCTCCGCACGATCGGTGAAGTGTCCGCGCGTACCGCGCTCACGGTCAAGACCATCCGCTTCTACGCCGACCGCGACATCGTGGCGCCGACCGTACTCAGCCCGGCCGGCCACCGCCTCTACGACTCCGCCGCGATCGCGCGACTGGAACTCGTGCGCACCCTGCGCGCACTCGGCATGGATCTGAGCACCGTGCGCGCTGTGCTCGATCGCGAATCCTCGATGGCAGAGGTCGCCGCCACTCACGCGGTCGCGCTCGACGTCGAGATCCGGACCCTGCGGGTGCGCCGGGCCGTGTTGCGAGCGGTGGCCGTCCGGGACTCCAGCCAACGAGAGATGGACCTCATGCACCGACTCGCCGCCCTGTCCGCTGCCGAAAGGCACCGCCTCATCGAGGATTTCGTCGACGACACCTTCGGCCGCTACGCCGCCAACCCCGCCATGGTGGAGCTGGTCCGGGCAAGCGTGCCCGACCTCCCCGACGACCCGACCCCCGATCAGCTGGCAGCCTGGATGGAACTGGCGGAACTGGTGCAGGACACCGACTTCCGTGACGCCGTCCGCCGGATGGCCGACTACCAGGCCCGCGAACGCGCCGCAGGCGACACCACCGGCCTGCACCACGACCTCACCGAAGCCGTCCGCACACTCGTCGGTGGCGCCATCGCCGCGGGCATGCCCCCACAACCCCCGGCCGCGACCCCCATCCTCGATGCCCTCACCGCCCGCTACGCCACCACCTTCGACCGCTCTGACGACACCGCACTCCGCCGGTGGATCCTCGAACGACTCGACGTAGCCGACGACCCACGCGTACAACGCTATTGGCGGCTGCTCGGCACCGTGAACGCCTGGCCCGACCAACCCGACCTGGCCCCGATCTTCACCTGGTTCGCCCAAGCCCTGCGCGCCCACATGGCCTGAGCCGCAGGTCCTGACCTGGAACGAGGCGCAGGCACCGGCTCGAGCGGTGTGGTGCGGCGACTACTCGCCCCGTGTGGCGTGTCAGTTTCCCTGAGCCAGGTAGTTGTAGATTTCGTGGACTTCGATGGTGGGCTGGTTGGGCATGCCGACTTCCATGCCGATGGGGCCGAGGGTGGATTCGGCGAAGCTCTGGAATTGCTCGGGGGTTTCCCACACGTCGGTGACGTGGAATCCGGTGTCGGTCTTCCTGACCAGATGGAACAGGAGGCCGGGGCCGCCGGAGCCGCCGTGCACGAAGCCCATCTTCCCGAGGGCCTGGTCGTACTGTTCGAGTGTCGCGCCGGTGAATTCGAGTTCGACGGCAACCGCCATGACGGTCATCTCCTTGCGCGGTCGAGCGGGTTGGAGTGACTTCGGGCCCGGTCCGACGAGCGGGGGGCCACGATCGAACACCGCGATCCGGCGCTCCGATCGGATCACGATCGCGCTGGACGGCGGTGTGCACCCGCCGTCGCGATGTGGTGCGCGTCACAGTCTAGTCCGGGGGTCGTCGAGCGACAAGCGATCTCCTCGGCCCGCCCGAGGACCCTCGATGGTCGACCAGACCATGCCGATGCCGGAGTCGGCGGGCGCTGTGCGCGGGCGCGGGGCAGTGCTGACCAGCTCGTATCCGAGCCGTCGGGGAACAGCCGCACTGCGGACATTGGCCGCGTCGCAATGGATTTCGACGCGACCGATGTGGGGGAGGGCGAGCGCGGCGGTGGTCAGAGCATGGGCTGCGCGCGTGATGATTCCCCGTCCGGTGTGGGCGGTATGGCACCAGTAACCGATCTCCAGTGCGGCCGGGTCGATCCTGTCGTGGAGTCCGATGCCACCGGCCACCTCGCCGCTCGCGGTGAAGATTCCGTAGAGGTAGCCGCCGTCGGGTGTCGGCCAGTGTGCGGACGAGATCTGCAGGGAACGGCGTTGCCCGGCGAGCGTCGGCGGCTCCCCGGCCCACGACATCCACGGGCGCAGGTGTGCGTGCGAGGCGCTCAGCGCGGTGAACTGGCGGGTCAGGTCACTGGGGCGCCACCGGTGCAGCAGCAGATCGCCCAGATCGATCCGCTGCGGTGGAGTCGATCCGGGCTGAGCGCTGGTGCTGATGGTCATGATCGATGATCGCGGACGCAGGGACTCGCGGGCAACGCGTTTCCGGCGCTCGACGATGTGCGGTCAGTGGATCCTGGCGAGGATATCGATCGCGATATCCGTTGCGGCGGTGTGCATCTGGTCGTCGGTCAGATCGAGATCGCCCATCATCGACAGGCTCCAGCTGATGGCGAGCAGTGCTTGCCGTGCGTGGTAGATGTCCAGCGCAGCACCGTCGGGCGCGGTCATGAGGTCGGCGAGCACGCGGAACTGGTAGCGCAGGCCCGCGCCGAAACCGAGGTCGCGGAACGCGGGCTGGTTCTCGTGCCAGAACCGCACCATGTCACGGCCGAGGCTGTGCAGCAGCGCGCTGTAGCGGCGCAGGATCTGCTCGGCCCGTTCGGAACCCGGCGGTGCCTGTTCGGCCCAGGTGACGATGTCGTCGATGCCACGGCGCAGATCGTCGGAGAGGCTGACGACGATGTCTTCCTTGGTTCGGAAGTGGTAGTACAGCGCGGCTTTGGTGACCCCGAGTCGCTCGGCGATCTCGCGCAGCGAGGTCTTCTCGTACCCGCGCTCGGAGAACAGTTCCATCGCCACCGTGCGAATGCGTTCCCTGGTGTCGCTACGACGTCCGTCCACGGGGCTTTCCTTTGCTTGACGACCGGCTAGGGGGAGCCTACCGTCGGACCATGACCGAGATCACTAGCCGGTCGGCAAGTTAGTTTGAAGGAGGGGCAGATGACACACGTGAACGCACCTACCGCGGGGGTGGCGCTGACAGCGATCGGCGTCGCGCTGATCCGCGAGCAGGAGTCGCGCAGGCCGGATCGGCTCTACGCCGACCCGCTCGCTACGGCGTTCGTCGACGCGGCGCGGCGTGACTTCGCCCGCACCGGGGCAGGCGCCGCGAAATGGGAGCGAGTCGAGGCCGTGGCCGAACAGTTCTTCGCGGGAAGATCCGTCGGGGTCCGCCTGGTCGACGACCGGGTGGCCGAGGCCGTCGCCGCCGGATGCAGGCAGATCGTTCTGCTCGGCGCCGGTCTGGACACCCGCGCGTTCCGGATGGGTCTGCCCGCCGACGTCACCGTCTACGAACTGGACCTGCCCGAGCTGTTCGCCTTCAAGGAGTCGGTACTGCGCGCAGTGCACGCCACGCCGACCACCCAACGACACGTCCTACCGATCGACCTGCGCACCGACTGGGCTGTTCCGCTGCGCGAGCGGGGATTTCGGCCCGAGCTGCCGACTCACTGGATCGACGAGGGCGCGCTCCCGTACCTCCCACCCGAGGATCATCTCCGCACGGTGGCGACGCTGACGACACTGTCCGCGCCCGGCAGTCACTTCGGTCTCAGCCGGTTCGCGGTCGACCCCGAGGCTGCGCCCTATGCCGAATTGCGTCGCCTCGTCGCCGGTGACGACGTCGGTATGCCACCGCCGGACGCCGGGCGCCCGGGGGAGCAGTGGCTGCTCGAGCACGGCTGGCACACCCGGTTCCGCGCTTGGGACGACATGATCGTTCCCCTCGGTAGAGACGTGGCGGTGAACGACCCGGAGGTCGGCGTCGTGCTCGCCGAGCGGGTGTGACGGAAGGCAAACCATGTCGCGTCGAGGCGGCGGCGGTTGTCGAGGTCGTTCCGGCGACGTGAACGCGATCACCGACCGCTCGCCTCGGGGCGGTCGCCCCAGGTCTGCGTGGGGGTGAAACATGCGCGCTCGCTGCACTTTCGGCGTGCCTGTGAGCACCGACACGGCAGCGGTCACCCTCTTGTGCTCCGTGGTCGCGCTCACAGGTGGGCCTACCTGGTCAAAGGCACCTCGCGGCGCTGATAGGCTGACGGGCGAGTTAGGCATCCTTTAACGGACCGTCCGGTGAGGCGGGGAAGGAGGTCGGCATGGCTGTGCCCGAACGGGCGGCCAAAACCGGCGCGGGCGAAACATCGCAGCGGCACACCCCGGAGTGGGTGGCGGCCGGACGCGAGCTGTTGTCGCCATCGGACGTCACCAGGACCGTAGCGCGCATCGCGCATCAGATCATCGAGAAGACCGCCTTGGATTCCGGCGACGCCGACGCACCGCGGGTGGTTCTCATGGGAATCCCGACGCGCGGCACCACCCTGGCCAATCGGCTGGCGGACAAGATCGAGGAATTCTCCGGTGTGCGCCCCGCCCTCGGCTCCCTCGACATCACGCTGTACCGCGACGACCTGCGCAGTCGCCCGCACCGCCCGCTCGAACGCACCTCGGTGCCCGACGGCGGCATCGAGAACTCCCTGGTCGTCCTCGTCGACGACGTGCTGTTCTCCGGCCGCACGGTCCGCTCCGCCCTGGACGGCCTGCGCGACCTCGGCCGCCCCCGCGCCGTGCAACTGGCCGTGCTCATCGACCGCGGCCACCGCGAACTGCCGATCCGCGCCGACTACGTGGGCAAGAACGTGCCGACCTCGCGCGCCGAGGACATCTCGGTGCTGATGGTCGAGCACGACGGTCGTGACGGTGTGTATCTGCATCAGGAAGGTCAAGAGTGAAGCATTTGCTGACGGTCGCCGACCTGGATCGCGGCGCCGCCACCGAACTCCTCGACGAAGCTGAGCGCTTCGAACAGGCGCTGCTGGGCCGCGAGGTGAAGAAGCTGCCGACCCTGCGCGGACGCACCGTGATGACGGTGTTCTACGAGAACTCCACCCGCACCCGCGTGTCCTTCGAGGTCGCGGGCAAGTGGATGAGCGCCGACGTGATCAATGTGAGTGCGTCGAGTTCCTCTGTCTCCAAAGGTGAATCGCTGCGCGACACCGCCCTCACCCTGCACGCGGCGGGCGCCGACGCGCTGATCGTGCGGCACCCGGCGTCAGGTGCCGCGCACCAGATCGCGCGCTGGATGGAGCAGTGGGCGCGCGAGGAGAACCGCGCCGCCCCGTCGATCATCAACGCGGGCGACGGCACCCACCAGCACCCCACTCAGGCCCTGCTCGACGCACTCACCCTGCGTCAGCGCCTCGGCGACATCGAGGGCAAGCGGATCGTGCTGGTCGGCGACATCCTGCACAGCCGGGTCGCCCGCTCGAACGTCTCCCTGCTCAACACCCTCGGTGCCGAAGTGGTCCTGGTGGCGCCGCGCACGCTGCTGCCGGTCGGCGTGGAGGCCTGGCCCTGCCGGGTCTCGTCCTCGCTGGACGCGGAACTGCCCGGTGCCGACGCGGTGATGATGTTGCGCGTGCAGGCGGAGCGGATGAACGGCGGGTTCTTCCCGTCGGCCCGCGAATATTCGATCAACTACGGACTGTCCGAGCGCAGGCTCGCGCTGCTCGGCGACGACGCGGTGGTACTGCATCCCGGCCCGATGCTGCGCGGCATGGAAATCGCTTCGGCGGTCGCGGATTCGCCGAAATCTGCTGTGCTGCAGCAGGTCTCGAACGGAGTGCACATGCGGATGGCCGTGTTGTTCCGGCTGCTCGTTGGTCAGGAGGAAACGGTATGAGTGAGCTGCTGATCAAGAACGTCAAGCCCTACGGCGAAGGCGACCCCGTCGACGTCCTGGTGCGCGGCACCCTCATCGCCGACATCGGCACGGGCCTCACGGCGTCCGACGGCGCCGAGGTGATCGAGGGCAACGGCCAGATCCTGCTGCCCGGCTTCGTCGATCTGCACACGCACCTGCGCGAACCCGGCCGCGAGGACACCGAGACCATCGAAACCGGTTCCGCCGCCGCCGCACTGGGCGGTTACACCGCGGTGTTCGCGATGGCCAACACCAGCCCGGTCGCCGACTCGGTGGTCATCACCGACCACGTGTGGCGTCGCGGCCAGGAAGTCGGTCTCGTCGACGTGTTCCCGGTCGGCGCCGTGACGGTCGGCCTGCAGGGCAAGCAGCTCGCCGAGATGGGTACCATGGCCGCCGGTATCGGCCAGGTCAGGATGTTCTCCGACGACGGCCACTGCGTCGACGACCCGCTGATCATGCGTCGCGCCCTCGAATACGCGAACTCGCTGGGCGTGCTCATCGCCCAGCACGCCGAGGAACCGCGCCTGACCAAGAACGCCATCGCGCACGAAGGCCCCAACGCCGCGCGCCTCGGACTGCACGGCTGGCCGCGTGCCGCCGAGGAGTCGATCGTCGCGCGTGACGCACTGCTGGCCCGCGACGCGAACGCCCGCGTGCACATCTGCCACGCCTCCACCGCGGGCACCGTCGAACTGGTGAAATGGGCCAAGTCCCAGGGCATCTCGATCACCGCCGAGGTCACCCCGCACCATCTGCTGCTCGACGACTCGCGCCTGGAAACCTACGACGCGGTCAACAAGGTGAACCCGCCGCTGCGCGAATCCACCGACGTGGCGGCCCTGCGCCAGGCGCTGGCCGACGGCATCATCGACTGCGTCGCCACCGACCACGCCCCGCACGCCGAGCAGGACAAGTGCTGCGAATTCGCGGCCGCCCGCCCCGGCATGCTCGGGCTGGAGACGGCGCTGTCGATCATCGTGCAGACGATGGTCGAGCCCGGCCTGCTCGACTGGCGCGGCGTCGCGAAGGTGATGAGCGAGAAGCCCGCCGCGATCGTCGGCCTCGACGACCACGGCCGCCCGATCGCGGTCGGCGAGCCCGCCAACCTCACGCTGATCGACCCCGACGCCGAGTGGACGGTGCGCGGCGCCGAGCTGGCGAGTATCTCGAACAACACACCGTTCGAAGACATGACGTTCCCGGCCGAGGTCACAGCCACTGTGCTGCGCGGCCGGGTAACTGCCCGCGAGGGCAAGGCGGTCGGGATCTAGGGAGGCCAGGACGTGGAAAGAACGCTGTGGGTAGTCGGGCTGCTGGCATTTTTCATTGTGTGCCTGTGGCTGATGTACCGGGCTTGGCAGAAGAAGGCCACGCGACAGCAGGCACGCATCGGCGAACTGCCGACGGTGCCGGCCGAACTGGGCGCACAACTACTGGAACCGACCACCGGCATGTACCTGGGCAGCACCATCGCGCCCAGCTGGCAGGACCGGATCGCGGTCGGTGACCTGGGATTCCGGGCGACCGCCGAACTGACGCGGTTCGAACGCGGAATTCTGCTCGAACGCGACGGCGCCACGGTGATCTGGATTCCGCAGGAATCGGTGACAGCCGTGCGTACCGAGCGCGGACACGCGGGCAAAGTGATGACGGAGAATGGTGTGCTGGTAATTCGCTGGACACTGCCGACCGGAACCGAGATCGATACCGGATTCCGGGGCGACGACAAGACGGTGTACCCGGCATGGACTGCGGATACCAGGGTGACGACGGGAGACGATGAATGAGCACAGTGAAGGCAGCCTTGGTGCTCGAGGACGGCCGCGTATTCCGCGGTACCGCCTTCGGCGCCGAGGGACAGACACTCGGTGAGGCCGTGTTCTGCACGGCGATGACCGGGTACCAGGAAACCCTGACCGATCCCAGCTACGCCCGCCAGATCGTGGTGGCCACGGCCCCGCAGATCGGCAACACCGGCTGGAACGACGAGGACGACGAGTCCGCCAAGATCTGGGTCGCCGGTTACGCCGTGCGCGACCCCTCGCGGGTCTCCTCCAACTGGCGCGCCACCGGCACGCTGACCGACGAGCTCGACCGCCAGGACGTGGTCGGCATCGCGGGCATCGACACCCGCGCGGTGGTCCGCCACCTGCGCAGCCGCGGCTCGATGAAGGCGGGCATCTTCTCCGGTGCCGCGCTGGCCAACGACGAGGAACTCCTCGCCCGGGTGAACGGCCAGGCCTCGATGCTGGGCGCCGACCTCGCCGAAGAGGTCAGCACCGACGCGATGTACACGATCGAACCGATCGGTGACCACAAGTTCACCGTCGTCGCGGTCGACCTGGGCATCAAGACCAACACCCCGCGCATGTTCGCCGAGCGCGGCGTGCGCACCCACGTGGTGCCGTCGAACACCTCCCTCGACGACATCCTCGCGCTGAACCCCAACGGTGTCTTCCTGTCGAACGGCCCCGGCGACCCGGCCACCCAGGTCGGCGCGATCGCGCTCACCCAAGGCGTGCTCGAGCGCGGGATCCCGCTGTTCGGCATCTGCTTCGGCAACCAGATCCTGGGCCGGGCACTGGGCCGCAGCACCTACAAGATGAAGTTCGGCCACCGCGGCATCAATATCCCGGTGATCGAAGAGGGCACCGGCCGCGTGTCCATCACCGCCCAGAACCACGGCTTCGCCCTCGAGGGCGAGCGGGGCGAGGTGTTCGACACCCCGTTCGGCAAGGCCGAGGTCTCCCACATCTGCGCCAACGACGGCACCGTCGAAGGGGTCCGGCTGATCGACGGCCGCGCCTTCTCGGTGCAGTACCACCCCGAGGCCGCCGCAGGCCCGCACGACGCCGCATACCTGTTCGACCGTTTCGCCGGTCTCATGGATCGAGGCTGATGTAGTGACCAGTGACCGGATGCGAATCGAATCGCTCAGGATCCAGAATTATCGGGCGCTTCGGGATGTCACGTTCAAGAACCTCACGCCACTGACCGTTCTTTGTGGACCCAATGGCAGCGGTAAATCGACCGTTTTCGATGTATTTGCGTTTTTGAACGAGGCATTCACAACTGGACTAAGGCCTGCATGGGACCGGCGTAACAGGATGGACGGTATTCGAAGTAGAGGATCCGATGGTCCGATTGGTTTCGAATTCAAATATCGCGCAGCTGGCCCAGATGGAAAGCGTCGACTGGTTACCTATCTGCTGAAGCTGGATGAGGAGATGCATGGTCCGGTCGTAGTCGAGGAAAAATTGCTGTGGACAACTGCGCCAGGGCAAGGGCGTCCTCGTGAGATTTTGAGCTATTCCAGAGGGGTGGGGCAAACCTGGGACGAGGATACCGGTGACTATACATTTGAAGCACTCAGCGGCCCGGATCTACTCGCAGTCTCCGCTCTTGGCCAATTTGCGCGGCATCCAAGAGTCAAAGCACTAAAGGATTTCATCTCTGGATGGTACCTTTCGTACATTTCAGCAGACAGTGCTCGCGGTTTGCCGATGTCAGGTCCTCAGCTTCGTCTAAGCCAGTCTGGGGACAACCTGCCAAATGTCGTCCAATACCTAGAAGAGAATCATCCGGAACGACTCAAGTTTATCTTCCGGGTGCTCAGTCGTCGGGTGCCGCAATTGGAGAGCCTGCTTACTGAGCGGCTGGCGGATGGTCGTCTCCTGCTGACATTAAAGGATAAGGCATTCGCGGAGCCAGTGCTTTCCAAGTTTGCGAGTGATGGGACTTTGAAGCTACTCGCCTACCTAACGGTGATTTTTGACCCGGATCCGCCAGCGGTTATTGGAATCGAAGAGCCTGAGAATCAGTTGCACCCGAAGTTGTTGCCTGCTCTTGCTGAAGAAATTCGAACGGCCTCATCCAATTGTCAAATTCTGGTCACAACGCACTCGCCCGAGTTTATTGATATGTTGAAGCCGGAAGAGCTTTGGATGATTCGTCGGGGGGCCGACGGCTACGCCAGAGTCGCGCGTGCAAAGGATGACAGTCGCCTGATGTCGATGGTGGCTGCTGGAGGCCAGTTGGGGTCGCTGTGGAATGAGGGCTACTTGTCGTCGGCGGACCCCGAGTGGGGTGTCAATTGATCGACTATCTTGAGATTATCGTAGAGGAACTCTCTATGGAGAACGCGCTAAATGCGCTTTTGCCTAAGATTATCCCTGGCGTCGACTATAGTATTCGAACTTTTCGAGGTAAGCCTGACCTGCTCAAGAAATTGGACAGCCGGATGGCTGGCTATAAATCCTGGGTGTCCGACAATGTTGGCATCGTCGTCATTGTCGACAGGGACGACGAAGACTGTGTCGTACTTAAGTCCAAGTTAGAGTTATCGGCACAGAAAGTTGGCTTGGTTACCGCTTCCTCCTCATCGGGGGGCTGCTTTCAGGTCTTGAACCGCATCGCCATCGAAGAATTGGAGGCTTGGTTCTTTGGCGATGTGGAGGCGATGTGCACCGCCTATCCGGGAGTGCCTTCCTCTCTCGCGTCTCGAGTCCCTTTCCGTAACCCGGATGCGATAAAGGGCGGAACTGCTGAAGCTTTGCATAGGGTTCTTGAAAGAGCGGGGCATCATTCGGGCGGCTTGGCAAAGGTGCGAGCAGCAATAGATATTTCTGCAGTGATGAATATTGAGTCAAACAGATCTGACAGCTTCTGTCAGTTTCGAGATGGGCTCCGTAGACTTGTGAATCAGAAGGAGGCTAACTAGTGCCACGCCGCGAGGATCTGAAGCACATCCTGGTGATCGGCTCTGGCCCGATCGTGATCGGCCAGGCGTGCGAATTCGACTACTCCGGTACCCAGGCGTGCCGGGTGCTGCGGTCCGAAGGACTGCGCGTGTCGCTGGTGAACTCCAACCCGGCGACCATCATGACCGACCCGGAATTCGCCGACGCCACCTACGTCGAGCCGATCACCCCGGAGTTCGTCGAGAAGGTCATCGAGAAGGAACGCCCCGACGCCATCCTGGCCACCCTCGGTGGGCAGACCGCGCTCAACACCGCGGTCGCGCTGCACGAGAACGGTGTGCTGCAGAAGTACAACGTCGAGCTGATCGGCGCCGACTTCGACGCCATCCAGCGCGGTGAGGACCGGCAGAAGTTCAAGGACATCGTCGCCAAGGTCGGCGGCGAGAGTGCCCGCAGCGCCGTCTGTTACACCATGGACGAAGTCCGCGAGACCGTCGCCGACCTCGGTTACCCCGTGGTCGTGCGTCCCTCGTTCACCATGGGTGGGCTCGGCTCGGGCATGGCCTACAACGAGGAAGACCTCGATCGCATCGCCGGTGGCGGCCTGTCCGCCTCGCCGACCGCGAACGTCCTGATCGAGGAGTCCATCCTCGGCTGGAAGGAGTTCGAACTCGAGCTCATGCGCGACCGCAACGACAACGTGGTCATCGTCTGCTCGATCGAGAACGTCGACCCGATGGGCGTGCACACCGGTGACTCGGTCACCGTCGCCCCCGCGATGACCCTCACCGACCGCGAGTACCAGAAGATGCGCGATCTCGGCATCGCGATCCTGCGCGAGGTCGGCGTCGACACCGGCGGCTGCAACATCCAGTTCGCGGTGGATCCCGCAGACGGTCGCCTGATCGTCATCGAGATGAACCCCCGCGTCTCGCGCTCCTCGGCGCTGGCGTCGAAGGCCACCGGCTTCCCGATCGCCAAGATCGCCGCCAAGCTGGCCATCGGCTACACCCTCGACGAGATCGTCAACGACATCACCGGCGAGACCCCGGCCTCCTTCGAGCCGACCCTGGACTACGTCGTCGTGAAGGCGCCGCGGTTCGCGTTCGAGAAGTTCCCTGGCGCCGATGCCACGCTGACCACCACCATGAAGTCGGTGGGCGAGGCGATGTCGATGGGCCGCAACTTCTCCGAGGCCCTCGGCAAGGTGCTGCGCTCGCTCGAGACCAAGGCCGCCAGCTTCTGGACCACCGACGACGGCCAGTGGGCCCCGGTCGATCCCAGCGATCCGGCCTCGGTGCGCGAGGCGATCGAGGCCATCCTCGCCGACCTGCGCGTGCCGACCGAAGGTCGCATCTACCAGGTCGAACGCGCGCTGCGCTACGGCGCGAGCGTCGCGGAGGTCGCGCTGGCCTCCGGTGTGGACCCGTGGTTCGTCGCCGAGGTACTCGGCCTGGTCGAGCTGCGGACCGAAGTCCTCGACGCGCCCGTCCTCGACGAGGATCTGCTGCGGCGCGCCAAGCACTACGGACTGTCCGACCGCCAGCTCGCCGCCCTGCGGCCCGAGCTGGCCGGTGAGTCGGGTGTGCGCTCGCTGCGGCATCGTCTGGCGGTGCGCCCGGTCTACAAGACCGTCGACACCTGCGCCGCGGAGTTCGAGGCCAAGACCCCGTACCACTACAGCACCTACGAGCTGGATCCCGGTGCGGAGTCCGAGGTCGCGCCGCAGCGTGAGCGCGAGAAGGTCATCATCCTGGGCTCGGGCCCGAACCGCATCGGTCAGGGCATCGAGTTCGACTACTCGTGTGTGCATGCGGCCCAGACCCTGTCGGCCGCGGGCTACGAGACCGTGATGGTCAACTGCAACCCCGAGACCGTCTCCACCGACTACGACACCGCCGATCGTCTCTACTTCGAGCCGCTCACCTTCGAGGACGTCCTCGAGGTGTACAACGCCGAAGCCGAGTCGGGCACCGTCGCCGGTGTGATCGTGCAGCTCGGCGGACAGACCCCGCTGGGTCTGGCGCAGCGGCTCACCGACGCCGGCGTGCCGGTGGTCGGTACCTCCGCGGCCGCGATCGACCTGGCCGAGGACCGTGGCGAATTCGGTGACGTGCTCGTCGCCGCCGGACTGCCCGCGCCCAAGTACGGCACCGCCACCACGGTGGCCCAGGCCAAGAAGATCGCAGGCGAGATCGGCTACCCGGTGCTGGTCCGCCCGTCCTATGTGCTGGGCGGGCGCGGCATGGAGATCGTCTACGACGAGCAGTCTCTCGAGGGCTACATCTCCCGCGCCACCGAGCTCAACCCGGATCACCCGGTGCTGGTCGACCGTTTCCTCGAAGACGCCATCGAGATCGACGTCGACGCGCTGTGCGACGGCGACGAGGTCTACCTCGGCGGCGTGATGGAGCACATCGAGGAAGCCGGTATCCACTCCGGTGACTCCGCCTGCGCGCTGCCCCCGATCACGTTGGGCCGCAGCGACATCGAGGCCGTGCGCCGCTCCACCATCGCGCTGGCCAAGGGCATTGGCGTCAAGGGCCTGCTCAATGTGCAGTACGCCCTCAAGGACGACGTGCTCTACGTCCTGGAAGCCAATCCCCGGGCGAGCCGCACGGTTCCGTTCGTCTCCAAGGCCACCGCGGTTCCGCTGGCCAAGGCGTGCGCGCGCGTGATGCTCGGCGCCACCATCGCCGACCTGCGCAAGGAAGGCATGCTGCCGCCCGAGGGCGACGGCGGCCACGTGCCCCTGGACGCGCCGGTCGCGGTGAAGGAAGCCGTACTGCCCTTCCACCGGTTCCGTCGCGCCGACGGCTCCGGCATCGACTCGCTGCTCTCGCCGGAGATGAAGTCCACCGGTGAGGTCATGGGCATCGACGCCGACTTCGGCACCGCCTTCGCCAAGAGCCAGGCCGCCGCCTACGGCTCGCTGCCGACCGAGGGCACCGTGTTCGTCTCGATCGCCAACCGCGACAAGCGCGCCATGGTGTTCCCGATCAAGCGCCTGCACGACCTGGGCTTCCGCATCCTTGCCACCGAGGGCACCGCGGAAACCCTGCGCCGCAACGGCATTCCGTGTGAACAGGCACGCAAGCACTCCGATCCGGAATCCACCGATCCGGCCACCGGCATGCCGGAGGCCTCGATCGTGGAGCAGATCCGCGACGGCGAGATCGACATCGTGTTCAACACCCCCTACGGCAACTCGGGCCCCCGCGTGGACGGCTACGAGATCCGCACCGCCGCGGTGGGCGCGAACATTCCGTGCATCACCACCGTGCAGGGCGCTGCCGCGGCGGTGCAGGGCATCGAGGCCGGTATCAACGGTGGCATCGGGGTGCGCTCGCTGCAGGAACTGCACTCGAAACTGCGTGGCTGACATGAGCTTCGGTCACCGGTTGCAGCACGCCATGCGGCAGTTCGGACCCGTGTGCGTCGGCATCGACCCCCACCCCGCGCTGCTGCGGGCGTGGGGGCTCACCGAAGACGTCGACGGGCTCGAGGCGTTCGCCGAGATCTGTGTCGAGGCCTTCGACGGGCGCGTCGCCCTGGTGAAGCCACAGGTCGCGTTCTTCGAAACCTACGGTTCCGGCGGCATCGCGGTGCTCGAGCGCACCATCTCGGTGCTGCGCGCCTCGGGCACCTTGGTGCTGGCCGATGCCAAGCGCGGCGACATCGGCTCCACCATGGACGCCTACGCCCATGCCTGGCTCGGCGACGGCCCGCTGGGTTCGGACGCCGTGACGGTCTCGCCCTACCTCGGGTTCGGCTCCCTCGACCCGGCGCTGAGCCTGGCGAAGGACAATCACCGCGGGGTCTTCGTGCTCTCGGCGACCTCGAATCCCGAAGGGGCGCAACTGCAGCGGATCACCGCCGCGGACGGGCGCACCATCGCGCAGACGATGGTCGACGAGGCCGCGGCTCGTAATGTCGGGTCCGGTTTCGGTTCCGTCGGCGTGGTCGTGGGTGCGACGCTCACCGAGGCGCCCGACCTGTCGGCCCTCAACGGCCCGATCCTGATGCCCGGTGTCGGCGCGCAGGGCGGGGGAGCGGACTCCATCCGCGCCCTGGTCACCGAGGCGAACTTCGCCGCCGCCGTCCCCGCGGTGTCGCGCGAGGTGCTCAACGCGGGCCCGTCGGTGACGGCGCTGTGCGACAAGACGGCACAGCTGCAAGAGGAGTTCGCCTTCCTGCAGCGCTGATGAACGCCATGGCGGGCCGGGGTAGCGACACGCTGCCCCGGCCTCGTCGTTGTTGCGCCCCACTGCCCAGGGGAGAACTCCGTCAGGCGAGGCAGTAGGTGGCGGTGACCGTGGTGAACAGCGACAGCGCGTCCGACGACGCCGCCGAGCCGAGAACCATCGTCAGCGACCGGCCGCCGGTCGAGCGGAACGCGTACGAGACGTAGCCGAGCAGTTCACCGCCGTGTCCCCACAGGTCGGCGCCACACGGAGGCTCGAAACGCTGCAGGCCGAGGCCGTAGTGGAAACCCATGCCCATCGGGACCGTCTCCCGCATCCGGTCCCACGACGCGGGGCTCAGCAGGCGCCCACCGAGCAGTGCGGCGAAGAACGCGTCGAGATCGGCTGTGGTGGAGATCATTTCACCCGCGGCCCAGTCCAGCGAGGGGTTCATCTCGGTCACATCCACGCGCCCGACACCGTCGATGTCGCGGTGCGCGGTGAGGGCGGGCGAGGGGACGCGCGGGTCGTCGCCGGGCACGGTGGTGGCGGTCAACCGCAGCGGCGTGAGGACACGGTCGCGGATCTCGTCGCCGTAGCGGTGCCCGGTCACGTGCTCGATCAGCAGGCCGAGCGCGATGTAGTTGGTGTTCGAGTACCGGAAGCGGGCGCCCGGTGCGAAATACGGGTCGTGGCGCATCGCGGTGGCGAGCAGATCGCGCGGCGCGTGCGCGCGGAAGCGGTCGTCACCGCGCCACCGGTTCGTCGACAGGCCCGATTCCTTCATGTAGTCGTAGAGCCCGCTGGTGTGATTCATCAACTGCCGCACCGTGATCCGGTCACCGCCCGGAATCGGCTCCGGCAGCTGCCCGGCGATCGGGCCGTCGAGCTCGACTCTGCCCTCGTCGACCAGTTGCAGCACCACGGTGGCGACGAAGGTCTTGGTGATGCTGCCGATCCGGAACCTGCTGTGCGGTCCCGGCGTACTCGTCTGCCCGGCGCTGCCCTCGTGGTGCCATTCGCGCTGCCGCTCGCCGTCGGAAACCCGCACCACCACGTCGGTGTCGTTCCAGCGCGCCGTGGCCTCGACCATATCCCCGACGACCCGCCACCGTGCCGTCACGAGGACGAGAGCGGCCACCAACGTGGCCGTCACAACGGTGCCCACAACGACCACTGTGGCCCGAAAGAGTTTCTGTCGCATAGCTTTCGACGCTAAGTAGCTACTCGGACCGTATCGATGGTGCAGGCCCCGCGACGACGGGTGCGGAAAACCCCACCCTGCGACTGCGGTCGTACCGCGTCGACCGGGTGGTTGACGCTACTGATGATCGCGCCGGAGCTCCCTAGCGTCGAAAACATGGATACGACAGGGAATTCGACCGAACTGACCGGCATCGCGGGCTGGGCCGTCCAGCTGATGGAACAGCTCGGCGGCTTCGGCGCCGGCCTCGCGATCGCACTCGAGAACCTCTTCCCCCCGCTGCCCAGCGAGGTGATCCTGCCGCTGGCCGGCTTCACCGCCAGTCGCGGCCGGTTCAGCATCGCTGAGGTCTTGCTGTGGACCACCCTCGGCTCGGTCGTCGGCGCGCTCGCCCTCTACGGCCTCGGCGCCGCCCTCGGCCGCGACCGCCTGCGCCGCATCGTCGACCGGCTACCCCTGGCCCGCCTGTCCGACCTGGACCGCACCGAGGACTGGTTCGCCCGCCACGGCGACAAGGCGGTCTTCTGCGGCCGGATGATCCCGATCTTCCGCAGCCTGATCTCGATACCCGCCGGTGTCGAACGCATGCCGCTCGGTCGCTTCATGCTGCTGACCACGGCGGGCAGCCTGCTGTGGAACGCGGTCTTCGTGTTCGCGGGCTACTTCCTCGGCGAGAACTGGCACGTCGTCGAGACCTACGCCGGCATCGTGCAGAAGGCCGTGATCGCCGCCGTGCTCGTGGCCACGGCCGTCTTCGTCGTCCGGCGCGTGCGGCAGCGGCAGGTACAGCCGAGCATCGGCCGATGAGTGTCACGGCGTGGGCTGACCGCGCGTCCGGAGTGGTTGCCGGTCGGACATCGACAGGGGCGGGGCCCGGATGGCCGGAGTGGGCGCGGCACGCGAGAATTGGCCGATGAGCACCTCTGCGGCGCGATCCGCACGCGTCGCCGCCGCGGTCGCGGGATATCTGCTCGGCGTGCTCACCGTGCCTCTCGATCTGCTCGGCGTGCTTGCCGCGCCGATCTCGCCGGGCCTCACCGATTGGATCGCTCAGGTCGAGCAGCGGCGCCTCACCCGGTTGCTCGAAGTGCGGTCGAGTGGTGCTCCGAGCGGGACGCGGGCGGCGGGGTATCTGGCGGTCCGCGCGCTCGTCGGGGTGCTCGGCGCGCTGGTGCTGGCGCTGTCGGTGCTGGGCGTCGTGGTCGCGGTGGCCGTGGTCTACGGCGCTGCCACCGGCGCCGCGGTACCGATCATCGACGCGACCGAACCGGGACAGGTCACCTGGGCGACGGTCACCGTGCTGGTTCTTCCCGGCGCGGTGCTCTGCTTCCTCGCCGTCCAGGGTCTGCTCGGGGTGGTGCGCGCCGAGGCCTGGTGCCTGCGCCGGAGCACGCGCCCCGGACAGCACGAACTGACCCAGCGGGTCGCCCAGCTCACCACCACCCGCGCCGAGATGGTCGAGGTGATCGACGACGAACGGCGCCGGATCGAGCGCGATCTGCACGACGGTGTGCAGCAGCGGGTGGTCGCGTTGTCGATCCTGCTCGGCCGGATGGACCGGGCGGCCGACGAGGACGGGCGCGCCGACCTGCGCCGGCGTGCGATCGCCGAAACCGGGCACATCCTCGACGAACTGCGCGAGGTCTCCTGGCGGATCTACCCGGCCATGCTCGCCCGCGACGGCCTGCGCGCCGCCCTCGAAGCCCTCGCCGACCGCACCCCGATTCCGACTCGCCTGACCGTCGACCTCGACGAACGCGCACGCCGCCCGGTCGAGTCGGCCTGTTACTTCACCGCCAGCGAGGCGATCACCAACGCCATCAAGCATTCCGGCGCCTCGGCCGTCGAGGTCGGCGTCCAGCGGGTGGGATCGATCGTGCGCCTGCGGGTACACGACGACGGACAGGGCGGCGCCGACCCCACCGGACACGGCCTGACCGGCATCGCCACCCGCGTCACCGCGCTGGACGGCACCATGACGGTGGCCAGCCCGCCCGGCGGCCCGACGATCATCACCGTGGAGGTTCCGTGCGGATAACCCTGGCCGAGGACTCCGCGCTGCTGCGCGAGAGCCTGGCCCAGCTGCTCACCGCGGAGGGACACGAGATCGTGGACTCCGTCGGCACCGGGACCGAACTGCTCGCCGCCGTGCGAGTGCGCCCGCCCGATCTGGTCATCGCTGACGTGCGGATGCCGCCCGACCACGTCGACGAGGGGATCAGAGCGGCCCTGGAAATCCGTCGCGACCAGCCGGGCGTCGCCGTCCTGGTGCTGTCGCAGTACGTCGAGCGCAGGCACGCGGCGGAGTTCCTCACCGGCACCGGCGGCATCGGCTACCTGCTCAAGGACCGGGTCGCCGCGATCGGCTCGTTCCTCGACGCCGTCGAGCGGGTGGGTGCGGGCGGCACAGCCTTCGACCCGGAGGTGGTGCGCCAGCTCCTGCTGCACAATCGTGCCGACTCGCCACTGCATCGGCTCACCGAGCGCGAACGTGAGGTACTCGAACTCATGGCGCAGGGTCTGAGCAACGCGGCGATCTGCGGACAGCTCTACGTCACCCGCAGCGCCGTCGAGAAACACATCAACGCGATCTTCACCAAGCTGGATCTGCCGGTCGGTGAGGCGCACAACCGGCGGGTACTCGCCATCCTGCAACACCTGCGGGCGGGTGCGGCGCAGGGCTGACCGCTCAGGCCGTGGCCCGCGCGTTCCTGGCGCGCCACCAGCCGAAGACGCCGGCACCGAGCGGCAGCAGCACCGTGATGAACCCCGACAGCGGCATGAACGCGAGTCCGAACACCGTCGCGACGCCGAGCACGAGCAGCACCGTGCCGGGCACGTACCCCAGTGCGCGCTCCAGCGCGATCATCGCGAGGCCGAAACCGATGCTGACCACGCCGAACTCGGTGAACCAGAAGGTGAGCTCGACGTCCTGATCGCCGGCGGCGAACACAGCGATGCCGAGCGCGGTGTGCACCGTGCCGATGAATGTCAGGAGGGTTCCGGCGAGGGGAAATCTTGTTCTTGAATCCATATTCATAAACTGTGCCACTAGGCTGATCCGGTGGCAAGACCCCGCCTTTTCACCGATGAGCAGGTGCTCGACGCGGCGCGCGACCTGCTCGCCGACCCCGCCATCACCCGGCCCACCGTCACGGCGATCACCAGGGCCGCCGGCGTGCACGCCGGGTCGATCTATGTGCGTTTCGCCTCACGTGACGAACTGCTCGCCCGCCTGTGGCTGCGGTCGATCCGCCGATTCCACGAGGGCTTCATCACGGCACTGGCCGGCCCCGCGCCGCTGCTGGCCGCGGCCACGTTTCTGCCGCGCTACTGTCGCGCGCACCCGACCGAGGCGCGGGCGATGAAGATGTTTCATCGCGACGAACTGCTCGAGGTCGGCGCCGAGGATCTGCGGGCCGCGATCGCCGGTGTCAACGACGAGATGAACGCTGCGCTGCTGACTGCCGTGGTGACCGAATTCGGGGTCGCCGACGACCGCTCGCTGGCCATCGCGGGCGCCGCGGTGAAGGCGATTCCGTACGGTCTGGTCCGTGATTACATCGCCCGTGCCGCCCCGATTCCGGACTGGATCGACGACGTCGTAGCGACCGCATCGGGTGCGGTTCTCGACCAGTTTCGGACCCGATCGTGACGACACGCTGTGCGAAATCGGGCGACACGCGGGCTTTTTCAGGAAACCCGCTGGTCGCGCGCCACCGGGTTTGCCAGGGCGGCACCCGGCACTCACGCTACCCGGTGGCTATCATCGCCCATATCGGTATAACCGCAGGTGAGGGTGTATTTCAGCGATTCGACTGTACGATCGAGACGTGGGAATCAGCCGTCACCGCATCGGGTCCGCGCGCGCCATACGGCATGCGTAATCCTGCCCTGACCTGGGGGTCGGGTTCGCAATCGGCGCGCACCGTGGGTACGGTCGCACAGACCGTCCGGGTAACCGGCGGTAGATCTGGCAATGAACGATGAGACGGAGGAACCCGTGGCCCTTCCCCAGCTGACTGATGAGCAGCGCGCCGCTGCTCTGGAGAAGGCGGCTGCCGCTCGCCGCGCTCGGGCAGAGCTCAAGGAGCGCCTGAAGCGCGGTGGAACGAACCTGAAGCAGGTCCTCACCGATGCCGAGTCCGATGAGATTCTCGGCAAGATGAAGGTTTCTGCGCTGCTCGAGGCTCTGCCGAAGGTGGGCAAGGTCAAGGCGGCGGAGATCATGACCGAGCTGGAGATCGCGCCTACGCGTCGTCTCCGTGGTCTCGGTGCCCGGCAGCGCGCAGCGCTGCTCACCCGCTTCGACTTCGACGCCTAAAGTCTGGTGGACAAAAACACGCGGAAGGGCCGGCTGGTAGTACTGGTCGGCCCCTCGGCCGTGGGTAAGTCCACGGTCGTTCGGTGCGTGCGGGAACGCCTGCCCGAACTGGTTTTCAGTGTGTCGGCCACCACCAGGGACCCCCGTCCCGGCGAGGTCGACGGTCTCGATTACCGCTTCGTTTCCCGAGTCGAGTTCGACGCCATGATCGCGGCGGACGAACTGCTCGAATGGGCAGACATCCATGGGGGGCTGCAGCGATCGGGCACCCCCGCCGCCCCGGTGCGAGAAGCGCTGGCGAGCGGACTTTCAGTACTGATCGAAGTCGACCTGGCCGGTGCACGGTCGGTCCGGCAGGCGATGCCGGAAGCACTGCTGGTGTTTCTCGCGCCGCCCAGCTGGGAAGAACTGGTCTCGCGGTTGCGTTCGCGCGGCACCGAGACGCCCGAGGTGATCGAGCGCAGGCTCGCGACGGCTCGGGTCGAATTGGCGGCCTGTGACGAGTTCGACACGGTCATCGTGAACAGCGAGGTAACGACCGCGTGTGAGCAGTTGGTATCGTTGTTCGTTAGCACAAATTCGAGTTCTTGACCCACTAACCCGCAGGAGTCACCCCTAGTGAGCACGGACATCACCGCAGTACCCGCGTACGACACTCCGATCGGCCTCACCAACCCCCCGATCGACGAGCTGCTCGAGCGCACGTCCTCCAAGTACGCCCTGGTGATCTACGCGGCCAAGCGCGCCCGTCAGATCAACGATTACTACAACCAGCTCGGTGACGGCATTCTCGAGTACGTCGGCCCGCTCGTCGAGCCGGGTCTGCAGGAGAAGCCGCTGTCGGTCGCCATGCGCGAAATCCACTCCGACCTGCTCGAACACACCGAGGGCGAGTGACAATCTCTAGTCCGGAGGCGTAAAGACCATGCGGATCGTCGTCGGGGTCGGCGGGGGCATCGCCGCCTACAAGGCGTGTGCCCTCGTTCGCCGTTTCACCGAGACCGGACACCAGGTGCGGGTGATTCCCACCGAGTCGGCTCTCCAGTTCATCGGTAAGGCGACCTTCGAGGCGCTGTCCGGTCAGCCGGTGCACACCACGGTGTTCGCCGACGTGCCCGAGGTGCCGCATGTCCGGATCGGCCAGGAGGCCGATCTCGTCGTCATCGCCCCCGCCACCGCGGATCTGATGGCGCGCGCTGCACAGGGGCGCGCCGACGATCTGCTCACCGCCACCTTGCTGACGGCTCGATGTCCGGTGCTGTTCGCGCCCGCGATGCACACCGAGATGTGGGAGCATCCGGCGACGGTGGCCAATGTCGCGACGCTGCGCGCGCACGGCGCCAACGTGATGGAACCCGCGTCGGGCCGGCTTACCGGGACCGATACGGGTCCGGGACGGCTGCCCGAGCCGGAGGAGATCTTCGGTCTGGCCTCGCTGCTGCTCGAACGTGCCGACGCGCTGCCGCGCGACCTGACCGGTCGCCGCGTGGTGATCACCGCCGGTGGCACGAGGGAACCCCTCGACCCGGTGCGCTTCCTCGGCAACCGCAGCTCCGGCAAGCAGGGCTACGCCCTGGCCCGGGTCGCGGCTCAGCGCGGTGCCCAGGTGACGCTGATCGCGGGCAACACGATCGAGCTGGCACCGCCCGCCGCGGTCGAACTCGTCCACATCACCACCGCCGACCAGCTCAAGACCGCGGTCGACAAGCACGCGCTCGGCGCCGACGCGGTGATCATGGCGGCCGCGGTCGCCGATTTCCGTCCGACCCACGTGGCCGCGGCGAAGATCAAGAAGGGTGCCGACGAACCCGATGTGATCCCGCTGACCAAGAACGAGGACATCCTCGCCGGCTTGGTCGACGCCCGCACCGAGGGACGGCTCGCCGGTACCGCGATCGTGGGCTTCGCCGCCGAGACCGGTGACGACAACGGTGACGTGCTCACCCACGCCCGCGCGAAACTGGCCCGCAAGGGCTGCGATCTGCTCGTGGTCAACGCGGTCGGCGAGGGCAAGGCGTTCGAGGTCGACACCAACGACGGCTGGTTGCTCGGTGCCGACGGCACCGAGGCTGCTCTCGATCACGGTTCGAAGGCGCTGCTGGCCAGCCGGGTGCTCGACGCGCTGGTTCCGCTGCTGCGCTGACCGGGGCGTTCGCGTTGATTTCGCGCGAAAACGGTTGCGCGGCAACGAGGGTCGTGCAGTCTACCGCCCGTGCGGGTGTTCGCGGCGTGGCTTGGTACTTACTCGCCACCATGTCGGTGGTTTGGAATAGTCTTGATGAGAAGGGTTGCGCGGTAACACCGAGAAGTTACCGTCACAAGCCGAACGAGTAACCCGTTGAGGGAGAGGGAATAACTGTGCGTACGACAGGCAGTCGGCTTTTCACCAGTGAGTCCGTGACCGAGGGGCATCCGGACAAGATCTGTGACGCGATCAGCGATTCCATCCTCGACGCCTTGCTCGCGGAGGACCCGAGCAGCCGGGTCGCGGTGGAAACCATGGTCACCACCGGGCAGGTCCATGTCGCGGGCGAGGTCACCACCTCCGCTTACGCAGACATTCCGCGGATCGTGCGCGAGAAGGTCCTCGAGATCGGATACGACTCCTCCGCAAAGGGATTCGACGGCAACTCCTGCGGGGTCAACATCGCGATCGGTGCCCAGTCGCCCGATATCGCCCAGGGTGTCGACACCTCGCACGAGGCGCGCGTCGGCGGTTCCGACGACGCGATCGAGCGCCAGGGCGCCGGCGACCAGGGCCTGATGTTCGGCTACGCAACGACCGACACGCCCGAGCTGATGCCGCTGCCGATCGCGCTCGCGCACCGGCTCTCGCGCAAGCTCACCGAGGTCCGCAAGTCGGGCGTGCTGCCCTACCTGCGTCCCGACGGCAAGACCCAGGTCACCATCGAATACGACGGCGACCGCCCGGTTCGCCTCGACACGGTGGTCATCTCCACCCAGCACGCCGCCGATATCGACCTGGACAACCTCCTGGCACCCGATATCCGCGAGAAGGTCGTCGACGCCGTCATCGGCGACCTGAACCTGCCCAGCCTCGACACCTCCGACATCCGCCTGCTGGTGAACCCCACCGGCAAGTTCGTCCTCGGCGGCCCGATGGGTGACGCGGGCCTGACCGGCCGCAAGATCATCGTCGACACCTACGGCGGTATGGCCCGCCACGGTGGTGGCGCGTTCTCCGGCAAGGATCCGTCGAAGGTCGATCGCTCGGCCGCCTACGCCATGCGCTGGGTCGCCAAGAACGTCGTGGCCGCCGGTCTGGCGGACCGTGTCGAGGTGCAGGTCGCGTACGCGATCGGCAAGTCGGCCCCGGTCGGTCTGTTCGTCGAGACCTTCGGCACCGAGAAGGTCGACCCGACCCGCATCTCCACCGCCATCTCCGAGGTCTTCGACCTGCGTCCGGGCGCGATCATCCGCGATCTCGACCTGCTGCGCCCGATCTACGCGCCGACCGCCGCCTACGGGCACTTCGGCCGCACCGATGTCGACCTGCCCTGGGAGCACACGGACCGCGCCGACAAGCTGCGCGCGGCCGTCGGCCTGTAATACCCACGGACCGCGTGTCAGCGGGCGAAACATCGACAGCAGCGGGACACCCCATCGCGAGGGTGCTCCCGCTGCTTTCGCCTGCCCACCTCGACCGCGACTTCGACTACCTCGTCCCTGCTGAACTGGACGAGATCGCGCAGCCCGGCGTGCGCGTGCGCGTGCGTTTCGCAGGCCGCCTCGTCGACGGATATCTGCTCGAACGTCTCCCGCGCAGCGATCACAACGGCAAGATGATGCCGCTCGAACGAGTGGTCTCCGCCGAACGCGTCCTCACCCCGGAAATTCTGCGCCTGGCCACCGCCGTCGCCGCCCGCTACGCGGGAACTCGCGCTGATGTCCTGCGTCTTGCCATCCCTCCGCGCCACGCCCGTACCGAAACCGGCGGTGCGAAGAAGTCCGATGCCGTGAAGAAGTCGACGCGTTCGGCGGCTGGAGTTGTCGATATCGCCGACGATCCGACGTCGTCGCCGGAAGACCCGGCCCTCGCCGATGAGCAAGGCGCGGGCGCCGTGGCCGGCTCGGCACCGGAAGCTGTTGATGGTGAGCATCTTTCGCGCTCGACTGACGCGGACAGTGCCACCGGTGTGGATGGCTCCACCGGTTCGGGCGGCTCGGCGGCGGCGGGTTCGGGCGGCGGCGGCGATTCGGTCGCGGAATTCGGCGGGGCTGCGGGCGACAAGGCAGCGAAGGTCCAGGTCGAGCAGACGTCGAGCGCCGCGGCGGAAGCGCGCAGCGAGGTCGACGCGTCGGCCTGGGGCCGGTATGCGCACGGCATGGGGTTCGTCGGCGCGCTGGCACAGGGTAAGGGTGTGCGGGCGGCGTGGCAGGCGTTGCCGGGGGAGGACTGGGCGGCCCGGCTGGCGGAGTTGGCGGCGACGGTGGTGGCCGCTGGTCGCAGTGCGGTGTTGATGGTGCCCGATCAGCGCGACCTCGATCGATTGCTCGCCGAATGTGTTGCGCTGGTGGGTGATTCGGCTGTCGGACTGTCGGCGGGGCTGGGCCCCGCGGCGCGGTATCGGCGGTGGCTGGCGGTGTTGCGGGGGCAGGCGCGGATCGTGGTGGGGACTCGGGCCGCGGTTTTCGCGCCCGCGAGCGATCTCGGGCTGATCGCCCTCTGGGACGACGGTGACGACACCTACGCCGAACCCCGTTCGCCGTATCCGCATGCTCGCGAAGTGGCGATGCTCCGGGCGCACGAGACGGGGGCCGCGTTCGTCGCGGCCGGTTTCGCGCGGACCGCGGAGATCCAGGCGGTGGTCGAAACCGGTTGGGCTCATGACCTTCTCGCCGAACGTCAGGTGCTGCGTGAGGTGACGCCCAGGATCAGTGCGCCGGGCGACAGTGACTACGCCCTGGAGCGCGACGCGCTGGCCCGCTCGGTGCGAATGCCCGGCGTCGCGTTCGCGGCCGCGCGCTCCGCGATCAAGGAGAACGTGGCGGTGCTGGTCCAGGTGCCGCGGCGAGGTTATGTTCCATCGCTGGCCTGTGCGAAATGCCGTACTCCCGCGCGCTGCCGGCACTGCAACGGACCGTTGGCACTACCGCATTCGGGCAATGGTGAAGCGGCGAGTCCGCAGTGCAAGTGGTGCGGCATCACCGAAGCCGCGTTCCGCTGCCAGGCCTGCGGTGCGCGAGCGCTGCGGGCCACGGTGATCGGCGCGGCCCGCACCGCCGAAGAGCTCGGACGTGCGTTCTCGGGCGTCCCGATTCGTGCTTCGGGCGGTGGGGAAGTGCTCGACACGGTCGAACCCGGCGCCCAGGTGGTCGTCGCCACCGTCGGTGCGGAACCCCTCGTTCGCGGTGGCTACGGCGTCGCGCTGTTGCTCGACGGCTGGGCGCTGCTCGGTCGCGCCGACCTGCGCGCGAGCGAGGACACCCTGCGCCGGTGGATGGGTGCGGCCGCCCTGGTCCGCCCCCGTGGCCAGGTCATCGTCATGGCCGAGCCGTCCCTCGCCACCGTCCAGGCGCTGGTCCGGTGGGATCCTGTCAACCATGCCGCCGCCGAACTGGAGGCTCGCGCCGAGGTCGGTTTTCCGCCTGCGGTCCGGCTCGCCGCCATCGACGGCACCACCGCCTCGATCGCGGAATTGCTCGACGCCACCACGCTTCCCGACGGTACCGAGATCCTCGGCCCGGTACCGCTGCCGCCGACGGCCCGTAAACCGTTCTCCGGCGGCGATTCTCCCGCCGAGGTCGAACGGATGCTGCTGCGGGTGGCACGCTCGGACGGCGCTCCCTTGGCGCGCGCCCTCACCGCGGCCCAAGCCGTCCGCAGTTCGCACCGCTCCGACGCGCCCTTGCGCGTGCAGATCGACCCGGTCGATATCGGCTGACGAGGGTCCCCGCGGTCCGGTCAGGCGTACATCGCCCGATGGCGCCTCGCCCACTGCGCGTAGGTGGTGGCCGGTCGACCGAGTACATCCTCGATATCAGTGCTGACCTGCAGTTCTTCCGCTGTGGGCATGCCGAGGATGGTGAGGGTGTGGTCGGCGACCGGCTCGGGCATGAAGCGCAGCATGTTCTGCTTGGCCTCGTCCACGGTGAGTTCGAGGAAGGTGATCGGGGCGTCGATCGCTTCGGCCACCGCCGCGGCTTGGTCGCGTGGGGTGATCACGGCGGGTCCGGTGAGGGTGTAGGCGCGGCCGTGATGGCCGTCTTCACGCAGTGCCACGGCGGCGACGGCGGCGATGTCGGCGGGGTCTACCGCCGGCAGGCCGATATCGCCGAACGGTGCGGGGATGACTCGCTGGGTGCGTACCGGTTCGATCCACGCGAAGGTGTTGGAGAAGAACGCGCCGGGGCGCAGGGCCGTCCACTCCAGGCCGGATTCGGCGAGGGCCTGTTCGAACGCGATGGTCCGTGCGTAGCCGTCGGACTGTGGGCGGGTGACCGCGCCCTGCGAGGAGACGAAGACGACCCGGCGGATGCCGGCGTCCGCGGCGGTTTTCAGCAGCAGGGCCGGCTCGGGGCCGGTCATCAGTTGCTCGCCGGTGATCAGCAGGAACAGCGCGTCAGCGCCGTGTAGCGCGGGGGAGAGGCTGTCGAGATCGCCCAGGTCGGCGACCGTGTGCTCGACACCTGTCGGCAGGTCGACGGGGCGTGTGCCGCGGGATACCGCCCTGACCTGTGCTCCCGCGTCGACGAGTAGTCCGACCAGGGTGCTGCCGATATTGCCGGTTGCTCCGGTGACGACGATCATCTGAATCCTTAGTTAGTTAGCTGACTGACTTGCTGGACACGAATGTATCCCACCGGCCGCGCTCTGTCTATAGTTAGTTGTATGACTAAATCGGACGCGCAGCTCAGCCCGAAGATCGGGAAGCGGGAACGCCTGGTGCAAGCGGCGATGCGCGTGTTCTACGAGCAGGGCATCGAGAAGACGACGATCGCCGATATCGCGCGTGAGGCCGACGTGCCGGTCGGCAACGTCTACTACTACTTCAAGACCAAGGACCAGTTCATCGCTGCGGTCATCGAGTTGCACGCGCAGGTGCTGTCCGGCGTCGTCACCGAACTCGCCGAACTGCCGGGACCCGCCGAGAAGCTGAAGGCCATGGTTCGCAGCTGGGTCGAACAACGTGAGATGGCGGCGCGTTTCGGCTGTCCGACCGGTTCACTCGCCGCCGAACTCGACAAGCGCGAGGACGCCTTCGGGGGGCAGCCCGCACGCGTGATCGGGCTGCTCGTGGAGTGGGCACGCGAACAGTTCGCCGCCCTCGGTCGCGCCGACGCCGCCGAGCTCGCCGTTGCCTTCGTGGCCGCGTACCAGGGGATCTCGTTGCTGACCAACACCTTCCGTGACCCGCAACTGATGGTCACCGAAGGTGCCCGGCTGGAACGATGGATCGACGAGCTGGCGCAGGAGTCCGGATAGCACCTGCGCCGGCTCGGGGTCGTTCGTCAGCGCGGTTCTGCCCGTGGCCGGAGGTCAATCGGTGGGCTGCCAACCCGAGCACAGCAAGTCGATGGTGGTGATCGCGTTATCGGTGGTGGTCAGGAAAACGCGCTGGTCGGCGACACGAGTCGTACCGTTGGCCGGGCGCATGCGGACCAGCCAGTGCATCGCGAGCTTGTCGCCGATGTGTTCGCGGCCGGAGTCGACGACGGCGAAGTCGTCGGGACCGCCGAACCAGCCGCGGAAGCGCGCGATCGTCGGATCGGGACCCACCGCGGTGAACGGGCCGGGTGGGATCAGACCGCGCAGCGTGACCTCGGGAGCGAGGTAGGACGCCATCGCGGCGAAGTCGCGCCGGATCAGCGCGGCGAGAAACAGGTCGGCGACCGAGGAGGCCGTCTGCGGGGTGTGGGTCGAAGTAGTCATGGGAAAAGTCTGCGACCTGCGCCGATGTCGAACATCGGGTGATCACCCGATCTTTGCCGATTGATCCTCGTCGGGCAGTAGGCCGTGGCGCATCGCGAACACCGCGGCCGAACCACGGCTGTGGACACCGATTTTTGTGTAGATGTGCTCGACGTGGCTGCCCGCCGTGCGTGGGCTGATGCCGAGGGCCTGGGCGATCTCTCGGGTCGACCGGCCGCGCACCAGCAGGGCGAGGACGTCGAGCTCGCGGGCGGTGAGCCCGGCGATCTGCGCGCGCTTGCGTGGTCTTCGGCCCTGGGCCGCGGCCAGTACGGCGGCAACGGCGTCGCCGTCGAGTCGCCCCGCTGTCACCTCGGCGCGCAGAATCCTGGCTCGCTCGTCCGGCTCGATGGCGGGTCGGTGCGGTCGCTGCTCGCCGAGTGCGCGAAACATCTGGGCGGCGGCCAGAATTCGCGCGGTGGGCGGCAGCATCGAGCCGGTGAGCCCGCGCGGATAGCCGGACCCGTCCAGCCGTTCGTACACCATCGAAGCCGGTCCGCCGAGCGCGGCCAGGTGCGGGCTGCGCGCCAGCACTCGCTCGGTCAGATACGGAACCATCCGCACCCGTTCGCGTTCGGAGGCGGTCAGTGGACCCAGTTTGTTCCAGATGCCCGTCGAGACACCGATGGTGCCGAGGCGACACACCAGGGCTGCCCGCCGCACGGTCACCGCCTGGTCGGCGGGCAGGCCGTACTCGCGGGCCGCGGCGGCGGCCAAGTCGGCCACGGCCCGCGAATGACCGAGAAACCAGGTTGCTTTCGCGTCGGCGTAGTCGGCGAAGACGGTGAGGACGTCGGTGAGTTCGTCGTCCGCGATCGGCCGGTCGAGCGCCGCGCAGCCGTCGATCACCTGCTGCCAGGCGTCGACCCGGTCGAGTCCGTCCAGCAGCGCGCCGTCGCCCCGGGCGCACAGGCCCACCAGTTCGGGATCGAACTCGGTGCCACTGCGCGACAGCAGCATTCGGACCGCCGCGTCGACACCGCCCACCCGGGTATGGACCTCGGCGTCGTCGGCGATGTGCACGACACGCATCACCGGAATGATCGCCTCGCCCCGCAATCCGCCGGGTACGCCGTGGCCGTCCCATCGTTCGAAGGCTTGTGGCAGCGCTGCCCGGACGGCGTCCGGCAGGCCGAGGCGGTCGGCGATATCGGCCGCGGTGCGGCAGTGGGTGAGGAACGAGTCCATCGTGTCGCGCACCCCGCCCGCGAGGAACCGGCCGGTCATCGAGATCCGCCGCAGCGAGGACCCGCCTTCGGCGAGGTGCCCGAGCAGGAAGGCCATCATCGGCAACCCGGTTTTGTCGATGTTGTAGCTGTCGGCCCGGATCCGCAGGTCGTCACCGAACCAGCGCGCCATCTCGGGGGAGTCGGCGACGCAGCCGACCCACGCCAGCAGCGAGACGTAATACACCGCGGCGCGATCGGCCTCGGACAACCCCGCGGCCTCGGCGAGCCGGACAGCGAGAACGGTCTGGCGCAGGACATGTTCCTGCGGCTGGCCGAGCCCGAGGTCGGTGGCCAGTGACAGCGAGGCGACGAGTTCGGCGAGCCGAAGGGGCCGGGACGGGTCCGTCACGAATTCAGATTACTCCTTGCGCTCGATGCATTGCCGATATATCGTCGATAGTGTCAAGAACAACGAGAGAGCCTGAGGAGGCTGTCATGCAGAACCAAGAACAACGAGAATTCGGACACTTCCGGCGCGGTCGCGGACCGGGCCCCCGGGAATTCGGTCCCGACCGCCAGCAGTTCCGCCACGGCGGGCGCCATGGCCACGGCCCCGACTTCGGACCGGGCTTCGGCCCAGGTTTCGGACCGGGCTTCGGTCCTGGTTTCGGTCGCGGTCGCGGCCGCGGCGGGCGTGGCAGGCGCGGTGACGTGCGGGCCGCGGTGCTGCTGCTGCTCGTCGAGCGCCCGATGCACGGCTACGAATTGATCCAGCAGATCCGCGACCGCAGCGACGATGTCTGGCGCCCCAGTCCGGGGTCCATCTACCCGGCATTGGCCCAGCTCGAGGATGAGGGTCTGGTGCTCATCGAGAAGGTGGCCGGTCGTAAGACCGCCCAGCTCACCGACGAGGGCAAGGCCTATGTCGAGGCCCATCGTGAGGATCTCGGCGACCCGTGGGCCGAGGTCAAGCAGGACGTCGGCACCCAGGCGCTGGACCTGCGCGGACTGGTCGGACAGGTGATGGGCGCGGTCGGTCAGGTGGCCCAGGTCGGCACGGCACAGCAGGCGGCGAAGGCGGCCGAGGTGCTCGCCGAGACCCGCCGGGCGCTGTATCGAATCCTCGCCGAGGACGATGTCGCCTCCGAGGGCGATGCAACCCCCGAGAAGTGAGGGCGTCGTGACCGCCCTGCCCGGCGTGCGGTTGTCGGTCCCATGGAGTAAATGTTTGGGGTATGGAACAACTGGGAACGTTGTGGGGTTGGGGAACATCACGATTGCGCGGCGCGGTGTCGGTCACGGCACTCGCCTGCGCGGCGGTGATCGGTGTGTCCTTCGCACCGATCGCCGCCGCTGAACCGGCGGGCTATCGGCCCGCTGTCATTCCGATGCAAGCGGGTCCGGCGCAGTCCGATCACCTGGACGCCGCCCATTACATCAAGGCCAACCCGAACTCGGTTCCGGTGGGGCTCAACAACTTCGGGTGTACGCCCACCGCTGAGCACCCGCGGCCGATCGTGTTGGTACACGGCACCGACTCGAGTGCGTACTCCGACTGGGCGGGAATCGGGCCGCAGCTGGTGTCGGCCGGCTATTGCGTCTTCGCGCTGAACTACGGCGGAGCGCCGGGCGCCGACACCTACGGCACCGAGGACATGCGCATCAGTTTCGCCCAGCTCGCCCAGTTCGTCGACGATGTCCTCGTCGCGACCAAGGCGACCAAGGTCGATCTGGTCGGGTTCTCGCAGGGGGCGAACGTCAGCCGGTTCTATGTCAACAAGCTCGGGGGCGCGCCGAAGGTCGGGACCTGGGTCGGCCTGGCCTCACCCAGTTACGGCGGGGTCATGTACGGACTGGTCCCGGTGGGCCAGGCCGTTCCCGGCATGATGGATGTCTTCGCGAAGGTCACCTCGACCGCTGCGGTCCAGCAGGCCCAGGGCGAACCACTCATGGTGGAGCTCAACGCGGGCGGCGACACCGTGGCCGGTGTCCGGTACGTCACCGTCGGCAGCCGGGTCGACGAGATGATCCAGCCGTTCTCGAACATCGCGCTGCGCGGTGCGGGCGCCGAGAACCTCGTCCTGCAGGACCTGTGCGCCGACGACCTGACCGGGCACTTCCACCTGGTCTACGACCCCTTCGTGCAGCAGTTGCTCCAGCGCGTCCTCGACCCGGCCCGGGCACCCGCACCGGTCTGCGCGCCCGTCCCGCTCGGCACCGGCATCCCCGAGGTGATCATCGCGGGCAACTCCTGACAGCCGGGCGGGACGGAAGTACCTCGCGGGGTCACTAGACTGGGACGACCGCAATTCGTCCTCCCCGGGAGCCGCCGTGACCATTCAGCCCGTTCGCCTGTTCGGCGACCCGATCCTGCGTTCTCGTGCCGACGCGGTCACCGAGTTCGGTCCCGACCTCGCCACGTTGGTCGCCGATCTCACCGAGACCATGCACGACGACGGTGGGGTCGGGATGGCCGCACCGCAGATCGGTGTCGGGCTGCGGGTGTTCGTCTACGACACCGGCGATGCCGCGGGGCATGTGGTGAATCCGGAGTGGTCGGCCCTCGGGGCCGACGAACAGGTCGGTCCCGAGGGCTGCCTGTCGATCCCCGGCGTGCGGTACGACGTGCGCCGGGCGGCGCGCGTGCGGGTCAGCGGGGTCGACGTCACCGGTGCGCCGGTCGAATTCGAAGCCGACGGTCTGCTCGCGCGCTGCGTACAGCACGAGTACGACCACCTCGATGGCGTGCTGTTCATCAACCGGCTCGAACCGGCCGACCGCAAGGACGCGATGCGTACCATCCGCGAATCCGACTGGTTCCGTGGCGGGATCACCGTGCGCGAATCCAGCGGCGTCGGCGGTGGCCGCTGATGCGCGTAGTTTTCGCGGGCACGCCCGAGCCCGCTGTGCCGTCGTTGCGCCGGTTGATCGAGAGCGAAGGTCACGAGGTCGTGGCGGTCGTCACGCGGCCCGACGCGGTCGCGGGCCGTGGTCGCAAGCTCCTGCGCTCGCCGGTCGGGCAGCTCGCCGACGAACACGGCATTCCGGTGTTCACGCCACGCAAGCCGTCCGAGCCCGAGTTCGTCGCCGCGCTCACCGAGCTCGCACCGGACTGCTGCCCGGTCGTCGCCTACGGTGCGCTGCTGCCCCAGCAGGTGCTCGACATCCCCGCCCACGGCTGGATCAACCTGCACTTCTCGCTGCTTCCCGCCTGGCGCGGGGCGGCTCCCGTACAGGCGGCCATCGACGCCGGTGATGACATGACCGGCGCGTCGACGTTCCTGATCGAAGCAGGCCTCGATACGGGCCCGGTGTACGGGGTGATGACCGAGAAGATCGGGCTCACCGACACCGCGGGCGAACTGCTGGCCCGGCTCGCCGAAGCGGGTGCCGTGCTGCTCGAGAAAACCCTGGACGGCGTGGAAGACGGTTCGCTGCAAGCGATTCCGCAATCCCATGACGGCGTGACCTACGCACCGAAGGTGACCGTGGAAGCCGGGCGGATCGGGTTCGACGAACCCGCGCTCGCCATCCACCGCCACATTCGCGCCGTCACCCCGGCGCCCGGCGCGTGGACCGAGGTGAACGGGCTGCGCCTCAAACTCGGCCCGGTGGAAATGGTGGAGGAAACCTTGCCCGAACGCGAGATCGAGGTGCGCAAATCCGGCGTCTTCGTCGGAACATCGACCACAGCGGTCCGCCTGGGTCAGGTCCAGCCGCCCGGCAAGAAGATGATGAACGCCCTGGACTGGGCGCGCGGCGCCCGCCTCGCGCCCGGCACGGTGATCGGATGAGTGCCTCGGACCGCCGCCGTCGCCGTGAAGCCGACGCCGCGAAGGGCGTGAGCCCCCGCGAGGATCGCAAACCCACCGGAAAGTCTGGCGAGCCGCGCGGCGGTAGCCCCCGCGACGACCGCAAGATCACCGGCAAGAACGTCGACGGCGGCTGGGCCGCCCGCGCCGCGAAGGGCACCACCACCCCGCGCGCGGACGGCGACCGCTGGACGGATCGCTCCGACCGCCCCCGCCGCGACGACCGCCCCGGGGGCGCCCGATCCGGCGCGCCCCGCCGCGAAGACGACCGCCCTGGTTTCGCTCGCGGCGCGCAGGGTCGCGACGCGGGCAATCGACGCGACGATGCTCCGCGCTCCGGCGCGCCCCGCCGCGAAGACGACCGCCCCGGTTTCGGTCGCGGCGCGAGTGACCGGGCGCAAGGACGTGACGCGGGCGCTCGACGCGACGACGCCCCGCGCTCCGAGGCACCTCGTCGTGCCGACGACCGCCCTGGCTTCGGCGGCGCGAACGACCGGGCTCAGGGCCGTGACTCGGCTGACCAGCGCGGTGACCGTGGCAACGCGGCACGTTCCGGTGCGGGACTGTCCGACCGTGGCGCCTCACGTCCCGATCGTGGTGCGCGCGTAGGAGACTCGCGTGGCCGTGGTGCGGGCAACCGGGATGCTGGTGCGCCGGCGGGCAAAGCGCCCGCTCAGCGTCGTCCCGAGCGTCCCGATCCCAGTGTGCCCAGTCCGCGCAAGCGCCGCGGCGAGCCCGTGGATCCCGCGCGCGAAGTCGCCCTCGATGTGCTGCGGGCCGTGCGTGAGCGCGACGCCTATGCCAACCTCGCGCTGCCGAAACTGTTGCGCGAGCGCAAGATCAGCGGGCGCGACGCCGCGTTCGCGACCGAGCTCACCTACGGCGCCAGCCGTTCGCAGGGGCAGCTCGACGCGGTGATCTCGGCATGCGCGGGCCGCCCGGTCGACGAGATCGACGGCCCCATCCTCGACATCCTGCGCCTCGGCGTCTACCAGCTACTGCGGACCCGTACCAGCGCGCACGCCGCCGTCGACACCTCCGTCGACCTGGCCAGTGCCGAATTCGGCCAGGGCCGTGCCGGTTTCGTCAACGCGGTGCTGCGGCGAGCGGGGGAGAAGACCGCCGAGGAGTGGATCGCCGAGCTGGCCCCCGCCGACCCGGTCGGCAAACTGGCCTTCGAGCACGCGCATCCGAAATGGATCGCCCAGTCCTTCGCCGACGCGCTCGGCGCGCAGGCGGGTGAGCTGGACGCACTCCTGAAAGCCGATGACGAACGCCCGGTCGTGCACCTGGTCGCCCGGCCCGGCGAGATCACCTCGGAAGAGCTGGCGCTGGTCACCGGCGGTGAGGAGGGCCGCTGGTCCCCGTACGCGGTGTATCTCGACGGCGGCGATCCCGGTCTGCTGGAACCGGTCCGTGACGGCATCGCCTCCGTCCAGGACGAGGGCAGCCAGCTGGTCGCGCTCGCTCTCACGCGTGCGCCGCTGGAGGGCCCCGACAAGGGTCGCTGGCTCGATCTCTGCGCAGGTCCCGGCGGTAAGGCGGCCTTGCTCGGCGCGCTCGCCGCGATCGACCTGTTCACCGTCGACGCTGTCGAACCGGCCGAGCACCGTGCCGAACTGGTTCGCAAATCCACCCGGAATCTGCCCGTCACCGTGCATGTCGCGGACGGTCGCGACAGTGGCCTGACCCCCGGCTACGACCGCGTCCTCGTCGACGCGCCGTGCACGGGCCTGGGCGCCCTGCGTCGCCGCCCCGAGGCGCGCTGGCGCCGCACTCCGGCCGACGTGGCGGAGCTGGTGACACTGCAGCGTGAACTCCTCACCGCCGCATGGGATCTGGTGCGCCCTGGTGGTGTCGTCGTGTATTCGACCTGCTCACCGCACCTCGCCGAAACAGTATCGGTGGTCGCCGATTTCGTCCGCCGCAGCGGCGCCGAGGAACTCGACAGCCGCGAGTTCCTGCCCGGTGTCACCGATCTCGGTGACGGCCCCTCCGCGCAGCTGTGGCCGCATCGCCACGGCACCGACGCCATGTTCCTGGCGACGTTGCGCAAGAAGTAGCCGCGACAGTACGACGGCGCCGTCCCCCGCACGGGGGCGGCGCCGTTCCATTCGTCCAAGCGAGGAGCGAGCGCCGAGCGGAGAATCGGCGTATGGCGATGACATGGGATCAGGTGGTCGCGATGGCGACGGCACTACCGGGTGTGGCGGAAGGCACCTGGTGGCGCAGTCCCGGCCTGAATGTCGGCGGCAAGAGCTTCGCTCGACTGCGTGATGAGGCCGAAGGCGGCCTCGTGCTGCTCTGTGAGCCCACGGAGAAGGAAGCGCTGCTGGCTTCCGGCGACCCAGCTTTCTACACGACCCCGCACTATGACGGGTACCCGTACATCCTCATCGACCTCGACGTGGTCGACCCACAGCAGCTCGCCGAGCTACTCGACAGTGCCTGGTGGCTGCGCGCACCCGCGAAGCTGCGGCGCGCGAGGCAGGGTGCATAGGAGAGGACGCCGTTGTCCTGTCCCCGAGTCAGTCCCGTTCGGACAATTCGCGCAGGCGCGCCAGGGTTTTCGCGAGAATCCGGGACACGTGCATCTGCGAGATCCCCAGCTGCGACGCGATCTGTGTCTGCGTCATCGACTCGAAGAATCGCATGGTCAGGATGCGGCGCTCCCGTTCGGGCAGGCCCGCCAGCAGTGGCCGCACCGCGATGTACTCCTCGACCCGGTCGAACTGCGACTCTTCCTCGCCGAGCGTGTCGAGCAGCGACGCGTCGCTGTCGCGCCCGATCGAGGCCGCGTCGATCGACGTCGGCTGATAGGCATTGCCCGCGATGACGGCCTGGGTGACCTCGTCGGGGTCGACATCGAGTTCGGCGGCGATCTCCTTGGCGGTGGGGGAGCGGCCCAGTCGCTGCGAGAGCTGATCCACGGCCGCGCCGATCCGCAGGTGGGTTTCCTTGACGCGCCGCGGGACTCGCATCGCCCAGGTGTTGTCCCGGAAGTATCGCCGGACCTCGCCCATGATCGTCGGCACCGCAAAGGACAGGAAGTTCGAGCCACGGCTCAGGTCGAACCGGTCCACCGCGTGCACCAGACCGACGCGCGCCACCTGCGACAGATCGTCGAACGGCTCGCCGCGCCCGCTGAATTTGCGGGCGATGTGATCGGCCAGCGGAATGCAGCGGTTGATCAGCGCATCGCGCGCGACCGCGTGTGCGACACTGCCCGGCTCGGTCGCCGCGAGACGCTCGAACAGGGCGCTGACGTCGTCGTACCCCGACACCGGTTCCGGAGTTTCGGTCTCCTCCTCGATACTGTCCTGCTCGAGGGCTTCCTTGTCCGGTTCCGCGGCGTTCTCCGATTCCGCGGCAGGGGAGTCGGTTTTGTCGGGTTCGCTGAGATCGTGCTGGTCGGGCTGGTTGTCCTCGCCGTGCACTATGCCTTCCCCCGGACCCTGCGGAATCGGACCGTCGTCGGGTACCCGGACACGCCTGCGTCGAAATCCTGCTGTTCGGCGATGACCTCGTCGCAGAGCGTGCGCAGCACATGCCACCCGAAGCTGCGCTGATCCGGCATGCCCTGCGCCGCAGCGACACCGTCGACGCGCACCTGGAGTTCGAAGTCACCGACGAGGAATTCGCAGGTGAGCAGCGTATCCGGGCCCGCGATCGCGATGATCGTCGAGCACACCTCATCCACGGCCAGGCGCACGTCGGCTACCTCGTCGAGGGTGAAATCACTGAGTAGCACCAGTGTTTCGGCCAGTCCGCGCACGATTGGCAGCTGCGTCAGCTGTGCTGCCACACGAATCTCCACCGGGGCGCCGAAAGGCCCATGTTCCGCCGAAAAATTGGTCACCCTGAGAAGGCTACCCATATCCCGGCAGGGCAATCACCATCGCCGTCGCTACACTGGCGCGCTGTGTCCACTCCGACGTTCTCCCGTCCGTCCCAGCCGATGATCGCCCCGTCAATCCTGTCCGCGGACTTCGCGAATCTGGCCGCCGAGGCCGCCGCGGTCGAAGGATGCGATTGGCTTCACGTCGACGTCATGGACGGGCACTTCGTACCGAACCTCACGCTGGGTCTGCCGATCGTGCAGAGCCTGCTGAAGGCGACCGATATCCCGTTCGATTGCCACCTGATGATCGACGATCCGGGCCGCTGGGCCCCGAGCTACGCCGAGGCGGGCGCCTACAACGTGACCATTCACGCCGAGGCGACCGATGATCCGATCGCGGTGGCGCGCGATATCCGCGCCGCGGGCGGGCGGGCCGGGCTGTCGGTGAAGCCGAACACCCCGATCGAGCCGTACCTGGAAATCCTGCGCGAATTCGACACCCTGCTGGTGATGAGCGTGGAACCCGGTTTCGGCGGGCAGTCGTTCATCCCCGGCGTGCTGGAGAAGGCGCGGATCGTGCGCAATCTGGTCGATTCGGGCGAACTGCACCTGGTCGTCGAAATCGACGGCGGCATCAACGACGACACCATCGAGCAGGCGGCCGCGGCCGGCATCGATTGCTTCGTGGCCGGGTCGGCCGTCTACAACACGGCCGACCCGGGCGCTGCCGTGCAGAAGCTGCGCAACCTGGCCACCTCGGCCTGGCTGCCGTAACTACAGGGCGCGGAGCTTGCGGGTGCCCAGCGCCCGCGCCGCGTCGATGACGGCCTGCACCGGCGGCCGCTGGTCGCCGGACTCGGGTTCCTGCACCCAGGTGCGGTAGCCGGTGCGCTCGTCGTCGGGGGAGGGCAGCACGATCTGGCTGCCCGCGCAGGCGACGGTCGCGTACAGACGGAACAGTTCGGCCGACGCCGTCGCGGTGACGGAGTCCGGGCGGCAGGGGCCGGTGAGGAACGTCCAGCGCCGCGCGCGGGGATGATCGACCACCGGACCCGCGATCGCGGCCTCGCGCAGTCGGGCCTGGACGCGCTCGCCCAGATCGCCGGGCATGGTGACCGCGCCGTAGTGCGCGCCGATCTGGAGCAGAATGCGGCGGGAATCGAAATCGATCTTGGCCGGTAGGTGCAGTTCTCGCCGATAACGCACGCAGCGCATTTCCAGCGTCGAATCGATCAATGTGCTCACGCGGCACCCCCACATATAGCGAACCTGTTGTGACCCACAGTGTTGTCTTCCTGGAGTGGTGGACTATCCCTGGGGCGAACTCCCGGTAGCCGCTGTGCTCCGGGCGATGATGTCGGGAGAACCTGCAGTTCCAGGGCCCGACATCTGGCTGAACAGCAGGAATCGTTGACGTAACAATATTGCGTCAGCGGTGCGGCGGGCGCAAGCATTACACTCACCGTGTTTCCAGTTCGTAGTGGCGGGTAATGCCAGGCTAAGGCAGCCTGATGAATGCCGGGGATCGGTTCGCCGAAAATTGGATTGAACGCCGACCGCCGTATTGATTAACGGCGGCGTTGCGTCATGTCGATACACGGTTGCGACCCCAACGATGCGCTATCGATCGCTTTCGGTGATCAAGGGCTGCGCGCGGTCGGGTTCGGCCCCCGACCCGGGCTCACGGGCCGCGCTACTAGGCTGTGCGACGAGCTGGGTGGCCTCGCGGGAATAGCGGCCACTCACCTGCTGTTGGGCCCAACGGGTACGGATGACGCGACAAGGGAGTCAGGCATGTTCACAGGGATCGTCGAGGAGCTCGGCGAGATCGTGGCCACCGAGGCGCTGACCGACGCCGCCCGATTGACGATCCGCGGCAAGCTGGTGACTTCCGATGCCGGGCACGGCGATTCGATCGCTGTCAACGGCGTCTGCCTCACCGTCGTCGACGTGATCGACGGCGACAGCTTCACCGTCGACGTCATGGACGAGACGTTGAAGCGCTCGAGCATCGGCGGCTTGGTCCCCGGATCGCCGGTCAACCTCGAGCGCGCGGCCGCATTGAACAGCCGCCTCGGCGGCCACCTCGTGCAGGGCCACGTCGACGGCACCGGCGCCGTGCTGCGGCGCACCCCGTCGGAGAACTGGGAGGTCGTGCGGATCTCGCTGCCGGATTCCATCGCGCGCTATGTGGTGGAGAAGGGCTCGATCACCGTCGACGGCGTTTCCCTCACCGTCTCCGCGCTCGGCATCGACGACGAGCCGAACGCCGACGGATCCCGTGACTGGTTCGAGGTCTCCCTGATCCCGACCACCCTCGCCCTGACCGTCCTCGGCACCGCCCCCGTCGGCGCCACTGTGAACCTCGAGGTGGACGTCATCGCCAAGTACGTGGAACGCCTCGCCCTGCGAGGCTGACACCGATCGGCGCCGGGCCTCACCGAACACCCCGAGGCCACGCCGTAATGTAGGAAGTCATTGCCATCCCCCAGGGCAGTTTCTCGGCCGCCTCGATCTGGACCGACCAGCGGGTGCGACGAAGGAGTGCCCGCCGGGAGGGAAGATCGAGGCCCACCGGGCCGAGAAACCCGCGGCCCCGGCCGCCAAATATACGGAGCAAGCAGACGTGACCAGGTTGGACAGCATCGAGCGCGCGGTCGCCGATATCGCGGCCGGCAAGGCTGTTGTCGTCATCGACGACGAGGACCGGGAGAACGAAGGCGATCTCATCTTCGCGGCCGAGAAGGCCACCCCGGAGCTGGTCGCGTTCATGATCCGCTACACCTCCGGCTACATCTGCGTGCCGTTGACCGCCGATGACTGCGACCGGCTCGGCCTGCCGCCGGCGTACGCGATGAACCAGGACAAGCACGGCACCGCCTACACCGTCTCGGTGGATGCGCGCGAGGGCATCACCACCGGCATCTCCGGCGCCGACCGGGCCGTCACCATGCGCCTGCTGGCCAGCGCGCAGGCCAAGGCCGACGAGTTCACCCGCCCCGGCCATGTGGTGCCGCTGCGCGCCAAGGACGGCGGCGTGCTGCGCAGGCCCGGCCACACCGAGGCCGCGGTCGATCTGGCCCGGATGGCCGGGTTGCGTCCCGCGGGCGTGATCTGCGAGATCGTCAGCCAGAAGGACGACGGGCACATGGCCCGTACCGACGAGCTGCGCGTATTCGCCGACGAGCACAACCTGGCGATGATCTCGATCGCCGACATGATCGCCTGGCGGCGCAAGCACGAGAAGCATGTCGTGCGGGTGGCCGAGGCCCGTATTCCGACCGCTCACGGCGATTTCAAGGCCGTGGGCTACCAGAGCATCTTTGACGATGCCGAACACGTCGCGCTGGTGCGCGGCGACATCGGTGACGGCGAGGACGTACTGGTGCGGGTGCACTCGGAATGCCTGACCGGTGACGTCTTCGGCTCGCTGCGCTGCGATTGCGGCCCGCAGCTCGACGCGGCACTGGAGATGGTCGATCAGGAGGGGCGCGGCGTCGTCCTCTACATGCGCGGGCACGAGGGCCGTGGCATCGGCCTGATGCACAAGCTGCAGGCCTACCAGTTGCAGGACACCGGTCGCGACACCGTCGACGCCAACCTCGATCTCGGTCTGCCCGCCGACGCCCGTGACTACGGCACCGGCGCGCAGATCCTGGTCGATCTCGGCATCCGCTCGATGCGCCTGCTCACCAACAATCCGGCCAAGCGGGTCGGCCTCGACGGCTACGGTCTCGCGATCACCGAGCGCGTCCCGATGCCGTTGCGCGCCAATGCCGAGAACCTGCACTATCTGCGCACCAAGCGGGATCGGATGGGCCACGACCTGGTCGGCCTCGACGATCTCGACCTCGGCGAAACCGCGCAGTGATCATTTCGTACGAAAGGCGGCAACGATGAGCGGTACAGGTGTCCCGAGCTTCGCACTGGCGCAGGCCAAAGACGTCAAACTCGGCATCGTCGCCTCGCGGTGGCACACCGAGATCTGCGACACCCTCGTGGCGAATGCCGAACGGGTGGCCAAGGAAGCCGGCGTCGAACATGTGACCGTGGTGCGCTGCGCCGGTGCGATGGAGCTGCCGGTCGTCGCGCAGGAGCTGGCGCGCACGCACGACGCCGTGGTGGCTCTGGGCGTCGTGATCCGTGGTGGCACACCGCATTTCGAGTACGTGTGCGATGCGGTGACGGCCGGGCTGACCCGGGTGTCGCTCGATGCGGCCACCCCCGTCACCAACGGTGTGCTCACGACGAACGACGAGGAGCAGGCGCGCGATCGGGCCGGGCTGCCCGGTTCGGCGGAGGACAAGGGCGAACAGGCCTGCGCCGCCGCTCTCGACGCCGCGCTCACCTTGCGCGCACTGCGATCGGTGTGACCGTGCCGGTGGTGCGGACCTGGCGTCGTAACGCTCCCCAGCCCGACGCGGGCTGGGAGTTCCAGGTGCGTCCGCGCCGGGCGACCCGCACCGCCATCGTGGTCGCGATCGTCATCCTCGTCGCGTTCACCGCGGGTGGGCTGCTGCTGCGCACCGGGTCGACCGGGGTGAACTTCCGGGTCGCCGATCAGGTCGCGATGATCCTGATCGGGGTGGTCGGGGCGGGCGCGGTACTGATGCTCACCCGTCCGCGAGTGCGCGCGGGCAGCCAGGGTGTCGGGGTGCGCAATATCCTGGGCGAGCAGGTGTACCCGTGGGCCTACATCCGTGGCGTGTCCTTCCCGGACCGCAAGGCATGGGCCCGCCTCGAACTGGCCGACGACGATTACGTCCCGATGCTGGCGATCCGTTCCAACGACAAGACCCACGCCGCCGACGCCATCGAGCGCGTCCGCGAACTCGGCGCCCGCTACGCCCCGCGGGACTGACTTCGCTGAGCGGTCGGCACCTGAAGCCGACTGATTGCCGGCAACGCTGCTGTCTGTGCGCCACCGAGTAGTGACGCACAGACCAGCGCATCAGCGGGTATCGCCGAGGACCGCTCCCTCGCGGCGCGGATCCGCACCGCCGATCCAGCCGTCCTTGCCGTTGTGCTGCAGGGCGCTGAGCCCGCTGGACTGCGGTGCCACCGACACCTGATGGCCCATTGCCCGCAGCTTCTCGACCAGGGGATCGTGGTCGCCGTTGTCGGTCGCATTGATATCCGGGTGCTCACCGCCGACGCCGGTGACCGGCGTATTGCCCGCGCCGAACGACACCCCGGAGACCGCCTGTTGCGGGTCGAGACCCCAATCCAACGCATTGACCAGCGTTTTCACGACGAACTGGATGATCACCGAACCACCGGGTGAACCCGTGACGAGCTTCAGTTCGCCACGGTCGCCCTGATCGTCACGATCGAACACCAGGGTCGGGGCCATCGAACTGCGCGGGCGCTTGTTGGGCTGGAGCCGGTTGGCCACGGGTGTCCCGTCGGGGTCGACCGGGTCGGCGGCGAAGTCGGTGAGCTGATTGTTGAGCACGAACCCGTCGACGAGATGGAAAGACCCGAACGCCGATTCGACCGTCGTGGTCATGGCGGCGGCGTTGCCGTACTTGTCGATGACGGAGATGTGGCTGGTGCCGTGTTCGGGCGGCTGTGGACCGTTGCCGAGGGGGACCGGCCCGAGGTTGCCGGGCTTGGCGGTACCCATGCTGCGCTGCGGGTCGATCAGCGTCGACCGTTCCTTGAGGTACTGCGGGTGCACGAGCGAGAGCGCCGAATTGCCCGGCAGCGGAACGAAATCCGGGTCGGCGACGTACTTGTTGCGATCGGCGTAGGCCAGTCGCTCCGCTTCGGAGATCAGGTGCACGGCCTGCTCGTCGGGCCGCCCGCCGTTGGCGTCGAGCTCCTGTGGCCGCAGCGCGGGGAGATCGAAATTGGCGAGAATGCCCAGCGTCGCCGCGACGGTGCTGCCGCCCGAGGACGGCGCGGGCATGCCGCACAATTCGTACTTGCGGTACCCGGTGCACAGCGCCGTGCGCTTCTTTGCCTCGTAATTCGCCAGGTCGGTGGTGGTCAGCGCGCTGGGGGTACGGCCGCCCGCCGTGCTGCCCGCCGCCTCGACGATGTCCTGGGCGATGGCGCCGCTGTAGAAGGCCTTCGCGCCGTCGGTCGCGATCGCCGAGAGCGTTTTCGCCAGTGCCGGATTGGTGATGAGGGTGCCCGACTTCTTGGGCGAGCCATCGGCTTCGAGGAAGTAGTCACGCGCGGCCTCGTCGGCGGCCAGGTCTTTCGCGGATTCGGCGATCTGGCCTGCCAGCCGCGGACTGATCTCGAAACCGTTGTCGGACAAGCTGATCGCGGGATCGAACAGTTCCTTCCAAGCGCTCATCCCGTGTTCGGAATGTGCGAGTTCGAGCATCCGCAGCACTCCGGGCACGCCGATGGAGCGACCGCTGGCCCGGGTATTCGGTGCGGGTTCGGTGCGGTCGGTGTCGCTGACCCAGCGCAGATAGTTCTCGGTCGCCGCGGCAGGAGCGGTCTCGCGGCCGTCGTAGGTATCGACCGTGCGCGACTTCGCGTCGTAGTGCACCAGGAAGGCGCCGCCGCCGATGCCGGAAGCCTGTGGCTCGACCAGACCGAGTACTGCCTGTGCGGTGACCAGGGCGTCGGCCGCGGTGCCACCCGCCCGCAGTACCCGGCACGCGGCCTCGGTGGCGATCGGGTTGGCGGTCGACACCGCGTAGGTGCTGGTGCGCACCGCGGTCATATCCGAGCGATAGCCCGACGCGATCTCAGGGTTGGTGCTGAGATTCTGCGAGGTCGGCGCCCCGGTGCCGGTGGCGGGCGCCGCGGACACAGGAGTGCCGTTGGGCGTGCTCGTGCATTCCGCGGCCGTTTTCTCGTCTGTCGAACATCCGGCCAGTACCCCCACCGCGAGCACTGCGGCCGTCGTGGCCCCGATCCACGTCCGTCGCCTTGGCGTCATCCAGCCAGGGTAACCCGGCGGTACGACGCGATTCGATCTTTTTCCGCCGGGGGCTCGCCGTGTGCCCCTGTCCAGCCGCGACGGCCGGATGGCCGGCACACGAATCCTGGGTTACCCGGCCGATTTCCGCCGGGCGCACTGTCTTCGTCTCGCTACCCTGGCTGCCATGGACATCGACGCGGTGCTGTTCGACTTCTCCGGCACGGTCTTCCGCCTGGAGGACGACCGGACCTGGGCTCACGAACTGGTCGGAGACGACGGGACGCCGTTCGACGTGGCGGCGAAAGCCGAAGTGATGCGCCGGATGACCGCGCCGGTCGAACAGTTCATGACCTTCGACGCGGTGGGCCAACACGCCTGGGACAACCGCGATCTCGACCCCGCCCTGCACCGGTATGCCTACCTGGAGGTGCTGCGTGGCTCCGATGTTCCCGAGGCGCAGGCGATCCGGCTCTACGAACGCCTCACCGACCCGCTCGCCTGGACCCCCTATCCCGACACGGGCACCGTCCTGGAATCGCTTGCTGCCCAGGGAATCCCGATCGGCATCGTCAGCAATATCGCCTACGACATCCGCCCCGCCTTCGCGAAACACGGCTGGACCGACCTCATCGGCTCGATGACGCTGTCCTTCGAGATAGGTGCCATCAAACCGAACCCGCAGATCTTCCGCGACGCCACCGACCGCCTCGGCGTCACCCCCGACCGCGTCCTCATGATCGGCGACAGCGCCGAGGCAGACGGCGGCGCCACCACCCTCGGCGCCCGCTTCGCCCTCGTCGACCCGCTACCCACCCCCGACCGCCCGCGCGCGCTCATCGACGCCCTCGCTGAACACGGCATCCGAACCGCCGACTAACCGCCTGTGGCCGGATCGCCGGCAGACAGTCCCGCCCGACGGCCGACGGATGCGCGCAGTCGGGCGACCCCGCCGAGGCGCAGGTCAGCGTTGGCGGGTGAACCAGCTCCGGGCAGAAGGCCGAAGGAGCATCGACGCGACCGCGCCATTGGCGACGACGCCGACCACACCCGGCGGCAGCCCGGTGAGAATGCCCGTCGACGACACCAGGCACGCCAGCACCGCGACCCCGATCGCCGCCTTGCGCACCAGGTCACCGCCCTGCCGGAACAACAGCACCAGCGGAACCAGCGCGAAGGACGGCAGATACCCGGCGAGCAGCGCGCCGAGCGAGCCGCCCAGCGCCACCGTGATCGCGATCAGCACTACACCGACGGCGGTGGCGACCGCGGCGATCAGCCGCGCTCCGCGCACCGTCCCCGGCATGACTCCGTGCGGGGACACCTCGTCGTCGTACAGGTCGTCACCGGTTTGCGGCAGGGCGGCGGCATTGCTCATCGGACGTCCTTTCGGGCACATAATCCGAGCACTCACGCTACACAGGCAGGCGCACAGCTCACCCCAGCGACCTCGCTCGTCCGTAGGGCTGCTGCGCCAGTTGACACCTCGGCGGTGCGGACCTGTCGGGGCCCCTCGCTAGGCTGGATGGGTGGCAGATCCCGCGACGTACCGGCCCGCGCCGGGCACGATTCCCGTCGAACCCGGTGTGTACAAGTTCCGGGACGTGCACGGGCGGGTCATCTATGTGGGTAAGGCGAAGAGTCTGCGCAGTCGGCTGAACTCCTACTTCGCCGATGTGTACTCGTTGCATCCGCGCACCAAGCAGATGGTCACCACGGCGGCCGCTGTCGAGTGGACGGTGGTGTCCACCGAGGTGGAGGCGCTGCAGCTCGAGTACAACTGGATCAAGGAATTCGATCCGCGATTCAACGTCCGATACCGCGACGACAAGACCTATCCGGTGCTCGCGGTGACCCTCAACGAGGAGTATCCGCGACTGTTCGTCTACCGGGGCGCGCGCAAGAAGGGCGTGCGCTACTTCGGTCCTTACGCGCACGCCTGGGCGATTCGCGAGACCCTCGACCTGTTGCTGCGGGTGTTCCCCGCGCGAACCTGCTCCAACGGAGTCTTCAAGCGGCACAGCCAGATCGGGCGTCCGTGCCTGCTCGGCTATATCGACAAGTGTTCCGCGCCGTGCGTGGGCCGGGTCAGCGCCGACGAGCACCGCCAGATCGTCGAGGACTTCTGCGACTTCCTGTCCGGCAAGACCGACAAGATGGTGCGCGCACTCGAACGCCGCATGCACGAGGCCGCCGAAGACCTCGACTTCGAGAACGCCGCCCGCTTGCGCGACGACGTGCAGGCACTGCGCCGCGCCCTCGAAAAGCAGGCCGTGGTGCTCGGCACCGGCACCGACGCCGATGTGATCGCCTTCGCCACCGACGAATTGGAAGCCGCGGTCCAGATCTTTCACGTCCGCGACGGACGCGTCCGCGGCCAGCGCGGCTGGGTCGTCGACAAATCCGGCGACGCGCTCGATGTCGCGGAATCGGGAACCGAGATGGCTGCCCTGGTGGAACAGTTCCTCACCCAGTTCTACGGCGAGCAGGCCGCCATGGCGGACCAGAACGGTGACGCCGCCATCGTCGTCCCACGGGAAGTGCTGGTCCCCGAACTGCCCGCCGACGCCGAGGAGATCGGGGAGTGGCTCAGCAAGATGCGCGGCTCCGCGGTCTCGTTGCGCATCCCGCAGCGCGGCGACAAGAAGGCTCTCGCCGAGACGGTGCAGCGCAACGCCGCCGAGGCGCTGGCTCAGCACAAGCTCCGCCGGGCCGGTGACCTCACGTCAAGATCGCAAGCGCTGCAAGACATTCAGGATGCACTCGAACTCGACAGCGCCCCGCTGCGGATCGAATGCGTCGACATCAGCCACGTGCAGGGCACCGACGTCGTCGCCTCGCTGGTGGTCTTCGAAGACGGCCTGGCCCGCAAGTCCGACTACCGCCACTACGCGATCAAGGAAGCCGCGGGCGACGGCCGCTCCGACGATGTCGGCAGCATCGCCGAGGTGACCCGCCGCCGCTTCGCCCGGCTCGCCCGCGACCGCGAACAACCCGTGGAGATCGAACCCGACGAGGTCGACGAACCCGCCTCACGCCCCGGCATCGACCCCACCACCGGCCGACCGCGCCGCTTCGCCTACCCGCCAAACCTCTACGTCGTCGACGGCGGCGCACCCCAGGTCGCCGCCGCCGCCGAGGTCCTCGACGAACTCGGCATCACCGATGTCGCGGTGATCGGTCTGGCCAAACGCCTCGAAGAGGTCTGGGTGCCCGGCGAAGCCGACCCGGTGATCATGCCGCGTAACAGCGAGGCGCTGTTCCTGCTGCAACGCGTGCGCGACGAAGCCCACCGCTTCGCCATCACCTTCCACCGCAGCAAACGCTCACGCCGGATGACGGCGTCGGCGCTGGATTCGGTGCCGGGCCTCGGCGAGACGAGGCGAACCGCCTTGGTCACCCACTTCGGCTCGGTCGCCAGAATCAAGGACGCGACTGTCGAGGAGATCACCTCGGTGCCCGGAATCGGGGTCTCGACGGCGAAAGCGGTGCTCGCGGCACTCAACAGTCCGTAACCCGCCGACGGCCGGTATCGCAGGACGCAACATTGCGTGTGCCGTACGTTGTGTGTCTGCGCCCGATACCCGAACCGGTGCGGGATGATCGAAAGGCACCCAGAAACGGATCCGGTAGGACATGACACGCGTCGAATCGAATAACAATGCGGGGGCGGCACCCGGGCAGTCCGGGACGGTCACCGACACACAGCAACCAGTAGAAGTGGTCATCGTGACCGGCTTGTCCGGCGCGGGCCGCGGCACTGCCGCGCGCGTGCTGGAGGACCTCGGCTGGTACGTGACCGACAACCTACCGCCCGAGCTGATCGGGCGAATGATCGAGCTGGGCGCCGCGGCCGACCCGCCGATCCGGCGGCTCGCGCTGGTCATGGACGTGCGCAGCCGGTTCTTCACCGGCGAGCTCTCCGGTGTCACCGAGCAGTTGCGCGGCGCCGGCATCCGCACCAGAGTGCTGTTCCTCGAGGCCTCCGACGACGTGCTGATCCGGCGGTTCGGCTTCGCCCGGCGCCGTCATCCGCTGCAGAGCGACAGCCCCGACGGGACGCTCTCGGCCGGTCTGACCGCCGAACGAGCCAGGCTGGCCCCGGTCAAGGGGGCCGCCGACCTCGTCATCGACACCACCGAGCTCTCGATCCACCAGCTGCACCGCAAGCTGGAGGAGGCATACGGCGCGGGCGCGCCAGCCGCACTGCAACTGACTGTGCAGTCCTTCGGCTTCAAGTACGGTGTTCCCCTCGACGCCGACATGGTGTTGGACGTGCGATTCCTGCCCAACCCGCATTGGATTCCGGAATTGCGGGAACACACAGGACAGGAGTCGGTGGTCAGCGACTACGTGCTGTCCAGGCCGGGTGCGCGGGACTACCTGCAGACCGGCAAACACCTGGTCGACCTGACGACGACCGGATACCGCCAAGAGGGGAAGCGATACATGACCGTGGCAGTCGGGTGCACCGGCGGCAAACATCGCAGCGTCGCTATCGCCGAGGCACTGGGTGAGCGCATCGGCGCCGACACCGGGCACGTGGCGGTGGACGTCGTGCGCGTCGTCCACCGGGATCTGGGGCGCGAATGAGTGGAATCGAAGCCGACCCAGCCGTCGTCGCGCTGGGCGGCGGGCATGGGCTGTACGCGACATTGACGGCCGTGCGCAGGCTGACGAGGCGGATCACCGCCGTCGTCACCGTCGCCGACGACGGCGGGTCCTCCGGTCGGCTGCGCGCCGAGCTGGGCATGCTGCCGCCGGGTGATCTGCGGATGGCCCTGGCAGCGCTGTCCGATGACGCCGACGGGGTGTGGACCACGACGGTGCAGCACCGCTTCGGCGGCACCGGCGCGCTCGCCGGGCACTCGGTGGGCAATCTGATCCTGGCCGGACTCACCGACATCCTCGGTGATCCGGTGGCCGCGCTCGACGAGGTGGGCAGGCTGCTGCGGATCACCGGCCGGGTGCTGCCGATGTCGCCGATTCCGCTCGACATCGAGGCCGAAGTATCGGGCCTGGAGTCGGACCCGCGGATCGGCCGGTGCGTGCGCGGTCAGGTTGCGGTGGCGACCACGCCGGGTAAGGTCCGGCGGGTGCGGCTGATTCCGTCCGATCCGCCCGCCAGCCCCGAGGCGACCTCGGCGATCGACGACGCGGATGTCGTTGTGCTGGGACCGGGTTCGTGGTTCACCAGCGTCATTCCGCATGTCCTGGTGCCGCAACTGCACGCGGCGCTGGTGCGCACGCGGGCACGCAAGGTACTCGTGCTGAATCTGGCGGCGGAGCCCGGCGAGACAGCCGGCTTTTCCGCGGAGCGTCATCTGCATGTATTGTCCCAGCACGCACCGGATTTCGCGGTCGACGATGTGCTCGTCGACTCGGCGTCGGTGCCGGAGGGGCGGCAACGGGAACATGTGGCAAGAGCCGCCGAACAGTTGCGGGCACGGGTAACGTTCTGCGATGTCGCCGAGCCGGGAACGGATCGGCATCATCCCGGAAAACTTGCCGCCGCACTGGATCAGCTGGTCCGGTCGCCGCGGCCGCAACTGACTGGGCTTCGATTCGAGAGACGGCACGGTGCCTCAGATGTGCACAGTGTTCCAGATGAGCGTTCGGGGTCGGTGGGAAAGGAGCGCGTCTCGTGGCGATGACAGCCGAGGTGAAGGACGAGCTGAGCAGGCTCGTGGTGTCGCAGGTCAGCTCGCGTAAAGCGGAGCTGTCGGCGTTGCTGCGGTTTGCGGGCGGTCTGCACATCGTGGGGGGCAGGGTGATCGTGGAAGCCGAGGTGGACATGGGGTCCATCGCCCGGCGACTGCGCAGAGAGATTTTCGAGCTGTACGGATACGGCTCCGATGTGCATGTGCTCGGCGCGGGTGGGCTACGCAAGACTTCCCGCTACGTGGTGCGCGTGTCGAAGGAAGGCGAGGCGCTGGCGCGCCAGACCGGATTGCTCGATGTGCGCGGCCGCCCCGTGCGCGGGCTGCCCGCGCAGGTGGTCGGCGGCAGCATCGGTGACGCCGAAGCGGCATGGCGTGGCGCGTTTCTCGCGCACGGCTCGCTCACCGAGCCGGGTCGTTCCTCGGCGCTCGAGGTGAGTTGCCCCGGTCCGGAGGCGGCATTGGCACTGGTCGGCGCGGCGCGCAGGCTCGGCATCACCGCCAAGGCGCGGGAAGTGCGCGGCACGGACCGGGTCGTGGTGCGTGACGGCGAGGCGATCGGCGCCCTGCTCACCCGGATGGGTGCGCAGGACACCAGGCTCACCTGGGAAGAACGTCGGATGCGCCGCGAGGTGCGGGCCACCGCCAACCGGCTCGCCAACTTCGACGACGCGAACCTGCGTCGCTCGGCGCGCGCGGCCGTCGCGGCGGCGGCTCGGGTCGAACGGGCGCTCGAGATCCTCGCCGACGATGTTCCCGAGCATCTTGCCGCGGCGGGCAGGCTGCGGGTGCAGCATCGGCAGGCCTCCCTGGAGGAACTCGGTCAGCTGGCCGATCCGCCGATGACCAAAGATGCTGTCGCGGGCCGGATCCGGCGATTGCTGTCGATGGCCGACCGGCGCGCCAAGGATCTCGGCATCCCCGATACCGAGTCCGCGGTGACAGCGGAACTGCTCGACGACGCGTAGTAGGAACAGCAACAGACTCCACACGCCGAAAGGTGTGGCGAATCCGACGATTAGTGCAGAGCGGTCATACATGACCGCTCTGCCCTCTATTCTGGGGTCTCCGCAGGCCTGAGGCCGGGGAGCTCACAACTCACAGGTGGCTGTCGTGAAGGCTGGCGCGGCTACTACTGTGGTTACCGTCGGAATGAATCCGCTTGAAAGCTGAGGAGCGATAACGTGACTGTCCGGGTAGGTATCAACGGCTTCGGTCGTATCGGACGTAATTTCTTCCGTGCGGTGGAGGCGCTGAAGGCCGTCGGCGAGACCGATATCGAGATCGTCGCGGTCAACGACCTCACCGACATCAACACCCTCGCCACCCTGCTGAAGTACGACTCGATCCTGGGTCGTCTGCCGCAGGACGTCTCCGTCGAGGGCGACACCATCGTGGTCGGCGAGCAGCGCATCAAGGCGCTCGCGATCAAGGAAGGCCCCTCGGCACTGCCGTGGGCCGACCTGAACGTCGACGTGGTCGTCGAGTCGACCGGCATCTTCACCGCCGCGGAGAAGGCCAAGGGCCACCTGTCCGCCGGCGCCAAGAAGGTCATCATCTCCGCGCCTGCCACCGGCGACGACATCACCATCGTGATGGGCGTCAACGACGACAAGTACGACGGCAGCCAGAACATCATCTCCAACGCGTCGTGCACCACGAACTGCCTCGGCCCGATCGCCAAGGTGCTCAACGACTCGTTCGGCATCGTGAACGGCCTGATGACCACCATTCACGCCTACACCCAGGATCAGAACCTGCAGGACGCGCCGCACAAGGACCTGCGTCGCGCCCGCGCCGCTGCCCTGAACATCGTGCCCACCGGCACCGGTGCCGCCAAGGCCATCGGCCTGGTGCTGCCCGAGCTGCAGGGCAAGCTCGACGGCTACGCGCTGCGCGTTCCGGTTCCGACGGGCTCGGTCACCGACCTCACCGCCACCCTGGCGAAGCCGGCCACCATCGAAGAGATCAACGCCGCGATGAAGGCCGCCGCCGAGGGCCCGATGAAGGGCATCCTCAAGTACAACGAGGACCCGATCGTGTCCAGTGACATCGTCACCGACCCGCACTCGTCGATCTACGACGCGCCGCTGACCAAGGTCATCGACAACCAGGTCAAGGTCGTCTCCTGGTACGACAACGAGTGGGGCTACTCGAATCGGCTGGCCAACCTGGTCGATCTCGTCGGCAAGTCGCTCTGACCGCGATGACTGTTCAGACACTGCAGGATCTCCTGACCGAGGGTGTCGAGGGTCGGGGCGTGCTCGTGCGCTCCGACCTGAACGTTCCCCTCGACGACAACGGTCAGATCACCGACCCGGGCCGCATCATCGCCTCGGTGCCCACGATTCAGGCGCTGGTCGAGGCCGGCGCCAAGGTGGTCGTGATGGCACACCTGGGCCGCCCCAAGGGTGAGCCCGATGCCAAGTTCTCGCTCGCCCCCGTGGCGGCGAAACTGGCCGAGCTGCTGGGTCGCAATGTCCAGCTGGCCGGTGACGTGGTGGGCTACGACGCGCTCTCGCGCTCGGAGGGCCTCACCGACGGCGACGTGCTGCTGCTGGAGAACGTGCGCTTCGATCCGCGCGAGACCAGCAAGGACGAGTCGGAGCGGGCCAAGCTCGCTGCGGCGTTCGTCGAGCTGGTCGGCGACGACGGTGCGTTCGTCTCCGACGGTTTCGGCGTGGTGCACCGCAAGCAGGCGTCGGTCTACGACGTGGCCCAGCAGCTCCCGCACTACGCGGGCACGCTGGTCGCGGCCGAGGTCGAGGTGCTGCAGAAGCTCACCAAGGACCCGGCCCGCCCGTACGCGGTGGTGCTCGGTGGCTCCAAGGTCTCCGACAAGCTCGCGGTGATCGAGGCGCTGGCCCCCAAGGTCGACACCCTGGTGATCGGCGGCGGCATGTGCTTCACCTTCCTTGCCGCGCAAGGTCTTCCGGTCGGCGGCTCGCTGCTGCAGGCCGAGATGATCGACACCTGCAAGGATCTGCTCGAGCGCTTCGGCGACGTGCTGCACCTGCCGGTCGACATCGTGGTGGCCGACAAGTTCGCGGCCGACGCCGACACCGAGACCGTCGCATCGACCGAGATCCCCGACGGCTGGCTCGGCCTGGACATCGGCCCCGAGTCGGTGTCGCGATTCGCAGCACTGCTGACCGAGGCCGAGACGGTGTTCTGGAACGGCCCGATGGGCGTGTTCGAGTTCGAGAAGTTCGCCGCGGGTACCCGTGGTGTCGCCGAAGCCATCGTCACCGCTACCTCCAAGGGTGCGTTCACGGTCGTCGGTGGCGGCGACTCGGCGGCCGCCGTGCGTGCGCTCGGTCTGCCCGATGACGGCTTCTCCCACATCTCCACCGGTGGCGGCGCTTCCCTGGAATACCTGGAAGGCAAAGAGCTGCCCGGTATTTCGGTGTTGGAGGGCTGAGCGATGGCAGCACGTAAACCGCTCATCGCGGGCAACTGGAAGATGAACCTCAACCACCTCGAGGCCATCTCGCTGGTGCAGAAGGTGGCGTTCGCGCTGCCCGAGAAGTACTTCGCGAAGGTCGACGTGACGGTGATCCCGCCGTTCACCGATCTGCGCAGTGTGCAGTCGATCGTCGACGGCGACAAGCTCCTGATCACCTACGGCGCCCAGGATGTCTCGGCGCACGACTCCGGTGCCTACACCGGCGAGATCAGCGGGTCCATGCTGGCCAAGCTCGGCTGCACCTTCGTGGTCGTCGGGCACTCGGAGCGTCGTCAGTACCACCTCGAGGACGACGCGACCGTGCTGGCCAAGACCAAGCAGGCGCTGAAGAACGAGATCACCCCGATCGTCTGCATCGGCGAGGGTCTCGGCGTCCGCGAGGCGGGCACGCACGTCGAGTACAACCTCGAGCAGCTGCGTGGTTCGCTCAAAGGCTTGACGGCGGAACAGATTTCGCAGGTCGTCATCGCCTACGAGCCGGTCTGGGCCATCGGCACCGGCAAGGTCGCCTCGGCGGCCGACGCGCAGGAAGTCTGCGGCGCGATCCGCGGCGAGCTGGAGAAGCTGGCTTCCCCGGAGGTCGCCGCCGGCGTGCGCGTGCTCTACGGAGGCTCGGTGAACGCCAAGAACATCGGCGAGCTGATCCGGCAGACCGATATCGACGGCGCGCTGGTCGGCGGTGCTTCGCTCAAGGGTGACGAGTTCGCCACCTTGTCGGCGATCGCCGCGGGGGGTCCGCTGCCCTGATCGGGCACCGAACACCGAATACCGAAGGGCCGGAAACCGAGTGGTTTCCGGCCCTTCGCTTCTCGTGAACGCGGGCGGCTACCGCGCGTGCAGGATGAGGCCGTAGCCGTTGTCGTTGCGCAGGGTGAGGGTGTCGGCGTCGATAGTGGCGCTGGTTCGGCCGTCCAGCGCGCGCAGCACGTTCTGCTCGACCTCCATCACCTCCGGCGCACACATCATCTTGGTGGTGGCGACGGCGAAATTCACCGCGTCGCCGGGGCCGACGCCCGCGGTGCCGGTGATCCGGTTGCAGCCCGCCGAGCCGTTGACGGTGCCGCCGTCACCGATGGTGAGATTCGGGCTCACCTCGTCGAGCGTGGTCGAGCGGATCTGCGCGTCCGGGGTGAGCATGGTGGTGACCACCCACGCGGTGCCGGTCAGCGGCTTGTCGGGAGTCACGACCTTCTTGTCGGTGAGATGGATGGTGACGGACTTGCCCGTCAGCGTCAGCCGATCACCGTCGAGGCGCCAGGTGGGGTCGGATTCGAGGAAGTCGCTCTGCCAGGCGTCGGCGCGTTCGCGGTCGCCGGGACATGCCATCAGGGTGCTCGCCAGTGGCGAGGTGTGCAGGATGTGGTTGCTCAGGTCGACGGTGCCGCCCGCGGAGTTGCAGCCCGAGTTCGCGGAGATCCGTCCGTCGGTGAAGCCGAGCGTCATCGGACCGCCGCCCGGGATCTCGTCGCCGACGACCTCGGTGGAGACATAGGTGTGGCCCATCGGCGTGGCAGTGTCGTCCACCGGTTCCGTTCCGGTCGAACCGCACCCGGCCGCCACCAGGCCGACCAGGGCGAGCAAGGCGGCCAGAGGACGAGGTGATATCCGCATGGAGCCGATGGTACGGACCGCCCCGGGCATCGCTCGTCGATGCTCGGGGCGGGTCGCGATCCGGCGCGGAACTACTTGCCCGCGTCGCCCGTGCAGCTGGCGCTGGCGAGCTGACCGGTGGCCTGATCCTCGGCGATCACCTTTCCGCCGACCGTGATCTTGCAGGACACCGTTCCGCCGTCGATGCCCGACATGACGCTCAGCGACACGAACTTCACCAGCCCGGTGATCGTCACGTCCTTGGACCACGGCAGCGCGGTATCGGATTCGGTGACCACGTCCAGGCTGCCATCGGTGTAGATGACCGTGGAGGTACCGGTTCCGCCGGCCTGATAGGAGACGGTGACCTCCCGGCTCACCTCGTTCTCGATCTCGTTGGCGACCGTGCCGACGAGCGCGACACATCCGCCGACGACCAGCAGCAGGACCACCAGCACCCCGCCGAGCACCCATGGCCACACCTTCTTCTTGCGCGGCGGCTGCGGGTAACCACCCTGGGGCGGGTAGCCACCTTGCTGCGGGTAGCCACCCGAGGGCTGCTGACCGTAAGGCGGCGGTTGCTGGCCATAAGGCTGCTGCGGATGGCCGGGTGGGACAGTCATGCGAATTTTCCTCCGTGTCGTGCAGGCCCGCCGAACGAAACGGGAGCTCTGTACTGATCGCTCGAAAGCGACCAGAAGATAACACCGCAGCGAAGATTCGCTCTTCTATTGTCTTGCACCACAGTATTTCTGACCGATCACGGGGATCTGTCGCGAAAGCCGTCGCCGCCGTCGTCCCGCTGTGCCTGCACGGAGTGCTGGCCGGGGATCGGCGGTCGCCAGGGATATGCTCGACCGGTGGGCACAGTGGCGGCGGAGCGGATCTCGACCTGGGCTCCGTTGCGTTCACCGGTGTTCCGGGCGCTGTGGATCGCCCAGCTCGTGTCGAATCTGGGCACGTGGATGCAGACGGTCGGCGCGCAGTGGATCCTCGTGGATCAACCGAACGCCGCGGCACTGGTGTCGTTCGTGCAGACCGCGCTCGCCCTGCCGGTGATGTTGCTGTCGATCCCGTCCGGCGTACTGGCCGACCTGGTCGACCGGCGCAGGCTGCTGATCGGCGCGCAGACCGGGATGGCGGTCGCCTCGCTCACCCTCACCGTCTTCACCGCCACCGGCCACACCACCCCCGCGGTCCTGCTCAGCCTGCTGTTCCTGCTCGGCTGTGGGCAGGCGCTCACCGCGCCCGCGTGGCAAGCGGTACAGCCCGAGCTGGTGCCCCGCGACCAGATCACCTCGGCGGCGGCGCTGGGCAGCATGAGCGTCAATATCGGCCGAGCCGTCGGGCCCGCGGTGGCGGGCGTGATCGTCTCGATCGCCGGGCCGACCGTGGTGTTCGGGTTCAACACGGTGTCGTTCGTCGGCATCGTCGCGGTGCTGCTGGTGTCGAAGTGGCCGACGCGAACGAGTCCGCTGCCCAGCGAACGGCCCCTCGCCGCATTGCAGGCGGGCACGCGATTCATCCGAGCCGCGCCCGCGATCCGACGGGTGCTGTTCCGCGCGATCCTGTTCATCGCTCCCGCCAGCGCGGTGTGGTCGCTGCTGCCGGTGATCGCCCACGACCGACTCGGCCTGTCGTCCTCCGGCTACGGTCTGCTGCTCGGCGCGCTCGGGCTCGGCGCGGTGTGTGGCGCGCTCGGATTGTCACGCCTGCGGGTCCTGTTCACCCCCACCCAGCGGCTCGCGCTCGCGGCGGTCCTGTTCGGTATGGGTGCGATCGCGACCGCACTGGTCCACCACGTGGTGGTGGTGCTCGTGTTGCTGGTGGGATCCGGTCTCGCGTGGTTGCTGGCGATGGCGACGCTGAACTCGACCATGCAGTTGCTACTGCCCGCCTGGGTGCGCGCCCGTGGGCTGTCGGTGTACATGCTGGTGTTCATGGGTGGGCAGGCCATCGGTTCCCTGCTCTGGGGCCTGGTCGCCGGTGCCTACGGGGCAGTGACGGCACTGTTGATCGCGGCCGGGCTGCTGGCGTGCTGTGCCGTGAGCACCCTGTGGTGGCCGATCCGGCACAACGTCGAGGAGATCGACCTCTCCCCGGCGGCGTTCTGGCCCGAACCGCAACTCGTCGTCGAGCCCGAACCCGAGGACGGCCCCGTCCTGGTGATGCGCGGCTACGACGTGCCGCCCGCCGACGTCGCCGCCTTCACCGACTCGATGGCGCTGGTCGGGCGATCGAGGCAGCGCACGGGCGCGATGGAATGGCGGCTCTACCGCGACGTCGGCACCGTCGACCGGTTCGTCGAAGCCTTCGTCGTGCGGTCCTGGGCCGAGCACATGCACCAGCATCAGGTGCGCCTGACCGCCCGTGACCGGGAAATCGAAGAGACCGTCGCCCAGTACTCCGCAGGCCCCCACACGGTCTCACACCTGGTCGCAGTCGAGCCTGGTTAGACCAGTCGATCCCACACCACCTAGGATGAACCCCATGTCGCTGTTCCTCGATATCCTCCTTGTGATCACCAGCTTGCTGTTGGTGCTGCTGGTGCTGCTGCACCGCGCCAAGGGTGGCGGCTTGTCCAGCCTCTTCGGTGGCGGCGTCCAGTCGAGCCTGTCCGGCTCCACCGTCGTCGAGAAGAACCTCGACCGCATCACCATCTTCGTCGGCATCGTCTGGTTCATCGCGATCCTCGGCATCGGCCTCGAGATCAAGTTCGCCTGACGCGTCAGCTCGACGACACGATTCGTCGGGCCGCTGCTTCGATCGCTGATTCACCGAGCAGGACTGTGTCCGCGGCCGGTCCCAGCGGGATGAAGCTGTCCGCACTGGTGACCCGCGCGAGCGCGCCCTGGTAACCGGCGTCGACAAGCGTCGCGAAAACTGACTCGGAGACTCCTCCGCTGCGCCGGGTCTCGTCGGCGACCAGCACACGGCCGGTGGCTTCGGCGTGGTGGAGCAGGTCGGCGACCGGTAGGGGATCGAGCCAGCGGAGGTCGAGTACTCGCGTGTGGATTCCTTGGGCGGCAAGGCGATTCGCGGTGCGCAGGCTCATCGGGACGCCGTTGCCGAAGGTGACGATGGTGAGGTCGGTGCCGTCGCCGTAGGTGCGTGCTGTGCCGATCGGAATGTGGTCGGTGGCAGGGGAGGCCAGCCAGGCCTCGTCGCCTGGATGGAGATCTTTCGTGTGGTACAGCGCAATCGGTTCGACGAACACACAGACCCGGCCGTCGACTCGGGCCGCTGAGACGCAGGTGCGCAGCATGTTTGCCGCGTCGTCGGCGCGCGCGGGCACCGCGACGACAACGCCGGGGATATCGCGCAGTGCCGCCAAGGAATTGTCGTTGTGGAAGTGGCCGCCGAAGCCCTTTTGGTAGGCGAGGCCGGCGATGCGTACCACCATCGGATTTCGGTACTGCCCGTTCGAGAAGAATTGGAGGGTGGCCGCTTCGCCGCGGATCTGATCGGCCGCATTGTGGACGTAGGCCAGATACTGGACCTCGGGGATCGGGATGAAGCCTGCCAACCCGGTACCGAGCGCGGTGCCGAGGACGGACTGTTCGTCGAGGAGGGTGTCGAAGACCCGGCGTGCTCCGAAGCGCTTTCTGAGGCCCTTCGTGACCCCGTAGACGCCGCCTTTGCGACCGACGTCCTCGCCGAACACCAGCACATCGGAGTCTCTGGTGAGGAGTTCGCCGAGTGTGTGGTTGATCGCTTGCGCCAACGTCATCCGGGTGTCGGGCGCAGGAGTCGACGGACCAGGGCGGGTGACGTCCTCGCGGATCGCGGTGGGGTGAATCGGCGCGAGGGGCGCGATCACAGCCGCCGCGGAATCGAGCCGAGCCTCGTGAACCACCTCGTCGGCGGTCTCCCGCACGCGGGCACCGATCCGCTCGTAGCGCTCGAGCAGGTCACCGGCGTCAGCGGCACCCGCCGCGATCAGATAGCGGGCGGTGCCGAGGAGGGGATCTCGGGCCAGGTCAGCGGCGATATCGGCCGGACCACGGTAGGCGGCCTCGACATCGGACCCGGCATGTCCACCGAGCCGGACGGTGCGCAGGTGCAGGAAGACCGGCACCCGCCAGGTTCGTGCCAGATTCACCGCGTCTTCGGCGGCACCGAGAACATCGGGTAGATCGCAGCCGTCGGCGGCGAAGTAGGTGAGACCCGGCCGTGGACCGTAGGCGCGCTCGATCCAGTCCGGTGCGGTGGGCACACTGATGCCGAGCCCGTTGTCCTCGCAGACGAACACGAGCGGCATCGGCACACCCTGATGGGCGGCATGCAGGGCGGCGTTGACCGCCCCGACCGCCGTCGAATGATTGGCCGACGCGTCCCCGAAACTGCATACCACCACCGCATCGGCAGGCCATCGGCACGAAATCCCTTGCTTCGCAGCACGATCCAACGCGAATGCCAGCCCCACGGCTCGCGGCAGATGTGAGGCGATGGTCGAGGTCTGCGGAATGATCGACGCCGCCGCGCTGCCGATCACCTTGTGCCGACCACCGGAAATCGGATCGGCGGCCGCCGCGACAACCCCCAGCAGCACATCCCGAATCGGATCCAGCCCCGGAATCTGCTTGCATCGCTGCGCGAAGAACGCTGCCGACCGATAGTGCAACAACGCCGGATCATCGACGCGCAGCGCGGCCGCCACCGCCGCGTTTCCCTCATGTCCCGAAGACCCGATGCTGTAGAAACCCTGCCGAGCGGCCCCCAACCGCCGAGCCGCCAGATCGAGATGCCTACTGGCAGCTTGGGATTCGAACAACTCCACCCCGAACGCGGCATCGATGCTCCCGACCGCGTCGATCCGATCGGACACGACGAGACCATCCATCGCGGCCCGAAACGCCCCATCCAGGTCAAGCGAACCCAGCGCCACCGCAACAACTCCTCGCCCGCAGTCGAGTCGACGTCCGAACCGTCGGCATGCCAAGAACCCGATGCTAGCGCCTGCCCGGCCGGATCCAGGGAGAACCCGACAGGGGAAGAATCCCGCAACCGGGATAGTCGTAGCTGGAGTGCTGGGGTGGTTCGGGCAGCCGGTAGTGTCCGGTGTTCAGGTGGGACGGTGAAGGAGGGGCTATGACGACGTCAGGTGGGCCGGGCGGTCCGTGGGGGTATCCGCAGCAGCCGGGGCCTTTCGGGGCGCCGCCGCAGCAGCCGTATCCGCAGCAGCCGTACGGGCAGCCGAGTTTTCCGCCGCCGCAACCGCAATATCAGCAACCGCCTGCCCAATACGGTGCGCCGCAGGCGAATTACGCTGCGCCACAGCAAGCTCCGCCGCAGGGCGGACCGCAGGAGAGCGCGGCGGTGCAGACCTATCTGGCGGCGGTCGCTCACCATATGACGATGGGCGGGCTCCAGGTGAGCCGGAATTGGGTCGGCCCGGTGCTGTCGCTGATCGGCGTCGGTGCGGTCATCAGGAGCTCGCTGAATCCGATCGAACTGGCCGTGTGCGTCGGCCACGCGGGCGAGATCTCACCCGCCACCGTCGCCGGATTCACCAGGCAGGTAGATGAATTCGCCCGCTCGATTCGGCGCCCGAGCGCCTTCGCGGTGAAGGGTGGCGCATGCGCCGTCGCCGCGCTGATATCCGATCGTGTACACCCGGCCAGCTTCGGCGCCGTCACCAACAAGGCGATGAGCTTCGGCACCGTCGTGGTACCCGCGGTTATCGATCTGAGCAACCGGCAGATGATGATCGCCCAGAACACTCCGGTGATGGGATTCGCGATGTGGAGTACCGTGCGCGGCAAAGCCGGTATGTACCTTCCGGATCCACGCGCGGTCTTGGGCTGACAGCCGGCGATGGGCCCCGCACATCGGTGATCGCGCGAATGCGCAAAGGCTGCGGCGGCACCTGTTCGAGACGGTGACCGCATGTTTCCGAAAGCGCAGTGGTGGTCGCGGCTGCCAGGGTAGCTCTACGCCGCCGGGAGGCGGCGGTGAGTGAGCGCCAGGAGGCAGATCATGCGAGGCAGAATTCCTGTTCGGATGCGGGTGTTGGCCGCACTGAAGGGTGAGCCGGATTGGGATTCGATCACCCCGGCGGAGGTCGTCGAGGGGCGTGGGGCGCAGGAGAAGTTGCGTCGGTCGGCTGTCGGGACGTTCATCACCGGCCGGTCGGATCGGGGCGCGCTCGGCACCGATCACACGCTCGAACTGGCCGGTCGCACGCTGCGTGTTCGCGTGCACCGGCCGGTGCACGGGGGTTCGGGGTTGCCGTTGATCGTCGCGTTTCACGGCGGTGGGTTCATCACAGGGGTTCCTGAGCAGGACGATTGGCTGCTGAGTCACCTGGCTGCCGAGTGTCCGGCGGTGGTCGCCTCGGTGGACTACCGGCTGGCGCCCGAGCATCCGATTCCCGCCGCTGTCGAGGACGCCCGCGACGCGGTACCGCTTCTTGTCGCGCGGGCGGGGGAGTGGGGTGCGGACGGTACCCGGCTCGCGCTGCTCGGTAGTAGCGCGGGTGCCGCTCTCGCGGCGCTGACCGCCTTCGACACTCCTGACCTGCGGACGCAGGTACTGATCAATCCCCAACTCGATTGGACCGACGGGGTCTTCGACTATCCCTCGTTCACCGAGAATGCGGACAGCCCTACCGCGACCCCCGCGAACTGCCGTGCGGTGCAACGCATCGCGCTCCCCGAGGGATTCGACGCGCGACAGATATCGCCGATGTTCCACGACGACCTCGCCGGGTGCGCCCCCACCCTCATCCAGTCCGCCGGTCTCGATCCGCTGGAAGATCAATCGCCCGCCTACGCCGATCGTCTGCGGCAGGCGGGTGTCGAGGTAAGGCTGACCCGCTATCCCGAAGCGACACACGGTTTCCTGAGCATGCGGGGGCTGATCCCCGCCGCCGAACCCGCCCGCGCGGAGATCCTCGACCATCTGCGAAGCCACCTGGCTGTGCGTTCTGGAGCGCGTCGATGACCACCGTCAGTGAACAATCCACCCGGGCAACGAGTCTCATCAACTTGCTTCGCCCGTATCTCGGCAGTTTCGGCGCGGTGGCGATCCTGCAGGTCGTCGGGGCCGTGGCGGGGCTGGCTCCGTTGCTGGCCGTAGTCGAACTGGGCCGAATCCTGTTGTCACCCGGCGAGGTCGACCACGATCGCGTGTGGCTCGTCGTGCTGGCCGGTACGGCGGGTCTGCTCGTCCGATTACTGTGTACCGCAGCCTCTTCGGCGGTCGGGCACCTCCTCGACGATCGCGTCCAGCTGTCGTTGCGGCGGCAACTGGCCGATCAGCTGGGGCGGGTGCCGATCGGCTGGTTCGCGCGGCGACGTACCGGTGAGCTGGCGAAGATCGTCGGCGACGACGTGAGCGCGGTGCACCCGTTCATCGCGCACGCGCCCGGCGAACTGGTGTCGGCGTTCGTGGTGCCGTCGGTCTCGCTGATCTACCTGTTCGCCGTCGACTGGCGGCTCACGCTCATCACCCTGATTCCGGTGGTGCTGGCGATCGCGCTCGTCCCCTTGATGATGACCCCCACCCGGCTGCGCGAACAGCAGGATTTCGACACTGCCATGGGTGGTATCGCCGGCTCGGTCGTCGAGTTCGTGCAGGGCATCGCGGTGGTGAAGGCCTTCGGCGGGTCCGCACGCGCCCATCGCCGATTCCGCACCGCCACGGAGGATTTCGCCGACATCTTCCTGCGGATGGTGCGTGGCCTGGCGGGCATCGCGGCGGGCATGCAGGTGGCGCTGTCGCCGCCGTTCGTGCTGCTGGTGGTGCTGCTGGGCGGCACGGTGCTGATCACGAACGGTGGAATGGCCCCGGCTGATCTGTTGCCGTTCCTGCTGCTCGGTATCGGGCTCACCGCCCCCGTGGCGGCGCTCGGACACGGTTTCGACGACCTCCAGGCCGCGCGGCGCGCGGTAGGCCGGATACGCGACGTACTCGACGAGGCGCCGCTGCCCGAGCCGACCCGACCGAGGATGCCGCAGGGGCATCGCGTGCGGTGGGCGGACGTCCGGTTCGGCTACGACGCCGAACACGAAGTGCTGCGCGGGATCGACCTGGTACTGGAGCCCGGCACTGTCACCGCACTCGTCGGACCGTCGGGCAGCGGCAAATCCACCCTGGTCCAGCTACTGCCGCGGTTCTTCGACCCGACCCACGGCACGGTCTCCCTCGGCGGCGTCGACCTGCGCGAACTCGGTAGCCGTGAGCTCTATCGGACGGTCTCGTTCGTCTTCCAGGACGTGCGGCTGCTGCGAGCCTCGGTCGCGGACAATATCGCCCTCGCCGTTCCCCGTGCCGACCGTAACGCCGTGGTGCGCGCGGCCCGCCTGGCGAACATCCACGACCGCGTCCTCGAACTGCCGCACGGCTACGACACGGTGATCGGCGACGATGCGGTCTTGTCCGGCGGTGAGGCACAGCGGATTTCGCTGGCTCGTGCCCTGCTCGCCGATACTCCGGTCCTGGTCCTCGATGAAGCGACCGCATTCGCCGACCCGCAGACCGAGCAGGCCGTCCGGCAGGCGCTGGCATCGCTGGGACGTGACCGGACCATTCTGGTCATCGCCCACCGGCTGGAAACGATCGCCGACGCCGACACCGTCGTGATGCTCGACAACGGCACGATCGTCGAACAGGGCAGACCCGCGGATCTGCTTGCCCGACCGGGAAAATTCGCCGACTTCTGGCACGCGCACCGAACGGTGACCGCGGAACTACAGGGAGACCCACGATGATTCGCCTGCTGTTGCGCGTGCTCGGAGCCGACTACGCAGGTCCGGTTCGGCGCACGATCGCGCTGATGACGGTCACCGCGGTCGCCGAGGGCCTGTCCTATGCGCTGCTGGTTCCGGTCCTGCGGGCGCTGTTCGGTGACGACCCCGCCGCTGCCCGACCGTGGCTGATCGCACTGGGTGGTGCCGTCGCCCTCTATGCCGTCCTGCGCTACCGCAGTGACCTGTCCGGATTCCGCGTCGGCACCACGCTGCTGCGCGGGGTGTACCACCGACTCGGCGACCACCTGGCCCGACTGCCCATCGGTTGGTACACGGCCGGTCGGGTGGGTGAGGTGTCGGTGCTCGCCAGTCGCGGTGTGCTGCAGGCGTTGAGCGTGCTCGCACACCTGCTGGCGCCGCTCATCTCGGCGGCTGTGGCGCCGCTGACGATCATCGTCGTGATGTTCGCGTTCACTTGGCAGCTGGGGTTGGCCGCGGCCGCCGCGGTGCCGATCGTGGCGGCGATCCAGGTCTGGTCGGGGCGGGCGATGCAGGTCGGTGACGCGCAGCGACACGAACGCGACCACGACGCCGCGCAACGGGTGATCGAATATCTGCAGGCCCAGCCTGTTCTGCGAGCCGGAGGGCGGACCGCGGAACGGTTCGACCTGCTCGACGATTCGCTCCAGGAAGTCGCGCGCACCTCGCGCCGCCGAGCCTTCACGGCGCTGCCCGGAATTCTCGGCCTCTCGCTCGCGGTACAAGCGGTGTTCACCGGTTTGCTCGCCCTCGGCACGTATCTCGCCCTCGGTGGAGACATCGGTGCGGCGGAGTTCCTGGCGATCCTGATCCTGGCCGCTCGGTGCGCCGACCCGCTGCTGTCCCTCGCTGATCTCGGCGGCCAGCTGCGCGGTGCCCGATCCGAACTGGTGCGCCTCGAGGCACTGCTGCGGACCGAAACCTTGCCGGAACCCGGTACGCCCCTGGAACCGCAGGCTCATGACCTGACCTTCGACGCCGTCACCTTCCGGCACGGCACCCGCACGGTGCTCGACGAGGTCTCGCTGACGATTCCCCGCGGACAACGGCTGGCCGTGGTCGGACCGTCCGGCGCGGGCAAAACCACTCTCCTGCAACTGATCGCCCGCTTCTACGATGTCGACGCGGGCACCGTCCGTATCGGCGGCGTCGACGTGCGCTCCATCAGCACCGAAACACTGATGGCCCAGTTCGCCATCGTCTTCCAGGACGTCTACCTGTTCGACGGGACGATCGAGGACAACATCCGCCTCGGCCGCCCCGACGCCACCGACGACGAGGTGCGAACCGCCGCCACCGCGGCCCGCCTCGACGAGGTGATCGACCGACTCCCCGGCGGCTGGGCAACGAACGTCGGCGAAGGGGGCACCCTCCTGTCCGGCGGTGAGCGTCAACGTGTTTCGATCGCCCGAGCCCTCCTGAAAGACGCCCCGATCGTGTTGCTCGACGAAGTGACCTCCGCCCTCGACCCCCTGAACGAGGCCGCGGTCCACGAGGGCATCGAACGCCTGATGGCAGGGCGAACCGTGGTCATGGTGGCCCATCGCCTGCGCACCGTCCGCCGCGCCGACCGCATCATCTTCCTCGACCACGCCCACATCGCCGAAGACGGCACCCACGACGAACTCCTCCACCGAGCAGGCCGCTACGGCGACTTCTGGACAAGCTCCCTCACCCCGGTCACCTGACTCGGCGAGCCTCACCCGACACGACGAAGCCCAGGCCCGATCATCGGGCCCGGGCTTCGTCAGTGGCTTATTCGTCGTCGAGCAGCAAGCCTGTTGCGGCGGCCTCATCGATCACCCAGGTGGTCGATTCGATGCCGACCGCGCCGGCTGACGGGATGTCGTCGGGGGAGGCGCCGTTGACGGCGGCAGCCACTGCGGCGGCCTTGCCTTCGCCGCTGACCACGAGCATCACGTGGCGGGAGCGGTGGATCGCGGGCAGGGTCATGGTGACTCTGGTCGGCGGGGGTTTCGGGCAGTTGTGCACGGCGACAACGTAATCCGTGGTTTCCTGCACTGCGGGTGAGTGCGGGAACAGGGAGTCGATGTGGCCTTCGGGCCCCATGCCGAGGACCGTGAGGTCGAACTCGCCGCGTTCGTCGAGTTCGGTGTGCACGACCTGGGCGTAGGCGGCCGCGGCTTCCTCCGGGGTGCTGTAGGGACCGTCGGAGGGGCCGATCGGGAACACATGCGCCGGGTTCAGCGCGACGAAGTCCAGCAGCGCCTCGCGGGCCTGGAGTTCATTGCGGTCCTTGTCGCCCGCGGGGACGAAACGCTCGTCGCCCCAGTAGACATAGAGGGCGGACCAGTCGATGTCGCCGGGGGCCTGGCGGACGCGTTGGAGCAGGCGGATGCCGTCGCTGCCGCCGGTGAGCGAGACCGAGGCGTGGCCGCGTTCGGCCTGGGCGGAGACGATCACGTCGACGAAGCGTTCGGCGGCCGCGTCGGCGAGCAACTCGGCGTCGTCGTGGATCTCGATCGTGTTGGCGGGGAATTCGGCACCGAGGTCGTCGTGCACGTCTATGTGGTCACTCATAGGTCACCTTCTCGATTCCGGCGAGCGCCTCGGCGTAGATCTCGTCGGCGTCGAGCCGGCGCAGTTCTTCGGCGAGGCAATCGCGAGTTTCCCGGCGTGCCAGCGCGATCCGCTGGTCGGGTTCGCCGGTGCGGGTCAGCGTGGCCGTCCTTCCTAGTTGCGGGCGTTCGATGGCGATCGAATCGGTGGCGCGCTGGATTTCCACCTTCAGCTCCCCGGTCTTGCGGATCACCGGGCAGTGCAGACGCGAGGCCAGCCAACCGGCCAGGGTGTCGAGCGCGGGTTCGGAGGCCAGGCCCGACACGGTCACCGAGGTGACCGGTTCGAACGGCGGCTCGTCCAGCGCCGCGGCCAGCAGCGCCCGCCAGTAGGTGATGCGGCTCCACGCCAGATCGGTATCACCGGTGGCGTAGGAGAAGCGGCGCTTCTTGATCGCGGCCTGCGGATCGCGGGCGTAGGTGGCGTCGGTGATGCGGCGCTTGGCCAGCTTGCCCACCGAGTCCATCGACGGGTACTCCGGCGCGCCACGCGGCCACCACGCCACCACGGGGGTGTCGGGCAGCAGGAACGGGGTGACGACGCTGCTCTCGTGGTTCACCAGCGCGCCCTGCAGGCGCAGCACGATCACCTCGGCCGCACCGGCGTCGCCACCGACGCGGATCTGGGCGTCGAGGCGGGTTTCAGCGTCGCGGTCGCCACGCGCCAATACGATGACCCGGCACGGATGTTCGCGGCTGGCGTCGTTGGCGGCGTCGATAGCGTCCTCGGCCTCCGAGGAGTCCAGGGTGCACACCACCAGGGTGAGCACCCGGCCCTGGGTGATCACGCCGTTGGTCTCGCGTAACTGGACCATCCGCTTACCGACATCGACGGTGTTGGTGTCGGGCATGTCGACGATCACGGACGCCGCCATTCCCGCCCGCTGCGCGCGAGCATCTCATCGGCCGAGCTGGGACCCCAGGTCCCGGCCTCGTAGGGTTCGGGTTTGCCGCCCGCGGCCCAGTGCGCGAGCACGGGATCGAGGATGCGCCAGGACAATTCGACCTCCGCATTGACCGGGAACAGCGACGGCACGCCGAGCAGCACGTCGAGGATTAGCCGTTCGTAGGCTTCGGGGGAGGACTCGGTGAACGCCTCGCCGTAGCTGAAGTCCATGTTCACATCGCGCACTTCCATGCCGGAGCCGGGGACCTTGGAGCCGAAGCGCAAGGTGATGCCCTCGTCCGGCTGCACCCGGATGACCAGGGCGTTCTGACCGAGCTCCTCGGTCATGGTCTGGTCGAAGGGCAGGTGCGGCGCCCGCTTGAACACCACCGCGATCTCGGTCACCCGGCGGCCCAGGCGTTTTCCGGTGCGCAGATAGAACGGCACACCCGCCCAGCGCCGGTTCTCCACGTGCAGGGTGAGCGCGGCGTAGGTCTCGGTCCGTGACTGCGGATCGAAGCCCTCCTCCTGATGCAGGCCGACGACGTGTTCGCTGCCCTGCCAGCCTTCGGTGTACTGCCCGCGCGCGGTCGTCTCGTCCAGCGGCGCAACGAGTTTGGTGGCCGAGAGGGCCTTGATCTTCTCGGTGGTGAGCTGCATCGGCTCGAAGGAGGTCGGCTCCTCCATCGCGGTCAGCGCGAGCAACTGCAACAGGTGGTTCTGGATGACGTCACGCGCGGCGCCGATCCCGTCGTAATAGCCTGCGCGACCACCCAATCCGATGTCCTCGGCCATGGTGATCTGCACGCTGTCGACATAGTTGGCGTTCCAGATCGGCTCGAACAACTCGTTGGCGAAACGCAGCGCCAGGATGTTCTGGACCGTTTCCTTGCCGAGGTAGTGGTCGATGCGGAAGACCTGCTCTTCCGGGAAAACCCGGTTGACCAGGGCGTTGAGTTCCTTGGCGCTGGTCAGGTCGTGGCCGAACGGCTTCTCGATCACCACGCGCCGCCACGGGGTGTACCCGTCTGGGTCCGGCTTGGCCTGAGCCAGGTGGTGCTCGGAGAGCTGATCGAGGACCACGGGGAACATGTTCGGCGGAATCGACAGGTAGAAAGCGTAATTGCCGCCGGTGCCGCGGGTTTCGTCGAGATCGCGCAACGTGTCGGCGAGCGTCGCGAAGGCCGCGTCGTCGTCGAAACTGCCCTGCACGAAGCGCAGCCCCTCCGCCAGATGGTCCCAGACCTCCTGGCGGAAAGGGGTGCGCGCGTGCTTCTTCACGGCCTCGAGTACCACCGAGGCGAAATCTTCGTCGGCGTAGTTGCGCCGGGCGAAGCCGACCAGGGCGAAACCAGGGGGCAACAGCCCCTGGTTCGCCAGGTCATAGATGGCCGGCATCAGCTTCTTGCGGGACAGATCTCCGGTGACACCGAAGATCACCATGCTGCACGGGCCCGCGATGAAGGGGACCCGTTTGTCGCGTTCGTCGCGCAGCGGGTTGTGCCACAGCCCCGCCGCCTGATCCGTCGATGCTGTGCCGGCCATCGTGCTAGTTGCCCTCCGCCGCGATGTCGAGCTGGCCGGTGGTGGCCTCGATCAGCTCGCCCCACGCGCTCTCGAACTTCTCGACGCCTTCGCGCTCGAGCAGCGCGAACACATCGTCGAGATCGATACCCACCGCTGCCAGATCGGCGAAGACCTGAGCGCCCTCGGCGCCACGGCCGCTGAGCGTGTCGCCCAGCACCTCACCGTGATCGGCGAACGCCTGCAGCGTCTTCTCCGGCAGCGTGTTGACCGTGTTCGGGCCGACGAGTTCGGTGACGTAGAGGGTGTCGGGGTAATCCGGGTTCTTCACCCCGGTCGACGCCCACAGCGGCCGCTGCCGGTTGCCGCCCTGTGCGGCCAGGTGGTTGTAGGTGGAGGTGTGCGCGCCACCGTCGAACACGTCCTGGTACTCGGCGTACGCCAGACGCGCGTTGGCCACACCGGCCTTGCCACGCAGGGCGAGGGCCTCCGGGGTGCCGATCGCCTCGAGGCGCTTGTCGATCTCGGTGTCCACGCGGGAGACGAAGAACGATGCCACCGAGTGGATCTTGGCCAGGTCGTGGCCACCGATCTTGGCGTTGCGCAGACCGTCGAGGTAGGCGCCCATCACCGCGCGGTAGCGCGGCACCGAGAAGATCAGCGTCACGTTCACGCTGATGCCCTCGGTGATCACCGAGGTGATGGCGGGCAGACCGGCCTCGGTGGCCGGGATCTTGATGAACAGGTTCTTGCGGTCGACGATCTTCCACAGCTCGATCGCCTGGGCGACGGTCTTGTCGGCGTCGAAGGCGAACCGGGGATCGACCTCGATCGACACCCGCCCGTCCACGCCGCCGGTCGCCTCGAACACCGGCGCGAGCACGTCGCAGGCGGCGCGCACATCGTCGGTGGTCATCGTGCGGATCGCCGCGTCGGCGTCGGCGCCTTGGGCCGCAAGGTCTTTCAGCTGCGCGTCGTAGGCGTGGCCCACGCTCATCGCAGCCTGGAAGATGCTCGGGTTGGTGGTGACACCGACGACGCTGCGGGTCGCGACCAGGTCGGCGAGATTGCCGGACTGGATGCGTTCGCGCGAGAGATCGTCGAGCCACACCGAGACGCCCGCGGCCGAGAGCGCGGCGAGATTCTCGTTCTGTGCCATGGTCTTACCCCTTCACCTTGTCGGTGGAACGCAGTGCCGCGCGGACGACGGCATCGGGGGTGATACCGAATTCGCGGTACAGAGTCTTGTAATCGGCCGACGCGCCGAAGTGGTCGATGCCGACGACCTCACCCGCGTCACCGACGAATCGGTGCCACGGCATCGCGATACCGGCCTCGACCGCGACCCTGGCCCGCACCGACGGGGGCAGCACCTCGTCGCGGTATCCCTGATCCTGCACGTCGAACCACTCCACACACGGCATCGAGACCACGCGGGTCGGGATGCCCTGCTCTTCCAGCGTAGTGCGCGCGGCGACCGCGAGGTGGACCTCGGAGCCGGTGCCGATGAGGATCACTTCCGGTGTGCCGGTGGACGCCTCGACCAACACGTAGCCGCCCTTCTTGACACCCTCGTAGCTGGTGCCCTCCAGGGTCGGCACATCCTGACGGGTGAGTGCCAGCGCGGACGGACCGTCCTGCTGCGGCGACTCGTACACCGGGAAGTGCGAGGTGTGCTCGTCGGAGTCACGCTCGAGCACGGTGCGCCAGGCGTGGACGGTCTCGTTGGCGTCCGCGGGGCGAACGACGTTGAGGCCGGGGATGGCGCGCAGCGCTGCCAGGTGCTCGACCGGCTGGTGGGTCGGGCCGTCCTCGCCGAGGCCGATGGAGTCGTGGGTCCACACGTAGATGGCGGGCACCCGCATCAGTGCGGCCAGGCGGACAGCCGGGCGCATGTAGTCGCTGAACACGAGGAAGGTGCCGCCGTAGGGACGGGTCGGGCCGTGCAGCGCGATGCCGTTGAGGATCGAGCCCATCGCGTGCTCACGGATGCCGAAGTGCAGGGTGCGCCCGTAGGGGTTGGCCTTCCACGCGCCGGTGGAGATCGACTCGGGCCCGAAGCTCGCCTGGCCGGGCATCGTGGTGTTGTTGGACTCGGCCAGGTCGGCCGAACCGCCCCACAGCTCGGGCAGCTCGTCGGCGACCGCGGCGAGGAACTTGCCCGACGCCTTGCGGGTGGCCATGCCCTTGGGATCGACCTCGAAGCTCGGCAGCGCCTCGGTCCAGCCCTTGGGCAGCGACCGGGTCTGCAGACGATCGAAGAGTTCCTTGTTCGACGGGTTGGCCTCGGCCCACTGGTCGAAGCCCTGCTGCCACTCGGCCTGTGCCTCGGCGCCGCGGGCCAGTGCCTTGCGGGTGTGCTCGATGACAGCCGGGGCGACCTCGAAGGACTTCTCCGGGTCGAAGCCGAGCGCCTTCTTCACCGCGGCGACCTCGTCGGGGCCGAGCGCGGCGCCGTGCGCGCCACCGGTGTTCATCTTGTTCGGGGCAGGGAAGCCGATGATGGTGCGCAGGATGATGATCGAGGGCTTGCTGGTCTCGGCCTTCGCCGCGGCCAGCGCCTTCTCGATGGCCACCACGTCTTCGCCGCCCTCGACGATCTGCACCTGCCAGCCGTAGGCCTCGTACCGCTTGGCCACGTCTTCGGTGAAGGCGATGTCGGTGTCGTCCTCGATGGAGATCTCGTTGTCGTCGTAGATCACCACGAGGTTGCCCAGCTGCTGGGTGCCCGCGATCGAGGAAGCCTCCGCGGTGACGCCCTCCTGCAGGTCGCCGTCGGAGGCGATGGTGTAGATGAAGTGGTCGAACGGGCTGGTGCCCTCGGGGGCGTCCGGATCGAACAGCCCGCGTTCACGCCGCGCGGCCATCGCCATGCCGACCGCCGAGGCCAGACCCTGACCCAGCGGGCCGGTGGTGATCTCGACGCCGTCGGTGTGGCGGAACTCGGGGTGGCCCGGGGTGAGCGAGCCCCACTGGCGCAGCTGCTCGAGGTCGGTCAGCTCCAGTCCGAAACCGGCCAGGTAGAGCTCGATGTAGAGGGTGAGGCTGGAATGCCCACAGGACAGCACGAACCGGTCGCGACCGACCCAGCGCGGCTCCGCGGGGTTGTGGCGCATCGTGCGCTGGAACAGGGTGTAGGCCACCGGCGCGAGGCTCATCGCGGTACCGGGGTGCCCGTTGCCCGCCTTCTGCACGGCGTCGGCAGCGAGTACCCGGGCGGTGTCGACGGCCAAGGTGTCGAGGTCCGTCCAGTCGCTGGGGTAGTTCCGCTGAGTGAGGGCGCGAATGTCGTCTGTGACTGGCACGACCGTGGTTCTCCTGACCTAGGTTTCGTCGACGGCGATAGCTTGGCAGCGGCGATGATGTTCGACAGCGGGTCGCACGCGGCCGGGATGCGTACCGATGTACAGGAATACCCTAGTGGTGCTGCTACAGCGGTTGGCGCGAACCCTGGCGTTGAGTCTAGTTCGGATCGCACTGAGTCGGCGGTGTGCGGTGTAGACCATCGCCGCCGCGTGGGCCGAGCCCGTCGCGATGCCGTTCACCTGCGCGTCGACGCGGGTTCACCGCCGCGTGGGCCCGGGATGCGGGCTCGTGGGGCGGAGTGACCGCGCCCACGGTGGCGGGGGTCTGGCGCGGAGCGGCAGGTGAGTGGGTCTACCATCCTCTGTAGTAGTGGCCGCGCCGCAGCCGCGCGCTGCTCGTTCCATTACCGGATGCGAAGCGAAGCACAGCGTGCGAGGAGAAACAGTGCGGATCGGTCACGAGCCGGGTAGTAGCGGTGCGCACGGAACTTCGTCGACGGCGCTGGCCGACCGCCTCGCGGGCGACAGTCTCGCCGCGCGGATTGTGCGTAAGCCCCTTGCCTACATCGCGCTCACCAAACCACGCGTCATCGAGCTGCTGCTCGTTGCCACCATTCCGACGATGTTGCTGGCCGACCGCGGCACGGTGGACATCCGGCTGATCCTGGTCACCCTGTTCGGTGGCTGGATGGGCGCCGCCAGTGCCAACACTCTCAACTGTGTGGCCGACGCCGATATCGACAAGGTGATGAAGCGGACCGCGCGCCGCCCGCTGGCCCGCGAGGCGGTGCCCACCTCGCACGCGTTCGTCTTCGGTGTCGTGCTCGGCGCGATCTCCTTCGCCTGGCTGTGGTGGCAGGCCAACCTGCTCAGCGGGTTGCTGGTCGTCGCGACGATCCTGTTCTACGTTTTCGTCTACACCAAGGGCCTCAAGCGCCGGACCTCGCAGAACGTGGTGTGGGGCGGCGCGGCCGGCTGCATGCCCGCGCTGGTGGGCTGGTCGGCGGTGACCGGCGATATCGGCTGGCCCGCGGTGGTGCTGTTCGCGGTGATCTTCTTCTGGACGCCGCCGCACACCTGGGCGCTGGCCATGCGCTACAAGGAGGACTACCGCGCGGCCGGCGTGCCGATGCTGCCGGTGGTCGCGACCGAGCAGGTGGTGACCAAGCAGATCGTGATCTACACCTGGTTGACGGTGCTCGCGACGATGGCGTTGGTGCCCGCGACCGGTGTCATCTACGCGGCGGTCGCCCTGGTGGCCGGTGCCTGGTTCCTGCTGATGGCGCATCAGCTCTACGCCGGGGTGCGCCGTGGCGAGTCGGTGAAGCCGCTGAAGCTGTTCCTGCAGTCGAACAACTACCTCGCGGTGGTGTTCTGTGGTCTGGCCGTCGACTCGGTGCTCGGGTGGGACACGATCGGTAGCCTCGTCGGGCTGTAAGGCATTCTCGAACAGTGGCCGGGCAGCGATGCCCGGCCACTGTTATGTCCGGACCTGGTCTGGTAGCGGCCTCGCCGGATCAGGGGAGTGGACGACCCCGGAGCTCACCAGCGATGGGCGAGGTGGCCGTCGGGTCGGATCAGGATGGCGGTGCCCGCCGTCGCCGAAAAGGCGGTGAAGGCGTGTCCGTCGGTGTCGACAAGTGTCACAGACGCCGGTCGGGCGGATGACTCGGACGGGGCGTCGACGCGGCGTATCTCGACCGTGAGAACGCCGGATCCGTCGATCGGTGTCGCTGGAGAGTCGGATGTGGCCTTCGCGCCTGCCGCGAAGGCGGGGAGCTCGATGTCGAGTGAGTCGTTGGTCGGGGCGAAGCGGAGCAGGGTTGCGTGGGGGCCTCGGAAGACGTCGAACAGGCGGATCGGGCGGCCGGTTTCGTCGTGCAGTGTGGCGTCCGGCGCGCGGTCGCCCGCCACGAGGGGGCCGTCGTCGGCGGAGCAGCGATAGGTGATGGCGAGCTGGCGGGTTTCGGGGCCGCGGTGCATCGCGTCCTCGTCGCCGTCGACGAGTTTGTCGAGGAGTTCGGTGCTCAGGCCGAGAATCCGGGCCGCGACCGTGCGACGTTCGGGTTCGTAGGTGTCGAGCGGGGCCGGGACGCCACCGAGGGCAGCGGCCAGTTTCCAGCCCAGGTTGTAGGCATCCTGAACGCCGGTGTTCAGGCCTTGGCCGCCGGTGGGCGGATGGACGTGGGCGGCATCGCCCGCGAGGAACACCCGGCCGTCGCGGAAGCGTTCGGCGAGTCGAATATTGGGGCGCCACACCGTGATCCAGGACAGATCGTGCAGCACCAGGCCTGTCTCGGGGCCGTGGCGGTCGGCGAGATCCTGCAGGGTGGCCAGATCGGGGAAGCGGTCGTCGGTCAGCGGGGCGGCGAACTGAAAGCGCCGCGCGCCCGGTAGCGGGGACAGGGCGAACCCGGTCATCGGCTGGTCGGCCGCGGCGGCGAACCAATAGCCGTACTCGTGGTCGAGGGAGTCGGCGCGGACATCGCCGAGCAGCATCTTGATCGACTCGTCGGTGCTGCCCTCGAACGCGATCCCGAGGCGCTTGCGCACCGTGCTCGCGCCACCGTCGGCACCGACCAGATAGCTCGCGCGCACCGTCTCCGATGTGTCGCCGCGTTGCAGCGTCGCGGTGACGCCGGCGTCGTCCTGGGTGAATTCGACCAGCGCCGTGGCGAATTCGACCGTCACCCCGAGCTCGGCGAGCCGCGCCCGCAGGATCGCCTCGGTGTCGGACTGGCCGAGCACCCAGGTGTTCGGATACGGCACATCCGGGGTCGGCTCGACCAGCTCGGCCATGCGGCGCTCGCCGACGAAGGTCCCCGCGAAGTAGGCGCGCATCACCGGGACCTCGCGCCCGGCGGCCAGTACCGCGTCGATGACGCCGAGGTCGTCGAACACCTCCAGGGTGCGCGGTTGGATGCCGTCGCCGCGCGACCCCTGGAACGGCGAATCGGCCCGGTCGACGAGCCGGACGTCCACGCCGCGCCGTGCGAGGTCGAGGGCGAGGGTGAGACCGGTCGGGCCCGCGCCCGCGATGAGTACCTGTTCTGACATGGAAATGCCTCCTGCGACAAGAACTGAACCGATATTCAGTGAATATGAATTCAGTTTCAGTGTTGGTACCGTGCTTGTCAAGGAGGTGATGTCCGGTGGTGGGCAGCAGGCGCGAGAAATCCGCGGAGACCGAGCAGGCGCTCAAGGACGCCGCCCGGCAGGTCTTCGCTGAACACGGCTACCTGAACGCGAAGATCACCGACATCACCACCGCCGCGGGCCGCGCGGCCGGCTCGTTCTACAACCACTTCGCGAGCAAAGAGGAACTGCTGCAAGCACTTCTGCGCGATATGGCGGTGGCAAGCGACGAGCGAGCGGCCGACCCGGAGCACAACGGCGACTTCACCGACCCGGCGGCGGTCCGCTACCACGTGCGCGGCTACTGGACCTTCGCCCGCGAACACGCCTCGGTCCTGCGCGCGATGGGCCAGGCGGCGCAGGTCAGCCCGGATTTCGCCCGGATCATCGCGGGCTTCGGTGCCGAACAACGCACCGACATCGCCGACCACGTAGCGGACTTCCCGGAACGGGGGCTACGCCTGCCGGGAACGGTCGATGCCAGCCTGGCGATGATGTTCGCCGCGGTCGACGGAATGTTGCGCATGGTCGAAGACGGCTCGGTGACCCTCACCGACGAGGAGGCGATCGAGTCGATCACCCGTTTCGTCTACCGCGGTCTGACCGGCCGCGACTATTAGCTGCGCGCCGAGTTCCGAACTCCGGGGGCCGGGTTCGGTGTGAGTGCTCGGCGAGCCAGCGTCAACCAGCGCGACTGCTCCACCTCGGACATGGCGTCGGTCGGCGCGGTGGACAGCAAGAGGACCACGTCGTCCGCGGTGACGTCCGGGTAGAGCGAATCGTTGCGGTGCGCGGCGGCGACCAGCTGCTCGACGGCGGCACGCCCGCGCGCCTGGATCTCGCGGAGTGAGTCCTCGGCCACCCCGGCGACGGCGAATCGGAGCAGGCGTTCCTGCCGCATGTCGATCATCACGTGGCGCAGTAGTGCGATCACCTCGTCGATGGCCGAGCTGGTCCCGTCCTCGGCTCTGGCGAGCGCCGAGTTCAGCGACCGGTCGATGCCCTCGGCCAGATCGGCCACGATGCTCGCGATCAGATCCTGCTTGGTCGGGAAGTGCCGATACAGCGTGCCGGTGGCGACACCCGCTGCCGTGGCGATCTCGTCCATGCCGATGCCCGGCCCTTCGCGGATGACGAGTTCGCGTGCGGCGGCGGCGATCGCCTCGCGATTGCGCCGCGCGTCCGCGCGCAGGGGTCGGTCGGTCATCTCGGTGCCATCCTTCTCGAGTGCCTTGCCAATAACATGAACGACTGGTTCACTGTAATGTGAATGCATCGTTCATGTTAGGAGCCGTCATGAAGTGGTCCGAAGCCGACATCCCCGACCTGGCCAGGCGAATCGCGGTCGTCACCGGCGCCAATACCGGACTCGGCTTCGAAACCGCACGAGCCCTCGCCGCGCGAGGCGCCACCGTGGTGCTCGCCTGTCGCGATTCCGGTAAGGCGGCCGACGCTGCTGAGCGCATCGCGAGACGGGCACCCGGAGCGAAGGTCGACACGGTTGCTCTCGACCTGGCGTCTCTCGCGTCGGTCCGTGCCGCGTCCGAGACGGTGCGCAGCCGCTACGACCGCGTCGATCTGCTGATCAACAATGCCGGTGTCACCGGGCTGTCCGGCACGACCGAGGACGGATTCGAGAGCCAGTTCGGGATCAACCATCTCGGCCACTTCGCGCTCACCGGACTGCTGCTGGATCACCTCGTCGCAGCCGAGGCCGGGCGGGTGGTGACCGTCAGCAGCATCGGCCACCGCTTCGGGCGAATCGATCTCGACGACCCTGCGAGGTCGGCTGGAAATGCTTATGCCGTATCGAAATTGGCGAATCTGCTGTTCACCTATGAGCTCGATCGCCGGCTCGCGGGAACGTCGGCCTGCGCACTGGCCGCTCATCCCGGCGGCGCGAGCACCGAGGTGTTCCGGTACTCCCCGGCGGTCTTCCGTCTGCCGAATCTCGCCGTCGCCCGCCTGTTCGGGCGCACCCCCGCCATGGGGGCGCTCCCGACTCTGCGTGCCGCGACCGATCCGGCCGCGCAGAGGAGTGAATACTACGGACCCTCAGGACTTTTCGAGATCGGCGGCTATCCGGGGCGGGTGCGCTCCAGCTCTCGCTCGATGGACCGCGAGAGCGCTCGGCGACTCTGGGAAGCTTCCCAGGAACTGACCGGTGTCCGCTTCCTCGGGTGAGTGGACAGTCGGGGCTACGGCAGCAGCACGATCGAGCCGGTGGTCTTGCGCGCCGCGAGATCGCGGTGAGCCTGGGCCGCGTCGGCCAGCGGATAGGTGGCGCCGATGCGGAGATTCAGGGTTCCCGCGGCGATCCAGTCGAAGACATCGGTGGCACGCCACAGGAATTCGGTGCGATCGCGGGTATAGGCGCCCAGGGACGGGCGGGTCAGCCAGAGCGAACCGGCGGGGTTGAGGCGTTGCGGGTCGAAGGGCGGGACCGCGCCGCTGGCCGCGCCGAACAGGGCGAGGGTGCCGCGGATTCGGAGGGCGGCCAGGCTCGCTTCGAAGGTGCTGGCCCCGACACCGTCGTAGACCGCGGCTACGCCGATGCCGTCGGTGAGGTCGCGGACGCGGGCGGCCAGGTCGTCACCGTAGCGCAGGACGTCGGTGGCACCCGCTTCGCGGGACAGCTTTTCCTTGGCGTCGGTGGAGACCGTGGTGATGACCCGGGCGCCCTTCGCGACGGCCATCTGAGTGAGCAGCAGACCGACTCCGCCCGCGCCCGCGTGGATGAGAACCGGGTCGCCGGGTTCGGGCGAGAACACCGATTCGGTGAGGTAATGGGCGGTCATGCCCTGCAGGAGGGCGGCGGCCGCCACGGCCGGTTCGACGTCGTCGGGCACCTTCACCGCCACGGCCTCGTCGACGGCGACCAGGTCCGCGTAGCTGCCGGGCGCCGACGCCCAAGCGACGCGGTCACCGACGGCGAACTCGGTGACATCCGAACCGATCGCCACCACGCTGCCCGTGCCCTCGGAGCCGGGGATGTAGGGCGTCGCCTGCGGATACTGGCCCGTGCGGAAGTAGATGTCGATGTAGTTGACGCCCACACCCTGGGTCTCGACCAGCAGCTGACCGGGCCCGGCCTGCGGGTCTGTCAGTTCGACGTACTGCAGGACCTCGGGACCACCGTGCTCGGAAACCTGAATCGCGCGCATGAGTCCTCTTTCTACACCCCGTGTTCCAGGCCACTCGAGGCTGGACTGGAAACTACCTGCCGGTAAACTGCGGTTCATGAGTACAACCGCCGCCCCCGAGGCCGTGAAGGTGCCGGCCGAGGTCGAGAAGTCCATCGTGAAGTTCCTCGCCCAGCACGGTGGTTCGGGAACGGCCGTGCTGCAGTACATCGGCAAGCAGGGCGTGCGGATCACCCTGGTCGGCGCCGACGGCATCCTCGGCGACCGGGTGGTCGGCGACATGGCGACCGCGAAGGCGCTCGTGGAGCGCGTCGACGGCCTCGCCGAGACCGACGAGTGGAGCCGCGAGCTGGGCTCGATCGTCACCCCCGCTCCATCGCACTGGGCCAAGATGGCCGGCTGGGTCGCCCATCAGACCAAATTCCCGAAGGCGCGCAACTGGAAGTTGTTCGCGGGCGCCTGATCTCCGCGCCGTACCACGAGCATCGAACGGCCCGCGATCGAATACTCGATCGCGGGCCGTTCTCGTTGTGTCGTGGGTTGTTTCGGCGCGCTCGGTCAGTGCACGGAAGCCTGCGCCACCGCGGGAGCGTCGACCTTTTCCCGCGTTCGCAGCGACGCCCACAGTGCGGCGGTCGCTGCGGTGCACGCCGCTGCCCCGCCGACGTGGATGGCGACGAGCGCGGCGGGCACATCGGTGAAGTACTGCACGACGCCGACCAGCCCCTGGGCGAGGACGATCGCGAGCAGGACGAACAGCCGCTTGCGGATCGCGGGGGTGATCCCTACGGCGAAGAGCCCGAACGTGAGTCCGATGAGCAGCGCGAGATATCCGATCATCAACTGCGAATGCAGGTGCACCAGGGTGACGATCTCGACTTCCAGTCGCTCGACCTGCCGCTCGATGCTCTTGTCGCCGGCATGGGGCCCGGCCGCGGTGACCAGCGTGCCCGCGATCAGCACACCCGCGAGTGCCACGCCGGACAGCGCGGTGAGCCAGCGCAGGGGAGCGGGTACCTGGACGGTCTCGATGCCGTCGTCGGGTTCGCAGATCTTCGCGTACAGCACCACCGCCAGCCAGACCATCACCATCGAGACGAGAAGGTGCACGGCGACGGTCCACCACAGCAAGCCGGTGCGCACGGTGATACCGCCGATGATCGCCTGCACGACCGTGCCGCCGGGCATCAGCCAGGCATAGGTCAGGACTTCCCTGCGCCGCCGTGCCCGGATGACGGCCAGCACGATCAGCCCGGCGCACAGCGTCACCGCGAAGGTGAGCAGCCGGTTGCCGAACTCCACGGTCTGGTGCAGGACGGGCACCTCCGATACCCCGATGGGGGTGAAGCTGCCGGGGAAGCACTGCGGCCAGGTCGGGCAGCCGAGGCCGGAGGCGGTGACGCGCACGATCGCGCCGGTTACCGAGATTCCCGCCTGGCTCAGGATCACCGCGATGGCGATGAGCCGCTGCACCCGCAGCGAGGGGAGCGGCAGCCGGTCGACGAGGCCAACGAAGGCGCGATACAGCACGTCAGGAATGGTACCGGCCAGGATTTCGACGCTGATACCAGGGCTACTACAGTGCGTCGTTGGTCACGTCAGTGGAACCGGAACAGCCGGGTCGCCAGCCATCCGCACACCACGCCCCACGCCGCGAGCACCGCCACTGCGAACCAGTCGATCGACCCCGTCAGCGCCGTGTCCAGCGCGAAAGCCAGCGCCCCGGACGGGATGAGCCGCGCGATCACGGTCAGGGCGGTGGGCAGGGTGTCGCCGACGAGGACCAGGCTGGCGATGCCGAGCATGATGAACCACAGGATATTGGCCAGCGCCAGCACGACCTCGGCCTTGAGCGTCCCGCCCAGCAGCAAGCCCATCGCCGCGAAGGTGGCCGTGCCGAGGGCGATCACCAACGCGCCGAGGGCGAGTCCGCCGATCCCGGGCCGCCAGCCCAGCGCCACACCGATCGCGCCGAGCAGCATCGCCTGCAGCACCACCACGATGAGCACGGCGGCGCACTTGCCGGCGATCACGCCCCAGCGGGGCAGCGGTGTCGCGCCGAGCCGTTTGAGGGCGCCGTAGCGGCGGTCGAAGCCGACCGCGATGGCCTGGCCGGTGAACGCGGTCGACATCACCGCGGTCATCATCACCATCGGCACGATCCGGTCGACCCGGTGCTCGCCCAGGTCGCCGAACGGCAGCAGGGTGAGCCCGACGAGCAGGGTGATCGGGATGAACATGGTGAGCAGCAGCTGTTCGCCGTTGCGCAACAACAGTTTCAGCTCGAGCCCGGTCTGCGCGGTGAGCATCGTCGCGCGCGAGGCCGGCCGCGGATCGGGGGTGAAGGTGCCGGGCAGGAAATGGCTGGTGGTCTCGCTCATCCGCGCAGGTCCCGTCCGGTCAGTTCGAGGAAGACGTCTTCGAGGCGACGCTGGTCGATGCGGATGTCGGTGGCCAGCACGTCCATCCTGGCGCACCAGGCGGTGACGGTGGCCAGCACCTGCGGGTTGATCTCGCCCTCGACGAGGTAGGTGCCCGGTGTGGTCTCGCGCGGCGAGAAGCCTTCCGGGAGAGCCGAGGTGAGCAGGTTCAGATCGAGTTTCGGTGGGGCGCAGAATCTCAGCTGGCCCGCCGCGCCGTGGGCGGTGACCTCGGCGGGCGTGCCCTGGGCGACGATCTGCCCGTGATCGATGATGACGAGCTGGTCGGCGAGCTGCTCGGCCTCGTCCATCATGTGCGTGGTGAGCACGACGCTCACGCCGTCGCGGCGCAGGGCGTCGATGAGTTCCCAGACGATCAGCCGAGCCTGCGCGTCCAGACCGGCGGTGGGTTCGTCGAGGAACACGATCTCGGGCTTGCCGACCAGCGCGCACGCGAGCGCCAGACGCTGCTGCTGACCACCCGACAGGCGGCGATAGGGAGTGCGGCGATTGTCGCGCAGGCCCAGCGTCGACAGCAGCCAGTCGGGATCGATCGGATCGGCGGAGTAGGACGCGACCAGGTCGAGCATCTCGCCCGCGCGGGCGCCGGGGTAGGCGCCGCCGCCCTGCAGCATCACGCCGATGCGCGGACGCAACTGCTCGGAGTCGGCGATCGGGTCCAGGCCGAGGACGCGGACCGTGCCCGCGTCCGGGCGCACGAAGCCCTCGCACATCTCGACGGTGGTGGTCTTGCCCGCGCCGTTGGGCCCCAGCAGCGCGAACACCTGGGCGGGCTCTACATCGAACCGGAGACCGTCTACCGCTGTGGTCTCGCCATAGCGCTTGACCACACCGTCGACGCTAACGGCGGGTCCAAGGCGTGTTGTCACAACTGCGCCTCGCTGACGCTCGGCTCCGTCGCGCCAAAAGGTGCTGTGCCCTTGGTTCGCTCGCTGCGCTCCCTCACGTTGTCACACGGTAAGCCGTGCCCTCCTGTGACGGAGCCGACACCCCCGGCTGCGCCCGCCACGGCAGCGTGTGCCGGGTGAGCGCGAAGAACAACGCGAAGCACACCACGGCGGCGAGCGCGGCGCCGATGATCTGGAAGACCTGGAATTCCGCACCACGCGGCATCACCAGCATAGAGACCACCGCCGAGAAGGCGACGGCGGGCACGCGGAACACCGGCTGGGTGGCCCAGGCCGCCAGCGGCACGATCGCCCAGAGCAGGTACCAGGGCTGGACCACCGGGAACAGCAGCACAATGGCCGCGAGTGAGACGCCGAGCGCGCCGACGGGATGGAGCCGGCCCATACCGGTGGCGACGAGCATGCGGACTGTCACGTAGCCCGCGACCACCGCGGCGATGGGCCGGGTGATCGACAGCAGCGCGGTGGTGTGGTCGCCCAACCCGAGCAGCACACCGCCGAAACCGGTGACGATCCCGATGATGGTCGGCAGCGACATCCAGCTCCGGACGGCATTGGCGACGCTGAGGGTATTGACCCAGCCGAAGCCGAGCCCGCTGGCGAAACCGATGAGAAGCGTTGTCGCCACGGCGATGACGCCCAGCAGAGCCGCGGCCTTGACGACGGCGGTGAGCGTGCCGCCCCAGCGTCTGGCCAGTGCCATGCCGACGAAGCCGAGCGCGATGATGGAGGTGAGCTTGATCGACGACGAGAGCGTGATCACCACCGCGCCACCGATCAGCAGCCCGTAGGCCCGGGCGTCGAAGGGTGGCAGATTCATGGCCGTCAGCCGGTCGGGTCTGCCTCCTTCGCCGTAGATCGCGCGCAGCATGAGCTCCACCCCGGCCAGCATCAGCCCGAGCATCAGCGCGTCGTTGTGCACGCCGCCGACCAGGTGGAACAGCACCAGCGGATTGGCCGCGCCGAGCCACAACGCACTCACCGGCGCCACCCCGCAGCGCACCGACAACCGCGGCAGCGCCCACACGATCAGCGCCACTCCGGCCAGCGCCAGCAACCGGTGTACCCATACTCCGGCGATGATGTTGTCCCCGGTGAGCTCCGCGATACCGCGACCGATCCAGAGGAACAGCGGACCGTACGGCGCGGGCGTATCGCGCCAGATCGTCGGCACATTGTTGGTGAGCACATTGTCGATTCCGAGCCCGGCGACGGGGCCTTCGGAATAGGGGTCGATGCCGCGGGCGGCGATCTCGCTCTGTGCCAGATAGGAATAGACATCGTTGCTGAACATCGGCGGCGCCACGGACAGCGGAATGATCCACAGCAGCAGCGTGCGGTCCAGTTGCGAGCGGCTCAGCCGGTGCAGTGGCGAACCCGCGAGTCCGCCGATCGCGAAGCGTCCGAGCAGCAACCACGCACCGATCACCAGCGCGGTGCCGAACATGCACATCGCCAGCGATCCGGTGTGCGCTCGCGCGAAGATGCCGAGCACCCGCACACCCGAGACCGGATTCTGGTGCACGGGTTGGGCGCCGATGCCCAGCGCCGCGATCGCCATCAGTACCGCGCCGGTCGCGCCCATCAGCCGGATCCGGTCCAGTTGCGCGCGTTCGCTCTTGTCGAGCCCGGGGACCTCGGTCTCGTCGCGATGCAGCACCGCGACGGTGTGATCGGGCGCCGACACGTCGAGCCCGAGAGCTCGCCGCCCGACCGCCAGTGTCTTGCGCGCCGCGCCCTCCAGTACCGCCACGAAGTCAGAGCCTAGTGTGCGGGGACCCGACAGGGTTCGTCAGTCGTTCACGCACCGGGGGTGCGCCGGTCGCGGCGGACTACCTGGGTGCTTCGACGGGGGTCGGCGCGGTCACGGCCGGTGGTCCGACGAAGGCCGGGTCCGCGCGCAACGAGAGCGCGGCGGCGACGATCACGCCCACGCAGATCAGCGCTACCGCACCGAGCGCGGCCCAGCCGATGCGCTGCGCGGATCGCTGATCGCGGGCCGACAGCCAGCCGGGTACGAACAGGATGCCGAGCGCGCTCAACGTGCCCGCGGCCAGACCGCCGAGGTGACCCCACAGCGAGATTCCCGGGATCGAGAAGCTGATCAGCACGTTCACGCCGATGACCACCAGCATCGGGGTCGGGCTCTGCCGCAACCGGATCAGTGTCACCGTGACAGCGCCGAACAGGCCGTACACCGCACCGGAGGCGCCGGCCGTCGCCGTCACCGAATCCGACAGCGCCATCACCGCCGCCGACCCACCCAGCAGCGAGACCAGATAGACGCAGCCGTACCTGATCCTGCCCAGCACCTGCTCGAGGTCGCGCCCCACGACATACAGGGCGAACATGTTGACCAGCAGATGGATCGCGCCGTAATGCAGGAACCCCGACCCGAGCAGCCGCCACCACTCGCCGTCGGCAACCAGCAGCGGCACCAGGACGAACTCCCGGAACACCGACGACCCGCGGTAGTTGTACATCGGGCTACCGGCCTGCGCCGCGGTGAGCACATAGACCAGCACATTGACCGCGATCAACCCGTAGGTCACGTATGGAACCGCGCCGCCCTCGCGCGCGCCGCCGACGGTCCGCACCGGTCGCACGTCCTGCTGCCCCTGCCGGACACAGTCCACGCAGTGCTGCCCGACCGCCGCCGGACGCAGGCAGTCCGGACAGGCGGGCCGCCCGCATCGCGTACACGCGAGTCCGGTAGGCCGATCAGGATGACGGACACACGTGGGTGTGAGCGGGTTCGACACCCTGCCATCGTGCCAGACCGCCCCCTGCACACGCCGGGTTCGCCGCCGCGCACCCGGACCGTCGCTCGCCGCGTTGTGGTGCGAATATCTCCTGCGAGCAACGCCGTGCGAGCGTGCCGGGCGGACCGTTCGGCACCGGGTGCGGTGTTGCTGGGCGCCGGGTGGTCGCGGTTGCCGACCTGTGCGATGGGTCACCCGGCCGAGCGGCCGGGATCGGTCCGCAGGGGCCGCACCTGGGGTTTTATCGGGCGGGGGAGCGCCCCGATGATCTTCATCGCAGGTCAGGGCACCCTTTGTCAGGTGACCCTTATTAGATTTAGGGAAGCAATTCCGCCACACTGGTGTTGTGAAAACCGTGGGTTTGCGGACAGACGTGGAAAGTGACGGTCGTAAGACGACCGGCGCTCGGTCGTCGGCTGTCCCCGCGGCGACCGCGCACGAAGGGCAGACCAGGGCGGCCATCGTCCAGTTGCTGCTCGAGCAGGGGCCGATCACCGCGACGGCGATCGGCACCGAACTCGGTCTCGCGCCCGCCGGGGTGCGCAGGCACCTCGACGCGCTCATCGACGCGGGCCAGGCTCGGGCGAGCCGCTCGGCGCCGTGGCAGCAGAAGGGGCGCGGTCGGCCGGCCAAGCAATACCAGCTCACCGCGGCGGGCCGGGGCAATCTCGGCCACGCCTACGACGATCTGGCCGGGGCGGCGATTCGCCAGCTCGGCGAGATCGGTGGTGACGCCGCGATCGCCGAATTCGCGCGCAAGCGGGTTCGCGTGATCGTCGACGGCATCGAACCCGTCGCCGACCACACCGCACCGGTGATCGAGGCCAAGGTCGAGGAGATCGCGGAAGCGTTCGCCGACGCCGGTTTCGCCGCCACCACCCGTCAGGTCGGCGCCGGTGTGCAGATCTGTCAGCACCACTGCCCGGTGGCCCATGTCGCCGAGGAGTTCCCGCAGTTGTGCGCGGCCGAATTGGACGCTTTCCGCGACCTGCTCGGTACCCACGTGCAGCGCCTTGCGACGATCGCCAACGGCGATTGCGCCTGCACCACCCACGTACCGCTGGTCGCGGTGCCGAAGATCCCATCCGCCGCACAGCCCGCGGCGGGACGAACGAACGACTCCGGAAGGAGTGCCGAATGACGACCTCGACCGACCAGGTGCAACCGCTCACCCAGGACGAAACCATCGCCTCGCTGGGCACCTACGGTTACGGCTGGTCCGACTCCGATGTGGCAGGCGCCAGTGCTCAACGTGGCCTGTCGGAGGCTGTCGTTCGCGACATCTCGGCCAAGAAGAGCGAAGAGGAGTGGATGCTCGACGTGCGCCTCAAGGCGCTGCGTATCTTCGACCGCAAGCCCATGCCGAACTGGGGTTCCAACCTCGACGGCATCGACTTCGACAACATCAAGTACTTCGTGCGCTCGAGCGAGAAGCAGGCCGAGAGCTGGGAAGACCTGCCCGAGGACATCAAGAACACCTACGACAAGCTGGGCATCCCGGAAGCGGAGAAGCAGCGTCTGGTCTCCGGTGTCGCCGCGCAGTACGAGTCCGAGGTCGTCTACCACTCCATCCGCGAGGACCTGGAGAAGCAGGGCGTCATCTTCCTCGACACCGACACGGCGTTGAAGGAGCACCCGGAGATCTTCCACAAGTACTTCGGTTCGGTGATCCCCGCCGGTGACAACAAGTTCTCCGCGCTCAACACCGCCGTCTGGTCGGGTGGCTCGTTCATCTACGTGCCGCCGGGCGTGCACGTCGACATCCCGCTGCAGGCCTACTTCCGGATCAACACCGAGAACATGGGCCAGTTCGAGCGGACGCTGATCATCGTCGACGAGGACGCCTACGTCCACTACGTCGAGGGTTGTACAGCACCGATCTACAAGTCCGACTCGCTGCACTCCGCGGTCGTCGAGATCATCGTGAAGAAGGGCGGCCGCTGCCGCTACACGACCATCCAGAACTGGTCGAACAACGTGTTCAACCTGGTCACCAAGCGGGCCAAGGCCGAAGCCGGCGCCACCATGGAGTGGGTCGACGGCAACATCGGCTCCAAGGTGACCATGAAGTACCCGGCGGTCTGGATGACCGGCGAGCACGCGCACGGCGAGGTGCTCTCGGTCGCGTTCGCGGGCCCCGGCCAGCACCAGGACACCGGCGCCAAGATGCTGCACCTGGCCCCGCACACCTCCTCGACCATCGTGTCGAAGTCGGTGGCGCGTGGTGGCGGTCGCGCGTCGTACCGCGGTCTGGTCCAGATCAACAAGGGCGCCAACGGTTCCAAGTCGACCGTGAAGTGTGACGCGCTGCTGGTCGACACGATCAGCCGCTCCGACACCTACCCCTACGTCGACATCCGCGAGGACGACGTGACGATGGGTCACGAGGCGACCGTCTCCAAGGTCTCCGAGGAGCAGCTGTTCTACCTGATGAGCCGCGGCCTCACCGAGGACGAGGCGATGGCGATGATCGTGCGCGGCTTCGTGGAGCCGATCGCCAAGGAATTGCCGATGGAGTACGCATTGGAACTGAACCGGCTCATCGAGCTGCAGATGGAAGGGGCCGTGGGCTGATGTCGACGCTCGAGACGCCGATCCAGAATCCTGGCGCGGGCGCCGCGGTCAACAAGGGCGAGGTCTTCACCTCGTTCGACGTGAACGCATTCGAGGTCCCGTCGGGTCGCGACGAGGCGTGGCGGTTCACCCCGCTGCGCCGTCTGCGCGGCCTGCACGACGGCACCGCTGTCGCCGACGGTCAGGCTACCGTCGAGGTGAGTGAAGTCGCCGGTGTCACGGTGGAAACGGTGGGCCGCACCGACTCTCGTCTCGGCCAGGCCGGTACTCCCGCTGATCGTGTTGCCGCCCAGGCCTATTCGGGTTTCTCCGAGGCGACCGTGATCACCGTCGGCCCGGAAACCGAAGTGTCGGACCCGGTCACCGTCACCATCACCGGTCCCGGTGAGGGCAAGACCGCCTACGGTCACCTGCAGGTGCGCCTGGACAACTTCGCCGTCGCCACCGTGGTCATCGACCAGCGCGGCGGCGGAACCTACGCCGAGAACGTCGAATTCGTGCTCGGTGACAGCGCCAAGCTCACCGTCGTCGCGGTCCAGGAATGGGACGAAGACGCCGTGCACGTCACCGCGCATCACCTGAAGCTGGGCCGTGACGCGAACCTGCGCCACGTGTCGGCGACCCTCGGTGGCGACCTGGTTCGCCTGTCGGGCACCGTGCGCTACGCCGGTCCCGGTGGCGAGGCCGAGCTGTTCGGCCTGTACTTCGCCGATGCCGGTCAGCACTTCGAGCAGCGACTGCTGGTCGATCACGCCGAGCCCAACTGCAAGTCCAATGTGCTGTACAAGGGTGCGCTGCAGGGTGATCCGGCCTCGCCCAAGGGTGACGCTCGCACGGTCTGGATCGGCGACGTGCTGATCCGCGCGGCCGCCGAGGGCACCGACACCTACGAGGCGAACCGCAACCTGGTGCTCACCGACGGCGCGCGCGCCGACTCGGTGCCGAACCTGGAGATCGAGACCGGCGAGATCGCCGGTGCCGGACACGCGAGTGCCACCGGCCGTTTCGACGACGAGCAGCTGTTCTACCTGCGCGCTCGCGGCATTCCCGAAGACGTCGCCCGCCGCCTGGTGGTGCGTGGCTTCTTCTTCGAGATCATCCAGAAGGTCACGGTCCCCGAGGTCCGGGAGCGGCTCGAGGCGGCCATCGAGGCCGAACTCGCCACTGTCGGTATCTGACTCACCTACTTCCCACGAAGGACTTCAATTCGATGACAACTTTGGAAATCAAGGACCTGCACGCCGAGATCACCACCCCCGAGGGTGAGTCGAAGCAGATCCTCAACGGCGTCGACCTGACGGTGAAGTCCGGCGAGACGCACGCCATCATGGGCCCCAACGGCTCGGGCAAGTCCACGCTGTCCTACGTGATCGCGGGCCACCCGAAGTACACCGTCACCCAGGGCACCATCACCCTCGACGGCGAGAACGTTCTCGACATGTCGGTCGACGAGCGCGCCCGCGCGGGCCTGTTCCTGGCCATGCAGTACCCCGTCGAGGTCCCCGGCGTCTCGATGTCGAACTTCCTGCGCACCGCCGCCACCGCCGTGCGCGGCGAGGCCCCCAAGCTGCGCACCTGGGTCAAGGAGGTGAAGGAGTCGATGAAGGAACTCGACATCGACTCGGCCTTCGCCGACCGCTCGGTGAACGAAGGCTTCTCCGGTGGCGAGAAGAAGCGTCACGAGGTCCTGCAGCTGGGCCTGCTCAAGCCGAAGATCGCGATCCTCGACGAGACCGACTCGGGTCTGGATGTCGACGCGCTGCGCATCGTCTCCGAGGGCGTCAACCGCTACAAGGAGCGCGAAGAGGGCGGCGTGCTGCTGATCACGCACTACACCCGCATCCTGCGCTACATCAAGCCCGACTTCGTGCACGTGTTCGTCAACGGCAAGATCGTCGCCGAAGGTGGCTCCGAGCTGGCCGAGGAACTCGACGCGAACGGCTACGAGCGCTTCACGTCCGCGACCGCTGGAGCCTGACATGACCGCGACGGTGCCAGCCCTCGACGTGGCCCGGATCCGGGCCGACTTCCCCATCCTGCACCGCACGGTGCGGGACGGGAAACCGTTGGTGTACCTGGACTCCGGTGCCACCTCGCAGCGTCCGCTGCAGGTGCTGGACGCCGAGCGCGAGTTCCTGCTCACCCGGAATTCGGCGGTGCACCGCGGTGCCCACCAGCTGGCGGAGGAGGCGACCGACTCCTACGAGGAGGCGCGCGCCGACATCGCCCGCTTCGTCGGCGCCGACACCGGCGAGATCGTGTTCACCAAGAACGCGACCGAGTCGCTGAACCTGGTGGCCAACGCGTTCGGTGACGACCGGTTCCCCTACAAGGTGGGCCCCGGCGACGAGATCGTCATCACCGAGCTCGAACACCACGCGAATCTCGTTCCGTGGCAGGAGCTCGCGCGTCGGACCGGTGCCACCGTGAAGTGGTACGGCATCACCGATGACGGCCGCATCGACCTGGATTCGCTCGAACTGTCTTCCGCGACAAAGGTTCTCGCGTTCAGCCATCAGTCGAACGTGACCGGCGCGGTGGCTCCGGTGGACGAATTGGTCCGCCGGGCAAAGGCAGTCGGCGCGCTCGTCGTGCTCGACGCCTGCCAGTCGGTGCCGCACATGGCGGTGGACTTCCACGAGCTCGGGGTCGATTTCGCCGCGTTCTCCGGCCACAAGATGCTCGGCCCCATGGGTGTCGGCGGACTGTACGGCCGACGCGCGCTGCTCGAGGAGACGCCGCCGTTCATCACCGGTGGGTCGATGATCGAGACCGTCACCATGGAGAAGACCACCTACGCGCCGCCGCCGCAGCGCTTCGAGGCGGGCACGCCGATGACCTCGCAGGTCGTCGGATTGGCCGCCGCGGTGCGCTATCTCGAGGACCTCGGCATGGACGCGGTCGCCGCGCACGAGCACGGCCTCACCGGTGCCGCGCTCGACGGTCTGTCCGGGATCGAGGGCGTGCGCATCGTCGGGCCGATCGAGAACGTGGACCGCGGTGGCGCGGTGTCGTTCGTGGTCGACGGGATCCACGCCCACGATGTGGGCCAGATCCTCGACGACCAGGGTGTGGCCATCCGGGTCGGGCACCACTGCGCCTGGCCGCTGCACCGCAAGTTCGGTGTCGCCGCCACCGCGCGTGCCTCGTTCGCGGTCTACAACACCCTCGATGAGGTCGACGCGCTGGTTGCGGCCGTGCGGAAGGCCAAGACCTTCTTCGGAGTTGCCTAGATCATGCGTATGGAACAGATGTACCAGGAAGTGATCCTGGACCACTACAAGCACCCGCACCACCGCGGGCTGCGGGAACCGTTCGGTGCGCAGGTGCACCACGTGAACCCGACCTGCGGTGACGAAGTGACGATGCGCGTGCAGATCGACGTCGCCGGTGAGGTCGCCGACGTCTCCTACGACGGCCAGGGCTGCTCGATCAGCCAGGCCGCCACCTCGATCCTCACCGATCAGGTGATCGGGCTGCCGGTGCAGCAGGCGCTGAAGGTGGTCGACTCGTTCAGCGAGATGATCTCCAGCCGCGGCACCGTCGAAGGCGACGAGGACATGATCGGCGACGGCATCGCCCTCGCCGGTGTGAGCAAGTACCCGGCGCGGGTCAAGTGCGCGCTGCTCGGGTGGATGGCGTTCAAAGACGCTGTCGTGCAGATCAGTTCGGCCGAGGAAACCAAGGCACCGATGGGAAATGGGGAGTCTGCCACATGAGTGAGAGCACCGATACCGCACAGACCCCGGACGTCGCGCAGGCAGTCGAGGTCGACAAACCCGCCGAAGTCGAGTTGACGGCCGAACAGATTCAGCACCTCGAGGACCTAGAGGAGGCGATGCGTGACGTCGTCGACCCCGAACTCGGCATCAATGTCGTCGACCTCGGCCTGGTCTACGGCCTGTCGGTCGACGGGGAGAACGTCTGCACCCTCGACATGACGCTCACCTCGGCGGCCTGTCCGCTGACCGACGTCATCGAGGACCAGTCCCGCAACGCCCTGGTGCGCAGCGGTATGGTCGAGGATCTGAAGATCAACTGGGTCTGGATGCCCCCGTGGGGCCCGGACAAGATCACCGACGACGGCCGCGAACAGCTGCGCGCCCTCGGCTTCACGGTGTAGCACTACGCTTTTCGGGCCCGGATCCTGGCTGGATCCGGGCCCTTTTTGCGGTTATGTGTCGACCGGTCTCGGTGTGATGATTCCCGTTCTGGTTGGTTGTCACCGGGCGATCAGTGATGATCTTGAAGGTTCTGGGCTAGCCGGAACAGTGTCAAGAGGAGATCTTTCGAATGAGTTTCATGAGTAAGGCCGGCCTCGCCGTGGCGGCGCTCGGCCTTGCGGCCGGCGCGGTGCTGGGCGCCGGTTCGGCGAATGCCGTCGGCCCCGACCAGTGGGGCGCGATGGCCGCGGACGGCGACTGGGCGAACTACGGTCGTTCGGTCGGCTATCCCACGCGCGCTGAGGCCGAGGCTGCCGCACTGGAACAGTGCGCCGCGGATGGTTGCCTGGTGGAGGCCGTGTGGGTCAACGGCTGCGCGGCCCTGGTGGAGAACGATGACTTCATCGCCTGGGGCAAGGGCCCGACCCGCGCCGACGCGGAGCGGGAGGCCTACCTCGCGTTGACCGAGGGCACTCCGCAGAGCCTGCTCGTCAACGTTGGTTCATCGCAGCTGGCCGGCGGTCATGTGATCGAAACGGTCTGTACCGCCAACGCGAGCTGATCGTCACGGTGATTGTCGAGCCCGGACCGCGCAACGGTCCGGGCTTGCATCGTCTTCGCCCCGGACACGGAGCACGCGGGCCCGGATTCATGTGCTGACGGCCCGGATGTGAAATTTCACCGTGCGGTTGGCTATCAACGGTTGTTCGATGATGATCTTGAAGGTTCCGGACTTCCGGGACAGTTTCAAGAGGAGATCTTTCGAATGAGTTTCATGGGTAAGGCCGGCTTCGCCGTGGCGGCGCTCGGTCTTGCGGCCGGGTCGGTCCTGGGTGCCGGTTCGGCGACCGCGTCGGGTAACCAGTGGGCGTCGATCGCGGTGAGCAAAGGTGAACTGATCTACGGCACCAGTGCCGACGAAGCTGATGCGCCGTCGGCCGAAGCTGTTGCGCTGGCTGATTGCCACTACGCCGACTGCGAGGTCCTCGTCACCTGGGCCAACGGTTGCGGCGCGCTCGTACAGAGCGATGACGCCTTCGCATGGGCGATCGGCGCCAATCGGGCAGAGGCTGAGCGTGTCGCGTACGAGCAGCTGTCGACGGTGACGCCCACCGCGATCCTGGCCAACACCGGTTCGGCGAACCTCAGTGGCGCCAAGATCGTCGACGTCATCTGCACGGCGAACGCGCGCTGACCATCACGGAGCGAACGGGCCCGGATCCTCACCCAGGATCCGGGCCCTGTGCTGTTGTGTACTAAGCGTTTTCGACTACGGCAACCGAGTCGATCCAGGCGCTGATCATGTCGGCGGTCCCGGCGATGATGGCGTCGAGCTCGGCGTCGTCGAGTTCGACCGAACGCAACGCGGTGGCGAAGCCCGCGTTGAGTACGACGAAGGCCATCACGTCGATGTCGACGTGCTTGATCGGGCCCATGAACTGGATGATGTAGAGCTTGATGAGCATCCGCAGCCGGGGTTCGAATTCGGGGATACCGCTGCCGTAGAACTGCAGATCGGCGACCAGGGCACGGACGAGCGGCCCGTTCGCGACGAGGATGTCGACGGCGGAGCGGATCAGACCTATCACGGCATCGCGGGGGGACTGGCCGGAACTGGCGGTGAGCAGCTGGCTGTAGCGCTCTTCTACCTGCAGAAACAGGCTGTCGTTGAGCTCTTTGACGATCTCGTCGCGGTCGTTGAAATAGCGGTACAGCGTGCCGATGCTCATGCCCGCTTCGGTCGCGATCCGGTTGGTCGAGGTATTGCCGATACCGCGGGTGCCGAAAAGATGAGCGGCCACCGTGAGAATGCGTGCTCTCGTCTCCTTCGCCCGGTCCTGCTTGGGGCGTTTGCGCTGCTTATCGGCTTGCGGGGGCATCTATTGACCTCGGCAGAAAGAAGAGTAGAAGGTGAGCGGTTGCTCACCCTACAGTCATGATCACAGAGAAACCGCAGTGTAGGCCAGCACATCGGCCGACATGACGGAAGCACAACCACTACCGGCGGCGCCGGGGTGTAGAAGAAGGAGGAGTCGACGATGACGATCCCACTGGACGAGACGGCCCTGTGGCAGCCCCTGCGCGATGTCCGGACGATGACCAGCCGGTTGGTCGGTCACTTCGTCGACAATGTCGCGACTTGCCGGACGCTACCCGGCGATGTGATCGCCGGCGACGTCACCTCGGTCACCCGGATGTGCCTGGAAATCGTCGGCGGCATGCTGGACGGCCGCGACGAGGAGGTGAAGCTGAACCGGCTCGCGGTGGCGGCGGCGGGCTGGGCGCGCGAAGGCGTGCCGATCGACACGATCCTGCACGCTTTCCACGAGGGCTTCCGGCTCTCCTTCGACGCGGTCTACGACGGGGTGGCCGATGTCGATCGGGCGAGTCTGATCCACGGCTTCCGCCGGGTGGTCGAGATCTCGGACCTGTTGTGTACCACGGTGACTCGCTCCTACATCCGTGAGCACCGCGAGGCCGTGGGCGAACATCACACGGCGGTGCACACCCTCACCTCGGCACTGCTGGCCGGTCAGTCGACCGTCACCATGGCCCGCGAGGTCGGCATCACCGTCTCCGACGCGTATTCGGTGCTCGCTCTCTCGATCGGGGCGCACCCCGACGAGCGCGACCCGCGCGTGAACGGTGCGGTGGTGGCCCGGCGCAAGCTGCGCAGGGTACAAACGGCGTTGGCGCATCGGTGCGGTGAGCAGGTGCTGTCGCTGCTGTCGGTCGACGGCGGCACGCTGCTGATCCCCGCCGATCTGCTGGTCGGCGAGCAACTCGACGCACTGGTCGAAGCGCTGTCGCGGGCCGCGCATGTCGACATCACCGCGGCTCTGGTGCCCGCGGCCACGGAGGAGATCCCCGATGCGGCCCAGCGTGCCCACGAACTCCTGGACATGGTGGAGCGTCTCGACAGCGCCCCCGGCCTCTACCGCTTCGGCGACCTGGCCCTGGAGTACCAGCTCACCCGCCCCGGCCCCGGTCGCGCCCGGCTCGGTGAACTCCTCGCCCCCCTCGACAACCACCCTGAGCTCTACGAAACCCTGCGCGTGCACATCGCCAACAACATGAACCGCCAGCGCACCGCCCGGCTGCTGCACATCCACACCAACACCGTCGACTACCGCCTGCGCCGGGTAGCTCAACTCACCGGCCTCGACCCGGCCCAGTCCTCGGGCCTGTGGCAACTGCGTTCCTCGATGATCGCCCGCAGCTTCCACACCGGCCCCGCCGTCACCGAAGCCCGAATTCCCCGGCGCCCCGCCCCCCACCCCTACTCCGACCTGGACGGCGTCCGCTCGGCCTGAACCCACCTCGGTCCCCGGCGCCGCGACCCTGAGTTGTCGCGATGCCGGGGCCTTCGACCGCCGATCCCGCAGTCCGCCAAGCGAACACCGGACGGCTCATCGAGAAATGCAGTGAACCTGGTTTCGTTCTATGGTTATATAGACCAAAACTAGGAGGGGTGATGACCGCCGAGTCGGTAGAGCAGTTGTGTCGAGCGATCGAGCAGGGCGCGTCGCCGAAGTACCTGGCGTTCTGGGGGCACAGCCCACGTCGTGACGGGACGATCGGCTCGAGCAGCCTGAGCCAGTGGTGGCCGGCGACATTCGTTGTCGACGGTGTGGAATTCGCCAGTGCCGAGCACTACATGATGTGGCGCAAGGCGATGCTGTTCGAGGACGCGGCTACCGCGGCGAAGATCCTCGAGGTCGGCCATCCGAGCCAGGCGAAGAAGCTCGGCAGGCAGATCCGTGACTTCGACGAAGATATCTGGGAGCGAACGCGATTCGACATCGTGGTCGCGGGGAGCGTGGCCAAGTTCGGGCAGGATGCCGCGCTGCGGGAATATCTGGTCGGTACCGGCGCGCGGGTGCTCGTCGAAGCCAGCCCGGTGGACCGGATCTGGGGGATCGGGATGGCCGCCGATGATTCGGGTGCGCTGGATCCCGTGCGGTGGAAGGGACTCAATCTGCTCGGGTTCGCGTTGATGCGGGCGCGGGACGAGTTGGTTCGCCGGTAGATAGCGGTCCATCGCTACTTGTCGGTGGGCGTTGTTAGTCTGTGGCAGACGAACGGTTCGGGAGGAATCGGGCGTTTCGACAAGCGAGAAGTGTTGTGGCCGGAAATGTCTCGGCGCTATGACAGGTTCGCTGAATGGTGTCGCGGCGATGCCGGAAAGCTATTTCCGGGGAAGTCGGCGGCCGTTCATGATTGGTTCGGCTTCGAGGCGCGGAGTCGGTATTTCGACGGGGAGAATCTCTGATGTCTGTTGTGGGCAAATATGCCCTTGGTGTGGCCGCGCTGTCCGCGGTGGCGGCGTTCACCGTGGTGAACGCCGGGCCCGCGGCCGCGGGGGAGAGTGGTGTGGCGATCGCCGAGGCTCCGGGGTACACGGCGGTATCGCGCGACGGTGGATTCGAAACCACGTCGGGTGACCTGTACGGGGCGCTGGCGTTGTCGTCGGGTCGTGCCGTGGTGGCCTCGGCGGTGAACTACGGCAGCTGGGCTGCGGCGAGCCGGGCCGCGCTCGATGAGTGCGGCGTGCGCGACTGCCAGGTCGTCGTCGAATTCCGCAATGCGTGCGGCGCGGTGGCTCAAGGCGCGGACTACCGCTTCGGCTGGTCGTGGGATCACTCCCTGGACGCGGCCGAGCGCTCCGCGGTGGATGTGCTCGGTATCAGTGCGGCCCCGTTCCCGGATCCGGGTTCGGCGTCGCCGCGTGCGGCGAGTGTCATCCTGTCCGCGTGCACGGCGAACGTGTAGCGAAACGCGAAGCAGCAGGGGCACGGACCGAATAGGTTCGTGCCCCTGCTGGATTCAGCGGCGCAGTACTTTCCTGGCCAGCCAATTGCCGAAGAACTGCACTCCCTGTACACCGGCGATGATGATCAGCACCGCCACGATGGTGACCTGCCACTGGAATTGCTGATACCCGTAGACAATGGCGAAATCGCCGAGCCCGCCACCGCCGACAGTGCCCGCCATCGCCGAGATATCGACGATCGAGATCACCACGAAGGTGTAGCCGAGAATCAACGGCCCCAACGCTTCCGGAACGATCAGCGTGAGAATGATCCGCAGCGGTCCCGCACCGACCGCACGCGCGGCCTCGATCACACCCGGGTCGACCGTCACCAGGTTCTGTTCCACGATCCGCGCGATCCCGAACGAGGCCGCGACGATCATCACGAACAACGCCGCCTCGGCGCCGATCGTGGTGCCCACCACCTCCAGCGTGACCGGGCCGAGCGCGGCCAGCAGGATGATGAACGGAATAGGGCGCACCACATTGACGATCACATTCAGCACGAAGTAGATCGGCCCGTTCGCCAGCAGGCCACCTTTGCGGGTCGTGTACAGCGCGGTCCCGAGCACCAGCCCGATCAGCCCCGCGACGACGAACGTCACGCCGACCAGATAGACGGTGGTCCCGATCGCCTCGAACAGCGTGGGCCGCAGCTTCTCCCAGTTGGTCTCCATCAGCCCGCCTTCCGTTCCAGGTCGGCGACAACGCGATCCAGCGCGGCATCGGGCCCGTGCAGCGCCAGGGTGACACTGCCGAATGTCTTGTCCTGCAACGTGCTCACCCCGCCGTAGACGATCTCGAAGCGCACGTCGGCGGCGGTAGCGGCGGCCAGCGCCGCCCCGAGACCGCTGTGGTCGTCGATGTCGACGGTGACCAACCGGCCGCCGTGGAGCTCGCGCAACCGATCCAGCTCGGTCGCGTCGGGCCGGTTGTGCAGCACGGTCGCCACGAACGACCGTGTCGGCGCGGCCTGCGGCGCGGCGAAAACATCGAAGGTGGAGGCCAATTCGACGATCCGGCCCTCGGCGAGCACCGCGACCCGGTCGGCGACCGCGCGGATCACATCCATCTCGTGGGTGATCACCACGATGGTCACCCCGAGTTCGGCATTGATCTTCTTCAGCAATCGCAGCACCTCGCCCGTGGTCTCCGGGTCCAGCGCGGAGGTGGCCTCGTCGGCGAGCAACAGCGAGGGCGAGGTCGCCAATGCCCTGGCGATCCCGACCCGCTGCTTCTGCCCGCCCGAGAGCTGATCAGGGTAGGCGCGCGCCTTGTCGGTGAGCCCGACGAAGTCGAGCAGTTCGGCGACGCGGGCCTTGCGTTCGGCCCGTTTCCAGCCCGCCACTTTCAGTGGGTACTCGATATTGCCCGCGGCGGTGCGGGAGCGGAACAGGTTGAACTGCTGGAACACCATGCCGATATCGCGACGCAGCCTGCGCACCGCCGACTCCGGCACCCCGGTGGTCGGGGTGCCGGAAATCGTGACGGTGCCCGAAGTCGGCTTGTCGAGCGCGTTGATCAGCCGGACCAGCGTGGACTTGCCCGCTCCGGAGTAGCCGATGACGCCGAAGATCTCACCCGGTTCGATCCGCAGGTCGATACCGTCTAGTGCGGTGTGCCGAGCGTCGCCGCTGCCGAAGATCTTCGTGACGGAACGGAATTCGACGGCGGCTGGGCCGGCACTCACTTGGCCGTGCGGATGCCCTGCTGCACCCGGTCCAGGATCTGCTCGAGCTCGGCGCCGGGACGGTTCACCGCGACCGCGGTGCCCTTGGTGGTTTCGGCGTGCGCGGTGGCCACGGCCGGGTCCTTCCAGATCTCGACCAGCTTCAGATACGTCGGATTCGTCTTGTCCTCGGCGCGGCTGACGATCACATTGATGTACGGCTCGGCGGCCGGATTCTTCGGATCATCCTTGTACAGCGCCGATTTCGGGTCGACGCCCGATCGGTCGAGGAAGGTGTTGTTGATCACCGAGCCGTCGACCGAGGGCAACGACAACGCGGTCTGGGCGGCATCGACGGGAGTCACCCGCACCTTGGACGCGGCCTTGTCGATGTCGGCGGGCGTCGGCTGGACCGAGGTACCGGTGATCTTCAGCAAGCCGGCGGCCTGGAGCACGAACAGCGCACGCGCCTGGTTAGTCGGATCGTTGGGGATCGCGATCTCACCACCGGCCGGGATATCGGCGAGAGCCTTGTGCTTCTTCGAGTAAAGGCCCAGCGGGACAATATACGTCGAGCCGATCGGGGTGAGCGTGTCCGAGCTCGCCACGTTGTATTGGCCGAGGAACTGCAGATGCTGGAACAGATTGAGGTCGATCTGTTTCTGCGACAGCGCCGTATTCGGCTGCTTGTAATCGGAGAAATTGGTGACCTTCAGCGTGATGCCCTGCTCCTTGGCCTTCTGTTCGAAGACCTCGAAAGCCTTGTCCTTGTCGGTGGTGCCGATCCGCACAACCGTGCCCGACGCGTCGTCATCGGAACCGCACGCGGTCAGGGTGAGGGCCGCGGTTGCTATCAGCACTGGGATCGCCAGTGTCCGACGGAATTTCACTTGTACTCCCGAATTGCTAGCAGAAGATGAACTCGGCCATCCAAGCTGTCGGCCCTACCCGCCGACAACGGTTTGACTTGCCATGAGCGAAATCCTCGCAAACACTGGGACGCCCGTCTAAATTGCGGACAATGCGAATCCTGCGCCGTCTGCTGGCGATTCCGGTCCTGGTCGCGCTGGCAACGGGGGCGGTGAGCTGTGGGCAAGACCACCCGGACGGCGTGGTGCGGATCGGTGTGAACGACATCGCACAACCGCACTGGGAGGTGTACAAACGCAAGGCGGCCGAGCAGGGCATCACCGTCGAGTACGTGAACTTCACCGACTACAAGCAGCCCAATCCGGCGCTGGCGCAGAAACAGGTCGACCTCAACAAATTCCAGCACGTGCGGTACCTGGCCAACTACAACGTGGCCAACAACGACACGATCGTGCCGATCGGCGCGACCGAGATCTTCCCGCTCACCCTGTACTCCACGAAGCACACCTCGGTCGCCGAGATACCGCGGGGCGGGCAGATCACGCTCAGCAACAATCCGGCGCAACAGGTCCGCCCCCTGCTCGGGCTGTCGGCGGCGGGGTTGATCGTGCTGAAGGGTGGCGCGAGTTGGGACTCCACGATCGACGACGTCGACACCGGCGCTTCGAAGGTGCGGCTCACCACGATCGATCCGACGCTCACCGCGCAGTCGTTGGAGAGCGTCGACGCGGCGTTCGTCGACGACACGTTCGCCGGGCCCGCCGGCCTGACCCAGCAGCAGGTCATCTACACCGACGACCCGGAACGCCCGGAGTTGAAGCAGTACATCAACGTCTTCGCCGCGCGGGCGGCCGACAAGGACAACCCCACCTACCTGAAACTCGCTCAGCTCTACCATGATCCGGAGGTGGTGGCCGCGGTCCAGGCGGAGACGGGCTACGCGGGAATCTTCAAGACCAACGACGCCGCCGATCTGCAAGCCACGCTGCGCGAGCTGGAAACGAAGTTCCGCAAGTAGTCGGTCACGCAGGAACTTGTGCACCAGCATCACGGCCATCGAACCCTCGCCGACGGCGCCGGCCACACGGTGCCCGTTGAGAGCGCGCACGTCTCCCGCGGCGAACACCCCCGGCACGGTGGTCTCCAGGTGCAGGGGTGCGGATCACGGTGCACGCGGGCGACCACATCTCGGCCACCACAGTCAGCTCGGCGCCGTCGTGCTCGTCTCGCGGCGTAGGAGCCACCCGCCGAGAATAGGCCCGACCAGGGTTGATGCGCTCGAGGCGCTCCGGCAGCGGGTCAGCGCAGCGGGTGCTCGACCGACAGTCTGCCGCGGCGGACGAGATCGCGTTTGGTGATCGGCGGCAGGGCGGCGTCGTCGTCGGGGGCAGCGGGGTTGGGCCGCACCAGCAGGGTGACGGTCGCGGCGGGTACGAATCCGCTGCTGGTCATCAGCGCGGCCGAGGCACTGTTGCGGTCCTCGACATCGGTGACGATATGGCGGGCGCCGCGGGCGAACAACGCCTCCGAGCACACGTTCACCAGCCGCCGCGCGATCCCGTGGCCCTGCATATCGGGGGCTACCGCGATCCATTCCAGATACGCCCAGTCGTCGCGATGCTCGAACTCCATCGACCCGAGGACGAACCCGACCACCCGGTCGGAATCCAGGGCCACCCAGCAGGCGTTGTCGGGGCTGTCGAGGTGCTCGGCGACGGCCGTGAGCGACCACGACGTGTACGGCTTGATGGTGGTGTCGAAAACCTGATGGCCGAGGTCGAGGACTTGACGCAGGTGTCCCAAACCCATCGGCACGACAGCGATGGCGGTGTCCATAGCCGCCAGTGTGCCCTACGCGCCTTTGCGGGCCGCGGTCTTGGACGCGGTGGATTTGCTCGCGGCGGCTTTGCGCGGTGCGGCTTTCTTGGCGGCCTTTTTCGCGGGTTTCTTCTCCGGGGCGGCTTCCCGGCGCCCGCTGGTCTCGAGACTGCGTTGCAGCGCGGCGACCAGATCCACGACTTCGGCATCCGCCTGTTCGGCGGGCGCTGTCTCGGCGGCGGGCTCGACCTTGCCGGTGCCGCTGGCGATCGCCTCGTCGAGCAGCTTCTGCAATTCGATCTGGTATTCGTCGGTGTATTCGGACGGGTCGAAATCTCCTGACATCGACTCGACGAGGGTTTCGGCCATCTTCAGTTCTTGCGGGCGCGGGGCGGGTGCGTCGTCCAGCGACGGGAATTCGACCGCCCGCACTTCGTCGGGCCACAGCAGCGTCTGCAGGACCAGCACACCGTCACGCACGCGCAAGGCGGCCAGCCGGGTCTTCTGGCGCAGTGTGAAATGGACCAGCGCGGTCTTGTCGATGCGTTCGAGGGTCGCCGCCAGCAACTGATAGGCCTTCGGCGTCGTGGAATCCGGTTCGAGGTAATAGCTCTTGTCGAACAGCACCGGGTCGATCTGATCGGACGGCACGAATTCCAGCACGGGAATCTCGTGTTTCTCCGCCGCGGGCAGTTTCGAGAAATCGGCGTCGGTCAGTACCACCTGCTCACCGTCCGGCGAGGTATAGGCCTTGTCGATATCGGAGTACTGCACAGATTTGCCACACACCTGACAGACCCGGTCATATTTGATCCGGCCCCCGTCCTTGGCGTGGACCTGGTGGAACCGAATGTCATGGTCCTCGGTCGCGGTATAGACCTTGACCGGGACATTGACCAGCCCGAAAGCGATCGAGCCCTTCCAGATCGATCTCATCCACCCATCATGGTCGAAATGTCGCGCCGGGGCGAGCAAGCGATCTCGAAAAGGTGCCCGCCTGTGATCCGGCGGTGCTTGAAATCGTTGCGTCTGATCCAATTGCCGAGTGGGTGTCGAGGTGATCGTGTGCGGGATCGGGCCGGCGGGCCGGGCCGTTGCCCATCGTGCGCTGGCGGCCGGGCGCGACGTCACTGTGATCGATCCACGCCCGGATCGGGTATGGACGCCGACCTATGCGGCGTGGGTCGATGAATTGCCCGGGTGGCTCGATGCCGGCGTGGTCGCGGCGGCGATCGACGAGCCGACGGCGTGGGCAGTGCGCGAGCATCGGATCGATCGCACCTATCAGGTGTTCGATACGGCGGCGCTGCAGTCGTCGTTGACGCTGCACGGCGCGACCGTGATCGCGGACCGCGCGGTGGAGGTGAACACACGCTCGGTGCGGACGGCGGGTGGGCTGACCCGTACCGGGCAGGTGGTCGACGCGCGGGGGTTGGCCCGGTCGCCGCGTCGCGCCGAGCAGACCGCCTATGGGGTGGTCGTGGACCGTACGGGACTCGAGCCGACTCTGTTCATGGACTGGCGGGCCGATAACGGGGCCGATACCGACGAGCCACCGTCGTTTCTGTACGCGATACCGCTGAGCGCCGACACCGTGCTGTTCGAGGAGACCTGCCTCGCCGGGCGACCCGCGCTCGCGCCGGACGTGTTGCGACGCCGACTCGAACATCGGTTGCGGGTGCGGGGGATCGCGCTCACCGGGGCCGAACCCGTTGAACGGGTGCGATTTCCGGTACAGGGCGGCATGCCGGGGCGCGGCAGATTCGGTGCGGCCGGTGGGTTGACCCACCCCGCGACCGGATACAGCGTCGCCGCCGCTCTCGCCGCCGCCGACACCGTTGTCGCGGGTGGCGCGGTGTGGACGCCCAGCGCGCGGGCCGTGGCGGCCTTGCGCCGCGCGGGATTGCGCGCGGTGCTGGCTCTGCCGCCGCGCGAGGTCCCGGTCTTCTTCGAGACGTTCTTCGGTTTGCCCGCGCACCTGCAACGTTGCTATCTGTCCGGCCTCGATGACCTCGGTGGCACTCTCGCCGCGATGCGCGCGCTGTTCGCCGATCTTCCGCCGAATCTGCGCCGCACTGTCGTGACCTCGGTCGTCGGCGCGGCTCGTCGGTAGCCGACGCCGAGACCCGGCGCCGACCGGACGAACAAGGGTGTGCCAGAGGCCCGGCGGTGCCGCCACGAAGTTGCTACGATCGCCACGCGAACGCGCCGACCCGCCAACAGGATCGGGCCGACGAGGCGGGACGGCCGGAACTACTCCGAGCCCCCGCACGTCGATATGCGCCTCGCGCGATGGTGTGACGAGTTAGGGGACAATCCGGTGTTCGAATTCACCAGGCGACGCAGTCGCTGGGTGCTCGGCGTTTTCGCGGTGCTCGCAGTGGTGCTCGGTGCACTGGGCGCGACGCTGTTCGAGCGGGTGGAGGGCGGCGGATACACCGACTCCGGGAGCGAATCCAGTCGCGCGCTGGAGGTGTTGGGCACCGAGTTCGGGCAGGCGCCGCCGAACCTGCTGCTGCTGGTGGAAACCGAGTCCTCGGTCGAGGACCCCGAATCCACCGCGGCGGCAACGGCATTGGTCGCCAACCTGCAGGAACGGGCCGGTGTCACCGAGGTGATGTCGTACTGGACCTCCCACCAGCCCGCGCTGCGCAGTGTCGACGGCAAGCAGGGTCTGATCGTCGCCAGTGTGCTCGGCAGCGAACGCGAGATCGACCAACGCGTCACCGCCATCTCCGAAGAGTTGACGGGCAAACAAGGATCGTTGCAGGTCAGGGCAGGCGGATTCGCCATGCTCATGCACGAGACGGTGCAGCAGAGCAAGACCGATATCGCCAAGGGCGAGGCCATCGCGTTCCCGCTCACCCTGATCGCGCTGCTGTTCGTCTTCGGCGGCCTGGTCGCCGCGAGCCTGCCGCTGCTCGTCGCGATCGGCACCGTGCTCACCACCATGGGCGCGCTGTGGTTGCTCACCCTGTTCACACCGCTGGCCGTCACCGCGACCAATGTGGCGACGCTGCTCGGCCTCGGTCTGGCCATCGACTACAGCCTGCTGATCGTCAGCCGCTACCGCGACGAACTGGCCGAGGGCCGCACGCCGGCGGGCGCGGTGGCCACCACCCTGCGCACCGCGGGCCGCACCGTCGCGTTCTCCGCGCTCACCGTCGCGGTGGCGCTGGCCGGGTTGCTGTTCTTCCCGCTGCTGGCGATCCGGTCGATGGGCTACGCGGGCATCGTCGTCGCGGCACTGGCCGCGCTGGTGTCGCTCACCGCGCTGCCCGCCGCGTTGCTGCTGATCGGCACCCGCATCGACAAGGGGCAGCTCGGCTGGTGGTTCCTGCGCGCGCCGCGTCCCGCGCCGGGTGAAGGCGCCTGGCACAAGCTGGCCACGGCCGTGATGCGCAAGCCGATCTCGATCGGACTTGCCGTCACCGCGCTGCTGCTCCTGCTCGGTGCGCCGTTCCTCGGCGTGAAACTCGGATTCCCGGACGAACGAACACTGCCGGAATCGATGAACTCCCGTCAGGTCACCGAGATCGTGGCGCGCGACTTCGGCGAGAGCGACCAGCACACCCTCGTCGCCGTGCTGCCCGACAGCGCTTACAGCGCGGCGGGACTCGACACCATCGCGCGTGACATGTCCGACCTGGACAACGTCCGCCGCGTCGACACCGCCACCGGCAGCTACACCCAGGGCGGGTTGCTCCTCGAACCCACCGCGGCCAACGCGCGCTTCCGGGTCGAGAAGGCGGTCTACCTGTCGATCGTGCCGACCACCGGTGACAGCGACGCCCTGGCGCACCTGGTCGAGCAGGTGCGCGCGGTGCGGACACCGAGCGAGTTGCTGGTCGGTGGCGTGGCCGCCGCCAATACCGACTCGGTCGCCGCGATCGAGAACGCACTGCCGTGGGCGCTCGGCTTCGTGGTGATCATGATGCTGATCGTGCTGTTCGCACTCACCGGCAGCGTGGTGCTGCCGGTGCTGGCGGTGATCCTCAGCGCGCTGAGTTTGACGGCGACCTTCGGTGCGCTGGTGTGGATCTTCCAGGACGGCCATCTGTCCGGGGTGCTCGGTTTCACCGTCACCGGAGACCTGTCGGCAACCGTCCCGGTGATGCTGTTCGCCGCCGCCTTCGGGCTCGCGATGGACTACCAGGTGTTCCTGCTGTCGCGGATCCGGGAGGAATACGACCGGACCGGCAAGAACGAGACCGCGGTCGCGCTCGGCCTGGAACGGGTCGGTCGAATCGTCACCGCCGCGGCGATTCTCATCTCCCTGGTGTTCCTCGGCTTCCTCGCCTCCGACATCACCTTCATGAAGTCCTTCGGCATCGGCCTGCCGCTGGCCGTGATCGTCGACGCCACCCTCGTGCGCGGGTTCCTGCTGCCCGCCGCGATGAAGGTGCTCGGCGACGCGAACTGGTACGCACCGGAATTCCTGCGTCGACTCCACGATCGGTGGGGCCTGGACGAGGGCGGCTCGGCTCGGTCGAAACGTGAAGTGGTGGTGCGTGATCCGCTCGCCGCCAGGTCGGAGGAGGTCGTCGTCGTGGATCCACTCGCGCGGGCGGAGGCGGCGCGGGCGCAGGCGGCCCGAGCTGAGGCCGAGCGTGCCGACCCGGCGCGGGCCGAGGACGGTACGCGGGAGAACGCGCGGGCGCAGGAGAGCATTCCGGTCTCGACGGGCAGTCGCGAGACCTCGGACTGACGAGACGTCGCAGGGGCGGGCACGCCGAACCGCCGCCCGCCCCTGCGAGTTTCAGAGGTGGTGGGTTCAGATGCCGCCGGTGGACAGGAACCCGCCGTCGACCCGCACACAATCACCGGTGATCCACGCTGCCTCGTCGGACACCAGGAATGCGATCAGCCGGGCCACGTCCTCGGGCTCGCCGAGTCGCTTCAGCGGATACACGCTCGCGGCACGCTCCTCGTCGTCGGAGTACAGCGCATCGGCGAACTTGGTCTTGACCACGCCCGGCGCCACCGCGTTGACGCGGATCTTCGGGCCCAGCTGCCAGGCCAGCTCCTCGGTGAGCCGGATCAGCGCCGCCTTCGACGCGCCGTAGGCCGAGATCACCCCCGACGACCGGATGCCCGCCACGCTGGCCACGTTCACCACCGCACCACCGTGCTCGGCCATCCACGCGCGGTAGGCCTGCTGCACATAGCCCAGCGACGCCACCACGTTCACATCGAAGATCTTGCTGACGCCACCCAGATCGGCGTCCATCAGCGGACCGTAGACGGGGTTGATGCCGGTGTTGTTGATCAGGATGTCGAGCGAGCCGTACTCGGTGACGGCTCTGGCCACAGCTTCCGCGCGTGCGTCGGCATCGCCCGCGTTGCCGGCGAGATAGCTCACCTGACCCTTGTGGCCCAGCGCGCGCAGCTCGGTGGCCGCGGCCTCCAGTGGTTCGGGTTTACGCGCGGTGATCAGCACGTTCGCGCCCCGGCGCATCAGTTCGGCCGCAGTCGCGAGGCCGATGCCGCGACTGGCTCCGGTGACGAGAGCGGTCCGGCCAAGGAGATCGGTAGTCATGGCACGAGAGTAACCACGCTCACATCGGGCAGCGCCGGGTTCGGCTTCCGGAAGCGTCGACGGTAAAATAAGTGGTTCTTGCCGATATGCCCTTCCCGTTTGTCTTACTCTGAGGAGAACTCTGTGATCACGGCGACCGACCTGGAGGTCCGGGCCGGAGTCCGTACCCTGCTCTCGGCTCCTGGGCCGGCGCTGCGGGTGCAGTCCGGCGACCGGATCGGACTGGTCGGTCGCAACGGTGCGGGTAAGACCACCACCCTGCGCATCCTCGCGGGCGAGGGCGAGCCGTACGCCGGAAAGATCACGCGCTCCACCGACATCGGCTATCTGCCGCAGGACCCGAAGGAAGGCGATCTCGATGTGATCGCCAAAGACCGGGTGCTCTCGGCGCGCGGGCTCGACGTGCTGCTGCGCGACATGGAGAAGGCCCAGGTCGAGATGGCCGAGGTGGCCGACGATGCCGCTCGCGACAAGGCGATTCGCCGGTACGGGCGCCTCGAGGACCAGTTCTCCTCGCTCGGCGGCTACGTCGCCGAGAGCGAGGCGGCCCGCATCTGCAACAGCCTCGGCCTGCCCGATCGCGTCCTCGATCAGCAGCTGCGCACCCTCTCCGGTGGTCAGCGCCGCCGCATCGAGCTGGCCCGCATCCTGTTCTCCGCCTCCGACGGCTCGGGTGGGCGCTCCGACCGCATCCTGCTGCTCGACGAACCGACCAACCACCTCGACGCCGACTCCATCACCTGGCTGCGCGGGTTCCTGCAGAACCACGACGGCGGCCTGATCGTGATCAGCCACGACGTGGAACTGCTCGGCGACGTGGTCAACAAGGTGTGGTTCCTCGACGCCGTGCGCGGTGAGCCCGACGTCTACAACATGGGCTGGAAGAAGTACCTCGACGCCCGTGCCACCGACGAGCAGCGCCGCGTCCGCGAGCGCGCCAACGCCGAGAAGAAGGCGGGCGCGCTGCGTCAGCAGGCTGCCAAGCTCGGCGCGAAGGCCACCAAAGCCGCTGCGGCACACCAGATGGTGCGTCGCGCCGAACGCTTGATCAACGAGCTCGACGACGTGCGCGTGAGCGACAAGGTCGCCCGTATCAGGTTCCCCGAGCCCGCGGCCTGCAGCAAGACGCCGCTGATGGTGAAGGACCTGACCAAGCTCTACGGTTCCCTGGAAATCTTCACCGGCGTGAACTTCGCCGTCGACAAGGGCAGCCGCGTGGTGGTGCTCGGGCTCAACGGCGCCGGTAAGACGACCATGCTGAAACTGCTCGCCGGTGTCGAGACGCCGACCGCGGGCGGCGTCGAGCAGGGCCGTGGGCTCAAGGTCGGCTACTTCGCCCAGGAGCACGACACCCTCGACGACCAGGCCTCGGTGTGGGAGAACATCCGCCACGCCTCTCCGGACGCGGGGGAGCAGGAGCTGCGCAGCCTGCTCGGTGCGTTCATGTTCACCGGTCCGCAGCTCGACCAGCCGGCGGGCACGCTGTCCGGCGGTGAGAAGACGCGTCTGGCCCTGGCCGGGCTGGTGTCCTCGGCGGCGAACGTGCTGCTGCTCGACGAGCCGACCAACAACCTCGACCCGGTCTCGCGCGAGCAGGTCCTCGAGGCGCTGCGCACCTACGCGGGTGCTGTGGTGCTGGTGACGCACGACCCGGGCGCGGCCGAGGCGCTCAACCCGGAGCGGGTCATCCTGCTGCCCGACGGCACCGAGGACCACTGGTCCGCGGAGTACGCGGAGCTGATCGACCTCGCCTGATCCGTGGTGAAAGGCTGTGTCGTGGCGGAACTCGCCGGGATCGCGTGAGTTTGATCACTGTTTTCGTTGATCACCGAGTGCGGAGTGTCTAGCCTGGAAGAAGTGCTCGGCGACTCGGAGGAAGCCATGAGCGACAGTGCCAGACAGGCCGCTAGGTCGGCCAAGGGTAAATCGACGATCGGCAAGTCAGCCCTGGGTAAGGGCACCCGGGTGACGGGCAAGTCCCGCGACCGGCTGCAGACCCAGCTGAAGAAGCAGTACGAGGCGGGCGCGTCCATTCGCACCCTGGCCAGGTCCACCGGCCGCTCGTACGGCTTCATCCACAATGTGCTGGTCGAGTCACATGTAGAACTGCGTGGGCGCGGCGGCGCCAATCGGCGCAAGAATCCGGCCGACTGAATCGCGCGCCACGCGACGGTGTCGCTACCAGCCTGCGACGGCTCCGTCGCCACGGACCAGCAGATTGGCCAGGCTGGCGAACAGTGGCAGCCCGGTCTTGATCTCGAGGTAGGCGAACTGTCCCTGCGGGTTGACCTCGAGGAAGTAGTACTCGCCGTCGTTGCCGAGGCGCAGATCGACCACGCCGAAGCTGAGTCCGAGCGCGCCCATCAGGGTCGCGAGGGACTTGCTGACCGACGCCGGTAGCCGATCCGGTGCGAACGCGACCGAGGTGTCGAGCCGGGAATCGATGCGTCCGACTCCCGCCTGGGAGTCGATGCGCACACTCCACTCGACGCCGTCGACCCAGACGACCCGAAGATCGCAGCTGGCCTCCACGTAATCCTGGAACGTGGTCGGCGTCGACCGGATCGACTCGAGCTTGTTCAGCTCGGGCCTGGTGATGATCCTGGTCTCCGAGAATTCGCCACGGCCCGTGCCGGTGCGCTTGTACACCACTGGCCCGCACCGGGATTCGACGAAACTGCGCGCCTCGTCCGGGTCGTTGGTGACCAGCGTTTCCGGGATCGTGAAACCCGCCCGCTGCGCGGTTTCGAGCTGGACGATCTTGCGGCTCGCGGTGCGCTCGGCGGCCGGATCGTTGACCCAGTACGCCGGGATCGACCACAGCATGCCCTGCAGGAATCCGTCACACTCGGCCTGGCGGAACGCGTCGTCGGCCGCGCGAACGCCGGTGGGCACCCGGCACGGGTGCGGCCTGCGCCACCACACCGCACGGACGTCGTCGAGCCCGTGGACATGGGACATCGCGCGGTTGGTGCCCGCTTTGTCGAGCCGGAAACTCCCTGTCTCAGTGGGGAAGTCGCGCAGGTCGAGCCGGATCGGATCGAGCCCGTGGTGTTCTCGCAGGGTCGACGCCAGCGCATCGGCGTGCAGGTCGTCGGCTTCGGAGACGATGAGCACGGCGTCGGTAGCGCCTTCCATCACTTGCGCGCCGTTTCAGTCGAGGCTGTCGCAGTTGATGCCGTCGCGGAAGGTGAAGGTCGCCCCGGTGACACCACCTCGTTCGGCGATGCGCAATTTCGTCGCCCAGCTGCGGGTGGCGCGGGCCAGCTGCTCGTCGCCCAGTGCCTCCGACGGTTCCGGTGCGAGGGTGATCGGCCGGTCGACCAGATCGACGCGCATCCGTCGGGTGAAGTCGGCGGTGGCGCCGGGACGGATATCGACCCGTACCTGACGTTCACCCGCGCCCACGCGGTCTTCGGTGAGTCGCACGACGTCGTTGCGGTCGAATGTCCAGGTTCCACCGTCGACGCGCACCGAGATGTCGCGCTCGGACTCGGCCACCAGCAATCCGCGCAAGGCGGGGCCCCGATCTCGGGACGACGCGGTAGCGGGGAGGTGGATGGCGTCGGTCATGGGCACTCACTCCGATCTTTCTCGTCTGCTCGCGATTTGCCAGAACCCCAAAAGGTGCTTCGGATCATAACGTGAACAGGTGGTCCGCCGAGCCGGTTCGCGAGATTTGCGGAGTGCCGGGCAAACCGCCGAGCGGCGCGTGATCGCCTTGCCGGGAAAGAATTTCGGACAACTCGGATGTTGCAAGCGTGTTCTCACCGGCAATCCGGCAGCAAACGCAGATGGCAACGGCGCGGCAGGCGTCCCCCGGGTCCGTGCTGGAGGGTGCCTGCCGCGCCGTGTGTGGTCGCTAGAGGCCGAGCAGTTCGGGATTCTCGGCGAGCTCGCGGAAATGTTCGGCCGGGTTCGCGACGAGCCGGCGGGCTGTCAGGTCCATCGCGCCCGCCACGACGGTGATCTCCGCGGCGACGGTTCCGTCGAGCTTGATGATCTGGTGGTGGAAGCGGAAGACCTTCTCGCCTTCCTTCCAGTCGAACGCGCAAGTCACGGTGACCTCGTCGCCACCGCGCAGTTCGCGCTTGTACTTGATGGTCGACTCGAGCACCACCGCACCGACGCCGCTGGCGATGAACTTGTCCTGCGGGATGCCCGCCGCGCGCAGCAGCTCCCACCGGGCGTGCTCGCCGTACTGGTGATAGACGGCGTGATTGAGATGGCCCTGGGTGTCGAGCTCGTAGCCGCGGACGAGGACCGGTACGGAGAACGTCATACGGTGTATAACCGGCGGCTCGCGCGTGCTTGTTCCCGGTGTGTGTGCAATCTCGGACACATTCCGAGCGGTCCGGTATGGCTGCCGTGGCCTTACGCCCATCGCGATCGTCGCCGCGCCGACCGGAAATTTCACGACGCGCGCGGGCTCTACCAGGTTGTTCGATCGGATTCGCGCTTGCCATTGACGGCGCCCGCGCGCTGGGTCATCATTGAGCCAGCGGGCATTCGCGTGCTCAAAATGGTTGTGAGACAACGAAGTTCCGGCCAGGTTGGGCTTTCTACGGCGCTTACGCCGGTGACCCCCGCTTCTCGGCCCCTCGCAGCGCACTCTCGATGACCCCATCAGCCCGGCCTTTCGGTCAGGGCTTTTTTGCTGCCAGAACAGGGCGAAATGGGCATCGCCAGGCTGCGACCGGCACCGAGAACATCTCCCGATCTCGACCGTATGACAGGACTGCAATGAGTTCACCCAAACTAGGGCGCGATGTCATCTTCGACTACATTCGCGACGCCGGCATCGAGTACATCTTCGGTGTTCCCGGCACCCAGGAAATCCCGCTGATCGACGCCACCACCATTCCGGAGAACGGTGTCGAGTACATCCCGACCCTGCACGAGAACATCGCGATGGGCGCCGCGATGGGTTATGCCCGCGCGTCGGGCAGGCCCGGCGTCGCACTGGTCCACATCACCCCTGGCGCCGCCAATATCGTCGGAAACCTTTTCGACGCGTACACCTCGAATATTCCGGTCCTCGTCCTGTGCGGCCAGCAGCACAGCGATCTGCTGATCCAGGAGCCGCTGCTGGGGTCGGATCTGGTCCGAACCGCGGGCCAGTACACGAAGTGGGCACACGAGATCCGCAGCGCGGACGAGATTCCGCTCGTCATGCAGCGTGCGTTCAAAGAATTGTTCACGCCGCCGTTCCGGCCCGTGTTCGTCTCGGTGCCGTGGGATTTCCTGATCGAGCAGCCGACCTTGCAGGAACCGGCCCGCTCCACTCGGATCGCGCACGCGGTGACCGGCGACGAGGCCGGGATCGCTGCGGCCGTCGAGACTCTCGCCAACGCGAACAATCCGGTGCTGCTGGTCGGCGACGGCGTCGGCGAGGCCGGCGCGTGGCCGGAGATCGAAGGTCTCGCGAACCTGCTCGGCGCGGCCGTGTACTCGGAGTTCCAGGCGAGCCGGATGAACTATCCGAACGACCTGCCGCACTGGCAGGGTGAACTGGCACCCATCCAAGACGGCATCCACATGCAGTTGCGGGGCTACGACACCATCTTCCTGATCGGGGTGAACTCCCACGCCCAGATCTCGATCTTCCGGTGGGACAAGGGCCCGATCCTGCCCGCGGACCTGGTTCAGGTGGCGCTGCACAATGATTCGTGGCAGATCGGCAAGAACTACTTCACCGAGGTCGGTGTCCTCGGTGACATCAAGAAGACGCTGCCACCGATCATTTCCGGTATCGCCGCGAGCCCGCACTTCGACCTCGCGTCGGCGCAAGCGCGCAATGCGAACATTCTGCGGCTCGGCGCGCAACGCGACGCCGCGTTCTCGGCCGACGCCGACCAATTCCAGTTGCTCGATTCGGCGGCGGTTGCCGAACTCGAGACCGTCGACTCGGTGGTTTCGGAAGAATCGAAGACCGCTGTCGTCGACGCCCCTGTGCCGATTCCCGGTCAGCAGGTGGCGTTCGCGCTGGCGGAAGTGCAGAAGACGCTCGATCGGCCGATCACCGTACTCAACGAAGCGTTCTCGATCGCCAGCAGCTTGCAGAAGGTGGTTCAGTACGATTCGCCGGACGCCTACTTCTGCACCTCGGGTGGTTCGCTGGGATTCTCGTTGCCCGCGTCGATCGGATTCTCCCTCGCCGTGCGGGAGGAGCGCTACATCGTCAATGTCATCGGCGACGGTTCGGCGCTGTTCCACACCAATTCCTGGTGGACCAGCGCCAAATTCGATCTGCCGGTGCTGTACATCGTCGTCAACGACGCGCAGTATTCGTCGCTGGTGATCGGGCTCGGGCTGATCGAACGCGTCTACGGCTGGCGGCCGACCAATCCGGCGACCTACCTGAGCCTGGGCGAACCCGAGCAGGATTTCGTCGACATCGCCAAGACCTTCGGCATCGACGGAAAGGTGGTCGACGACGGCCGCAAGCTGCAGCGCGCGATCGAACGCGGATTCCGGGCCGTCGCGGACGGCAAGCCCTATGTCCTCGATATTCGCACCACCCCTGCCCTGCCCCCGGCGCTGCCGCCCGCGGTGGATGTCCTGCTGGCCGAAAGGTCGAGTGCCGACGCGGAATACGTAGAGAAGCTGCGCGATATCGGCCCTCCGTGATCCCCGGGGTCAGCTGATTGTGCTGCCGAGTGGACGGCGACCGTGACATTTGCCATCGGTCGCCGTCCACATCGGTATCTACCTGCCATCGGAGCGGGCTGCGATTCTCAGTCGAGAGACCGACGCCTACGAGAATGGAACGCTATGCACAAGCTTGTCCGGCTCCGAAATGTCATGACACTGCTGGCCGCGACCGCGGTGTTCGCGACTGCCGCGTGCGGCAGCGACACCGAATCGGCCGACGCGCCGGCGCCCACTACGACCGCCGCTGCCGCCGTGGCGAAGCCGACCATCGTGCTGGTGCACGGCTCGTTCTCCGACAGTTCCAGCTGGGACACGGTCGCGGGCAAACTACGGGCGCAGGGCTACCAGGTGGTCCAGCCGGAGAATCCGTTGCGTGGACCGAGTTCGGACGCGGCCGCCGTCACCTCGGCGATCGCGAATGTCACCGGGCCGGTCGTGCTGGTCGGGCATTCCTACGGCGGTGCCGTGATCAGCAATATGCACCGTCCGGAGGTCAAGTCCGCGGTGTTCATCGCGGGCTTCGCTCCGGCGAAAGGCGAACCGGTACAAGCACTCTCGGATCCCGCGAAATACCCGGGCAGCAAGATCGGTCCGGCGTTGCAGATCAAGCCCACCGACACCGGGGCCGAGGTCACGCTGAAACCCGAACAGTTCGGCGAGGTCTTCGCTCAGGACGTCAGCGCCGATGTCGCGGCGCAGCTCGCCGCGCGTCAGCGGCCTACCTCCGCGGCCGCGCAGGCCGAGCCGAGCGGGGACCCGTCGTGGGCGTCGACTCCGTCGTGGTACCTGATCTCGACCGAGGATCAGATCCTGCCGCCTGCGGCGCAGCGCTTCCAGGCCGATCGCGCGAAAGCTCAGGTCAGTGAAGTGAAGTCCTCGCACGCGTCGCCGGTGTCACATCCGGACGAGGTGGTCGCGACCATCACCGCGGCCGCCCGCTGAACCAGCGAAGCGCCGAAACCCGACGGCACTGTGCCGTCGGGTTTTCCGGCGTCCCGGCCAGGTGCTGTCGCGACCGGTCGAGCTCACAGCCAGCCGGCATTGCGGGCGATGCGGATCGCGTCGATGCGGTTGCGCCCACCGATCTTGGTGATCGCGTTCGACAAGTAGTTGCGCACCGTCGCCGGTGACAGGAACAGCGTGGTGGCGATCTCGTCGGTGCTGATCCCGGTCTCGGCCGCCCGGATCACATCGGCCTCACGGGTGGTGAGCGGACTGGTACCGGTCTCGAGGGCCGCGGCGACCAGGTCGGTGTCGATCACCCGCTCGCCGGCGACGACCTTGCGGATACTGTCGGCCAGCGTCTGCGCCGGTGCGTCCTTGACGACGAAACCGCGCACCTGCGCGTGCAGGGCGCGCAGCAGGTAGCCCGGCTGACTGAGTCCGGTCAGGATCAGCACCTGGGTTTCGGGTACCTGTTCGTGAATGAGCTTGGCGACGCTGAGTCCGTCCAGGCCCGGCATGTCGATGTCGAGCAACGCGACATCCGGGCGCGTGCGCAGGATCTCGTCGATGACATGGTCGCCACGGTCCAGTTCCGATACCACGTCCATGTCTTCCTCACGGGACAGCAGCGCCACCAGCGCGCCCCGGATCATGTGCATGTCCTCGGCGACGAGCACGCGAATCATCATGTCCCCCCTGGGATCTCGACGCGCAAGTGAAACAGGCCGTCCTTGCTGTGTCGCGCCGACACGGTACCCGACAACGCCGCCGTCCGCTCCGCCAGTCCGGACAGGCCGTTCCCGGAACCCGGCTTGCGGTGCGCCCCGTCGTTGACGATCTCCAAGAACAGCGTGCCGTCCCGCCGACCGGCTTCGATCCAGCACGTGCGGGCGGTGCTGTGCCGCAGCACATTGGTGATGCCTTCGCGAGTGGCCCACGCGAACGCGTCGTCGACCTCGGGCGCCAGCGGCGGAAGATCGATGTGATGGTGGGTGTCGATCCCGGCGGCCGAGAGCAGGGCGGTGGCCCCGGCGGCTTCCGTGCGCAGGGAGATGGTGTGCTCGCCGAGGGTGACCCGTCGCATCGCCTGCAGGGTCTCGCGGGCGAGTGCGGCGATGCCGTCGATTTCCGATCGTGCCGCGCCCGGATCGCTGGGCAGCAAGGCCGCGGCCAGGTCGCCCTTGAGCGAGACGGCCGACAGGCTCTGCCCGAGGAGATCGTGCAGGTCGCGCGAGACTCGAAGGCGTTCTCGGCCCGCGGCCTGCTCGGCGAGATCGGTGCGGGTGCGTTCGAGTTGGGCTACGGCGCGGACCAGCAGGGCCACGCCGACGAGGCACCCGGCGATGGCAGTGAACACGACCACCACCTCGATGGCGGCCGCCACCGGGTGACGCGACGCGATGCGGTCGGCGGCGAACAGCGTGCCGACCGCGGTGACGGCGATCGGGGCCGCGCAGAGGAGTACGCGCGGCAGGCCGCGTACTAGCAGTGCGGCCGAGGCGACGAAGAACACCTGGCTGATGCCCCACGCCGTCGGTGACCAGACCATCGGTAGGTACACGAGACCACTCAGCAGCGTGAAGGTCATGGGCCAGCCGCGCGGGCGAGGGTCGTCGGCGCTACCGGGCTCGCGGTCCGCGCCGACCGTGCCGAAGGCGTGGTACAGGTGCACGGCGACCACGGCGACCGCCAGTATCCACCACAGCGAGGCCGGGCCTGCCTGCTCGGTTCCGGCGAAGGTCGCCCGTGCGGGCGCCAGCGCACCGGTAGCGCAGGTGGTCCCGACCAGGAGGAACCGCGCGGTCTGCGCGGTCGCCAGCCAGGGTCCGAGGAGCGGGCGTGACACCTCGGTCATCCGAGTTCTCCTGCCGTGGTGGCAGTTCTGGGCTCGATAGCGCAGTCGAGCTGCCAGCGAGCCCCCACCTGGCGAACAGTGATCAGCACCGGTTCGGTCGGCCCGTCGCGCAGGAGCCGCGCCAGGAGGTGGCGCAGTTCGGCGCGCAGTGGTTCCTCGTACTGTGCCGGTGGTCCTTCGGCGGGCAGGTCGATGCGGGCAACCACGCCCGCTGCGGCGAGAAGTGTTGTAGTGGAAGCGAGCTCACGGCGAAAGTCGGTCTGCTGGACACTGCGGATCAGTTGCCGCGCCTGGGCGAGGCCGCTGCGCGAGGTGGCGACGAGCTCGCCGAGTTCGGCGTGCGCCGACACATGGTCGCTCCGCGCGGCGGAACTCGCCGCGCGATCGGCGGACTCGGTGATCGCCACCAGTGCGGTATGGACGGTTCGAGTGACCGTGCGGTCGATTCGCAGTCGTTCGCGGGCGACGGCCTGTTCGGCGAGCGCCGCACCGGCACTGCGTAGCCGGCGCAACGCGACGACCATCCAGACCAGCGTGTAGACCGCGACCACCCGCATCGCGGTCGTGACCAACAACCAGATCGCCTCCTGCTCGGTCGCGCCGAGCAGTGCCGCCGACGGCGCGACGGCGGCGATCAGCACCACCGCGATCGGCAGGGCGAGCACGGGTCGCAGCGTCAGCGCGACGACCACCGCCACGATGTGCACGGTGTTCAGCCATGCGACACCGAGGACCGGCGCCGCCCCGACGACCAGCACGGCCAGCAATGCCGAGGTGATGGGCGCGGCCGGTGGGACGGCGTCGCGGACAGCGAAGGCGAGGTGGCGGAGGTAGAGCGACAGGCTCACCGCGAGCAGAGCGGCGGTCGCGGCGAGGTCGGGTCGATGCCCGGTGTCGGTGGTGACGGTCGCGATCAGCGTCAGGGTGCCGAGCGCGAGCGCGGCCACCACAGTGCCCGCCGCGGCGATGTCCACGGCGTCGCGGGGAATCCGCGCCGACAGCCCACGCAGCACGCCGAGGGCGGCGCCGGTCCGATCGGGCCGGGTCGCGTTCGACAAGGGCGCACGTTCCAGTATCACCGCTACCACCCCATGACTGTTCCGCGAGCCGCGACCGCCCGCCAGAAACCAATGTAGACGTTCACCGATGACATTCGTCATCGACGAATGTCCACATCTATCTCTAGCCGTGGTTCGAGACCGTGCGGGATTGTGGGAATCGGCCATGCATCGGGGCGGCGGTCACCTGGTAACGAATTCATCCCCCAAGAAATTGGGGCCTGGTGAAATCCATTGGGCGACAGTAGGTTTGGGCTGAACATCGGGTCGCGGGGGCATAGATACCGGGACCGGAACCTTGCGGGGGCAGGTTCGGGCGATCGCCGCCACACCACGCGCACATCACCGTCGATGCGTGCTTCAAGCACTGTTGTTTCTCGCTCGACTGCAACTGCGATAGGCCGTCATTCGCGGCTTTGCGGTGTCTATCGCACAAGATTGGACCTCGATCATGACAACCATCGAGCATCTGTTCGCGCGACGCGTGCACGGCGCCGATCGCGACACCGAATCCGGCACCACATCGACGACACCGCGCCTGCTCGGGGTGGCGTCGGCGAATCCGCCCACGCGGTACAGCCAGCGCGAGCTGGTCGATCTGCTGGCCATCGACGACCCGAAGATCCGCGGTGTCTTCCTCAACGGCGGGATCGAGCACCGCTATCTCACCCTGCCGCCGGTCGACGACGCGGGACAGTTCCGGTCCGAGTCGCAAGGTGACCTGCTGCGCAAGCATCGACGGCACGGCGTGGACACCGGTGCGGCGGCGATTCGGCGATGCCTGGCCGAGATCGGCAGACAGCCGCGGGACGTGGATTACCTGGTGGCGGTGACGACAACCGGATTTCTCACCCCGGGTTTCAGCGCCCTGCTGATAAACGAGCTCGGTCTCGCGCCGAGCACCGGGCGCCTCGACGTCGTCGGGATGGGGTGCAACGCGGGGCTCAACGGCCTGACCGCGGTGGCCTCCTGGTCGGTCGCCAACCCGGGCAGGCTGGCGGTCCTCGCCTGCTCCGAAGCATGTTCGGCGGCTTATGTTTTCGACGGAACGATGCGGACCGCCGTGGTGAACAGCCTGTTCGGCGACGGCGCCGCCGCCCTCGCGATCAGCACCGGCGAATCCTACGTAGGCGCCGGCACGGACACGCGATCCGGTGCGCCACAACTGATCGGGCGCGCCAGCTACATGATCACGCGGGCGGTGGACGCGATGCGCTACGACTGGGACGACGATGCCGGCAAGTTCAGCTTCTATCTCGACAAAGAGGTTCCCTACGAGGTCGGCGCCCACGTCGAGCGGGTCGTCGACGAACTACTCGGCGACGCCGGGCTCCGGCGCAAGGACATCGCCCAGTGGATCGTGCACTCCGGCGGCAAGAAGGTGATCGACGCGGTGAAGATCAACCTGGGTCTGACCACACACGACCTGCGCCACACCGTGAGCGTCATGCGCGATTTCGGGAATCTGTCGAGCGGATCGTTTCTGTTCTCCTATGAGCGGCTGCTGGCCGAGGGGCGCGTGGCGCCCGGCGACTACTGCGTCCTCATGACGATGGGTCCGGGATCGCAGATCGAGACCGCGCTGCTGCGGTTCTGAGCGCCGAAGGGCGAAAACCATCCTGTGGAAAGGCAATTCGTGACTGAGATGATCACCACCGAAGTGGCAGCCGACGGTGCGCTCGCACCGGAACTGACCGCGAGCGTGCTCGCGGCAGTGGTGCGGGCCGAGGACGCGTCCGCGGCCGGGGGAGAGTGCGCGGTGGTCCTGCGCATCGGCGGTGCGGCACCGGGTGCGCGATTCGCCTGGCCGGGCCCGGTCAGCGTCGGCGACGTGAACAAATGGGAAGGCGCGCTGCGCCGCCTCGAGCAGGTCCCCGCGCCGGTCATCGCCCTCGTCGACGGCGACGCGTACGGGCCCGCCGCGGAGCTCCTGCTCGTGGCCGACTACCGGATCATGGCGGCGGGCACGGTCTTCGAGCTGGCGGCGAGTGACGGCGGGGTGTGGCCCGCGATGGCGGTCTACCGGCTGGCCGGTCAGGCCGGCGGTGGTCCGGCCCGGGAATTGGCGGTACTCGGCAGGGCGCTGTCGGCCGAGCGGGCCAGAGACTGTGGCCTGGTGGACGCCGTGATCGAACCCGGCGCCGATGCCGACTCGATCGCCGCGGGCGCCGCGCTGTTCGGCGCGGTCTCGGGAATCGAGATCGCGATCCGGCGCAGGTTGCTGCTCGACGCGCCGAGCACCCGGTTCGAAGACGCGCTCGGCGCGCATCTGGCCGCCTCGGACCGCGCTCTGCGACGTGAACGGGCGGCATCGTGACCACCGTCATCACCCCGCGCACGATCGTGGGTCAGCTCGACTACGACATGGCCGAATTGCGCGCTGCGGCAACCGAACACGCGGCCTTGCTGGAGTCGCTCGGACCGGTTCCCGACCGGGACGAGACGGCGGCCGCCGCGGCCGCGGCCGCGCACCACGTGCTGCGCCGCCTGCGTCGGCAGTTCCTGCGACGGCACCTCGCTGTCGTCTACGGAACGGCCACCGATGACCTGCGGCGAGGTCTTCGGCTGAGCGCGCTCGCCGCGGCCGTGACTGTGCTGTATCCCGGCCTGCTCCCGACCACCGCGCAGGTGCACGCCGACGCCGCGGTGGCGCAGCCGGCGAAAGAGGGCTGGGAGATCGATCAGGGCATCTTCTTCCAGGCCGTGTTCGCGGACCCGGTCCTCGGCAATCACCTGCTCGACGCGATGCGCGCGCCCACCGAGGCCGCCCTCGACCTGCTCGCCGACTTCCGCGCCACCGGCTCGATCACACTGCCTGCCGCGCGCCTCGAGCGCAGCGGCAGCACCTCGACGATCACGATCACCAACACCGAGTGCCTCAACGCCGAGGACAACCAGCACGTCGCCGATATGGAAACCGCGGTCGACCTGGTACTGCTCGACCCCGAGACCCGGGTCGGCGTGGTCCGCGGCGGCGTGATGGACCATCCGCGCTATCGCGGTCGCCGAGTCTTCAGCGCGGGCATCAATCTCGCCCACCTGCACCAGGGCAAGATCTCCTTCCTCGACTTCCTGCTCGGACGCGAGACCGGCTACATCGCGAAGATCCTGCGCGGACACACCGAGGACGCGGCGCGCTGGCCCGCCGTCCCGGTCACCAAACCCTGGGTCGCGGCCGTCGATTCGTTCGCGATCGGGGGCGGAGCACAGCTGCTCATGGTCTTCGATCGGGTCATCGCGGCGACCGACAGCTACGTCAGCCTGCCCGCCGCGCAGGAGGGCATCATCCCGGGCGTCGCGAACCTGCGCCTGGGACGATCGGCGAACTTCCGGCTCTCGCGGGAGGTGATCCTGTGGGGCCGCAAGATCTGGGCGACCGAACCGGAGGCGCGGTCGCTGATCGACACCGTCGCCGAACCGGCCGACATGGACCTCGAAATCGGCAAGGCCGCAGCCAGACTCGCCTCGCCCGCCGTGGTCGCCAACAAGCACATGCTGGTCGTCGCCGAGGAACCACAGGACGTGTTCCGCCGCTATCTGGCGGAATTCGCGCTGCACCAGGCGTTGCGGCTGTACTCCCCGGACGTCATGGCCAAGACCGAGCGGTTCGACCGCAAGGCGCCGCGATGACCACCGTGGCGCCGTCGAGCACCGTCGAGTACCGCAAGCACGGCCATCTCGCGACCGTGGAACTCAACCGGCCGCGGGTCCTCAACGCGATGAATCGCGCCATGCACGCCGAGCTGGCCGAGATCTGGGACGACATCGAAGCCGACGACGACATCTGGGCCGTCGTGCTGAGCGGGGCGGGGCGGCGGGCGTTCTCGGTCGGGCAGGACCTGACGGAACTGGCCGAGCGGATCGGCGACGGCGCCCCGACCCGGTCCTCGTTCGGCAGCGCGGGAAAGCCGGGGTATCCGCGGCTGACCGAACGCTTCTCCTTCGCGAAACCGATCATCGCGAAGGTGTCCGGGTACGCGCTCGGCGGTGGCTTCGAACTCGCGCTCGCCTGCGACATCGTGATCGCGTCGACCGACGCCCGATTCGGGCTCCCCGAGGTGAAACTGGGGCTGATCCCGGGCGCGGGCGGGGTCTTCCGGCTGCCCCGGCAGGTGCCCTACCGCGTCGCGATGGGGCATCTGCTGACCGGCCGCCCGATGTCGGCCACCCGGGCCTACGAGCTCGGGGTGGTCAACGAGGTGGTCGACGAGTCCGAACTGGACGCGTGCGTCGACCGCTGGGCCGCCGACGTGCTCGCCTGCGCGCCCCTGTCGATTCGCGCGATCAAGGAATCCGCCGCGCTGTCGGCGAATCTGCCACTGCCCGCCGCCTTCGAGGCCGACTACCCGTGGGAGCGCGTCCGCGCCGACTCGGCCGACGCGACCGAGGGCCCGCTGGCCTTCGCCGAGAAACGTCTACCGCACTGGACCGGACGGTAGGACCAGACCGACTCGATTGCTTGAGGATCTTCATGCGAACACCCGATACCTACATAGCCGCCCTCGGCTCGTTCCTCCCCTCGACCGTCACCACCGAACAGGCTGTCGCACAGGGCTTGTACTCCGCCGAGACCGCGGAGATCCACGAGCTCGGCGGTGCGGCGGTGGCCGGTCCGATCCCCGCCCCGGAGATGGCGTTGCGCGCCGCGGAAGTCGCGGTGAAACGGTCCGGTCTGGCCGCCGACGAATTCGATCTCCTGCTGTACGCCAGCACCTGGCTGCAAGGCCCGGAGGGCTGGCTGCCGCACCCCTACCTGCAACGTCATCTCGTCGGGCCGATCCCGGCGTTGGAGATCCGACAGGGTTGCAACGGCATGTTCGCCGGCCTGTCGATGGCATTCGACTACCTGCGCGCCGATCCCGACCGGCGTACCGCGCTGTTGGTGGCGGCCGACAATTTCGGCACCCCGCTGATGGACCGGTGGCAGATGTCGGCGCTGTTCGTCGCCGGTGACGCCGCCTCCGCGGTGGTGCTGAGCAAGACCGACGGCTTCGCCCAGCTGATGTCGGTGTGCCACACCTCGATTCCCGAAGCCGAGGAGATCCACCGGGCCAGTGAACCGATGTTCCCGCCCGGTGTCTCGCTCGGGAAGTCGCCCGACTTCTTCGCCCGGCTGCAGGAGATCACCGCCAAGGTGGCGGCAGCGCCCGATTCGCCCTTGGGCGCGGCCCTGGCGCGGGTGCGCGAGCAGATCCCGGTGGTGGTCGGCCAGGCGCTGGCCGACGCGGGCATCGAGCTCGGCGACATCGCCCGCGTCGCGTTCCTGAACTGTTCGCGCGAGGCCACCGAACAGCGGTGCATGGTGCCGCTCGGTTTGCCCATGGAGATGTCGACCTGGGAATTCGGGCGCGATATCGGCCACTGCTCGGCCAGCGACCAGATCCTGTCGTTCGAGCATCTGATCACCACGGGTCAACTCGGGCCCGGTCAGTACATGCTGCTGTTCGGCTCGGCGCCCGGCGTGCTGCTGTCGGCCGCGGTCATCAAGGTTCTGCGTGATCCGGGGTGGATCGCGTGACCGTCCATCCCGATCCCACGTCCGTCGCATCCAGGAACGAGAACGCTATGTCCCACCCTGTCTCCGGCAACGCCTCCCACACCCCGGTCGATCCGGTGGCGGTGATCGGCATCGGCTGTCGCTTCCCCGGCGGCGTCGATTCCCCCGCCGACTTCTGGCAACTGCTCTCGGCCGGGCGCGACACCTACGGCGAGATACCGCCGGAGCGCTGGTCGCGATATCGGCACCGCACACCACAATTCGCGACCGCCATCCAGAACACCGTGGCCCGTGGCAGCTTCCTCGACGAGATCGAGCGCTTCGACGCGGAATTCTTCGGCATCTCTCCACGTGAGGCCTCGCTGATGGACCCGCAGCAGCGGTTGCTGCTCGAGGTCACCTGGGATGCGCTCGAACAGGCCGGGATCGCGCCGCGAGAACTCGCGGGCAGCGAGACCGGTGTGTTCGTCGGCGTCTGCACGGGTGACTACGGTGCGCTGATGCTGGAGGACCTGGCCAGCATCGAGGCGTGGACCGGCATCGGCGCGGCGACCTGCGCTGTCGCCAACCGGTTGTCGCACTCGTTCGATCTGCGCGGACCGAGCATCGCGGTGGACACGGCATGCTCGGCCTCGCTGGTGGCGCTGCACCTGGCCGCCCAGAGCCTGCGCAACGGTGATTGCGATCTGGCGATCGTGGGCGGGGTGAACCTGATCGTCACCCCCGGCCAGACGATCACCCTCGACGCGGCGGGCGCGCTCGCCCCCGACGGCCGCAGCAAGGCCTTCGACGCCTCGGCCGACGGTTACGGCCGTGGCGAGGGCTGCGGCGTCGTGGTGCTGCGCCGCCTGGACAGCGCGCAGCGCGCGGGCGACGAGGTGCTCGCGCTCATCCGGGGCAGTTCGGTGAATCAGGACGGCCGGACCAACGGGATCATGGCGCCGTCGGGCGAAGCGCAGGCTCACGTCATGGCGCGGGCCTGCCGCAACGCCGGAATCGACCCGGCCACAGTCGATTTCGTCGAGGCGCACGGCACCGGCACCAGATTGGGCGACCCGATGGAGGCCGAGGCGCTCGCCTCGGTGTACGGATCGGTGCGTCCGGTCGGCGACCCCTGCCTGATCGGGTCGGTGAAATCGAACATCGGCCACCTCGAGGGGGCCGCGGGCGTGGCCAGTGTGATCAAGACGGTGCTGGCGTTGCGGCACGCGGAGATCCCGCGCACGCCGCTGTCGACCGAGCTCAATCCGGAGATCCCCTGGGACACTTCGGGTATTCGGCTCGCCACCGAGCACACCGCGTGGTCCGAGGGCAGCAGTCCGCGGCGCGCGGGCGTCTCGGGCTTCGGCTACGGCGGCACCGTCGCGCACCTGGTGCTGGAGGAAGCGCCCGCCGCGCCCGTGCCACCGGTCGCGCCGCCGCGGACCGAGCTCGACGGGCTCCGGCTGTTTCCGCTCTCGGCGGCCTCCGATACCGCCCTGCGCGCGTACGCGGATCGGCTCGCGGAGTGGGTCAGCGACCGGGCGGGCGCGGTGCCGCTCGACGCCGTCGGCCGCACCCTGTCCCATCACCGGTCGCGCCTGAACCACAACGCGGCCGTGGTGGCCCGCGACGAGCACGAGTTGATCGCACGACTGCGGGAACTGGCCGCCGCACGGCCGGACCCCGGCGTCGTGACGGGAACCGTGGCCGCCGAATTCGGTAAGGGCCTGGTGTGGGTCTTCTCCGGACACGGTTCACAGTGGCGCGGAATGGGACGCGAGCTGCTCGCTGTGCCCGAGTTCGCGGCGGTGGTCGACGAGGTGGAGCCGATCTTCCTGGCCGAGATCGGCTTCTCGCCGCGACAGGTACTGATCGATGACGAGATCGACGGCGTCGACCGGATCCAGACCATGATCTTCGTGATGCAGACGGGTCTGGCCGCGATGTGGCGAGCGTACGGGGTGACCCCGGACGCCATCATCGGCCACTCCGTCGGTGAGATCGCCGCCGCCGTGGCCAGCGGGGCGCTGCCGCTCGCCGACGGCGCCCGGCTGATCTGCCGGCGCTCGATCCTGCTGCGCCGGGTCGCGGGCAACGGCGCGATGGCGATGGTGACGATGCCGTTGCGGGATGCCGACGAAAAACTGGGCGGCAGAACAGATCTGGTCGCCGCGATCGCGTCGTCGACAGTATCGAGTGTGCTCTCCGGTGACCCGAGCGCGATCGAGGAGGTGCTCGCGCAGTGGCCCGACGACGGGATCGGGGTGCGCCGCGTCGCCTCCGATGTGGCGTTCCACAGTCCGCACATGGACCCGCTGCTCGCCGAGCTCGCGGCGGCGGGCGCCGACCTGGACTATCGCCCGCATTCGGTGCGGATGTACTCGACCGCGCTGCTCGACGCGCGTGCCGAACCGGCGGCCGACGCCGAGTACTGGGTCGCGAACCTGCGAAATCCCGTGCGGCTGGCGGGCGCCGTCGAAGCCGCGCTGGCCGACGGATTCCGCGACTTCCTCGAGATCTCGCCGCACCCGGTCGTCGCCCACTCGATTCGGGAAACGCTCGGCGAGAGCGGAATCGACGACGCGTTCGTCGGCACGACCCTGCGTCGCGACGTGCCGGAGCAGCAGGCCTTCCTGGCCGCGCTCGGCACCGTGCACTGCCGGGGACTGCTCGTCGACCTGGACCGCCTGCAGCCGCCCGCGGCGCAGGCGGATCTGCCCGGCTACGCGTGGCAGGGACGTCGGCTGTGGCACGCCCCCTCGGTGGCCGGTCGGGTCCCCGGCCAGGGGCACGCCGCGGCCTCGCACACGTTGCTCGGCACCCCGAGCACCGTCGCGGGCAGCGATCTGCGGATCTGGAACACGGTGCTGGTGGACGAGAACCGCCCCTATCCGGGTAGCCACGCGCTCAACGGCGCCGAGATCGTGCCCGCCGCCGTGCTGGTCGAGACCTTCCGGCAGGCCGGTGCGCTCGGTGACGCCGCGATCGAGCTCGCCGGGGTGGCGATGCGCCATCCCCTGCTGACCGACGGTGAGCGTGAGGTGCAGGTCGTGCACGATCCGGATCGTGGGCTGCTGCGGATCGCTTCGCGGACACCGGGTGAGGACCCCGAGCAGGAAGCCGCCTGGCTGATCCACGCCGAGGCATCCGCGGTGCCGGTCGCAGCCGGGGTGCCGCTGCCCACGGCCCTGGACGACCCGGCGGCGCGCCGGATGTTCCCGGTCGAACCGGGTGTGGTCCACCAGCGACTGGCCGCGGTCGGGGTGCCCGAAACCGGGTTCGAGTGGCGTGTCGAGGAATTGCTCTTCGGCGCCGACGTGGTGCGCGCGCGAGTGCGCGTCGCGGCAGGCGGCAGCGCCACCTGGGCTCCGGTACTCGATGCGGTGATGTCGATCGCGCCCGCCGCGTTCGGCGGCGAACCGGTCCTGCGGATGGTGGTCCAGATCGATGACGTGCGCTGTGCCGGTGAGCCGGCCGACGAGGTGATCATCGAGGTGGCCCTGGATCCGAAGCGCACCGATGTCGTGGACGGGCTGGTCGCGTCGACGGACGGCACGGTGATCGCCCGGGTCACCGGAATGGAGTATCCGGTCATCGACCGTCCGGCCGAGGACGATTCAGCGGCAGGCTCGGCGCTGTCCGGTCCGGTGCTGTCGCTGGAGAACCTGACCACCGAGCAGGTGCGGGAGCTGATCGCGGCGGAGGTGTCGGGCACGATCGCCGCCGAGATGCGCTTGCCTGATCCGGCGGATCTGAATCCGCGCCGTCCGCTGCTGGAACAGGGACTCGATTCGGTGATGACGGTGACCATTCGCAAGAAGCTCGAGAAGCGGTTCGGCCACAAGTTGCAGGCCACCGTTTTCTGGCAGCAGCCGACCGTTGTCGCGATCGCCGATCATCTGACGGAGATGCTGACGGCGTAGATCAGTGTCCTGCCGCCGTGCCGAGGCCTCGATCAGGCCCGGTACGGCGGCAGGGGCCGCGTTCTGCGCCACGGCTCAAACTCGGTGGGCGTTGCGCTCGTCCCACCACGCGGGCGCGTCGACGAAGTGGTTATCGAATTCCTCCTGGGCGGCGACGAATTCCTCATGGGTCGCCGTGCCGTGGATGAGCCGATCGAGCAGGCGGAAGTACTCGAAGCGTTCGACGCCGGGCATCAGGGCGATGAGGATGCGCGCGCCGCTGTCCGGGGTGGCGCCGAAGGCGTGCGGCATCTGCCGTGGGACGACCAGCGAGCCGCCCGCGCCGACGGTGAGGATGCGATCGCCCGCCATGACCTGGAGTTCGCCGTCGGCGACATAGAACAGCTCGTCGGAACGGGTGTGGAAGTGCGGAGCGGCGCCGTCGGCACCCCGCGCCATGGTGACCTCGAGGGTGCTCACCGCGCCGTCGCTGGCGTTCGCGTCGGTGAGCAGGCGCATCCGCACGTTCTCGGTGCCCAGTGTCTCGGCATCCTCGGGCAGGCAGAGGGCGATGTCGCGGGTGTTCGTCATGACCATTCCGTTCGTCGGTTGATAATTCGCTACCGAACTATATCCCAGCGAATAGAATCGTGTGCATGGATGAACGCGAACCGGACGTGGTGGATGCGATCACGGCGCAGTGGCAGCGGGAGCGGCCCGAACTGGACCTCGAGGCGATGGCGGTCTTCGGCAGGCTCGGCAGGCTGATGAACATCGCCATGGCTCGGATCGAAAACGTCTTCGCCGCACACGGTTTGCAGCGCGGTGAGTTCGATGTGCTGGCGGCACTGCGTCGTTCGGGCTCGCCCTTCGAGCTCAACCCGTCGGTGCTCGCCGACACTCTGATGCTGTCGCGCGCGGGGATGACCGGCCGCATCGACCGGCTCGAAGCCGCGGGCCTGGTCGTCCGGATCGCCGACCGCGAGGATCGTCGCGCCGTGCGGGTGGCGCTCACCGAGCAGGGCCGGGTACTGGTCGACACGGTGGTCGTGGCGCACACCGAAAACGAGACGGCGATGCTGTCGGTGTTGACACCCGCGGATCGTGGCGCCCTGGACCGGATCTCGCGAACCCTGCTCGATGGCTGGGCGAGCTGACCCGCTGATCCCAGCCGGGGAAAGGGCGCCCCGTGATGATCCCGCCGTGCGCAATCGGGGAAAGTTCGGTGGCCATGGAGGCGGGAATCGAACCCGCGACATCCGTCCTGTGGAGTCGGCGTTCTACCTGCTGAACTACTCCATGGCCACGCCGAGCCTAACTCAGGATTCCTTGCGCCGCACCGAGGCTTCGACGAGATCCAGTACGGCGGAAAGGTTTTCGTTGGTGTGGCCCGAAGCGATGCGGGCGATGAGGCCGTCGAGAACCAGGTCGAGGTAGCCGAGCAGGACGTCGGTGGGGACGTCGTCGCGCAGGGCTCCGGCGGCCTTGCGGCGCTCCAGGCGGGCCAGCGTCGCGGCGGTCAGTTCGGCCGAACGCTGGGTCCAGCCCGCGCGGAATTCGGGGTCGGTGCGGACTCGGCGCGCGATCTCGAGGCGGGTGCCCAGCCAGTTGAATTCCTCCGGGCGGGCGAGCATATCGCGCATCACCTGGACGATGCCCTGGTTGGCGGCGACTTCGGCCATGCGTTCGGCGTCGTCCTTGGCCAGGGCGAAGAAGAGAGCGTCCTTGTCACGGAAATGGTGGAAGATCGCACCGCGGGACAGGCCGATGGCCTCCTCCAGGCGGCGCACGGTGGCGCCGTCATAGCCGTATTCGGCGAAGCAGCGTCGTGCACCGTCGAGGATCTGGCTGCGGCGCGCGGCGAGGTGGTCGTCGCTGACCTTGGGCATGATTCCTCCAACTAGCGGATACACGGACCCCCGCCCCGGCGAACCGAGACGGGGGCTGTCGCATTATTCACGGGCACACGAATGCCCTTGTGGCGCAACATCTCACGATGTCACGCCACCGGATCGAGCAGTTAGCCGCGGATCATGTTGCGCAGCACGTACTGCAGGATGCCGCCGTTGCGGTAGTAGTCGGCCTCACCAGGGGTGTCGATGCGCACGACCGCGTCGAACTCGGTGACCTTGCCGTCTTCCGCGGTGGCGGTGACCTTGACGGTCTTGGGGGTGACACCCTCGTTGAGGGCGGTGATGCCCGCGATGTCGAAGGTCTCGGTGCCGGTCAGGCCCAGCGACGCGGCGGACTGCCCGGCCGGGAACTGCAGCGGCACAACGCCCATGCCGATCAGGTTGGAGCGGTGGATGCGCTCGAACGACTCGGTGATGACGGCCTTCACGCCCAGCAGGCTGGTGCCCTTGGCGGCCCAGTCACGCGAGGAGCCCGAACCGTATTCCTTGCCGCCGAGCACGACCAGCGGGATGCCCGCGGCCTGGTAGTTCTGCGAGGCGTCGTAGATGAACGCCTGCGGGCCACCGTCCTGGGTGAAGTCGCGGGTGTAACCACCCGAGACGTCGTCGAGCAGCTGGTTGCGCAGCCGGATGTTGGCGAAGGTGCCACGGATCATGACCTCGTGGTTACCGCGACGCGAGCCCAGCGAGTTGTAGTCCTTGCGGGCCACACCGTTGGCGTCGAGGTACTGCGCGGCCGGAGTGCCGGGCTTGATCGGGCCCGCCGGGGAGATGTGGTCGGTGGTGACCGAGTCGCCCAGCAGCGCCAGCACGCGAGCGCCGGAGATGTCGGTGACGGGGGACGGGTCCATCGACATGCCGTCGAAGTACGGCGCCTTGCGCACGTAGGTCGACTTCTCGTCCCACGCGAAGGTATCGCCCTCCGGGGTCGCCAGACCCTGCCAGCGCTTGTCACCATCGAAGATGGTGGCGTAGGAGTTGCGGAACATGTCCTGGCTGATCGACGTCTTGATGGTGTCGTCGATCTCCTGGGCGGACGGCCAGATGTCCTTCAGGAAGACATCGTTGCCGTCGGTGTCCTGACCCAGCGCGTCGGTCTCGAAGTCGAAGTCCATCGTGCCCGCGAGCGCGTACGCGATGACCAGTGGCGGGGAGGCCAGGTAGTTCATCTTCACGTCGGGGGAGATGCGACCCTCGAAGTTGCGGTTACCCGAGAGCACCGCGGTGACCGAGAGGTCGTTGTCGTTGATCGCGGCCGAGATCGCCTCGGGCAGCGGACCGGTGTTACCGATGCAGGTGGTGCAGCCGTAGCCACCGACGAAGAAGCCCAGCTTCTCCAGGTAGGGCCACAGACCGGCCTTCTCGTAGTAGTCGGTGACGACCTGCGAACCCGGCGCCATGTTGGTCTTCACCCACGGCTTGGTCGCGAGACCCTTTTCCACCGCGTTGCGGGCGAGCAGGGCGGCGCCGAGCATGACCGACGGGTTGGAGGTGTTGGTGCAGGAGGTGATACCCGCGACGACCACCGCGCCGTGATCGAGGACGAACTTGTTGCCGTCCTCGCCGACGACCTCGATCGGCTTGGACGGACGACCCTTGGCACCGTTGGCCGCCGAGTGCGCGGGGGTGTAGGTGTCGTCGGCGGCGGCGGCGGACACAGCGGTCGAGTCCGAGGCCGGGAAGGACTCGTCGACGCCCTCGTCCAGCGCGGTGAGCTCTCCTTCGCCGACGTAGTTGACGATGTCGGAGCGGAACGCGCTCTTGGAGTCGCTGAGCAGGATGCGGTCCTGGGGACGCTTCGGGCCCGCGATCGACGGCACGACGCTGCCGAGATCGAGCTCGAGGTACTCCGAGTACACCGGCTCGCGCTCGGCGTCGTGCCACATGCCCTGTTCCTTGGCGTACGCCTCGACGAGCGCGAGCTGCTCGTCGCTGCGGCCGGTCAGGCGCAGGTAGTTGATGGTCTCTTCGTCGATCGGGAAGATCGCGGCGGTGGAACCGAACTCGGGGCTCATGTTGCCCAGGGTGGCGCGGTTCGCGAGGGGGACCTCGGAGACGCCCTTGCCGTAGAACTCGACGAACTTGCCGACGACGCCGTGCTTGCGCAGCTGCTCGGTGACGGTGAGTACCACGTCGGTAGCGGTGACGCCCGGCTTGATCTCACCGGTCAGCTTGAAGCCGACCACGCGCGGGATCAGCATGGAGACCGGCTGGCCCAGCATCGCGGCCTCGGCCTCGATGCCGCCGACGCCCCAGCCCAGCACGCCGAGGCCGTTGACCATGGTGGTGTGCGAGTCGGTGCCGACACAGGTGTCGGGGTAGGCCTGGCCGTTGCGGACCATGACCGTGGGGGCCAGGTACTCGATGTTGACCTGGTGGACGATGCCCATGCCCGGGGGGACGACCTTGAAGTCGTCGAAGGCGCCCTGGCCCCAGCGCAGGAACTGGTAACGCTCGCCGTTGCGCTCGTACTCGAGGTCGACGTTGCGCTCCAGCGCGTCGGCGCGGCCGAAGACGTCCAGGATCACCGAGTGGTCGATGACCATGTCGGCGGGCGAGAGCGGGTTGACCTTGCTCGGGTCGCCACCGAGGACGGTGACGGCCTCACGCATGGTGGCCAGGTCGACGATGCAGGGCACGCCGGTGAAGTCCTGCATGATCACGCGCGCGGGGGTGAACTGGATCTCGACGCTCGGCTGTGCCGAGGGGTCCCAGTTCGCGATCTCGCGGATGTGATCGGCGGTGATGTTCGCGCCGTCCTCGGTGCGCAGCAGGTTTTCTGCCAGCACCTTCAGGGCGTAGGGCAGCTTCTCGGTGCCGGGAACAGCCGAGAGACGGAAGATCTCGTAGGAGTTGCTTCCGACCTCGAGCGTGCCCTTGGCGCCGAAGGTATCAATCTTCGTCACGTCAGCTCCACTCATGTGTGAGGGTGTGCCGCCGGCGGGGCTGTGCCGGCGACTCGCGTCTTCGGAGGGGGTATCCGGCACCGTGAGATGCCTGTTTCCTCGCCGTACGATCCTAACAGTACGCTTGTCCTATGAAATACGCGGGGGCCGTGGGTGGTGCCGCGCAGGCGTAGCCGGGCGCCGAGTCGCGTACTGTGCCTGACGAGCGAAGTCGGGGAAGACGCAGTGACGCTCACCTTGGCAGTGTTGGACGCCCGTCGCGACACCGGCGATCGTGGCTCGACAGACCGGATGGAACATGACCACTTTTGCGCCGATGGCGGCCGAACTGCCGCCGAACACCGTGCTGAGCAGCGTCGCGTCCGACCTCGCCGACAATCACGTCGCGGCCCCCAAGGGTCAGGATCAGGAGAAACTGGCGGCGATCGTCGCGCAGGCGCGATCCGAGGGGATCCCGCTCAGCGTCGTCATCGTTCCCGGTAATCCCGGCCACGACTCGAGCCTACGTGACCTGGCCACCGAGGTCGGCGAGAACACCCACGGCACTGTCGCCGTGTTCAGCGACGACTGGCTGGGCACCTACAGCGACACCGTCAGCCGGGTGCGGCTCGAATGGGCCGAGGATGCGGCCAAGTACAAGGGCAATCATCCTGAAGAGGCCGTGCAGGCCTTCGTCGACCGGCTCGAGCAGCCGGAGGGCGTTTCCTGGGGCGTCATCACCACGGTGTTGCTGACCCTGATGGCACTCGTGATCGCCGGGCTGTACCTGGTGAAGGTCCGCCGCGGTCCCGATGTGGACGCACCGGCAGCCCCCACGTCCTCGCGCGTCGATGCGGGTTCCACCAACTAACTGGTTTCACTGCAGTCACATTTCCAGACCAACGGTCTGTTTTGTGCGGTAGAAAACTGTCCTTGGTCAGGCTAATTCCGAGCAATCTGTGAATTGATGCCGCGCCCCACTGTGACGGATGTTTCCTTTGTGAACTATGTGTCGTACGGTTGCGATGAACGCGATCGTGAATGCAGTGGTACAGGGGGCATTGGTCGACTCTTGTGGTCGGTGTTTCGACTGATGCGCCGGTGGCGTATGTCGAGTCGAGATACTCGGAGGTGCCGTGCGCAGTGCGGGCAGGCAGGACGAACCAGGTCTATTACGAATAGCGATCGGTTTGCTGGCGGTAGTGGCAGTGCTGCTCGCCGCGGGACCGGTCGCTGCTGTGCCACCCCCTCCACCCAATCCGTCCGACGGTGAGATCGCCGGGGCGGGCGCTCAGGTCGACGCGCGGGTCACCGAGATCGGTGTACTGATCAATCGCGTCGCGGCGGCCGATCAGCAGTTACGCGAACTCGACGACCAGCTCGCGGGCAAACGGGAAGCGGTCAACCAGGCACTCGTGGACCTGCAGACCGCGCGCGACGCCGCCGACGCGGCCGCGGCCGCCGTCACCGACAGCCAGACCCAGCTGGCCGACGCGGGCGTGAAAGTCGGTGCGGCACGCCAGGATTTCGATCAGGTCGCCACTCAGGCGTACGTGCGCCCCGCCAACAGTTCGGTCGTCACCTACCTCGCCTCCTCCACCCCCGATGCCGCGATGGATCGCGCGCAGGTGCTCGGCATGGTGTCGAAGAACCAGCGGCAGGTCCTGGACGGCTTGCGCCGCGCCCAGGTCGCCCAGGCAAACCAGAACTCCGCCGCGCGGCAGGCCAAGACCGACGCCGACAACGCCGCCGCCGGCGCTGAGCAGAAGCGCGACGCCGCCCAAGCCGCGGTGAACATCGCGAAGTCCGAATTCGACACCCAGGCCGTGGCTCGCGATACCCTGCGTCGCGACCGCAGCGCGGCACAGTCCGCTCTCGACGTCGCCCGCTCGACCGTCGCCGGGCTGCAGAGCCAGCGCGAGATCTTCCTGGCCTGGGACGACCAACGCGAAGCCGAGGTGATGGCCCTGCTGGCCGCCGCCAACGCCGCCGCCTCGCGCGCCGCCGCGGACAAAGCCGCCCGCGACCGCGCCGCCCAGCTCAACGAGGGCCAGCGCCCGCACGCCGACCTCGAGTCGACCCCGGCCTCCCCGCGCCGAACCAAACCGCGACCCTCGCAACCGCAGGTCACCGGTTCGGCCGCGATCGAAACGGTGGTCGACCGCGCGATGTCGCAACTCGGCGTCACCTATGCCTGGGGCGGCGGCGACGAAGACGGTCCCACCCTCGGCATCCGCGACGGCGGCACCGGCGACGCCCACGGTGACTTCAACAAGGTCGGCTTCGACTGCTCGGGCCTGATGCTCTACGCCTTCGCCGGCATCGGCGTGTCGCTGCCGCACTACAGCGGCTATCAGTACAACGCGGGCACCCGGGTCGACGTCGAGGACCGCGAGCGCGGCGACATGCTGTTCTGGGGTCCCGGTGGCAGCGCCCATGTGGCGATGTATCTGGGCAACGGCAAGATGATCGAGGCCCCTGAATCCGGGGATGTCGTGAAGATTTCCCCGGTCCGCGAAGACGGCATCATGCCGTACGCGGTCCGAATCGTCACCGGCTGAGTGTCCATCGCCGCTGGTAGGGCCGCGATCGATGCAGCGTGCGCCACAGTCGCCGCTGCGCGTGAGCGGCGTCACGAGCATGACGAATCCCCGTCTAGTACTGGCCGGTTGCGGCGCACCGGGCGATTCAATGGAATAGTTGGTGCCGCACGCACAGGACCAAAGCGAAAGCGGGGATGTTGGTGACTTCGACGGAAGGTGTGAGCGGGCCGAAGCTGGCGAAGGACGCCGGTACGGCCACGCCGAGCACCCTGGAGCGTGACGTCCAGACTCTCGAGAAGGCGATCTACGAGGTCAAGCGGGTTATCGTCGGTCAGGACCGACTCGTCGAGCGTTTGCTCGTGGGTGTTCTGGCACGCGGACACGTGTTGCTCGAAGGTGTGCCGGGCGTCGCGAAGACTCTTGCGGTGGAAACCTTCGCCAAGGTCGTCGGCGGCTCGTTCTCCCGGGTGCAGTTCACCCCGGACCTGGTGCCGACCGATCTCATCGGTACCCGCATCTACCGGCAGGGCCGCGAGGAATTCGACACCGAGCTCGGCCCGGTCGTCGCGAACTTCGTGCTCGCCGACGAGATCAACCGCGCGCCCGCCAAGGTGCAGTCGGCACTGCTCGAGGTGATGGCCGAGCGCAAGCTGTCGATCGGCGGCAAGACCTACCCGATGCCCGATCCGTTCCTGGTCATGGCGACCCAGAACCCGATCGAGAGCGAGGGCGTGTACCCGCTGCCCGAGGCGCAGCGCGACCGCTTCCTGTTCAAGGTCGTCGTCGACTACCCCTCGGTCGAGGAAGAGCGCGAGATCATCTACCGGATGGGTGTGAGCGCGCCCGAACCGAACCAGATCCTCGACCCCGAGGACATCATCCGCCTGCAGAAGGTGGCGGCCAACGTCTTCGTGCACCACGCGCTCGTCGACTACGTGGTCCGTGTGATCACCGCGACCCGCACGCCCGCCGACTTCGGCATGGAGGATGTGGCGAGCTGGATCTCCTACGGCGCGTCCCCCCGCGCGAGCCTGGGCATCATCGCCGCGGCGCGCTCGGTCGCGCTGATCCGTGGCCGTGACTACGTGGTTCCGCAGGACGTCGTCGAGGTCATCCCGGACGTGCTGCGTCACCGTCTGGTGCTGTCGTACGACGCACTGGCCGACGAGGTTTCGCCCGAGGACGTCATCAAGCGCGTGCTCCAGACGGTCGGCCTGCCGCAGGTCGCCCCGCAGGCCAACGGCCAGGCCGCACCGCAGCAGCCGCCGGTGCCCCAGCCGCCCCAGCAGCAGCCGGTGCCGCAGGCGGTGAACGGGCAGCAGTCCCAGCCCGCCGGCTCCGTCGCGCCCCAGTGAGTGCGCCGGAACCCGTTGTCCGCGTGCCCGTGTCGTCTCACGCTCCGCCCTCGTTCCGTGCCGGTGAACTGACCGACCCGAAGCTGGCCGCCGCGCTCAAGACCCTCGAGTTGACCGTGCGGCGCCGCCTCGACGGCGTGCTGCACGGCGACCACCAGGGGTTGATCCCCGGACCGGGTTCGGAACCGGGGGAGGCACGGCTGTACCAGCCGGGTGACGATGTGCGACAGATGGATTGGTCGGTCACCGCCCGCACCACCCATCCGCATGTGCGGCAGATGATCGCCGACCGCGAGCTCGAGACGTGGCTCGTCGTCGACCTGTCGTCGAGCCTGGACTTCGGCACCGGCCGGGTACACAAACGCGATCTCGCGATCGCGGCGGCCGCGGCGATCACCCACCTCACCTCCGGGGGCGGCAACCGGATCGGCGCGGTCGTCGCGACCGGTCAGGATCTGGTACGCATCCCCGCGCGCAGCGGACGGATGCACGCCCAGACCCTGCTGCGCGGCATCGCCACCACCCCGCACGCCCGCGACGGCGTACGCGGCGATCTCAAGGCCGGGATCGAATCGCTGCGCCGTCCGCAACGCAAACGCGGTCTGGCCGTGGTGATCAGCGACTTCCTCGGTGACGTCGACTGGCAGCGCTCCCTGCGCGCGATCTCCGCCCGCCACGATCTCCTCGCCGTGGAAGTGCTCGACCCCCTCGATGTCGCGCTGCCCGACGGCGGCGACGTGGTGCTGCACGATCCCGAATCGGGCCGCACCCGCGAGTTCAGCGTCACTCCCACGCTGCGTGCCGATTTCGCGGCCGCGGCCCGAGCCCAGCGTGAGCAGGTGGCGCAGGCGCTGCGCAGCTGCGGGGCGCCGGTGCTCACCCTGCAGACCGATCGGGACTGGATCGCCGACGTGGTCCGGTTCGTGTCCACCCGGCGCCACAGCCTCGGCGCCCCGAGCGGGCGGGTGCCTCGCCAGTGAGTATTTCGCATTTCACGGCCGTCGTCTGGCTCGGTTTCCTCGTGGTCGTCGCCCTGCTCGTGCTCGGTTACGTGCTGGTGCAGCGCGCCCGGCACAAGCGGATGCTGCAGTTCGGCAACATGGCCATCCTGGAGCGGGTCGCCCCGTCGCGACCGAGCCCGATGCGCCATGTCCCGATCGCGTTGATCCTGGCGGGCCTGGTCCTGCTGACGATCGCCGCGGCCGGTCCGACCGCCGTGCAGAAGGTGCCGCGTAACCGCGCGACTGTGGTTCTGGTGATGGATGTTTCGCTGTCGATGGAAGCCACCGACGTGGAGCCGAACAGGTTGCAGGTCGCGCAGAAGGCAGGCAAGGATTTCGTCGACGGGCTGACCCCCGGTATCAACCTCGGTTTCGTCACGTTCGCGGGCACGGCCTCGGTGATGGTGTCGCCGACGACCAACCGCGAGGCGGTCAAGCATTCGATCGACAACATCAAGCTGGCCGAGCGCACCGCCACCGGCGAGGGCGTCCTCACCGCACTGCAATCGATCGACACCCTGGCCGCCGTGCTCGGTGGCGCCGAGACGCCCCCGCCCGCGCGCGTGGTGCTGATGTCGGACGGCAAGCAGACGGTGCCCGACGACAAGGACGTCGACAACCCGCGCCACGGTTTCACCGCCGCGCGCCTGGCCAAGAACAAGGGCATCCCGGTCTCGACGATCTCCTTCGGTACCGAATGGGGCACGGTCGAGATCCCGGACTCCGACGGCAAGGGTTCCCAGCGGGTGAAGGTGCCGGTCGACAACGACTCGCTGCGCGAGATCGCCGAGCTGTCCGGCGGCGACTTCTACACCGCGTCGTCGCTGGCCGAACTCACCGCGGTCTACGACACCCTCGAGGAACAGATCGGCTACGAGACCACACGGGGCGATGCGAGCCGCCCGTGGCTGTTGTTCGGCATGCTGGCCATCGCGGCGGGAGTCGTGGTCAGTTTGCTCTATCGTCAACGCCTGCCCTAGCTCCCACCGCCCCGCGTTGTGAGCTGTCGCAACGGCGCGACCCTGACGCGGGGCGCACGAATCGGAACAGATAGGTTGGACCCTATGTCGAACGTCACATCCCGGTCGGTCCTGGTCACCGGCGGTAACCGCGGTATCGGTCTCGCGGTCGCGCAGCGTCTGCAGGCCGACGGCCACAAGGTCGCCGTCACCCATCGTGGATCGGGGGTACCCGAGGGTCTGTTCGGCGTGAAATGCGATGTCACCGACAGTGATTCGGTCGATCGCGCGTTCACCGAGGTCGAGGAGCACCAGGGTCCGGTCGAGGTGCTGGTCGCCAATGCGGGCATCACCGACGACACCCTGCTGATGCGCATGACCGAGGACCAGTTCGAGCGGGTCATCGACGCCAACCTCACCGGTGCCTTCCGCTGTGCCAAGCGCGCCAACCGCGCCATGCTCAAGGGGCGCTGGGGCCGGATGATCTTCCTCGGTTCCGTCGTCGGGCTCGGCGGTGGCCCCGGCCAGATCAACTACGCCTCTTCCAAGGCCGGTGTGATCGGTATGGCTCGCTCCATCAGCCGTGAGCTGGGCTCGCGTTCGATCACCGCGAATGTGGTGGCGCCTGGTTTCATCGAAACCGATATGACCGCTGAGCTGCCCGATGATCTGAAGGAAACCGCGAAGAAGTTCATCCCGCTCGGGCGTCTCGGCCAGGCCGAGGATGTCGCCGCGGTGATCAGCTTCCTCGCCTCCGAGGACTCTCGCTATGTCACCGGCGCGGTCATCCCGGTCGACGGCGGCATGGGCATGGGTCACTGATCCGATAACGGCGCTGTCGTCCACGTCGACGGCTGCTATTGCATGGGTCACTGATCCGCTAACGGATCGCCCCGCGCCACCGACAAGGTGGCGGCAACCATACTGATTTCAGGAGAACCGAAAACTCATGGGCGGACTGCTCGAAGGCAAGACCATCCTGGTCACCGGCATCATCACCGACTCGTCGATCGCGTTCCACGCGGCCGCGATCGCGCAGGAGCAGGGCGCGAGGGTGATCATCACCGGCATTCCCGACCGACTGCGGCTCATCGACCGCATCGCCAAGCGGCTGCCGCAGGAAGTGCCGCCCGCCATCGGCCTCGACGTGACCAACGAAGAGGATCTGGCCGCGCTCACCGAGAAGCTGCGTGAGCTGGCACCCGAGGGCATCGACGGCGCGCTGCACTCCATCGCGTTCGCGCCGCGGTCGATCATGGGCCCCGGCGCGCTGCCGTTCCTCGAGGGCCCCGGCCCCGATGTCGCCAAGTCGTTCGAGATCTCCGCGTGGAGCTACGCCTCGCTCGCGCGCGCCGTGCTCCCTGTCATGAACGAGGGCGGCTCGCTCGTCGGCATGGACTTCGATCCGCGCGTGGCCATGCCGTACTACAACTGGATGGGCGTGTCCAAGGCGGCGCTGGAGTCGGTGAACCGCTATGTGGCGCGTGAGGTCGGTGCCGCCAAGAAGGTGCGCTCCAACCTGATCGCCGCGGGTCCGATCAAGACCCTCGCGGCCAAGGCCATCGCCGGCACCGCGACCGACGATGCCAAGCAGCTCGTCCAGCTCGACCAGTACTGGGACGGCGCGTCGCCGATCGGCTGGGACGGCAACGACCCGCGCGCGGTCGGCAAGTCGATCGTGGCGCTGCTCTCGGATTGGCTGCCCGCCACCACCGGCTCGATCATCTACGTCGACGGCGGCGCCAGCCACAATATGTGGTTCCCGGAGAACATGTCCCTGAGCTGATGCCGGACGCCCTGCTGCTGCTGTCCTTCGGTGGTCCCGAGGGCCCCGAGGACGTGATCCCCTTTCTGGAGAACGTCACTCGGGGCCGTGGGGTGCCCCCCGAACGGCTCGCCGAGGTCGCGCAGCACTACCTGCATTTCGGCGGGGTCTCGCCGATCAACGCGTTGAATCAGCAGATCATCGCGGCGCTGGAGGCCGACCTCGCCGATGCCGGGCTGGATCTGCCGGTCTATTTCGGCAATCGCAACTGGCATCCCATGGTCGAGGACACGGTCGCGCGGATGACCGCCGACGGCGTGCGTTCGGCACTGGTCTTCCCGACGTCGGCGTGGGGTGGGTATTCCGGTTGCCGCCAGTACGACGAGGACATCACCCGCGCCCGCACGGTGGTCGGTGCCGGTGCCCCGGAACTGGTGAAACTGCGCCAGTACTTCGATCACCCGCTGCTGATCGAGTCGTTCGCCGACGCGATCGCCGCTGCGGTGCAACAGATTCCGGCCGAGCGCCGCGACGGCGTGCGCCTGGTCTTCACCGCACACTCCATCCCCGTCTCGGCCGACCTGTCGGCGGGCCCGCCGGCCGACGGTGGCCGCCTCTACAGCAGGCAGGTCGCCGAGGCCGCCCGATTGTGTGCCGCGGCAACCGGTTTCGCCGAGTACGACGTGGTGTGGCAGTCGCGTTCGGGCCCGCCACAGGTACCGTGGCTCGAACCCGACATCGTCGACCACCTGGATGTGCTGCACGGCAAGGGCATCGACGCCGTGGTGGTGTGCCCGGTCGGTTTCGTCTCCGATCATCTCGAGGTGATCTGGGACCTCGACAACGAAGCGTCGACCCGCGCCGCCGAGCTCGGCATGGCCTTTGCCCGTGCGGGGACACCCGGCACCGATCCGCGATTCTCCCGGATGATCGTCGAACTGATCGCCGAACGCGTGAGCGCCGGTCCGGTGCGCGAACTCGGCACGGTCCCCGGCTACGGCTGCACCGTCGACGGAGCCCTGTGCGCCCCCGGTTGCTGCGAACCGCCCACGCGCCCGGTCCGGCGCTGAACACAACCGGATAACCATTCACCGGTAGTCCCCGGTTCGAGGAGTAGCCTTTTCACAGTTGCGCTCGACTGATCGGAGGATTTCCGATGATTTCGACCACGCCGCGCCGCGCTGCCGGGTTCGCCCTCGTGCTGACCGCCGCCGCGCTCGGTCTGACCGGCTGTGGCGGGGACTCCGGCTATCAGACCCAGCCCCCGCAGCCCACCGAGCCCACGATCTCGCAGGCATCCGTCGAGGAATTGTGCGGCATCCTCGACGGACAGAAGGGGACGTGGAAGGCGCTGGGCCCGCGCGTCGCGCGGGTGGCGTTCACCGGCGCGATGAAGCTGTGGACGGTCAACGACACCGTCGCCAACGCCGCGATCGCCTACAACCGCCACATCGTCGACACCGTCACCATCCGCACCTGCCCGCAGGTCCGCGATGCGACGCTCAGGTCGCTCGATGTGCCCGATCTCAAAGTCGCCCTCGGCGGATTCTGAACTGGCGCTTCCCCGTTCGGCGCATCTCTGCGTTAGCATCGCCGCAGACCTTCGCCCGAAGGTCGGGTGACGCTACGGGGAGGGCCCGATGAACCATGCCGACATGATGCTGACCGCACTGGCTCGGGGAGGTGGTCTTCTCGCCGGTGACGACATACCCGCGGGCGATGCGGAGGCGGTGCTGGCCCGTCGCGGGGGCGGTAGCAGCGTCAGCGTCGGTGGTGGCGGGGTCCCGGAGTGGGTCTGGTACCTGATCATCGGCGTTGTTGTGCTCATCGTGGTGATCGTGTTGATCCGCACGTTCAGCGGTTCCTCGAATCAGGCTGCGCCACATCAGATGCCGCCACAGCACATGGCACATCAGCAACAGCCGTACCCGGCGCAGTACCAGCAGCCGTACCCACAGCAGCACCCGTCGGGCCCCGGCTACCCGCAGGCACAGTACTCGCCGCAGTATCCGCAGGGCCAGTACCCGCAACCGTATCCGCAGCAGCAGCCGATGCCGTACCCGCAGCAGCAGCCGTACCCGCAGCAGATGCCGTATCCACAACAACCGCAGTACCAGCAGCCTTATCGGCACTGACGGATCGGCTCCGGCGTGCGCCACCGGACTCGGTGACTACCCCGTCGGTCCCGAATGCGGAAGGTCAGCCGTCGCGGCGGGCAGCGGCGTGGACCGCGACGAGGCGGGCCTCGCGGATCGTGTTCCACAGCGGCCGCAGCAGGGATTCGTGCGCCCCGAGCGCGGTGGCCGAGGTGGGTGAGGACGCCGGCTCGTGCTGAGCGACGGTGAGGATCGCGGCCACATGATCGGCCGTATCGAGAATTCGCTTGGCGCGCAACGGGATCGAGTCGGGATAGGCGTGGCGCGCATAGGCCGCGAGCTGGGCCTCGATCTGTTCACGCGGGTCGTCGTCGCCGTTGCCGACCGAGGTGGTGTGCAGTTGCATCAGGGCGTCGGCGGCGTCGCGCACCGATTCGCGCATGGTGTACTCGGCCTCGCCGAGCGACATGTCGTGACCCGCGATACGCGGCAGATCGACGCCGTAGACGGTCCACTGCAGGGTGTCGTCGTCGTCCCACTGCGGGATCAGACCGGTGCCGGGCTCGCCGGGAACGCCGAGCAGCAAGCCCTCCTCGGCGTCGATCGCGTCGGCCGCGAACGCGGTGCCGACCGGCAGCCCGCGCACGTCACCCGGTGCGGGCAGGACCAGGCGCAGCTGCGCCCCGGCGGGAGCCATCGCCTCGCGGATCACCTTGAGCAGCGGCATGGCTCCGTTGCCCGCCGCACCGCGCGAGGTCCACGGCAGGTCGGTGCGTCCGCCGGTGACCGGGTCGCCCGCCGCGATGGTGTGGTGCGGCGCCCAGGCGTGCAGTGCCTCCAGCACGTCGTCGGGCGCGCTGGTACCGGCCAGCCAGGAGCCGGCCCACAGCGTCAGCGTGGCACTGGGAGAGCACATAATCATCGAGCATAAAGGTTCGCCCGCGATCGCGTGCGCGCACCGAGGTGGTCGATGGTGCCTACGCGGATCACCGATTTCGGCGCGACGATCCGTCTGACCTGCTGTGCGTTCACTCCGGCTCGGTCACGAAGTCGATGAGCCGTTCGACCGCGCCGATGAGTGGGGCTTCCAGATCCCGGAACGAGCCGACCGCATCGTAGACACGGCGCCAGCCCTGCTGCGGTGTTCCCCAGCCGAGGCGCGCGCAGATTCCGGTCTTCCAGTCCTCGCCGCGCGGCACTGTCGGCCAGGCATCGATGCCGAGCGCGGCGGGGCGTACCGCCTGCCAGACATCGATGTAGGGATGGCCGGTCACCAGCACGTGCGGGCCGAGGCCGGCGGTCAGGTGCGTCTCCTTCGAGCCGGTCACCAGGTGGTCGACGAGCACGCCTACCCGCGCGCCGGGGCCGGGTTCGAACTCGGTGAGCCGGGCACCGAGGTTGTCGAGGCCCTCGAGGTGTTCGACGACCACGCCCTCCACCCGCAGGTCGTGGCCCCACACCCGTTCGACGAGCGCCGCGTCGTGCACGCCCTCCACCCAGATCCGGCTGGTTCGCGCGACTCTTGCCCGCAGGCCCTCGACGCGGGTGGACCCCGACGCCGACCGCACCGGCTGTTTCGGCGCGGTCGCGGTGGGCTTGATCAGCGTGACCGGTTTCCCGTCGATCAGGAACGCCGCCTCCCGCATCGCGAACAGCCGCACCGCCCCGCGCGCGTCCTCCAGCTTCACGAACTCGCCGTCGTAGCTGCGATCGAAACCCACTACGGCACCGCAGAATCCGCTCGCCGCGTCCTCGACCACCAGATCGCGTTCGGCGTTCACTGTCGGCACCGGCTTCTTCTTGGTCCGATCGTGTCCGGAATAGATGTCGCCGTAGCTGTCTCGCGCACTCACGCCCCGAAACTACCGCGCGCGCACCAGCGCGCGCGGTATCGGCGCACCGGGAGGCGGCGATTACGCGAGCCCGCCCCCGAACCGGTCATCGAGGCTAGGCTGGCAGGGTGGCCGCAATAGTCTGGCTGATCGCGGGCATCGTTCTCGCGGCGGCGGAAATGCTCACCGGGGACCTCACGCTACTCACCCTCGGGGTGGCCGCACTCGGCACCGCGGGGATCAGCGCCGCCACCGACCTTCCGGTCTGGGGAGACGCCCTGGTGTTCGCCGCGATGGCCGGTGTGCTGTTCGTCGGGGTGCGCCCGCTGTTGCGCCGCAAGTTCGGTACCCCGCCGCCCACTCCGACGAATGCCGATGCGCTGCCGGGGAAGTCGGCGCTGGTGCTCGAGCAGGTCGCGGAGTATTCGGGTCAGGTCAAGCTCGGTGGCGAGGTCTGGACCGCGCGTCCGCTCGACCCGAGTGAAGTGTACGAAGCCGGTGTGACTGTCTATGTGATGAAGATCGATGGCGCGACCGCCGTCGTCTGGAAGGGTCCCTAGCAATGGTTGCCTTGATCGTGGCCGCCGTCCTCGTCCTGTTGGTCGTGGTGGTGGTGTTCAAATCGATCGCTCTCGTCCCGCAGGCCGAGGCGGCGGTGATCGAACGGCTCGGGCGTTATTCGCGCACCGTGTCCGGTCAGCTGACGTTCCTCGTCCCGTTCGCCGATCGCGTCCGCGCGAAGGTGGATCTGCGCGAGCGGGTCGTGTCGTTCCCGCCGCAGCCGGTGATCACCCAGGACAACCTCACCCTGCAGATCGACTCGGTGGTGTATTTCCAGGTCACCAGCCCGCAGGCCGCTGTCTACGAGATCAGCAACTACATCGCCGCGGTCGAGCAGCTCACCGTCACCACGCTGCGCAATGTGGTCGGTGGCATGACCCTGGAAGAGACGCTGACCTCGCGCGATCAGATCAACAACCAGCTGCGCGGTGTGCTCGACGAGGCCACCGGCCGCTGGGGCCTTCGGGTGGCCCGGGTGGAGCTCAAGTCCATCGATCCGCCGCCGTCGATCCAGGAATCGATGGAGAAGCAGATGAAGGCCGATCGCGAGAAGCGCGCGACGATCCTCACCGCCGAAGGTAACCGCGAAGCGCAGATCAAGACCGCCGAGGGCGCCAAGCAGGCGGCGATCCTGACCGCCGAGGGCGGCAAGCAGTCCTCGATCCTGTCGGCCGAGGGTGAACGCCAGAGCCGCATCCTGCGCGCCCAGGGCGAACGCGCCGCCTCCTACCTGCAGGCCCAGGGGCAGGCGAAGGCGATCGAGAAGGTGTTCGCCGCCATCAAGAACGGCAAGCCGACTCCGGAACTGCTTGCCTACCAGTACATGCAGACCCTGCCGATGGTGGCCAAGGGCGATGCGAACAAGGTGTGGCTGGTCCCCAGCGATTTCGGCAAGGCGCTCGAAGGCTTCGCCCAGAACTTCGCCACCAAGGGCGAGGACGGTGTCTTCCGCTACGAACCGTCCGCCGACGAAGCCCCGGTGAAGATCGAAGACGACACCGACGTGGCCGACTGGTTCGAAACCGCCTCGGACCCCAAGATCGCCGAAGCAGTCCGCGCCGCGGAAGCCACCGCCCGCACCCCCGTCGAAGGTTTCGATTCCCCCGTACCCCGGCCCAAAACCTCGGTGGCCAAGGGGGACCCGGAACTCCCGACCCCACCTCCGATCGCCCCGGCGGAACACCCCGCCCCGCGCCCGGACGACCCCTACGGTCGCCCCTGGCAGCCGCCGCAACACGGCTGATCCGAGCAGAGTACGGCCCCGGTGTGGACTTCCACTCCGGGGCCGTTTCTGTTGTGCGGCAGCGCTGTCGGGTCAGTGCGGGAGGGGAAGGAGTTCGACGAGGGAGCCTCGGCCGGTGCCGGGGGGCAGGATGGCCAGGGCTTGGCAGGGGATGAGACCGGCCAGGTGAGGGGTGTGAGCGGGGCCTGTGCTGCGCCAGACGCCGCCGGGGTGTTGCTGGACGCCGACTATCCGGGTGGCTTCGCCTTCCATGACGCCGGCGTCGGAGAGGCGGCCCCACATGGTGGGGCCGGGCGTGCGCAGCGTGAGGGCGTCGACGATGGCCGGGCCGACGGCCAAGAGGGCCGCGACGGCGGCGAAGGGGTTGCCGGGCAGACCGAGCAGGACTCGGCCGTCGGGGAGCTGGGCGACGAGGGTGGAGCCGCCGGGGCGGATCGCTATCCGTTCGACGATGATGCGCGCGCCGAGGTCGGCGAGCAGGGTACGCAGGTGATCGGCGGCGCCGCGACCGGTGGCGCCGACCATGACGACCAAGTCGGCGTGGGATTTCAGGGTGAGCCAGGAGCGCAGCAGGTCGCGGCTGTCGGCGAGGTGCCACAGGCCGGTGCTCTCGATATCGCAGCAGCGCAAGAACTCCGGCATGACCGGGCCGAGGGAGTCGCGGGTTTCGCCCGGACCGAGCGGGCCGACAGCGCGGATCTCGTCACCGGTCATCACCACATCGGCGCGCAAAGGTCCACGCACGGTGACAGTTTCGGCTTCGGCGCTGAGTGCCGCCGAAGCCAGGGCCGGTGAGACGCGTGCCCCAGCGCGCGCCAATTCCGTTCCGCTGCTCCAGTGTTCGCCTTGGCGGCGGGTGTCGTCGCGCACCGGTGCGCCGGGCGCGCGCATCACCACCGGTTTGCCGGACACGCTGGTGGTCACGATGTGTTCGTCGCGCAAAGTCGCCGTGGTACCCAGCGGGGTAGCCGCGCCGGTCGCGATCCGCACCGCCTCGCCGGGCGCCAGCACCACCGAGCAGCCGCGCCCGGCGTAGCTGACCTGCTGGTGTAGCCGCCACCACGGTCCGGGGCCCGCCACCGCGTAACCATCCATGGCGGCGCTGTCCACCCGCGGCAGGGGAGTGCCCGCCGCGAGGGCGACAGCCAGGGTTGCCCCCACGGCCTCGGCCACGGGTCGTTCACGCACCGCGATCGGCTCGAGCTCGGCGGCTATTCGCGCGCGCACCAGCCCCAGCCCACATTGCACCGCCGCAACTACGCCCACCCGTGCGCTCGTCACCACGTTCCGCCTTCCGAGGACCCATCACCGATACTGGGACTCATCGTGCGCACCACCGATTGCCTGCGATTTTCTGGGCAGTTGCCGCGCGATGACGTTGTGCTCACGCACACGCGTGCCGCTCGGTGCGCAGTTCGGGCGTCACGAGTGGGTGACCCGCAGGTCTGCCGGGCTGGGTGCCCCGACGTCCGGGCGGTCAGCGGTAAGGGAGAAGCCGACGGGGTTCACGCTTCGGTGAGGGCGTTCGTCAGCTCGGCGGCGCGGTCGGCGATGGCGGTGCCCAGCTCGGCGGTGGTGGCCGTGCCGCCCAGGTCCGGTGTGCGGACCGTACCCGCGGCGAGGACGTCGCAGACCGCGCGGTCGACGGCGGCGGCCGCGGTGTGCTCGCCCAGGTGGGAGAGCAGCATGGCCCCGGCGAGGATCTGGGCGACGGGGTCGGCGATGCCCATGCCCGCGATGTCGGGCGCGCTACCGTGCACGGCCTCGAACATCGACGGCGCGTCCGCCGCGGGGTTGATGTTGCCCGAGGGCGCGAGCCCGAGTCCGCCGGTGACGGCCGCGGCGAGGTCGGAGAGGATGTCGCCGAACAGGTTCGAGCCCACGATCACATCCAGGCGATCGGGGTGGAGCACGATTTCGGCGGCGAGGGCGTCGACGTGCATCTGCCGGGTCCGCACCGTCGGGTACTCCTCGGCTACGCGCTCGACAATGCTGTCCCAGTAGGGCATCGAGTGGATGAGCCCGTTGGATTTCGTCGCCGAACAGAGCTTGCCCGAGCGTTCGGCGGCGCGGTCGAACGCATAGCGGATGATCCGTTCGCAGCCGGTGCGGGTGAACACTGATTCCTGCAACACGAATTCGTCCGGCCTGCCCGGGTTGTGGATGCCGCCGATCTCGGAGTACTCGCCTTCGGAGTTCTCCCGCACGATGAGAATGTCGAGGTCCTCGGCGGTGCGGTCGCGCAGCGCCGATTCCGTGCCGGGCAGCAGTCGTACCGGCCGCAGGTTGACGTACTGGCCGAAGGCGCGCCGCAGCGGAATCAGCAGGCCCCACAGCGAGATGTGGTCGGGTACCCCGGGGAATCCGACGGCGCCCAGCAGGATCGCGTCGAACCCGGCGAGCTGCTCGGGCCCGTCGGCGGGCATCATCGCACCGGTCCGCAGATAGTTCTCACAGGACCAGTCGAACTCGGTCCAGCCGATTCCCGGCAGGACCCGGTCGAGCACCTTCACCGCCTCGACGGTCACGTCGACGCCGATTCCGTCGCCCGGAATGGTCGCGATCCGGTATGTGCGCACGCTGTCTCCCTAAACCTTGACGCCGATGTATTTGGTCTCGAGGAATTCGTCGATCCCGGTGAAACCGCCCTCACGCCCGAGCCCCGATTCCTTCACCCCGCCGAACGGCGCGGCCGGATTGGAGACCACGCCCTGGTTCAGGCCGACCATTCCCGTGTCGAGCGCTTCGCAGACGCGCAGGCCGCGACGCAGGTTCTCGGTGAACACGTACGCCACCAGCCCGTACGGGGTGTCGTTGGCGCGGGTGATCGCCTCGTCCTCGGTGTCGAACGTGCCGATCGCGGCGACGGGTCCGAAGATCTCGGTGTGGCACAACTCGGCGTCGTCGGGCACGCCGGTGAGCACGGTCGCCGGGTAGAAGGTGCCCGGTCCGTCGATCGCCGTGCCACCGAGCCGCACCTGGGCGCCGCGCTGCCGGGCGTCGGCCACGAGGTGTTCCACCTTGGCCACGGCCTCGGCGTCGATGAGCGGCCCGACGACAACGCCCGGCTCGGTGCCACGGCCCATCGGCAATGCCGCCATCCGCGTGGCCAGTCGTTCGGCGAATTCCGCAGCGATGCCGCGCTGCACCAGAATTCGGTTCGCGGCCGTACAGGCCTGGCCGATGTTGCGCATCTTGGCGGCGAGCGCGCCCTCGACCGCTTCGTCGAGATCGGCATCGTCGAACACCAGCAGCGGTGCGTTGCCGCCGAGTTCCATCGAGGTGCGCATCACGGTGCGGGCGCACTGTTCCAGGAGGAGTTTCCCGATGGCGGTGGACCCGGTGAAGGAGAGTTTCCGGGAGCGCGGATCGGCGATGAGCGGTGTCATCAGCGCGCCGGGGTCGGCGGTGGTCACCACATTGACCACACCATCGGGCACACCCGCCTCGGCCAGGATCGCCGCGAGCGCCAGCATCGACAGCGGTGTTTGTTCGGCGGGCTTCACCACACAGGTGCAGCCGGCGGCCAGCGCGGGCGCGATCTTGCGGGCGCCCATCGCCATCGGGAAGTTCCACGGCGTGATGAGCAGACTCGGCCCCACCGGCTGCTTCGTCACCAGAAACCGGGATCCCCCCGTCGGCGCGGGCATGTACCCGCCGTCGAGGCGGACGGCTTCCTCGGCGAACCAGCGGAAGAACTCCGCGGCATAGGCGATTTCGCCGCGCGCCTCGGCGAGCGGCTTGCCCATCTCGAGCGTCATGACCAAGGCGAGGCGTTCGGTGTCGGCCAGCAGCGCGTGGTGCGCGCGCATGAGGACGTCGCTGCGGGTGCGTGCCGGGGTGTGGGCCCAGGCGGCCTGGGCGGCGGCGGCCGCGGCGAGCGCGTCGAGTCCGTCGGACGCGGTCGCGTCCGCCACCACGCACAGCCGCGCGCCGGTCGCGGGATCGAGGACGGGCAGCGTGGCGACGGACTCACGCCATCGGCCCCCGATGAACAACCCCTGCGGAACGCTGTCGACCGCGGCCCGCTCGGCGGCGCTCAGGATGTCGAGCAGCTGCGCGCTGCCCCCGGACTCGTCCATGCGGTGCCTGCCTCCCGACGCGGTGGATCAACCGTTGCTGTGAACCCTGCCGCCATGTTATGCATATTGTCAACAATCCGACAATAGACAATCTGGGGAGTCCTTGATGACCGAGCTGTCTCCCGTCCTGAAGCAGGCCACGCCCGTCCACGTCGACCACGGCGCGGGCTGCTACCTCTACGACACCGACGGTCGCCGCTACCTGGATTTCACCGCCGGGATCGGCGTCACCAGTACCGGGCACTGTCACCCCACCGTGGTCGCGGCGGCGCAGGCCCAGGTCGCCAGCCTGATCCACGGCCAATACACCACGGTGCTGCACCGACCGCTGCTCGAGCTCACCGAGCGCCTCGGCGCGGTGCTGCCCGAGGGTTTGGACACGCTGTTCTTCGCCAATTCCGGCAGCGAGGCGGTCGAGGCCGCGCTGCGTCTGGCCCGCCAAGCCACCGGGCGCCCCAATGTGGTCGTCTTCCACGGCGGATTTCACGGCCGCACCGTCGCCGCGGCGACCATGACCACCTCGGGGACCCGGTTCTCGGCGGGGTTCAGCCCGCTGATGTCCGGGGTGCACGTGGCCCCGTTTCCGACGGCCTTCCGCTACGGGTGGAGCGAAGCCGAAGCCACCGACTTCGCGCTGCGTGAGCTCGACTACCTGCTCGCCACCCTCACCTCGCCCGCCGAGACCGCCGCGTTCATCGTCGAACCGGTGCTCGGCGAGGGCGGCTACATCCCCGGCAACACCCGCTTCTTCCAGGGCCTGCGCGAGCGCGCCGACCGGCACGGCATCCTGCTGGTCTTCGACGAGATCCAGACCGGCTTCGGCCGGACCGGAAAGTTCTTCGGCCACCAGCACTTCGACGTGCGCCCCGACGTGATCACCATCGCCAAGGGGCTGGCCAGCGGGTTCCCGCTGTCGGGTATCGCGGCGTCGCGGGAGTTGATGGCCAAGGCCTGGCCGGGGTCACAGGGCGGGACCTACGGCGGCAACGCGGTGGCCTGTGCCGCCGCGGTCGCGACACTCGAGGTGATCGAGGCCGAGGGTCTCGTCGACAACGCCGCCGTCCGTGGAGCGCAATTGCTCTCCGGCGTCGAGAGTCTCGCCACGAAGGCGATCGGGGACGTCCGTGGCCTCGGTCTGCTCGTCGGCGCCGAGTTCACCACGCCGACCGGCGAACCCGACACCGCGACGGCATCAGCCGCCCAGAAGGCCGCCGTCGACAAGGGGCTGCTGCTGCTCACCTGCGGGGCGCACATGAACGTCGTGCGCATGATTCCGCCGCTGATCGTCACCGAAACTCAGGTGCAGGATGCCCTGGGGATCTGGTCGGAAGTCCTCGCCGAGCTGTAGTCCGCCACGCTGTCCCCGCTCGGGTTCCGGGCGGGGACTCGCACCACCACCGGGACAATCCCGAAATCCCGCACCGCACAGGAAGCAGGAGCCGATGGCCCGCTACATGAGCATCACCCTCACCGGAGCCGGCGTCACCTGCCGCGCGCGCCTGCTCGACGACGAAGCTCCGCGCACGTGTGCCGCCGTCTGGGCTGCGCTCCCGCAGGAGGGCGACGCCTTCCACGCCAAATACGCCCGCAACGAGGTCTACGCGCTGGTGCCCCGCATCACCGCGGCCCCGCATCGCGAAAACCCCACTGTCACACCGATTCCCGGCGACGTCTGCCTCTTCGACTTCGAACCGTGGGAAATCGGCAACCCCGCCTACGGCTACGAACCGGGCTCCGCCGCCCATCACGCCCAGGGCGCCACCGACCTCGCCCTGTTCTACGGCCGCAACAATCTCCTGATCAACGGCGACCTCGGCTGGGTTCCCGGCAGCGTCTTCGCCACCATCGAGGACGGTCTCGCGGACTTGGCGGCCGCCTGCAACGGGTTGTGGTTGCGCGGTGTCGAGGGTGAGACGCTGGCTTTCGCCCGCGCCTGACAGAGCGACCGCTCCGACGCCGTCGAATCCCTCGGCGGCGTCGAAAGAGGTGAGCGCCCTAGATATTTCAGGAGTTCAGCACGAACTCGGCGTGCCTGGCCACCGCGAGGATCAAGTCATCGGAGTGCCGGGGTCCCACGATCTGTAAGCCCACCGGCATTCCGGTGCGAGTCGTGCCGACCGGGATGCTGATGGCGGGCTGCTGCGTCATATTGAACGGGTAGGTGAACGGGGTCCAGTCCGGCCAGCCGCGCAGTCCGCTGCCCGGCGGCACATCGTGTCCGGCCTCGAACGCGGTGATCGGCATGGTCGGGGTGATCAGGACGTCGTAGGCGGTGTGGAAGGTGCCCATCGTGATACCGACTTCCGCCGCGACATGGCGGGCGTCGAGATAGTCCACGGCGCTGACAGCTTCGCCGCGAGCCCAGACCGCGCCCAAGCCGGGATCCACCTTCGCACGGGACCCGGCCGGGAACTTCGACAGCATGGTTGCCGCACCCGCCGCCCACAGGGTTTCGAAGGCCTCGCGCGGGTCGGCGAATCCGGGATCGACCGCATCGATGGTCAGATCGGCCGCGGCCAACCGCTGCACCGCGCGCTCGACGATCTGGGCCACCTCGGGGTCCACCTGTGCGTACCCGAGCGTGGCGGAGTAGCCGACCGACAGCCCGCGCACATCCCGCTGCATCTGACTGCGGAAGGTCGTCAAGGTGGGCGCCAGCGCGGTCGGGTCACGCGGATCCGGCAGCGACAGGATATCCATCAGCAGCGCCGCGTCCTCGACGGTGCGCGTCATCGGCCCGGCATGGGCGAGGGGCCCGAATGGGCTGGCCGGGTAGAGCGGCACCCGCCCGTGCGTCGGTTTGAAGCCGACGATCCCGCAGAACGAGGCCGGAATACGGATGCTGCCGCCACCGTCGGTGCCCACCGACACCGGCGTCATCCCACCCGCCACCGCCGCCGCGCTGCCACCGGACGATCCGCCCGCGGTCGTCGCGGGATCGGCGGGATTGCGGGTGACGCCGGTGAGCGGACTGTCGGTGACGCCCTTCCAGGCGATCTCCGGCGTGGTCGTCTTGCCGACGAACACCATCCCGTCCTCGCGCAGTCGAGCGGCGACCGGACTGTCCACCAGCCACGGCCCGCCCGCGTCGACGCAGGTGGAACCACGCAGGGTCGGCCAGCCTTCGGTCAGAAAGATGTCCTTGATGGAAATCGGCACGCCGTCGAGTAACCCGCGTGGATGGCCCGACTGCCAGCGCGCCTCGGAGTCCTTCGCCTGCACCAGCGCCCGGTCCGGATCGACCAGGCAGAACGCGTTGAGCGCGCCGTCGCGGGCCGCGATGACATCCAGGCAGGCTTGCGCTGCCTCGACGGGGGACAGCTGCCCGGCCGCATAGGCCGAGACCAGCTGAACCGCCGTCATCACGGTGGGATCGGTGGGGAGATCGGGCTGCGTCATGGCGGGGCTCCTTCAGCCGGGCACGTACCCGAGCGTCTTGTCGACAACGTTGTCCAGCGGCAGTCCGGCTGCCCACCTGCCGAAATTGTCGGTGAATGCGCGGACGATCTCGGTGCGCCAGCCGTGGAAATCACCCGAATTGTGTGGCGTGAGCACCACATTCGGTAGATCCCAGAGCGGATGGTCCGCGGGCAGCGGTTCCGGATCCACCACGTCCAGTGCGGCCGCGGCGATCGAACCGTTGCCGAGCGCGGCTACGAGATCGTCGGTAACCACTGATTCCCCGCGCCCGACATTGACAAACCTGGCATGCGGTTTCATGGCCGCGAACGCGGCGGCATCGAACATGTGCCGGGTCTGCGCGGTGAGCGGCGCGATCGCGATCACGTAGTCCGCGCCGGGCAGTTCGGCGTGCAGGTCGTTGCTGATGGTGCCGAAATCCGGGTCGCCGGAGCGGGCGCGGCGCCCGACCCCGCGCACCGTCATGCCCGCGGCGCGCAGCAATCGCGCGGTGGTGCGGCCGATCGAGCCGGTCCCGACGATCAGTGCCGTGGTCCCGGCCACGCGTTCGGATTCGCGGTGTCGCCACTCGTGCCGCTGCTGCAACCGGATCGAGCCGGGCAGGTCCTTGGCGAACGAGATGATCTGTCCGAGGACGTATTCGGCGATGGCCGTATCGAAGACATTGCGGGTGTTGGTGACCACCACCTCGGACGCGCGCAGCTCCGGGAACATCACCGGGTCCACGCCGACACCGCCCATGTGCAGCCAGCGCAGGCGATCGGCGCTGGGCCACGCACCGGGAACGGCGCGAGTCTGGAAGTCGTAGACGAACAGCACATCGGCGCCGTGTAGCGCGTCGGCGAGCCCGTCGGCCTCGGCGTAGCGCACGTCGGCGCGCTCGGCAACGGGGGCCATGAGGTCCGATTCGGGCAGGCTGTCACGATGTAGGACGGTGACAATCGGCCCGTTTTCCACATTGACACCGTACGATCAGATCGTATGATTGTCAACAATCCGATCGTGTTCGGAGGTCTGCCCGGCTGAGCGCGAGAGGGGCCGCAGTGGAGTTCAGCTTCCCGGACATCGACGGGCCGGTAGCCCAACGAGGTATCGGCGTGATCGCGCCGTTCGACCTGGCCCTCGAACGGGAACTGTGGCGGTGGGCGCCCCTCGAGGTGAGTCTGCACCTGGCCCGCACACCCTATGAACCGGTGCCGGTATCCCTGGCGATGGCCGAACTCGTGTCCAATCCGCTGCATCTCACGGCGGCCACCCACGACGTGCTGCACGTGGAGCCGGAAGTCGTTGCCTACCTGTGTACTTCGGGCAGTTTCATCAACGGTCTCGCCTACGAACGATCCCTGCGGGAAACGATCTGCCTGGCCGGCGCACCGGATGCGGTGACCACCTCCGGCGCCTTGGTGGAAGCGATCAAGCACCTCAACATCACCCGGATGTCGGTGATCACCCCGTACGACGAGATCCTCACCGGCAAACTGCACGACTTCCTCGACGAAGCGGGCTGCGCCACGATCAAGTCCGATCACCTCGGGCTCGGCGGCGGCATCTGGAAGGTCAACTACCGCACCATCGCCGAACGGATACTCGGCGCCGACGACCCCCGCTCGGAAGCGATCTTCGTCAGCTGTACCAACCTGCCGACCTACGACGTGATCGAGCCACTCGAACAGGCACTCGGCAAACCCGTCCTCACCGCCAATCAACTGACCATGTGGGCCTGCCTCGGCCGGATGAAACTCCCGATGATGGGCCCAGGTAAATGGCTCGTCAATGTCTTCTAGTCGAATGAGGACGCGACATTCTGCCCAGGTAAATGGCTGGTCAATGTCTTCTAGTCGAATGAGGACGCGGCATCCTGCCCAGGTAAATGGCTCGTCAATGTCTTCTGAACGGAGCGAGATGCACACGCCGACCATCGGATTCATCTACCCCGACCACGCCGCCGAGGACGACTACCCGCGTGCCGCGGCCCTGCTCGGCGCCGCGTTGCCGGTGGCCCACATCTACGGCACCGACCTGCACGCCGTTCCCGAACTGCTCGATCTGGGCAGCCCGGAGAAGCTGAGCCACGGCGCTTCGTTGCTCGCGGCCGAAGACCCCGCCGCTGTGGTCTGGGCGTGCACCTCGGGCAGTTTCGTCTACGGGCCACAGGGCGCGCGCGGTCAGGTCGACAGCCTGGCCGAGGCGGCGGGAGTGCCTGCCTCCAGTACGAGTTTCGCGTTCGTCGAAGCGGCGCGGGCGCTCGGTGTGCGGCGCGTGGCCGTGGTCGCGAGCTACCCCGAGGAGGTGGCACGGTTGTTCGTCGACTTCCTCGCCGACGCGGGCATCGACGTGGTGTCGATGTCGAGCGCCGGGATCGACACCGCCGCGGAGGTCGGCACCCTCACTCCCGACCAGGTCCTGACCCTGGCCGTCACCAACGACCACCCCGACGCCCAGGCACTGCTCATCCCGGATACGGCCATGCATACTCTCGAGGTGCTTCCGAAACTCGAGGCCGCGCTCGGCAAGCCGGTGCTGACGGCGAACCAGGTCACCATCTGGGAAGGTCTGCGGCTGGCGGGGGTCACCGCGGTCGCTCCCGAGCTGGGCGCGTTGTTCGCGGAGGGGAGTCGCCATGTCGATCATTGATTTCGAGCCGGTCAATCAGCAGTCCACCGCGGAGATGATCGCCGACCGCCTGCGCGAGGCGATCATGCGCGGTGCGCTGGCACCCGGCGCCCAGCTCGGGGAAGCCGATCTGGCAACCAGTTTCGGTGTCTCCCGCGGACCCGTGCGCGAGGCCATGCAACGTCTCGTGCAAGAGGGCCTGCTGTTCAGCATCCGCAACCGCGGCATCTTCGTCATCGAACTCACCACCGACGACGTCATCGACATCTACCGCGCCCGCACCGCCCTGGAAGGCGGCGCGCTCGACCTCGTCCTCGACGGCCGCCGCGACATCGCCTACGCCGCACTGCGACCCAGCGTCACCGCCATGCGGCGCACCGCCGAGGCCGGCGATGCCGCCGGTGTCTCCGACGCCGACCAGGCCTTCCACGAAGCGCTCGTCACCGCCGCCGACAGCCCCCGCCTCGTCCGCGCCGCCCGCACCCTGCTCATCGAAACCCGCATGTGCCTGGGCGCCCTCCAAACCACCTACCCCGACCTGCGCGAACAAGCCGGCGAACACGTCGAACTCCACGAAGCGATCGGCTCGGGTGCACCCGAGCGGGCCCGCGCCCTGCTCGTAGAGCACATGGACGACGCGGTCCGGCGTTTGCGCGACCGCTAGCTGCCGCGGCTCGGGGGAGGGCATCACGGTGTCTGTCCGCAGCCGCAGTGCGCCGAGAGGTGCGCGGGCGATGTGCGAGGTGATCGTGCGCGACGGGCACAATGGACCCGTACGATCACCTCGACTCCCCGCAGGAGCTCTCGTGGACAGCGAACAGCGCACACGCGCACAGGCTTTCGTCGATCTGCACCGCGAAGGCTGCTTCCTGCTGCCGAATGCCTGGGATGCGGGGAGTGCGCGAATTCTGGAGTCGGTGGGATTCCCCGCGATCGCGACCACCAGCGCGGGGGTCGCTTTCTCGTTCGGTCGCCCCGACCACGACTTCTTCACCGAGCACGGTGCGCACGGTCGCGTCGATCGTTCGACGATGATGGGGCGGATCCACGAGATCACCACCGCCGTGCGGGTGCCCGTCAGCGCCGATCTCGAGGAGGGGTATGGGCCGGACGCCCAGGAGGTGGCGACCACCCTCTCCCTCGCCATCGACGCCGGTGCGGCGGGCGGCAACATCGAGGACTTCACCGGCGACCGCACCACCCCGCTGTTCGACGAGGTGCACGCGGTGGATCGGGTCCGGGCGGCGCGCGCGGCGGTGGCCGCCAGTGGTGTGCCGTTCGTGCTCGTCGGCCGGACCGACGCGCTGCTGGTGGACGCCGGTCTCGACGAGGCGATCCGGCGCGCCAACTCCTACCTCGCCGCGGGCGCGGACTGCGCCTTCGTTCCCGGGGCGGCCGATGCCGCCACGATCGCCACGCTCGTCGAGGCGATCGACGGACCGCTCAACGTCGTCATGGGCCTGACCGGTGGCGGCCTGTCGATGGCCGAACTCGCCGACCTCGGCGTCCGCCGGGTCACCGTCGGCGGCAGCATCGCCCGACTGCTCTACCGCCACCTCCTCGACGCGGCCACCGAGCTCTCCGAGCACGGCACTTTCACCTACGGCGACACCCAACTCACCCAGACGGCGCTCAACGCCCACTTCACCGACCGCACCTGACGGGTGAGCTCGCTCGGCGGCCTCCTCAGGAAGTAGGCCGGGCACCTCGCAGGTCGAGGAGCATGCCGAGGTACCCCATTTCCTGGCTTTGGGATTGGGCCATCGCGCGGGCGGCCTGCTTCACCGGACCCGAGGTGAGCAGGGTGTCGGCGGCGCGGGCCATCGTGACGCCGCCCGCGTGATGGCGGTACATCAGTTGCAGGAACAGGGTTTCGGCGTCGGCCGCACGGGCCCCCGCGAGGGTGTCGAGGTCGGCGGTGGTGGCCATACCGGGCATCGTGGTCGGCGCGGCGGTCGAGTGGTGGTGGGTTCCCGCCATCCAGGTCATCGGGACATCGGCCGTGGGTGCGGCGCCGGCCAGCTGGGTCCAGCCGAGCAAGGTGCCGATCTCCACCCGCTGAGTGTCGGCGATCTGGTCGGCCAGCCTGCGCACGGTGGGATCCGCGGCCGGGTCGAGGCGCTCGGTGAGGATCAGCGCCTGCTGGTGGTGCGCGGTCATGTCCTGGACGAAGCCCAGTTCCGTCGTGGTGAGAACCGGTGCGGGCATGGCCGTCTCGGTGACGAAGAGCGGTCGCAGGGCCGCCCCGAGTGCCAGCAGGAAGAGGACGGCGGCCCCGGCGAACGCCAGGCGGATCACCCGGTTCACGGTCACGACCCGACCGTGGACTGCTGGTTCGCGGGCGGTGTGTACACCTCGTTGTCGAGCTTCAACACCATGAACCCGTTGTCGGAACAGGTGACATACAGCTGATCGCCACGCCACTCCGGCGGCGACAGGCACCAGTCCGTGGACAGGTCGCCGAACGCGATATCGCCTGCCCGGGCGGTCAGCACCTGCGCGGGATCGAACAACCCCTCGGCCATCGACCGCAATGCCGCCGGGGCGCTCATCACCGGGATGCCGATGATCGAGGCCAGCGCATGGGGCGAGTTCCAGATCTCGAGATTGCGTCCGGTGCGGGCAGGCGGGTTGAAGTAGGCGATCTCGCGGATGTCGCCGGGATCGCGGACGTCGAACACCCGGATCCCGGAGGAGATCCAGCCGCAGGCCAGGGCGGTCGGGTTGTCGGGACGGTCGGCGGTGCAGTAGTGCGATTCGTAGGAGAACGCCGAACCGCCCATCGAGGAACCGATGCCCGCGTCGATATTGTCGGGCAGGTTGATCTCGAGTTTGATCTTCGCGGTGATCCTGGGCGCGCTGTCGTCGGACACGTCGATGAGTTTCACGCCACCGGAGCCGCCCTCGTCGACCGTGAACAGATGGGGCACACCGTCATAGGTCACGGGCACGCTGTGCTGGGTGGCCCAGCCGTCGGTCCAGAATGTGCGGCCGAGGTGGGGGACATGTGGATTCGGGTCGCGGCGTTGCACCGCGCTCACGTCGAGCACGGTGAATCCGCCCAGGGCGGAGATGTAGAGCCGGTTTCCGTCGGGACTCACCCCGAGCCCGTGTGCCTCGATCCCCGTCAGCCCCTGCCAGATCACCCGGGGATTCGCGGGGTCGGTGAGGTCGATCGCACTGAGAAAACCGGGAACCAGGCCCGACGCCCAATACGTGCGTCCGTCGGGGGAGAAGCCGCCCTCGTGTGTCGTGATCGGCAGCGGCATCAGCAGATTCGAGCCGGTTCCGGGATTGAGCAGCCGGGGATGCGCGCAATCGGAGATGTCGTACACCGACAGGTACCCGGCCCCGATGCCGACCGGCACACCCGTTCCGACGAGCAGTTTGCGAGCCGTGTTGACCTTCAACGTCTCCCAGGTACCTGCCAGCATGGCGGGTTCGGCGAGGGTCGCGGTCAGCCGCGGATTCGCCGGATCGGAGACATCGAGGACCTGGACGCCGGGGTGCTCGCTGAGCATGTTGCCGGGGAAGAACGTGCCCATGTAGGCGCAGTGCTCGAAACTGGTGGAGGTGATGCCCGCTCCGCGCCCGGCGTAGCCCCCGACCATCGACATGTTGCAGCGATAGCCCTGGGTGCTGCGCCCGCTGTCCCGGTCACCGGCGGGGACGTCGCCCTGCAATCCGGTCTCCGGCAGCGATCCGGGTCCACAGTCGGCCCGCGGCACCGCGGTTCGGCCGACGTCGAGGAATTCCTGCACCGCGCCCGTCAGGTCGGCGCCGAAATCGGCCGACGCACCGGACGGCAGGCCGACGGCCACGAGCGCGGTGATCGCGGCCGCCGCCACAGCACGCAGCAGCGAATGTCGTCGGCTGTTCGGCGGTGCCGTGCCGGAATCGCCCGGCGGGTTCGCGGACCCGGCTTCGGGTCGTGTGTCGGTGTGCGGACGTGATGGCATCGTTGCCCTCCCGAATCAATGATGCGGACAACACAACTGGCTCAGACAGTTGTGCCGCATCACGAATAGTAAGGCGATCGAATGGTTGCCGAAGGGTGTTTCGGGGAACAGGGTGTGGGGCGGGCTCGCGCTTACCTCGGGTCGCCGCCCATACGCTGTACGGTTGCTCTGCACGACCAGCGCGTCTGAAAAGGCGGGGAGTTTCCGCGATCGGAGAGGACTCGGACCCATGTCGAACGATGTCGTAGGAAGTTCCGGCACCGCACCGCCGCCGGGCGGATCGGTAGCCGATGGGTCGCCGGGCAAGCCCAGGCTGGATCTGCTCATCTTCTGCGCCACCGCGATCGGCGCACTCGCCTTCGTCGCCTGGGGTGTCCTCGACGACGAGAGCCTCGCCTCCGCGGCGAGTACCGCTCAGAAATGGGTCATCACCAATACCGGCTGGTTGTTCGTGCTCACCGCCACTACGTTCGTGGTGTTCGTGATCTGGCTGGCGGTCAGCCGCTACGGCCGGATCCCGCTGGGCGCCGACGACGAAAAACCCGAATTCCGCACCGTGTCGTGGATCGCGATGATGTTCAGCGCGGGCATGGGCATCGGTCTGATGTTCTGGGGTGTGGCGGAACCGTTGTCGCACTTCGTGAACCCCCCGCCCCATACCGCCGAGCCCGGATCACCGGCCGCCGCGGAAGTCGCCATGGCCACCACGCTGTTCCACTGGACACTGCACCCGTGGGCGATCTACGCCGTCGCGGGCCTGGCCATCGCCTACGGCACGTTCCGAAAAGGCCGCTCGCAGTTGATCTCCTCGGTGTTCCGGCCGCTGCTGGGCCGGCACGCCGACGGGATCGGCGGCCGGGCGATCGACATGATGGCGATCTTCGCGACCCTGTTCGGCTCGGCGGCGTCACTCGGTCTCGGCGCGTTGCAGATCGGCGCGGGCATGGAGTTCAACGGCTGGATCGACGGCATCGGAAAGATCGGTCTGGTGGCGATCATCGCGGGCCTGTCCGTGGCCTTCGTGCTGTCGGCGGTCTCGGGGGTCGAACGCGGCATCCAGTGGCTGTCCAACATCAATATGGTGCTGGCCCTTGCCATCGCGGCGTTCGTGTTCATCGCGGGCCCCACGCTGTTCGTGCTCAATATCCTGCCCACCTCGATCGGCGACTACATCGAGAGCCTGCCGACCATGGCCTCACGCACCGGCGCCGGCGACGACGCGATGCAGACATGGCTGTCGAGCTGGACCATCTTCTACTGGGCCTGGTGGATCTCGTGGACGCCGTTCGTCGGCATGTTCATCGCGCGGATCAGCCGCGGCCGCACCATCCGTCAGTTCGTGACCGGCGTGCTGCTGGTGCCGAGCGTGGTGAGTCTGCTGTGGTTCGCGATCTTCGGTGGCGCGGGCATCGCCGAACAGGCCGAACACGGCGACCTCACCGAACCGGACGGCTCGGTCGATTCGAACTTCGCGCTGTTCCACCTGCTGGACCAGTATCCGATCACCTCGGTGACCACGGTGGTGGTGATGATCCTCGTCGCGATCTTCTTCGTCTCCGGTGCCGACGCGGCCTCCATCGTGATGGGCACACTGTCCGAACGCGGCAGCATCGAACCGTCGAAGTGGGTCGTCATCTTCTGGGGCGCGGCCACCGGCGCGGTCGCCGCGATCATGCTGGTGATCGCCGATTCCGACAATCTCGGCGGCGCTCTGACCGGCCTCCAGGCGTTGACCACCGTGGTGTCGCTGCCGTTCCTGGTGGTGATGGTGGCGATGTGTGTGTCGCTGTACAAGGACCTGCGCGACGACCCGCTGATCCTGCGCATGGATCGCGGCATCGAGTTGGTCGAGGTCGCCGTCGACCAGGGCACCGAACTGCACGAGGGTGACTTCGCCCTCGTCACCGAGGCCTCGCCGGACAAGGTCGACTTCGCCGACGATCCCCCCGTCGCCGGTACCGAACGCGGCTAGTCCGCGGTGTCGATCCTGGCCTGCGCCGACGACAAGTCGGCGCAGGCCAGCCGCAGGCGGTCCCGCAGTGCGTCAGCGGATTCGGCGATCGCCGCCTGGGATCGGACGTACTCCGCGCGTCCGGCCGGTGTTTCGATGCGCACCGGCTCGTAGCCGAAGCCCGACAGATCGTAGGGGCTGGCCCGCATGTCGAGTTCCCGTGCGGTGCAAGCGAGTTCGAAGCAATCGAGCAGCAGGTCCGAGGAGATCAGCGGCGCGAGCTTGAATCCCCACTTGTAGAGATCCATATTCGCGTGCAAACACCCCGGCTGCTCCCGCTGCACCTGGTCCGCGCGGGTGAGCGGTTCGGCATTGCGCCCCACCGCCTCCGGCGTGAAGAACCGGAACGCGTCGAAGTGCGTGCACCGCAACGACATCGACTCCACCACCGCGTCCGTCCCCGCGTGTCCCAGACGCAGCGGAACCTGCTGATGCCGCACGTCGTCGGTGCGATAGACCATCGCCCATTCGTGCAGCCCGAAACACGACAACTGCGCCGGACGGCGCGCGGTAGCGGTGAGCAGGCCGGACACGAACCCGATCGTGTCGCGCCGCTTGGCCAGGTAGGCCGGATCGGCCGCGAACACTCCGTGCTCATCCGGATGCTCGGCATACCCCCGCGCACCCTTGTAGTCGCCCGCCTCACGCAGCCCGATCCCGAACCCCGGATGCCACCGACGCAGCTGTGAAGGCTTATGGCCGTAGTAGGTGAAAAGGAAATCGATGACCGGATGGGTGGTCCCCGCCGCCCGCCGCTCCAGATACGGCCCGACCAACCGACCGAGCCGGTCACGATGGGCGCGCGCGGCGGCCCGCCACTCGACCGCCGGTAATACCCGCAAGTCGAGAGCGTGGTCGAGGTCGCCGTCCGTGCTCACCTGGACATTCTCCCGCACCGGCTTTCCCCGGCGAATTCGCCCTGAATCGAGTCTCGGGGCGCGACCCCAGCCGGACTACGCATCTCCTGGGTTGCTCGAACGATCCGGGGACTTCCGCATCCGACGAGATCTTTGGTGCCGACGCGCCTATTGTCGCGCCGGATGACGGCGCGGCAGCGCCGTTCCAGGAGCAGGACGGCCAGGCCGAAGGAGCGGAAGGCCGGATTGGTGGTCTGGCGGTGATAGTAGCGGTAGTAGATCTGCTGGCAGATCACCGCCAGACGGAACAGGCCGAAGACTTCGTAGAAGGCCCACTCGCGGTCGGTGAGACCGATTCCGGTACGGCGACAATAGTATTCGACCACTTCGTCGCGGGTCAGCATGCCCCGAACGTGGGTGGGCTGGCGCCGGAAGAACTTGAAGGCGAGGTTGTCGTCGGCCTGGACCCAATAGGCCAGGGCGCCGCCGAGGTCCATCAGCGGGTCGCCGATGGTGGCCATCTCCCAGTCGAGTAACCCGATCGGACGGGTGGGATCGGCGGGATCGAGCACGATGTTGTCGAAGCGGAAGTCGTTGTGGATCAGCACCGATGCGCGATCGGGCGGCTGGTTGGCGGCCAGCCACGCCATCACGGACTCGAACGAGCCGACATTGCGGGTGCGGGCGCGGCGATAGCGGTCGGACCAGCCCGACACCTGCCGGGTGATGTAGCCGGGGCCCTTGGACATCCAGTTCAGCCCTGCGGCGGTGGGGTCGATGGTGTGCAGGTCGACGAGCACGTCGAGCACATTGGTGCACAGCGTGTGCACCCGCGATGCCGTCCAGGAGGGGTCGGGCGGGAGTTCCTTCCGGGGGATGAGGCCGTCGAGACGTTCCATCAGGTAGAACGGCGAGCCGAGCACAGTGTCGTCCTCGCACAACGCCACTGTCGGTGGCGCGTAGTCGAACACCGGGCCGAGGGCGGTTTGCACGCGGTACTCGCGAGCCATGTCGTGTGCGCCCTCGGCGCGGTGTCCGCCGGGCGGCCTGCGCAGGATCAGATCACGCTCGGGGTACTGCACGAGGTAGGTGAGATTGGAAGCGCCGCCGCAGAATTGGCGCACCTGTGCGATGCCGGTCAGTGATTCGCCTGTTTCGGCGCGTAGCCAATCCGTCAGGGCGGCGACATCGAAGGCGTCCTCGGCGCGGACGGCACGGGCATCGGCGGGGGAGGAGGACTTGGTCACGTCAGCCGCCGCAGCAGGGACACGGGGAGCAGCTTCACCACGACCGACAGCGGAACCCATGGCCAGGCCGGGACGTAGGCGACGGGTTTGCGTGCTTGGATCGCGCGGACCATCGCGGCGACGCCGGGCTCGGTGTCGACCAGGAAGGTGGTGCGACCTTCCTTGCCGTCGGTCATCTCCGACCGGATGTAGCCGGGGCAGATCAGGGAGATATCCACGCCGGGAATGCGTTCCGAGCGCAAGCCTTCGGCGAGCGCGGCGACCCCCGCCTTGCTCGCGGCATAGGTGGTCATCGACCGGCGCATGCCGCGCAGTGCGGAGAACGAGGAGACGAGGACCAGGTGGCCACGGCCCTGCGCGCGGAACACCGCCAGGGCGTGTTCGCTCTGCGAGAGCGCGCCGACGAAATTGGTGAGGGCGGTGCGCCGGTTGGCCGCGTGCCCACCGGTGCCCAATGCGGCCCCGTGGCCGAGGCCCGCGTTGACCACGACCCGGTCGAGGCCGCCGAATTCGGCCCGGAACTTCTCGAACACGGTCTGCACGGCGGCATCGTCGGTGACGTCGAGCGCGGCGGTGCGCACGACGATGCCGGGGTGGGTGGCGAGGAGTTCGTCGCGCAGCGTGTCGAGGCGGTCGGCCCGGCGGGCGCAGAGCCCGAGATCGTAACCGCGCTCGGCGAATTGGCGGGCCATCTCGGCGCCGAGGCCGGAGCTGGCGCCGGTGATGACGATGGTGCCGGTGCTCATCGGGAGGTCTCCTTGTCGTCGGCGGTCGCGATGCGACGGCCCATGGCGGTCAGTTGCCGGTCGTAGAGCGGGCGCAGCAGTCGTTTCGTCCAGAAGGCCACGCGCCCGGATCGGTCGGTGAGGACGAGGAAGCGGCGCCCGTCGATACCGGCCAGCGCGGCTTCGGCGATGTCGTCGGCGTCGGCCTCGGCGCCGTCGATCAGGCGACGAGCGACCTCGGTCATCAGGGGATCGGCGTTGCCGAGCGACGACGCCAGATCGGTGCGGAAGAACGACGGGCACACCACCGAGACGTCGATGCCGTGCGGCGCGAGTTCGTAGCGCAGGCTCTCGCTGAGTGCGACGACGGCCGCTTTGGCGGCGGTGTAGGGCGCCATGGCCGGTGGGTGGACGAGTCCCGCCATCGAGGCGATATTGACCAGGTGACCGCCGCCCTGCGCTTCGAACATCGGGGTGAAGGTCCGGCACCCGGTCGCCACGCCGAGGACATTGACGGTCATGACCCGGGCCCATTCCTCGGCGGGCACCCGGTCGATGCGCCCGCCCGCGGCGATACCCGCGTTGTTGATCAGGATGTCGAGCCCGCCCATGGTGGCCTGCACGGTGTCGCGGGCTCGGTCCCAGTCCTGCTCGGACGTGATGTCCGAGCGCAGATACGAGGCACCCGGCGGGACCACGGCGTCGTCGGCGAGATCGGTGACCACGACGCGGTCACCGCGGGCGGCGAAGCGCCGCGCCAGCGCGGCTCCGAGACCGGATGCGCCACCGGTGATCAGCACTCTGGACATGGTTACCGCCCCTGCCCGTACTCGGCGAGCTCGAGCCGTCCGACCATGTCCAGATGCACCTCGTCGGGACCGTCGGCCAGGCGGATCGCCCGGGCTGTCGTCCAGGCCGCCGACAGCGGCACATCGTCGGAAAGTCCCGCACCACCATGGATCTGCATGGCGAAGTCGATGACGTCCTGCGCCATCGACGGCACGTGCGCCTTGATCTGGCTGATCTCGCTGAGCGCGCCGAACGCACCGACGGTATCGAGTTTCCATGCCGCGTGCAGGACGAGCAGGCGCGCGGCATCGATCGCGATCCGTGCCCGGGCGATGCGTTCCCGGTTGCCGCCGAGCCGGGCCAGTGGCTTGCCGAACGCGGTCCGCGTCGTCGCGCGTTCGCAGGCCGCGGCGAGCGCGGCCTCGGCCAGGCCGATCAGCCGCATGCAGTGATGGACGCGGCCGGGACCCAAACGGCCCTGGGCGATCTCGAACGCTCGGCCGGGACCGAGGACGATGTTCGCGGCGGGCACACGCACGTCGGTGAACGACACCTCACCGTGCCCGAACGGCTCGTCGTAGCGGCCCATCGCGGGCAGCATCCGTTCGATCTTCACCCCCGGAGTGCCGACAGGGACGAGCACCATCGTGTGCCGACGGTGTTTCTCGGCCTCGGGATAGGTCAGGCCCATGAAGAGGACGACCGCGCAGTCACGATGGCCGATACCGGTGGTCCACCATTTGCGGCCGTTCACGACGACGTCGTCGCCGTCGAGGACGGCGGTGGCCGCCATCGTGGTGGCGTCCGAGGAGGCGACGTCGGGTTCGGTCATCCCGAAGGCAGACCGAATGCTGCCGTCGAGCAGCGGTTCGAGCCACCGCTCCCGCTGCGCGGCGTCGCCGTAGTGGAGCAGCACCTCCATGTTCCCGGAATCCGGTGCGTTGCAGTTGAAGACGTGCGGCGCCAGGAACGAGCGCCCGGTCTCCTCGGCGATCGGCGCGTAGTCGACATTGGTGAGACCGGTGCCGCCGTCGGTCCCGAAGCGCGCGGCGTACCGGCCGGCATGGGCGGCGGGCAGGAACAGATTCCACAGGCCTGCCGCGCGGGCCTTGGCGCGCAGCTCGCCGAGCACGGGCAGGGGATCCCACGGGTCGGCGCCGGTCTCGCGCAGCGCGGCCACGCTGCGGTGATAGTCCGCCTCGATCGGGGCGATCTCCTCGGCGATGAAGCCGTGTACTCGGCCGACCAGGTCGGTGGCGCGGGTACTGGGAGCGAAGTCCATGTCTCTGCTTTCGGTGAAAGGGGAACGGCGGCGGGGGATCCCGCTGGAATTCAGGAGGGTAGGTGGGTGAGACCGAGGGCGGATTCGTCCAAGCTGCCCAGCACGAGCGTGCCGTTCGCCTCGGCCACGCCGGTGACCATCGCGTAGTCCGCGCCGTCGCGCTGCAGGTCGTGGACGATGGTCCCGGCGTGATCGACCGCGATCACCCAGGCAGTACGGGCGGGGCGGGGCCTGAGCCGATCGGGTACCCGCCACAACAGTTTTCGCGCGATCGCCGGTGCGGGCAGCAGGCGATCGAGCAGGGAATTGCGCGGTGCGGCCAGCGTGACCCAGATCAGTCCGTCGGAGCCGAGGGCGATGTTGTCGGGGAAGCCGGGCAGGTTCTCGATCAGCACCTCGCGAGTACCGGCTTTCGGGCCGCGCACCCAGTAGCGGTTGAGCCGGTAGGCCGCCGTCTCGGCGACGATCAGCGATGCCCGATCGGGTGCGAAGGCGATGCCGTTGGCGTACTGGAGGTTGTCCAGCAGGGTGGCGGTCGTCCCGTCGGGGGAATGCCGGAACAGGCGGCCGGTTCCGGAATGCTCGAGCAGGTCGCCCATCCACAGCTCCAGCGGCCAACGGCGCGAAGACGCGGTGAAATAGACGGTGCCGTCGCGCGGATCCCCGACGACATTGCTGGCCATGTTCAGCGGGCCGTCGTCGACGGCACCCACCAGGACCTCGATCTCGGTACCGGTCCAGCGCAGCAGGCCGCGGTGCGCGTCGCAGATGAGCAGGGACCCATCGCCGACCGCGCAGAGCCCCAGCGGGCGGCCACCGGTGTTCGCGACCACCTCGACGCCCTCGGTGGCGATGTCGACCCGCAGGATCCGGCCGTCGGCGATGCCGGTGTAGACGAGGCCGTCAGCGCCGAGAACCACGTCCTCGGGGCCGGCGCCGGGGAGCTCGATCCGCCGGACCGGGGGCATCGGTGGCGTACTTCGGCGCTGCCCGGCGCGGGGAGTCACCGTTGGCGGTGACCACCGAACGGGCGCCATCCCAGGTGCGGACCGAACACCGACGACCATGCGTGCCTCCCAGCGATCGAGCGCCGCCCGCTGCCGCGCTCTCTGTGCACATGCCATTCTTGGGTCCAGTCAGCGGCGTTGAAATAGGCGAGGAAACCGAGTTGACTGTGCATATGCACACCAGCGAGCCGGTGCCCGCGCTGGCGCTGGGACCGCACCGGCGCAAGATCGCGGCGCGCATCGCCGCGATGATCGCGGAGGTCGACCCGGCACTCAACGAGATGGCCGCGGACCTGACGCGGCTGTACCGCGACAACATCCCGGTCTACGACCAGGTCGACGCGGCCTCGATCGAGACCAACACCCGTGCCGTGTTGCGCATCGTCGTGGCGCAACTGGGCGACGAAGGAGCCGCGCACGCGGGGTTCGACGAGCTCACCACCCTGGCGAGAACCTGGGCAGACCAGCAGATCCCCCTGGATCTGGTGGCGCACAGCCTGCAGATCGGCGCGCGCCGGATCTTCGAGCTGATCCGTCGCCGCGCCGCCACGCACGGGGTGCCTGCCGCCGAGATCGACGAGATGCAGGACCTCACCTGGGAATGGGCGACCGCGTCCGCCACCGCCGTGCACCGGGTGCTGCGGGAGCGGGCAGTCGCCGGGGCCGCGCGCCGCGCCGACTTTCTGCGCAGCCTTGTCGACGGCACGGTAGCGCCCGCGGTGCTGCGCGCCGAGGCGCGCGATCACCGGCTCGATCCCGAGCATCGGTACCGGATTGCCTGCGCCGCGTGGAACGGTACCGCCGCGGCGACGGACCTGCTCGCCGCGTTGCGAGCGCGGGGTTCGACGGCGAAGCTCCCGGTCGTCGACACGGTCGTGGATCAGCATCTGGTCGCCCTGCTGCCGCGGACTCCGGACGCGTTGCCGGAGGGCAGCGTGGTCGCGGTCGGCTCCGCGGTATTGCTCGGTGATGCCACGGCGTCGTACCGGCAAGCGCGGCGCGCGTTCGACCTCGCGGTGCGGCACGGCAGGAGCGGCCTGGTCGATCTCGGATCGCTGGGCCCGCTGCCGCTGCTCGGGGAGGCCGAGGGCACCGCGCGACTGCTCGCGGACAAGCATCTCGCGCCGCTGCGACGCCATGCTGGGGCCGAGGAGATACTCGGCACGGTCGAGACTTACCTCGACTGCGATCAACGCGTCGACGACACGGCGGCCAGGCTGTACCTGCACCGCAATACCGTCCGCAATCGGCTCACGCGCTTCGCCGACCTCACCGGCCTCGATCTGGGCCGGACCGACGACCTCATCGTCGCCTGGTGGCTCCTGCACCGCGATCCGGACTCGCCTCCGCCGTCGCGCTGACCGGCGATGCGTTCGGGATCGCGCCGAGGTGCCGCGGTAGCCACCTGACGGCAGCGGTAGCCACCGGTGAACAGCACAACTGCTGGGCCGACGCTGTCAGGTGCCGGTGTGGAACGCCCGCCGGTGTCTGTCCGGCGAGTCGAGCGGGTGACGTCAGCTCACCCGGGCGTCGTGCGTCAGCACACCACCGGTGCTGACGGGGGCGGCGAGTGATCCGGCGAGCATGTCGATGATCTCTGCCCACACCTGTGTATCCGTGGCCCGTGCATCCCCTGCTTCGGCCGCTCGTTCGTGATCGGCCAGGAGCGCGAAAAGCATGGTGGTCAGCGCCCGTAGCCGCCGAACCCGCAATCGTGGTGGCAAGGCGCTGAGCTCGCGGTCGAGGCCCTGCATGATGACGCGCACCGACGTGCGCCCCGCGCTGTCGAGATTGGTCGCATCCGAGATCGACGGGTGGGGTTGGATCTGTTCGAGAAAACGCGCGTAGTGGCGAATTCCGTGCCGCTCGCCGAGCTCGAACATCGGCACCACCAAGGCTTCGAGCAAACCGTGCAAGCCTGGTGGCCGACCCGAGCCCGCTTGTTCGGCGAGCAATTCCAGCCGCCGCACCTCCAATGTCGCCAGCCGGAACTCGACCACCGCCGCGATGAGCCCGTCGCGGGACCCGAAGTGATATTGGATCACTGAATTGTTTCGCTGACCTGCGGCAGCGGCGATATCGCGCAGTGGTACCGACCGTCCGTGCTCGGCGATCAGACGCTCCGCCGCGACGATGAGGCGTTCCCGCGCTGCTGTTGCTGCCACAGATCGAACAGTAGCCGTTCATCAACAGGATTGAGAAGTACTCATTGACAGTTAAGCGAAATCTCTTAAAGATGCAGTGTGACCGCAGCCACATGCGGCCATCTCAGAGAGGAGCTTGCACCATGATCCTGGATGCCTTCCGGCTCGACGGTCGCGTTGCCATCGTCACCGGAGCGGGCCGCGGTATAGGCGCGGCCACCGCGCTCGCGCTCGCCGAAGCCGGTGCCGACGTCGCCATCGCCGCCCGCACCACCGAACAGCTCGACGAGGTCGCCGGGAAGATCCGTGCCCTGGGCCGCCGTGCCGTGACCGTGACAGCGGATCTCGCCGACCTGGCCGCGGTGAAGGCTTTCGCCGACACCGCCGCCGCCGAACTGGGCCGTATCGACATCGTGGTCAACAATGTCGGCGGCACCATGCCCAATACCTTCATGACCACCTCCCCGGAGTTCCTGGAGGAGGCTTTCCGCTTCAATGTGTCCACCGCGCACGCGCTCACCCAGGCCGCGGTACCGCACCTGCTGGAGTCGGACAACGCCTCGGTGGTCAGCATCTCCTCGATGATGGGCCGCACCGCGGGCCGTGGCTTCCTCGCCTACGGCACCGCCAAAGCCGCTCTCGCGCATTGGACCCGGCTGGCCGCCACCGATCTGTCTCCACGCATTCGCGTCAATGCCATCGCGGTGGGGTCGGTACTCACCTCCGCGTTGGATGTCGTTGCGAGTCAACCCGAGATCAAGGCCACGATGGAAGCCGCGACCCCGCTGGGTCGGCTCGGCGAGCCCTGGGAAATCGCGGCGGCCATCGTCTACCTCAGTTCACGCGCGGGCGGCTATGTCACCGGCAAGATTCTCGAGGTCGACGGCGGCATCGAAAGCCCCAATTTCGAACTCGGCCTGCCCGACCTGTGATCCACTCCCGCGCAAAGGATCTGACATGACCTACCGTGTAATCCAATGGAGCACCGGAAACGTCGGTGCGCGAGCGCTGCGTTCCATCATCGCCCGGCCCGAACTGGAGCTCGTCGGCGTGTGGGTATCGAGCTCGGCCAAAGCCGGGAAGGACGCGGGCGAGCTCGCCGGGCTGTCCGTCGACACCGGCATCACCGCCACCACCGATGCCGACGCCCTGCTGGCCCTGAAACCCGACTGCATCGTGCACACCGCGATGGCCGACGACCGGCTGATGGAATCGGTCGAGGACCTGAAACGGTTCCTGCGCGCCGGCATCAATGTGGTCTCCAGCAGCCCTGTCTTCCTGCAATACCCGTACGGCACCCTGCCCGACGAGGCGATCGCCCCGATCGTCGCGGCCGCCGAGGAGGGCGGTGCGTCCCTGTGGGTCAACGGCATCGACCCGGGCTGGGCCAACGACTGGCTGCCGCTGCTGCTCTCCAGTGGCTCCGAACGGATCGACCGCATCATCTGCTCGGAGATCATGGACTACTCCACCTATGATAATCCCAAGGTCGTCTTCGACATCATGGGATTCGGCAGTGACCTCGATGCCCTGCCCATGCTGCTGCAACCCGGCGTCCTCACCCTTGCCTGGGGCAGCGTCATCCGGCAGCTCGCCGCCGCGCTCGACATCGAACTCGATTCGGTCACACAACATTTCGAACGGTTGCCGGCCACCGGTGATCTCACCGTCGGCGACCGCACCATCGCCGCGGGTACGGCCGCCGCGCTGCGCTTCCAAGTCCACGGCATCCGCGCCGACCGCGAGGTGCTGACTCTCGAGCACGTCACCCGTCTGCACCCCGACCTGGCTCCCGATTGGCCACAGCCGACCGGAAAGGGTGGCTACCGCGTCGAAATCCAGGGCGAACCGGACTACTGGCTGGACCTGCAGCTCACCAGCGACGGTGACCACGCTCTCGCCGGTGTGGTCGGCACCGCTGCCCGCCTGGTCAGTGCCGTCTCGGCCGTGGTCGAGGCCCGCCCCGGTCTGCTCACCGCCACCGATCTGCCCCTCACCACCGGCCGTGGACTGATGTCCTGACGGCCCGCTGTTCCGCGACTCGACTGGTGCCGAAAATCTAGAACACGTTATAGTTCGGCTGATCGGGCGACGATGCGGTCGGCCCGTGCTCGGAAGGGTGGACAAGTGCGGGCCTGGGATGACGCAGCCGATGTCGTGGTCGTCGGATACGGCGGAGCGGGTGCGGCCGCAGCGCTGGCCGCGCGGGAATCCGGCGCCGAAGTGCTGGCCGTCGACCGGTATCTGGGTGGCGGCGCTACGGCGCTGTCGGGTGGCATCGTGTACGCGGGCGGCGGCACCTGGGTGCAACGCGACGCGGGCATCGACGACGACGTCGACACCATGCTCGCGTACCTGCAGGCCGAGGTCGGTGACGCCGTGAGCGCCGCGACGCTGCGCCGATTCTGCGAAGAGTCCCCGGCGATGATCGACTGGCTGACCGGGCACGGCGTGCCCTTCCAGCCCTCGGTGTGCCCGTACAAGACGTCCTATCCGACCGATGACTACTACCTGTACTACTCGGGCAGCGAGAACTCCGGCGGTTACCGCGATCTCGCGAAACCGCGTCAACGCGGTCACCGCACGCACGGTCCCGGCGTCTCGGGCAAGGCGCTGTTCGGGCCGCTGGCGGCGTCGGCGTCCGAGCACGGCGTTCGCGTCCGGACCGGAACCAGGGCGACTCGGCTCGTTGTCGAGGACGGGCACGTGACGGGCATCGAGGCGCTCACGATCGCCGACGCGCCCGCGGCGGTACGGCGACGGTTCGCCGCGCTCGCCCGGATCTCGGCGAAACCCGGTGTGTATCACCAGGGTTTGCGCCGGGCGGTGGAAAAGCTGCTGGCCCGGATCGAGCGCAGATACGGTGTGCCGGTCCGGATCCAGGCGAGATCCGGCGTGGTGCTCACCACGGGTGGGTTCATCGCGAACGGGGAGATGGTCGCACGGCACGCCCCCGCGTATCCGTGGTCGCAGGGACTGCCGCTGGGGAGCGCCGGTGACGACGGCAGCGGCATCACCATGGCGCTCGACATCGGTGCGGCGAGCGGCAAGATGGACGCGCTGTCGACCTGGCGGTTCATCGCGCCGCCCAGCGCCTTCTTCGGAGCGATCGCGGTGAATGCCCTGGGCGAGCGCATGATCGACGAGTCTCGCTACGGCGCGGCCCTCGGCGCGGCCATCGCCGCCAGTCCGGGTCATCGCGCGTGGCTGCTCGTCGACGCGGAGCTGGAGGCCGAGGCTCGCGGTCAGATCGGTACCCAGTCGGTGTGGTTCCAGCGAATGCAGACCGAGCGTTTACTGCGGATCGGGCGCGTCTCGGGGAACACCGTCGAGGAGGTGGCCGCACGCGCCGGTATCGACCGGTCCGCCCTGCGTGCGACCCTCGACGCGCACAACCGTGCCATCGAGGACAACCGCCCCGATCCGCTGGGCAAGCCCGACGACATCCGCCGCCCGCTGCGCACCGGACCGTTCGCCCTGCTGGATATCTCGTTCAAGGCGCGGCTCACCTACCCGATGCCGATGCTCACCCTCGGCGGACTGCTGGTGGACGAGGACACCGGCGCCGTGCGCCTCGAGAGCGGGGGAGTAGTGCCGGGACTGTTCGCCGCGGGGCGCGCCGCGGTCGGGGTCTGTTCGAACTCCTACATCAGTGGCCTCTCGCTGGCCGACTGCATCTTCTCGGGGCGGCGGGCGGGCGCCCACAGCGCCCGGCCGCTGCTCCCTCGATGAGCACCCGCCGACGCCGGCTGATCAGGCGGGCATCCGATCCGGCGGGCCGCTCGCTCGCTCGATCCCGGTGACGAACGCGCTGACCTCGGCCAAGGCAGCGACTGCTTCGGGGACGGCCAGATAGCCGGCCTGGAAGACGTGGACTTGGCCGGGCCAGATCTGCAGGTCACAGCGCACGCCGACGCGGCGGGCGGTTGCCGCGAGGTGTTCGGCGTCGGCCTGCAAGACCTCGAGCCCCCCGACCTGGATGAGCATCGGCGCAAAGCCGGGGACGATCCCCGCCGCGACGTCCAGGCGAGGATCGGCGAGGTCTGACCCCGCCACGTACATGCCGACCAGCCGGTTGCCGGTGGTGGCGGAGGCGTACGGGTCGCGTACGCCCGGTTCCTTCGTCGCGGCCAGTCCGAAGGTGGGGTCGGCCACCGGCGAGAACAACACCAGCCCGGACGGTTGTGGAAGTCCGCGCCGGGCCAGCTCACCGGCGAGGGCCAGTGCCAGGTGCCCGCCCGCGGAGTCTCCGGCGACGACGATGTCGGCGGGTCGATGCCCGCGGGCGAGTAACCAGAGGTACCCACGCAGCGCGTCCTCGTGTGCCGCGGGAAACGGGTCCTCGGGCGCGAGCCGGTACCGCGCGGCGAACACGGGGCGTCCGCTCGCGCGACCCACCCGCCCGACCAAGCCGCGGTGGGTGCCCGGCGAACAGGAGAAGTACGCACTGCCGTGCAGGTAGTAGACGACCGGCTCGTGTGGCTCGGGTACTGCGTTCACCCATTCGCCGCGGACCGCGAATTCGGTGTCCGCGTGTTCGTGGACGGGAAAACGCGCCACCGTCCAGGACGGCATGACCAGGCGCAACCCGTGCATTGCCGCGCGTCCGATACGGACGCCGGCGCGAGTGGCGGGAAGCCGCGAGCCCAGTCGGCGCACTGTCAGCAGCATGACCGCCGCCACGATTCGGCTGGCGCGCGACGGTGTCGCGCTGAGATTTCGATCCATGCCGTGCATCATCTCGGGAAACAGGCCAACTGACAAGAACTCATGTCAAAACGCGCGATTGTCCTGTACTTTGTTGACATGACTTCATGTCAAAATTGGGACAGGCAATGAAAGGGCAGGTCATCGCGGTGACCGGCGGTGCGCGTGGGATCGGGAGGGAGATCGCCGCGCACCTCGCCCGCGCGGGCGAGCGCGTCGCGATCGGCGACATCGACGAATCGGCGGCCCGCGCCACCGCCACGGAACTGGGTGCGCAGGTGCGGGGCTTCGGCGTCGATGTCGCCGACCGGGATTCGTTCGCGGCGTTCCTCGCCGCCGTCGAGCAGGTGTGGGGACCGCTCGATGTCCTCGTCAACAACGCCGGGGTGATGTGGGTCGGCCCGTTCGATCGGGAACCCGAGGCGGCGCGGCGACGACAGTTCGACGTGAACGTGCACGGCGTCATCAACGGGGTGACCCTCGCCGTACCGGCCATGCGTGCGCGAGGCGCCGGGCACATCGTCACCGTGGCCTCCGCCGCGTCGAAGCTCGCCCCGCCCGGTGAGTCCTCCTACGCCGCGACCAAGCACGCCGTCTTCGGCTACCTGAGCGGGGTCCGCGCGGAACTGCGCGGCAGCGGGGTCGAACTCTCGGTGATCATGCCGACCGTCGTGGACACCGAATTGGCGACCGGCACCGCCACCGGCGCGGTGGCACTGCTCCAGCCCGCCGACGTTGCCCGCGCCGTCCTCCGGACGATCGAACGCCCGCGATTCGAGGTGACAGTGCCCCGCTACATCGGAGCGCTGCTGCGCGCGGTGAACGTGCTCCCGGCCGCCCTGCGCGACCGCGTCCTGCTCGGCATGGTCCCGGATCAGGTTGCCGCCGTTCATGATTCATCGAGCCGGGCCGACTACGAACACAAGGTCTGTGGCCCCACCGAACCTCCACCCACGCCGACGACAGGAAACCGGACATGACCACAACCGACGCTCTCGGCGACATCCGGCCGATACCGGAGTTCGCCGGTGTCCACGACGTGTGGCCGCGCGGCGACCGGCTCGAGGCGGTGCGCGAAGGCGCGCGCCGCTACCGCGAGCGGTTCCTCCGGCAGGGGCAGGTGCGTGCGGTCAAGAGCTTCGACATCGCCGCCGCCCCGTATCCGCAGCGATTCGCGTTCCAGGGCTATTCGATCGGCCCCAACCCGATGATCTCGATCATCAACCGGATGTTCGTGGTCCAGTTCGAGGGATTCGACGGCACGCTCCGAACGCTGGTCTGGGAGCCCACCGTCGCGGCCGGATCGGGCAAGGCCCCGTTCTACGCGAAACTGCAGAAGCTCTCGCGCACGCTGCGCGCGGAGTCGCTGTTCGTCAAGTACTACAACGATCCCGAGGTGGTGCTGCCCCGGCTGGGCCTGCGCAACGAGGATGTCGACTACGTCAGCTTCGACCATCTGCACGTGCAGGACATCCGCATGATCATGGGCAGCGACGTGCCGATCGACGGAGAGTCCGGCCCGCGTGACCCGCTGTTCCCGAACGCGCGGATGCTCGTGCAGCGCACCGAACTCGGCACGCTGGAATCGGTGCACCCGATGCAGTGGGCGTGGTACGTCGACGGCGGTATGGACGGCGTCCCCGCCGAGCGGCTGCAGGTCCTCGACGGTGACGTCGAGTTGGGTGTCGGGGTGAGCCTGCTGTGGACACCCGGCCACACCGACGGGAACCACTCGCTGTGCGTGAACACGCCCGACGGTGTGTGGGTGTCCTCGGAGAACGGGATGGCCGCCGACAGCTGGCAACCGGAACTGTCCAGGATTCCCGGGGTCCGGCAGCAGGCGCAGTTCTACGGCCGCGAAGTCGTCCTCAACGCGAACACTCTCGAAGACTCGCTGGATCAATACGATTCCATGGTCAAGGAGAAGACCATGGCTTCCCGGTCACCGCGCGATCCGCGCTGGCTGCAAGTCATCGCCTCCTCGGAATGCGCGAACTGGAAGCGGCAGTGGCCGGTCGTGCCGACTTTCACCCACGGCGGACTCGACTACGGGACGATCGTGATCCCACCGCGGGCCGATGACTAGGATGGAGACCTTCTAGATCAGGTAGCCGGATGCGGGAGGACAGTGACCGAGACCGACGCTCCGTCCGGGAACCGAGCTCCGTCGCGCCGCTACGGTGGGCGGGACAAGGAGAGTCGAAGCGCTGAGCGTCGAGACGCGCTCCTCGCGGCCGGCCTGGAACTGTTCGGCACCATCGGCTATCCGGCGTCCTCGGTGAAGAAGATCTGCGACCGCGCGGGTTTGACCGAGCGGTACTTCTACGAGTCCTTCACTCATCGTGAGGCATTGCTGCGCGCGGTCTACGACGGTCAGATCGACCAGGTCCGCGCCGCGACCTTGGCGGCGCTCGCGGGTGCCGAACCCGATCTGGCTCCCCAGGCACACGCCAGTGTCGACGCCTTCGTTCGGACCGTGGCCGCGGACCCGCGCCGTGCCCGGGTCATCTTCATCGAGGTCGTGGGAGTCAGCGCGGAGCTCGAGGTGCACCGGCGCGCGGTCATGCACGAATTCGCCCAGCTGATCGCCGGTTTCGCCGACGCCTACTTCCATGTTCCCGCCACCGATCGTTTGGCGATCGCGGCAATGCTGTTCGCCGGCGGGATGACCGAGCTGATGGTGGACTGGACGCTGGCCGACGCACCCTTGCCGCTCGACGAACTGATCGACGTCGCCGTGAGCATTCTGATCCACGGCCTCGGGACCCTGGATCGCCGACCCGGCGACCAGGTGTAGCCGGGTCGGCGATCCGCCAGGCCCCTCGGCACACGAAAACGGCCCGACCGGTTGGTCGGGCCGTTTTCGCGATCCGGGTTATTCGGCGAGGCGGTGGGTTCCGTCGCGCACGGTGCCCACGAACTCTTCGATCAGGTCCTCCAGGGCGACCACGCCGACGGTGTTGCCGCGGCTGTCGACCACCCGTCCCAGATGGCTGCTGGTACGGCGCAACCGGGCCAGCGCCTCGTAGAGCGGAGTTCCGGTGCTCACCGTGGGCAGCGGGCGGATGTCGGTGCGGGGGATGACGGTGTCCGGGCCCGCGTTGTCGTCGGCGACCTCGTCGAGGACGTCCTTGATGTGCAGGTAACCCACCAGAGAGCCGTCGGAGGCGGCGACCGGGTAGCGCGAGAAACCGGTTTCGGACACCGCTGCCTCGACCTCACCGAGGGTGGTTCCGTTGCCGATCAGCGGCACCGATCTGGCTTGGGCCAACGGCACCATCACATCCCCGACGACCTGGTCGGAGGTGCCGAGGGCCTGGGTGAGCCTGCGGTGTTCCTCTTCGTCGAGCAGTCCCTCGGAGCGGGATTCGCCGATCATCTCGGCCAGTTCCACCGTCGAGACGGTCGCGTCGAGTTCGTCCTTCGGCTCGATACGCATCATCCGCAGCGTCATGTTCGCGGCCAGGTTGTACAGCGCGATCAGCGGTCGGGCGATCCGCAACCACATCAGGTGGACCGGCACCAGCAGCAGTGCCGAGCGTTCCGGACCGGCCAGGGCGATGTTCTTCGGCACCATCTCGCCGAGCAGGATGTGCAGGATCACCACCACCGTGAGCGCGAGCGCGAAGCCCACCGGGTGCAGCAACTGATCGGGCAGGCCGAGCAGTTCGAACGGGCGCTCGATCAGGTGCGCGATCGCGGGCTCGCCGACGCGGCCGAGCAGGATCGAGCAGATGGTGATGCCGAGCTGAGCCGCGGCGAGCATGATCGACAGGTTCTCACCCGCCTCGATCACCGTCTGCGCCTTCTTCTTGCCTTGGGCGACAAGGGCTTCCAGCCGATCACGGCGGGCGGAGATGAGGGCGAACTCGGCGGCCACGAAGAACGCGTTGCCCGCCAGGAGTACGACGGTCAGCAAGATTCCGAACAGGTCACCCATGAGCGTTCTCCCGTGCCGAAAGGGCGGCCGCGTCGACGGGGATCAACCGCACCCGGTCGATGCGCCGTCCGTCCATCCGTTCCACCCGGGCGATCCAGCCGCCCCCGGAACCGCGGGATTCGGGCAGCACCGCTTCGTCGCCGGTCACCGGGATGCGGCCGAGCTGGGCCAGTACCAGCCCGCCGAGGGTTTCGTATTCGCCCTCGGGTGCGTCGTAGCCGGTCGCGCGCGACACCTCGTCGATGCGCATCAGACCCGAGCAGTCCCAGCCGTCGGAGACGCGGCGCACATCGCGCTCCTCCTCGTCGTGCTCGTCGCGCACGTCGCCGAGGATCTCCTCGATCAGGTCCTCCATGGTCACCATGCCCGCGGTGCCGCCGTATTCGTCGACGACCAGGGCCACCTGCATGCCGTCGGCGCGGACGCGCTCGAGGACTTCGTCGCCGTCCAGGCTGGCGGGCACGATCGGCACCGCGACGGCGAGGTCGCTGAGCTGGATCTGCTTGCGCAGCTCACCCGGGTGGGTGAACGCCTGCTTGACGTGCACCACGCCGAGGGTGTTGTCGAGGTCGCCGTCGACCACCGGGAACCGGGAGTAGCCGGTGCGCGCGGCGGCGGCGATGAGATCGGCGATGGTGTCGTGGCGGTCCAGCGATTCGACCTTCACGCGCGGTGTCATCAGGTCCTCGGCGCTGCGCTCACCGAATTCCAGCGAGCGGTCCATCACCTGCGCGGTGCGCTGATCCATCGCGCCACGCATCGCGGAGGTGCGCACCAGCGAACCGAGTTCCTGGGGCGAGCGGGCCGAGCGCAGTTCCTCGGCGGGTTCGATGCCGAGCCTGCGGACCACCCAGTTGGCGGCGCCGTTGAGAAAACGGATGAGCCACTTGAACAGGGCGGAGAAGCCGATCATCGGACCCGCGGTGAGCCGGGCGACCATCATCGGCTCGGCGATCGCGATGTTCTTGGGCACCAGTTCGCCGTAGATCATCGACAGCGAGGTCGCGATGATCAGGGCCAGCGCCAAGGCGACGCCGTGCGAGGCGTTTTCGCTCAACCCGATGCCGTCCAGCAGCGGATCGAGCAGCCGGGCCAGAACGGGTTCGGCGATGTAGCCGGTGATCAGCGTCGTGATGGTGATGCCGAGCTGAGCGCCGGAGAGCTGGAACGACAGGGTGTGATGGGCCTGTTTCACCAGGCGTGACTGGGTGTCACCTTCCCGAGCGGCCGCTTCGACGGTGCTGCGTTCCAGTGCGGTGAGGGAGAACTCGGCGGCGACGAACAGTGCCGTTCCGAGAGTGAGTGCGACGAAGCCGAGCAGGCTGAGCACGGTCAGAACGATGGACATCCTCAGCACCACCCGAGTGGGGGCGCGGTAGGGAAACCGGGGGATCGAACGGACGCTGCGGAAAGGAGGACGCCGGGTTTGTCACCCGGCTCCGTAGAGGAGCCCTCCTGTGTGGCGCCCTTGGACGCGGGTGACAACTGGATCCTTTCGAGGCGGGAGTCGAGCATGTGCCGTGATCGGCAACTCCATAGTAATCCGTGCCCACCCATGATGCGTCAGCGGCGCGGCCCCGGCCCGCCGGCGGCGGCCGATCGAAGGGTTCGATCGGCCGCCGCGGGCGCGGTTCACCAGCCGCTGGGTAGCGGCCGGCCTTCGGCGAAGCCGGCGGCGGACTGCACGCCGAGCACGGCCTTGTCGTGGAATTCCGGCAGCGAGCGAGCACCGGCGTAGGTGCACGAGCTGCGCACACCCGAACAGATGTGGTCGATGAGATCCTCGACGCCGGGACGCTCGGGATCCAGACGCATCCGCGAGCTGGAGATGCCCTCTTCGAACAGGGCCTTGCGGGCGCGGTCGAAGCTGCTGTCGGCGGCGGTACGAGCGGCGACAGCACGCTTGGACGCCATGCCGAAGCTCTCCTTGTACTTGTTGCCGTCGCGGTCGATGCGCAGGTCGCCGGGGGACTCGTAGGTACCGGCGAACCAGGAACCGATCATCACGTTCGACGCGCCCGCGGCCAGCGCCAGCGCCACGTCGCGGGGGTGCCGGACGCCACCGTCGGCCCACACGTGCACGCCGAGTTCCTTTGCCGCGGCGGCACATTCGGCCACAGCGGAGAACTGTGGGCGACCGACGCCGGTCATCATGCGGGTGGTGCACATGGCGCCGGGGCCGACACCGACCTTGATGATGGTCGCGCCGGCCTCGGCCAGATCGCGGGTGCCCTCGGCGGAGACCACATTGCCCGCGACCAGGGGCAGGCCGAGACCGAGATCGGCGACGGTGCGCAAAGATTCGAGCATTTTGGTCTGGTGGCCGTGCGCGGTGTCGAGGACGAGCACATCGGCGCCCGCCTCGGCCAGGGCCTTCGCCTTGGCGGCCACGTCGCCGTTGATGCCGACGGCGGCGGCGACGCGCAGCTTGCCGTTCGCGTCGACCGCGGGGGTGTAGATGCCGGCGCGGACGGTGCCGGTGCGGGTCATCACGCCCGCGAGGGTGCCGTCGGGGTAGGTGAGCACCGCGAGCTGGGCGTGGGCCTCGGCGAGGCGGTCGAAGATGTCGCGCGGGGACGCCTCGACGGCCACCTGGACGAAGTCGGTGAAGGCGACCTCGCGCAGGCGCGCGAACCGGTCCACATCGGCGCAGGCGGCCTCGGTGACGACGCCGACCGGCTTGCCGTCCTCGACGACCACGACGGCGCCGTGGGCGCGCTTGTGCATCAGCGCCACCGCGTCGGACACCGAACGATCGGGGTCGAGAGTGACGGGGGTGTCGGCGGTGAGCGAGCGGCTCTTGACGAACGCGATGGTGTCGGCGGCCGCGGGGATCGGCAGATCCTGGGGAAGTACCACGATGCCACCGCGGCGGGCGACGGTCTCGGCCATCCGCTTGCCCGCGACCGCGGTCATGTTCGCGACCACGAGGGGGATGGTGGTACCGGTCCCGTCGACGCTGGCCAGGTCCACATCGAACCGGGACGCGACATCGGTCCGGTTCGGGACCAGGAAGAGGTCGTCGTAGGTCAGGTCATACGGCGGCTGGGGTCCCGGAAGAAATCGCACTTGATTGATAGTAGCCCTGTGAGCCCAGCGGCGGGCAAATCCCGCGAGGTGTCAGCGCGTGGGCTCGGCGGTGACCGCTCTGGTGTGACACAGGGCCACGGTCGCCGCGCACATCACGACGACACAGACTCCGACGACGACCAGTCCGAGACCGCTGGTGCGCAGGTGCTCGTCGAGAGCGGTGAGGCCGAGGAACGCGGCGGCCAGTGGTTCGGCGATCGTCGCCGCGGGGAGTGAGGCCGACAGCGGTCCGGCCTGGAATGCGCGCTGCTGCAGGTACACACCGAGCAGTCCCGCGGCCACCAGCGTCCAGGTCTGCCACCCGCCGAGCACCGCGCCGATCCCGTCACCGAACAGGGTGACCACGCGATCGGTGAGTGCGGCCGCCATCCCGAACAGCGCGCCGCCGGCGAGGCCGAGAGCGAGCGCCTGTCCCGACCGGCTGCTGATCGTCAGCCCGGCGACGGCCGCGCCTCCGACGATGCCGAGCAGAATCGCCAAGGGCACCAACCATTCCCGGAAGGGTGCCGTGTCCTCGCCCGCTGTCGGATCGCCCACGATCAGGAACAGCGCGAGCGCCGCGACGAGGATCAGCGCGGTCGTGGCGGCACGCGCGGTGATCCGCTGCCCGTTCAGCCGCGCGGACAGCGGCAGTGCGAAGACCAAGGCGCTCACCAGAATCGGTTGCACCACCAGCACCGCGCCGAATGCCAGCGCGAGAACCTGCATCGCGTAACCACCGGTGTCGCCGACGATTCCGGACCACCAGCGTGGGCTGCGGAGCAGTCCGCCGAGCAGGGGCGTGCCTTCGGGCACTGCCGCGGCCGCCCGCTGCTGCGCTACGGCGCCCAGCGCGATCAACATGGCCGCGATCAGCGCGCACACGATGGTGGCGATCTCGTGGTTCGTCACGGGCTCAGTGTGCGCGCTCCGGCGCTCGTCGGCGCTGATCTACGAACGAGAGTCGCGGGGTTCGGGTACCCGGAAACAGACGCGTGGCCGAACCGTAATCGGTTCGGCCACGCGTTGATTCAGTTTGCCGTGCGGTTGCGGTGCGCGGCGGGAGCGGCCGGACGCGCGGCGCGACGACGAGAATTCGTCGGCGTGTCGCCCGTGCGGGCGTGTCCACCGGAGCGCGTGCGCGGCTCGTGCGCCGGACGTTCACGGCGCGGCGCGCCGCCACGGCCCGGTTCGGCGGCCGGAGCGCCACCGGTGCGCGGACGACGAGTACGCCCGCTCCCGTTCGCCGAGCGGGTCGGCTGCGCGGGGGCGACCGGCGCGGCCAGTGCGATCCCACTGGGCTTGCGAGCGCCGGTGATCTCCACCAGGTTCCGGTCGCCGGGGCGCACGTCGACACCGTCGGTGCGCACGCCCGCCTTGCGGGTCATCGCGGCGACGTCCTTGCGCTCCTCGTCGGTGACGAGGGTGACCACGACACCGTCCTCCCCGGCGCGCGCGGTGCGCCCGGCACGGTGCAGGTAGGCCTTGTGCTCGGCGGGCGGGTCGAAGTGCACGACCAGCGAGACACCGTCGATGTGGATACCGCGCGCGGCGACGTCGGTGGTGACCAGCACCGGCACCGACCCGTCGGCGAAGGCCGCCAGGGTGCGCACACGGTTGTTCTGTGCCTTGCCGCCGTGCAGCGAGCCCGCGTCGACGCCGGCGCCGCGCAGCTGCTTGGCCAGGCGGTCGGCGCCGTGCTTGGTACGCACGAACATGATGGTCAGGCCCTCACGCGCGGCGATCTCGGTGGCCACGGTGCGCTTGATGTTCTTGTCGCGCACGTAGAGCAGGTGGTGGGTCATGGTGCTCACCGAGGCCTCGGCGGGCGCGGTCGAGTGGGTCACCGGGTTGTGCATGTAGCGCTTGACCAGCTTGTCCACATCACCGTCGAGGGTGGCCGAGAACAGCAGGCGCTGACCCTGTTTCGGGGTGCGGTCGAGCAGGCGGGTGACCTGGGGCAAAAAGCCCATGTCGGCCATGTGGTCGGCCTCGTCGAGCGCGGTGATCGTCACGTCCGACAGGTCGGCGGCGCGCTGCTTGATCAGGTCGTCGAGGCGACCGGGGGTCGCGATGAGCAGGTCGACACCGCGGGCGAGGCGGTCGGCCTGACGCTTGATCGGTGCGCCACCGACGACGGAGGCCACGCGCAGGCCCAGCGAGCGGGCGGCGTCTTCCAGGGCCTTCTCGATCTGAGTGGCCAGTTCGCGAGTCGGTACCAGTACCAGGCCGCGCGGGCGACCGGGCTTGGACTGCGAGCCCTCGGCCAGGCGGGTCAGCATCGGCAGGCCGAAGGCGAGGGTCTTGCCCGAGCCGGTCGGGCCGCGACCGAGCACGTCACGCCCGGACAGGGCGTCGCCGATCGTGGCGGCCTGGATGGGGAAGGGCTTGTCGATGCCCGCGTTGCGCAGGGTCTGCACCAGTTCGACGGGCAGGCCGAGTTCGGCGAAGGTCGGTTCGTTGGGCACGGCAGAGTTGGTCAAGGTGGCCTTTCGTTGGGCTGCGAATCGCGCCGAACGATGATCGGCGCCGATTACCCGAATACGCGCCTCGGCGTGAGCGGGGTGCGGCCCAGCAGGAAGGACCGGTCTCCCAGGATAGGCGTGTTCGGGCTCGGTTGGGTAAACAGGCTGGTCAGCGAAGTGGTTGTGGCAAGGTCTGTGCCGCTGCGCAGCAGGGAGCGGTGGTGCGGTCGGCGCGTAGGCCGCACGGGGGGAGAACCAGCGGCGGATCGCCAGGTCAGCCGCGGAAGAGCCGGTTGAGCTCCTGCAGCCACGGCACCGCGACGGCCAGTGTCGGCACGACCAGAATCGCGGCCGAGCCGAGGTAGGCGGCGGTGGCGACTCTCACGTCTCCAGTGGTGCTCGCGAGCCGCTGGATGCGGATCAGGGTGCTCGGTCCGCCCGCGGCGAGCGCGCCCTGCGGTGCGGTGGACTTGGCGCAGGCGATCAGGGCGCGGGCCAGCGGCTTGGGCCCGGTGACCTTCACCGCGGAGTCGTCGGCGAGTAGTTCGATCAGCAGTTTCACCTGGCCGAGCGCGGCCTTGCTGCGGACAACCCGGGGAAAAGCCTCGTGCACGGCGGTGAACGCCTCGAGCACCAGATCGTGGCGTGCGCGCAGGTGTGAGCGTTCGTGGCTCACGATGGCGGTGACCTCGGAGTCGTCGAGGCTGGTCAGCGTGCCTTCGCTGATCACCACCCGCTGGCGAAGGCCCGGCAGGCAGTAGGCGATGGGTTCGGTGGCGGCCAGCACGCGGATGTCGGCGGCGCGGCGCACCGGACCGCTCTGATCGAGCAGGTCGACCAGCATGCGATGACGGGAGCGGCGGCGCCGGGTGTGCACGCCGACGCGCACGATCGAGAACATCAGCCGGGCGCCGACCATCAGGGTCAGGGCGAAGACCAGCACATACAGCGTCCACAGCGGCAGACCGAGCGCGTCGATCTCCTGGGTGGGCGAGGTGGTGGGCCGACCGTCAGGGCCGGGCACGAGCAGCAGGCTGGCGATGGCCAGCCCCGATCCGAAGGCGCTGAGCACGGCGGCCAGCGCGATCGCCTGCCACAACACCAGCGCCGCGCGTGGGCTGCGGTGCACCCAGGTAGCGCGACTGAGCAGCGCTGGTACCGGCCCTGCGAGAAGCAAGGCGAGACCAGCAAAGACTGCCGCGGTTGCGTTCATCGACTCTGCTCACTGCGTTGTGGGGCCAGGGGCGCTCACTCCATTGTGAGAGCCGCCAGGGAGTCTAGCCGCTGTTTTCGTCGGATTCGAGCTTGGCGAGTGCCTCGCGCAGCGCATCCGCTTCGTCTTTGCCCACTTGCTCCACGAAGTGCACCAGCGCCGCGGCGCGACTACCTGCGGCGTCGGCCTGTTGCAAGGCGTCGACCATCAGGCTCGCGACCAGTTCGTCGCGGCTGTGAACCGGTGCGTATCGATGCGCGCGATCGTCGCGTCGCTGAACCACCAGGTCCTTCTTCGCCAGTCGTTGGAGCACCGTCATCACCGTGGTGTACGCGAGCTCGCGCCGCGCGGCCAGCGCTTCGTGGACCTGCCGCACCGTCAGTGGCTCATCGGCCGACCACAACTGGTCCATGACCGCTTTTTCGAGTTCGCCGAGACCTGCCATCCCACCGATTTTACGGCCTCAACGACAAACATGCGTACTACAGATTGTCGTAACGGGGTGTTTGCTGTGTGTCATTCGTCATACCCGACCGCGCCGTGCACGTGCCGGGTGCCGATCGGGACGATCATCGGCCGCCCCGAGACCGGATCTGTCAGGACGGTGGCCTCGAGCCCGAAGACCTCGGCGAGCAGTTCGGCAGTGACGATGTCGGCCGGTTTGCCCCGCGCCACGATCGCGCCCGCGCGCATCACCACGAGCTCGTCGCTGTAGCGGATGGCGAGGTTGAGATCGTGCAGCACCATCACCACCGTGCGCCCGAACTCGGCGTGCAGGCGGTCGACGAGGTCGAGGACTTCCAGCGAGTGCGCGAGATCGAGGTAGGTGGTCGGCTCGTCGAGGAGCAGGATGTCGGTGCCCTGGGCCAGCGCCATGGAGATCCAGGCGCGCTGGCGCTGGCCGCCGGAGAGTTCGTCGAGGGTCCGGTCGGCCAGGTCGGCGATACCGGTCTGGGCCAGCGCAGCCGCGACCTCGGTCTCGTCGTCGGCCGACCACTGCCGCAACCAGGACTGATGCGGATGACGTCCCCGCGCGACCAGATCGGCGACGGTGAGCCCTTCGGGCGCGACCGGAGTCTGCGGCAGCATGCCGATCACCCTGGCCACGTCCTTGGTCTTCATCGACGAGATGGCCTTGCCGTCGAGGACGACCTGTCCCGCGCAGGGGCGCAGCAGCCTGCCCAGCGATTTCAGCAGTGTCGACTTACCGCAGCCGTTGGGGCCGATGACCGTGGTGACCACGCCGGGCGCGATGTCGAGGCTGAGCTCGTCGACGATCACCCGCTCGCCGTAGCCGAGGGACACGGCGTCGGCGGCGAGGCGATGAGCGGGGCTGGTCATGAGAGCGTGGCCTTCCGATTCATGCGGACGAGCAGGTAGAGCAGGAACGGTCCGCCGAGCGCGGCGGTGACGATACCGACCGGCAGGTCGACGGGCAGGAGTGCGCGCGAGATGACATCGGCCCCCGCGACCAGTGCGGCACCGGTCAGCGCCGAGGCGATCAGGGGCTCACCCGCGGTCCGCAGCGCCATTCTCGCGATCTGCGGTGCGGCGAGGGCGACGAATCCGACCGGCCCGACGGCGGCGGTCGCCACCGAAGCCGCCACGACCGACGCGCCGATGAGCAGTGCCTGTTGCGACTGGATCCGCACACCGAGCACTCGGGTCGAGTCCTCGCCGAGGCGCAGCGCGGCCAGTGTGCGCGCCGACACCAGCGACACCACGGTCACGACGGACAGCGCGATGACGGCGGGCACGACCCTGGACATGTCGGCTCCGTTGAGCGACCCGGTGAGCCACAGCTGGGCACGGGCGGCATCGGTCAGGCTGGCGCGGGTGAGCAGCCAGCTGATCACCGACATCAGGACCGCGTTCACGCCGATGCCGATCAGGACGAGCCGGAACCCGGTGACCCCGCGTTCGCCGCCGCCCCCGCGGCCCCAGGCCAGTAGATAGATGACGACCGCGGTCATCAGGCCGCCGGTCAGCGCGGCGATCGGGGCTCCCACGGTCGCGACCAGTCCGGTTGTCGCACCACCGCTGCCGACCAGCACCGCGACGGCGCCGACGCTGGCGCCGGTGGTGATGCCGAGGACGTCCGGCCCGGCCAGTGGGTTGTGCAGGATCGACTGCATCAGCGCGCCCGACAATCCGAGCGCGGCTCCGACGACCACGGCTGTCAGCGCCCGTGGCAATCGTGATTCGATGATGATGAAGCGCTGGGATCGGGTGCCGCCGCCGCCGAGCACGTCGAGGACGCGTCCCAGGGGGATTTGGGTATCACCGACGGCGATGTCCAGGCAGAACAGTGCGAACACCGCGACCGCCAGTGCCACGACGACGCCGAACACGACCGGCCGCAGCACCAACGACACCGGCCCGACCCGCAGCGCGGGTCGCACCCGGCGCAGCTCGGTCACTGCCCGGTCGGCGTTCGCGGGTTCGGCGGCGACCCGGTCGGCGGCCTTGTCCATCTCGACCCCACTCACAGCGCCACCAACTTCTTGCGACGCACCAACGCGATGAAGAACGGCGCGCCGATCGCGGCCAGCATCACCCCGACCTGGAGTTCACCGGGCCGGGCGATCACCCGCCCGGCGACGTCGGCGACGAGCAGCAGCAACCCGCCGAGCAGCCCGGAATAGGGGATCAGCCACTTGTTGTCGGGTCCGGTGATGGTCCGAGCCATGTGCGGAACCACCAGCCCCAGAAACGCGATCGGCCCGATCGCCGCGGTCGCCCCGCCGCTGAGCAGCACCACCGCGAGCAGGCCGAAGGCCCGCGCCCGGGTGACGTCGACGCCGAGTCCGCGGGCGACATCGTCACCGAGGCTCAGCAGATTCAGGCTGGGTGCCGCGGCCATGGCCATGCCGAGGCCGATCACCAGAAACGGCAGGACCTCCCAGAACACTTCCGCTTCGCGCCCGGCCACGTTGCCGACCACCCAGAACCGATAGGTGTCGAGCGCCGCGTTGTCGAGCACGATGATCGCGTTCGTCATCGCCTGGAGGAAGGCGGTGACCGCGGCCCCCGCCAGGATCAGGCTCAACGGACTCGCCTTGCCCCCGCCGATCGAGGAGACCCCGAACACGATCACCCCCGCGATCGCCGACCCGGCGAAGGCGAACCAGATGTACTGCGCGGGTGCGGTGAACCCGAACAGGAAGATGCTCAGCGCGGCCAGAAAGCCCGCGCCCGCATTCAGTCCTAACAATCCGGCATCAGCGAGCGGATTCCGGGTATACCCCTGGATGAGCGCGCCCGCGACGCCCAACGCCACTCCGGCGAACAGGGCCAATGCGGTGCGCGGCAGACGCAGCTCACGCACGATTTCCTCGGCGGTGGAGCGGGCCGGGCATCGGAACGGGCCGCCGTCGCAGCCGAAAGCGTGTGTGACGGCGTCGAACACCGTGGTGGGTGCGAGCGAGCGGGTGCCGATGGCAATGCTCGCCACCACCGCCACGGTGAGCAAGACAACGAGCAGCAGAAGCCCGGTCAGACGACGACGTCTGACGGTGCCAGGGTGGATCACGGCGACGAACTTCTCCTGCCTCGAAACCGGACACGACTTGTGAAGTCTGGTAAGCCTAACCTATGTTCCGAGACATCATCGTCACGGGAACCAACGTTCGAGGAGGTTCGATGTCCGAGCCCGTCACCACCGCTACTTCCCGCACCACCGCCGCGTTCGACCGCGCCTGTGCCAGGTTGCAAGCGCTGCAACCCGAGCATCCGCGCGTGTATGCCGTCGCGGCGATGAGCGGGCAGGGCAAACGGCGATGGTGGCATGTGCCCAACGGGCTGTCCGAGGGCCGCGTCGAGCTGATGTACCGACGGCACGCCGCGGAGATGATCAACGACGAGATCGCCGCCGAGGTGGTGGCCACCGCGCTCATCCACGCCGTGGCGGGCCGCGTCACGGCACTGTTCGTGATGGACGCGCACGCCTGGGATCCGGGCCGCGACAACCTGTGGATCCACCACGACAACGACGGCGGCATCGACTGGGCGGGCTTGTCCGACACCACGATTCGCGTCGTCGACTGCGATCCCGAGCCGGGTGCGGTCGCCTTCCCCTGTGAAGCCGCCATGGCGGTTTGGCTCGCTCAACGCTGCGCGTCGTCGCTGATCCCGCTGCAATCGGTCCTCACTCGCTGCTCCGGTCTGCCCGCTCGCCGGTTCTGGACCCTCGTGGGCGAATCCATCATCGGCGCGGCGACCTACGTCCCCGATCTGGCACGCGCCGATGTCTCCGCGGGCGCGCGCCGTGGCCAGCTGCTGCTCGGTGCCTTCGAGGAACGCGGTCTCCCGGTGCGCCGCAGCAGCTGCCTGCAGCGCTAGTCATATCTGGACGGTTGATCATCAGGATCTCACGTCGGTATCCGCCGCGCGAATCCGGTGATCGCGGATACGGGCGGGGTCGAGCGGCCGCCGCTCAGGCGCTGGTCGGCGCCGCTTTTCCGAGGACGTGCAGGGCGGCGGCCAGTGCGCGGAACGAGGCGAGGATCAACTCGCCGTAGTGCTCCGGGTCCGGCATCATCGCGGCGTTCGTCGTGACCGCGATGACGATCTCCTCACCCTGCGAGGTGATCAGGTGACGCAGGCCGTCGCCGTCGAGGATGGGCAGTGACCCGACCGCTCGACGAACCGGCCTGTCACAGAAGACCAGGGTGTCGGTCACCGGCGGCACGTTGCTGATCGTGGTGTTGCAGAACGGCACTGTCGCCGCGTCGTCGAAACGCCGTTGCGCCCTTGCCCATCCGGCGGCGCGCAGCAGCAGCGCCGGCGCGGTCTGCACCCGCCGGTCGGTGCGTTGCACCACCGGGTCGGCGGTGCGCTGTTTGGCGCGGCCCGCCGACTGCTGAATCGCGGTCAGCCGCTCGATCGGGTCGGCGATGTCGGTGTGCAGGTCGACGATCATCTGGCTGAGCTGATTCGCCGAATCCCATTCGGCGACACCGCGCATCGACATCGGCACCATGGCGGCCAGCGCGCCGTCGGGTGTTTCGTCGTGCTCGGCGAGGTAGGTGGCCAGTGCGCCGGAGATCGTCGTGAGCATCAGGTCGTTGATCGTGACCCGGTGGGGCGCCGCGGTTTTCGCGGCGAGCACCTCCGACATCGGGATCGGCAACAGGTGAAAGGTCAGCTCCGCACCGATGTCCCGGTTGAATCGGGTGGCCGGGCGCTCGGCGACCGGATCGTGGACGGTACCCGCATCGATCAGGGCCCGCAGCTCGTCCTGCGCCTTCCGCGCACGGCGCAGACCGGCGACGAAGCGTACCGGCGCCGCCGCGAGCGCGCCCGCGGTGCGCGCCGCGGTGGTCAGCGGCCGCGCCTCGTCGAGCCGGATCGCGGGGGCGGGTTCGGTGCCGAACAGCCGCCGCTCGAGTGCCCGGGTCGCCACGCCGTCGCCGACGCTGTGGTGGAACTTCAGCGCCACGACCGTGGTCGTGCCCGGCATCGCCGGTACGCCCTCGACGCGGTCCAGCACATGGATCTCCCATGGTGGTCGTGTCAGATCCATCCGGGCGGAGGTGATCTCGGCGATCCGGGCGCGGGCGTCGTCCCACGAACCGGGGAGGTCCAGGGTGACGTGGTCGCGCACCGACAGGGTCGGGTCGGGCTCCCAGTACGGCAGATCGAGATCCATCGGGACGCGCCGCAAGCGCCGGTGGAACAGTTCCGCGTGCCCGATGCTCGCGCGCGCCCAGTCCAGTACCTGGGCGATCGTCAGCGGGGCGTGGCCCGACGCGTCGGCGAAGTAGACCGCGACGATGTTCGACAGATGCCGGTCGGTCTCGTCGTAGACGAACACCGCGTCGCGCGGACTCAGTCGCCGGGAGCCCACCCGGAGTTCGGCGCTCATATGCCCAGGGCTGTCGCCATCATCGGCCAGGAGGCGTGGAGGTCGTCCTCCCAATAGCCCCACGAGTGGGTACCGGTCGGTCGGATGTTGTAGGTGATATTCGTGCGGCCGAGCTCTCGGGTGCGCTGCGCCAGATTCGCGGTGCAATACGCCGTCGCGGCTTCGATACCGCCGCCGACGAGCATTTGATTCGTGAGAATCGAAGTCGGATTCTTTCCGTTGATATGCACGCGCGGATTCGACAACGTGTCGTGTGGTCCCGGCAACCCGGTGCCCGCGGAAATATAGATCGGGATATTCGGCAAACGATGGGCTTGCACGTAGGGATCGTGCTCGCGCCAGGCGGCGTCGGTCTCGGGACCCCACATGTTCTCGGTGTTGCCGCCGCCCATCCGCACGACGAGGGAGACGAAGGCCCGGCCGATCGGATCGCTGGTCATCGCGCACCCGCTGTACGCGGAGACACTGCGGTACAGGTCGGGCGCCCGGATCGCGAGATCGAGGACCGAGGTTCCCGCCATCGAGATACCGGCGAGGGAGTTGACGCCGTCGGTGCCGAAGGCGGCGTCGATCACGGGCGGCAGCTCCCGGGTGAGGAACGTCGTCCACATGTTGTTGCCGTTGTTCTCGAGGTTCTTCGCCAGGCCGGCGTCGGGTCGCTGCCAGTCGGTGTAGTAGCTGAACGCACCTTCCATCGGGATGACGACGTTGACGTGTTTGTCCGCGAAGAACCCACCGGCATCGGTCTGACCGGGCCAGTTGGCCGAATCCTCGCCGCCGCCCGCGCCGTTCAGCAGATACAGCGTCGGTGCCGGGGTCGAGGTGTCGACCGGCCGGAGCACCCGCAGGGCGATCGTGCGATCCATGGCGGGGGAGTAGACGCTGATGTCGGCGACCTGGCCGGACTGTGTCTGGCTCATCAGGCGCGCGCCGGGCGCGGCCGAAGCCTGCGCGCGGTCGACGAACAGGGGCGTCGAGGCCAGCGCCAGGACGCAGACGGCCGACATGATCGCGCGGAGCATTTCGTTCTTCATGGTGTTGCGAGCCTGCTGACTTCTCGGGGCGGAAGCGGGGCCGGCCACGCCGCGGCCGGCCCCGTACCGCGCTGAACTACCTGCGCTGGATCTACTTGCCCGGGGTGGGCGTGCCACCGCTCACGCTGATCAGCGCCTGGATGAAGGGCAGAGCCGCGTCGCTGAGGCTGCCGGCGCCGGTCTGCATCAGTTCGTAGAGGGAACCCATGTCTAACTCCTGGTGATGAGGTGGATCAGGCTCGGTGAACGAGCCGAAGTGCCGATGTGGGCCGGGTTTACGGGAAGAAGGCTGCTACCGAACCCAGGAAGGCGGCGAGCAGGCCGTCGCCTTCGGCCGCGGAACCCAGTCCGGCGATGGCGGCCATCATGATCTCGGTCAGTGAACCCATCGTAAAACTCCTTGCTCGTGTGAAAGGTCTGATCACAGCCGGATAAATGGCTGTGAAGTGTCGGGAATCGACGGCGATTGCCCGCTCGGCCAGTGGTTATGCGCCGCCGATGGGCGTGCCGCCGCTCAGGCTGATCAGGGCGTCGACGAACGGCAGCGCGCCGTTGCCGAGGCTGGCCATCCCCGTCGCGAACAATTCGTAAAAGGATCCCACGTGTTACTCCTGAATATGGGGAAATTCAGCATCTGGGCTGAATCGACGGTGCCGACGGGTTGTCGGGTTACGGGAAGAACGCTTCCACCGAGCCCAGGAAAGTCCCGAGCAGGAGGTCGCCCGAGTTCGCGGACGCCATTCCGCCCAGGACGCCGAGTAGCAGCTCATCGAATGAGCCCATGGTGTATCTCCTTGCGCTGTTGTCTAGCCCCCGGAACTGGGGTGGCCCCCTCGCTTCGGGTGGTTATCACCATCGGTAACTGATGTGATGCCGGTAACGTAGCGCCGTCGCAGATGTGTGGCAAGGCGATGTTTCACTCACTGTGAATCGTTCATTTTTTTCATTCCTGATGGAAGCTGCTCGGCGGTTGCCATCTTCTCTGTCCGGACTGCGTGTGACCTGTAGTTACTGCGACTGTCTGGCACGGTAAACAGGGATCTGGCCGCGAACGATCCCGTTCGCCACAAGTATGTCAAGGGGGATTGATATCGGTTCTGGACAGTCTGATCTGCGGTGGTTCGGTGAGGCTGGGCGGCTGGGGCCGGTGGCTTGCGGCGTGAGGTTCTTCGATGCGGGGTTCTGGCCGCATCGGGCGAAACGGCCGTAGTTCCGTAGCTGTCTGTTGTCGAGTGGTTCGCCGCTGTGCTGGATGTCCGGCGATCAGGCCGATGTCGGTCATCCTCCTTTTTCCGACGCAGACCCGGTATGAATCATGTCGATCAGCTATTGAAATGACGCGTTGACACAGGCATGGATGGTGGGTAGGAATGGGTCGGGGGCGGACCGTCAACGGCCCGCCCCCGACTGTGTTGCCGTGTATTACTTACCTGGCGTCGGCGTGCCGCCGCTGACCGTGATCAGCGCCTGAATGAAAGGCAGAACGGCGTCGCTCAAGCTGCCTGCGCCGGTCGCCATCAATTCGTACAGGGATCCCATGTGTCTTCTCCTCGGGTGATGAAAAAATTATCGTTGGCCGGGTGGCGCGTTTACGGGAAGAAGGCCTCGACCGAGCCGAGGAAGGCCGCGAGAAGGCCGTCGCCCTCGACCATCGAGCCCAGTCCCGCAATTGCGGCCATCATTATTTCCGTCAGCGAACCCATGGTGAATCTCCTTGCATGATCGGTAAGCATCCCGCCGGAAAATGGTCGTACCGTCGGCCGGGATGTGGATCACAATCAGATCTCTGTTGTGATGGGGGTAACGTAGCTCCGCTCATTTCCTACGGCAAGGAAATCGTCCGATTCGCGCAATTCGGGCAGAGATCCTTCCTGATGGAAGTGCCGATGGGTATTGGTACCCGTCACGAAGAATCGCGCCGTGACCTGTACGGACGTCCAGTCCCGTCAGATCCGACGATGAACGACCGCGTTCGCCGCCAGATCTGTCAATCCCCCTGGAGTTGGCCGCGCCAGAGACGTGCCGGAATTCCGCTGACCAGATCTTGTCGCCGCAGCACCTGGATGCGCCACGGCGTGAGGCGAAGTACCTGGAAGGCCCGGTCGTCGGCACCCTGCCAGAACTGTCCGGGGTCGTAGCCGGCGCCGGGAGGGCTGCCGTGCCGGTAGAGGTCCCACACGTGTGCGCGCTCGCCGGGGTCGTCGGTCCATTCGGCGACCGCGTCGACGGCGACGGTGTTCTGTGCCGGGCTCCAATAGGAGAACGTCACATGCGGATTTCCCGCGATATGGGCGGCCTTCACCGGTGTGCGGTAGGTTCCGAGCCAGCCGGCCGGGTGGTCGGTATCGGTTTCCCAGACCGGAATCAGGACGCGCGACCGTGGGCGTCCCTTGGCGTCGACGGTGGTCATGGTCGCGTAGTTGACGGCGCCGACGATGGCGTCGAAATCGGGTTTGATATCGGCGAACGTGTGCACGTGGGCGCGGGTGCGGTTGCTCACTACCGCTCCTCGACGCGCACGCCGGCGCGGCGGCCGACGGTGGTGAGGACGAGGTGGGTGGTGCCGCCGTCGAGGAAGCCGGCACGCCCGTCGGTGGCGAGGTAGCGGCGGACGTGGTCGGTCACCGAGGGATCGGGGCTGTCGGTCACGGTGTGAGTCATGGATTCACCGTGCCCGGGAGGGCTTCGGACGGACTCAGGGCCTACTCGAGGCGATCGAGGTCGGTCGACAGCATCCGCAGTGGGCTCAGGGCCGGTTCGGGACTTGCGCGAGGTGCAGGGTCGAGGGTTCGGCTCGCTCACCCTTGGCGAGGTTGTCGGCGAACTGGTTCGTTCCGATGTCGGCGAGGATGCGTGCCTCGATGCGGTCGACGTCGCCGCGTTCGGCCTCGGGCAGCGGGGCGCCGGTGGACCGACGCAGCGCATCGGCGGCACCGAGTAGCCGCGCGGCGTGGGCGGAAGATCCGGCGAGCGACCGGGCTCCGGCCAGGCCTTCCAGCGCGAGTGCGTGGGCACGGGGGTCGCCGGTGCGCAGGGCGCAGGCGAGTCCACGCAGGTGCTGGCGCTCGGCTTCGCCGGCGTCACCGGCGAGTTCGGCGGTGAAGCCCAGTTCGGCGAGGATCAGGGCGGCGCCGAAATGCGACCCGGCCCGCAGATGCCAGTCCAGCCAGGTGCCGAGGTACTCGCGCGCCGCCGCCAGGTCGCCGCGGCGGCGCGCGACCAGACCGAGCCCGAGTACCGCGGATTCTTCCCCGACGAGGTGTCCCTGGTCGACCGCCACCCGACGGGCCCGTTCGTGCAGTTCGGCGCTGCGGTCGAGCTCACCGCGCAGCAGCGCGATCCGGCCGAGCGAGGTGAGCCGCTCGCCGACTTCGGTCCACAGGCCGAGTTCCTCGGCAGTGGCCAGCGCGCCGCGGTGGTGGTCACGGGCGGTGTCGAGGTCGCCGGTCACCTCGGCGTGGCTGCCGAGCAGGAATCCGGCGATGGCCTGACCCCAGCGATCGCCCACCTTCGCGAACAGCTCCCGGCTCCGCTCGGCGTGCTCGCTCAGGCCGATCAGGTCGCCGCGGGCGAAGGCGTCGCGCGCCAGCGACACCGAGGCCGCCGCGATGCCCCAGTCATCGGCGTTGTCGGCGAAGGCATCTCGCAGGTGGGCCGCGTCGTCCATGCCCTGGTGGGCGGCGAATCCGGAGTAGACGTGCGCGAGGTACCAGCGGGCACGCAGTTCGGCGGGCGTGGGTCGCGCAGCGAGGGCCGGCAGAGAATCGACCGTACGGCCGGCGCCGATCTCGAGAGCGCCGCGCCACAACAGGGCAACCCGGCGTGTGGCGGGCTCGGTCTCGCCGGATACCGCGAGAGCGATGCCGAGTGACCGGATGCCCTCGGCGAGGCGTCCGCGCATCACCCAGTACCAGGCGAGGGCGTTGACCAGCCGCAGCGCGTCCTCGGACCTGCCCGCGGCACGGGCGGTCTCGAGTGCCCGTCGCAGGTCGGCCGACTCCGCGTCGAGCCGAGACAGCCAGCGGCGCTGGTCACCGGTGCGTAGGTGCTGGTCGGCCAGTTCGGCGAACGCGAGGTAGTAGGCGAGATGGCGCCCTCGTGTGTCGGATTCCTCGCCGCTGTCGCGCAACCGGTCCGCACCGTAGGCGGCGACCGACTTCAGCAGCCGGTAGCGCGGGCGGGTATCGGTGGCGGGGGTGATGATCAGGGAGCGCTCGACCACACGAGCGAGCAACTCCGCGACCTCGGCGACCGCGATGTCGCCACCGGCGCAGACGGCTTCGGCCGATTCCAGCGTGCCGCCGTCGGCGTGGGCCGAAAGCCGCCGCAGCACAGCACGTTCTGGCTCATCGAGCAGTTCCCAGCTCCAGTCGATCACCGCGCGCAGGGTGCGCTGGCGATCGGGTGCGTCCCGATAGCCGGACGACAACAGTGTGAAACGGTCCTCGATCCGTTCGGCGAGCACGTGCACCCCGAGCGCGCGGACCCGCGTCGCCGCCAGTTCCAGTGCCAGCGGCAGGCCGTCGAGATGGGTGACGATCGTCGCGATCGCCGCCGCATTGTCGTCGGTGACGGCGAAGCCGGGCGCGCGCGAGCGGGCCCGTTCGACGAAAAGCTGTGCGGCAGGTGAGGTTTCCACCTCGCGCGACCCCGGTCCGGCAGCGGGTGCGGTGGGCAGGGCCAGCGGCGCCACCGGCCGGATGTGCTCGCCCGCGATATTCAGTGGCACCTGACTGGTGACCAGCACCCGCAGTTCCGGTGCGGCGGCGAGCAGGCGTGACACCACCGTGGCGGCCGCGTCGGCGACGTGCTCGCCGTTGTCCAGCACCAGCAGCACCTGCTTGGCCCGCACCGCCTCGGCGAGATGGTCGAGCTGAGTGCCGTTGCCGGGCGCGGGGAACGGGCTCGAACCGGCCGAATCGTCGCGGACATCGAAGGCGCCCGCCACGACTTCGGTGATCGTCGTCAGCGCGCTGTCGGTGTCAGTGCCCAGGCACAGTCCGGCGAGCTCGACGAACAGCACGCCGTCGCGCGCCGGATGCACGGCCGCGGTGGCCAGTGCCAGGCGGGTCTTGCCGACACCGCCCGGCCCGGTGAGCGTCACCAGTCGTTCGGCAGTGACCAGCGCCTCGACCGCGGCGAGATCGTCCGCGCGCCCGATCGGGGAGGTGGGCGCGACGGGCAGGTTCCGGCGTGGTGTCACCGGTGTCGCGGGTGCGGGCCGCGCGGGCGCGCCGAGAGCCGGATCCTGTTCCAGCACAGCACGATGCAATGCGGTGAGCTCGGGACTGGGATCGAGTCCGAGCTCTTCGGCGAGGTGTTCGCGCAGCCGACGGTAGGTTTCCAGGGCTTCGCCGTGTCGTCCCGATCGGTACAGCGCCAGCATGTGGGCCGAGCGCAACCGTTCCCGCAGCGGATGGAGCTCGGTGAGTTCGCCGAGTTCGTCGGCGACCTGATCGTGCTCGCCGAGGGTGATCCGGGTCTGCGCGAGTTCCTCGACCGCGGTGAGGCGCTGTTCCTCCCACCGCAGCACCGGGATTCGCGCGAACTCGTGATCGGCGAGGTCGGCCAGGACCTCGCCCCGCCACAACGCCAGTGCTTCGGTGAGAAGCGTTGCCCGAGTGGCGGTGTCGTCGGTGGCACGCGCCCGATGGAGCACACGCTGGAAGGTCTGGGAGTCCACCGAGCCGTCGGCGACCTCGAGCAGGTAGCCGGGGGAGCGTGAGACCAGCAGCTCGCGCCCGCCCACCTCGGCGTCGCCGAGAACCCGGCGCAATTGTGAGGCTCGTGTCTGCAACGAACCAGCGGGGTTGGCGGGCAGGGCCGTATCCCACAGATGCTCGACGAGCCGGTCGGTGGGCACGATCCGGCCCGGTTCGACCAGCAGCGCGCCGAGCAGAACCCGCACCTTGAGCTCTGGAACCCGCACGGATCGTCCCTCGTCGGTCCAGACCGCCAAGGGACCGAGCACTCCGAAACGCATGTCACCCACCCTAAACGGCCCGGCCGCCGACCCGACCACGCACGGCGAGCCCCGCCGCGCCTCGATCATCGCCTCACGTAACCGCTCGAGGTCGTCTGGAGTCGACCCGAAGGGTTCCTGCAGCACGGCCCGGCACAGTCGGTCGCAGTTCGAATCGTCCTCGAAGGGAAACTCCTGATGTCCGAGTTCACCGATGTCCCCGAGCGGGCAGGTACCCGCCAATGGCTGGGACTCGCGGTCCTGCTCCTGCCGACAGTCCTGCTGTTCCTGACCATGACCGTGTTGTTCCTCGCTACCCCGTATATCGCCGCCGATCTGTCGCCGAGCAGCGGTCAGCTGCTGTGGATCAACGACATCTACGGTTTCGTGATGGCCGGTTTCCTCGTCACCATGGGCACCCTCGGTGACCGGCTCGGCCGTCGCCGACTGCTGCTGGCCGGGGCCGTGCTGTTCGGCGCCGCCTCGATCCTGGCCGCGTTCGCGCCGGGCCCGGAACTGCTGATCGCCGCCCGAGCGGTGATGGGCTTCGGTGCGGCTGCCGTCATGCCCGCCACGTTGTCGCTGATCACGACCATGTTCCGGGACGACAGGCAGCGCGCCACCGCCATCGGTCTCTGGGCCGCGTCGGTGTCGGCGGGTGTGGCGCTCGGGCCGCTGCTGGGTGGTCTGATGCTCGCTTCGCTGTGGTGGGGTGCGTCGATGCTCATCGGTGTGCCGGTCATGCTGGTCGTCGTTGCCGCGGTACCGGTGCTGATTCCCGAATACCGTGCGCCGAGCGCGGGTCGACTCGATCCGATCAGTGTCGCGTTGTCGCTGGCCGCGCTGCTGCCGTTCGTCTACGGCGTGAAGAAGCTGGCCGAGACCGGATTCGCCGCCGAATCGCTGCTCACGCTGCTCGCCGGTGTGGTGTTCGCGGTGGTCTTCGTCCGCAGGCAGTTGCGGCTGGCCGATCCGCTGCTCGACGTGCGACTGTTCGCGAATCGCACGTTCAGTGGGTCGCTCGGCGTGTACATGCTGGCCGCCGTCGCCCTGGGCGGGGTATACCTGCTGTTCACCCAGTACTTGCAGTTGGTCGCGGCCCAGTCGCCGCTGCAGGCGGGGCTGTGGATTCTGCCCGCCGCCATCGGCCTGGTCATCGTTTCCACCGTCACCCCCGCGCTCGCTCGCCGCATTCGTCCCGCCTCTCTCATCGCCGCGGGCCTGGCGGTCTCGGCGGTCGGCTACCTGGTGCTCACCCAGGTCGGTAGCGTTGCCGGGCTACCGCTGCTCATCGTCGGTTTCTACGTCCTCTACCCGGGCATCGCCCCGGCGATGGCACTGATCCCGGGCCTGGTCATCGGTGCGGCCCCGGCGGAGAAGGCAGGCGCGGCCTCGGCCGTGAACAGCACCGCCAGCGACCTGGGCGTGGCATTGGGCGTCGCGCTACTCGGTAGCGTGGGCGCGGCCATCTACCGCGCCGACATGTCCGAGGCGGAGGGAGCCGCCTCGGAAACCCTTCCGGCAGCGCTGAGTTCGGCCGAGTCGCTGCCCGCCGACCTCGCCGATTCGCTCGTACTGGCTGCTCGGGAAGCGTTCACCAACGGACTGAACGCCGCCGCGTGGACCGCTGCTGTGCTCTCGGCCGCCGGTGCGGTGCTGGCGGTGGCGTTGCTGCGCCGCATCCCGGCCGGGGCGACCTCGGTGCCGGAAAATGTGGAGACAAAGGAGGTTTCGGCGGCAGGCGGTGCCGCCGAGCGACCCACCGTCGCTGTCTGACGGTCGCGCGATCTCGTCGACCGAGAGCGATCCGCAGCCCCAGTTCGCCGGGTGCTGCGGATCGCTGTATCCATTGCCCTGCAGAGTATTACGTGAAATCTGTCGGGGATTCCGGAGTTGCGCGTCGGCGGTTACCGCCGGTCGACTCGTTCATCGGGGGAGGTGCGGCCGGTGACCACCATCAGTAGTTCTGCCGCCGTGCCGGTGATCGGTGCGCCGTTGCCCGCGGTCCAGGAGCTGTCGGTGGCTCGCAACGAGTATCCGGCCAGCCGATTCTGCGCGTGGAAAGGTGCGCCCATCGTCCATACCCGGTCCAGTGCGAGTTGCGCTGCCGTAGGTGGCATCACCCGGTCGATGCCGAGCGGGACGGCGATGTCCTGCCCGTGCACCAGCAGATCCATCAGCCGATCGATCGGTGTGGTGCCGATCGGGATGGCCCTGGAGTCGATCGTGGCGCGCAGTTCGGCGAGCAATTCGGCGGTCGGTGTCCGGTCGGCGTGCCGGACAGCGGTGTCATGGATGAGGCGGTCGGTGTTGCCGCGCGCGCGGATCAGGTTCACCAGCAAGGCCGCGACCGTGACGCGGGTGGCCAGCACCAGGTGCGCCACAACGTCCCGAATCCGCCACCCCTCGCACAGGGACGCGGTGTCCCACGCCGATGCGGGCAGGCCGCGCAGCAATTCGACCAGGGTGGTGCGTTCGTCGGCCACGGCCTGCCAGATCGTGTCGTTCCTCGTGTCCGGTCGGGTCATCGTCGGTTCTCCTTCGCGTCGGCGTCCTCGGTACCGTAGGAGTTCCACCGAGGTGGAGGTGCCAGCGAAAGTGACTCACATCACATATCTGACGATCGGCGAGCTCGCCACCAGGACCGGCGTCGCGGTGCGAACGGTCCGGTACTACTGCGACGCGGGCCTGCTGGACGCGGCGCGCACCCCCACCGGCCACCGAGTGTTCGAACCCGGCGCGGTCGACCGGCTGGTGCTGCTACGCCGGCTGCGCTCCTTCGGCATCGGACTGGCGGCGATCGAGGACGTGCTCGACGGCACTCGCTCGCTCGCCGAGGTGATCGCGGCCGAACGCGTCGCCGTCGACGACGAACTCGACGCGTTGAATCGTCGTCGGGCGCTCCTGCGCGCCATCGAATCGGCCGCTCCCGACCGGCATGACGAACGCCTGAATCTGCTTGCCGCCGTGGTCGATCCGCGAGCGGCCCACGATGTCCTTGTCACGTTCTGGCGCCGCCAACTCACCCCGCTACCGGCCGCGGCCATCGACGGTTTCCTGAGCATGAACGTCCCCGAACTGGCACCCGGCGCCCACCCCGAACACCTCCTCGCCTACGCGGAACTGATTGCCGTGGCCTCGAATCCGGATATCGCCACCGCCGTGTACGACACCATCCGGCACCGCAGCACCCCCGGCATCCGCGACGAACGGCGCCTCCTGTTCGACGTAGCCGATGCCTGCGTCGCGGTCGCGCCCCTCGTCACCGCGGGCCACCCACCCCACTCCGGCCCTGAACTGGACCATTACGTCGCGATCCACGCCACCGCCCGCGACCGCCACGACACCCCGTCGTTCCGCCGCCAACTCCTCGTCGACGCCGCGGGCGCAGACCACCGAGTCCGCCGATACTGGCACCTCACAACAACTCTCACCGGCGAAACCGCCACCTCCGGCACCACCCAACTCTGGCTCTTCGACGCCCTGACCACGTCGGTGACGTGACAAGGGGAGGCCGGCGACTGACCGGCCTCCCCTTGTCACGACGCAGAACTCAGGGAACGACTTCGACGATGTCGCCCGGTTCCAGCCACTCGTAATGCGCCTTGGCGCCTTCCGGGGTGAGGCGGATGCAGCCGTGGGACTGCTCCTCGGTGGGTCCGATGTGGTAGGCGATGTCACCGTTGAAGAAGACCGCGTACTCCATGGGGGCGTTGTGCAGCGTGCTCCAGTGGAACGGCTTCTTGAAGGCCACCTTGAAGACTCCGGGCGGCGTTTCGTAACCGGGGCGGCCGTGTGACATCGGGCTCGGCCCGAAGGTGACCTTGCCGTTGTCCATCAACCACGCGTTGTTGGTCGACAACTGCAGGCACGCACGGGCTTTCTCGCTGCACGGAGCCACCACGGGCTCCGGCGGCGGGGCGGGAATGATGGCGGGCACGCCGGGCACATCGGGCCCGCCGGGCCACAGTGGTTCGGCCTGAACAGGTGCTGTGACCGCGGCCCCGACCGCCGCCGCGCACATCACCGCCTGCACGGCCCATCGGGGAATACGACTACTACTCACGAAATCTTGCCTCTCTCGCCGCGCCCACCCCTGGTCGTCGTACGCCCAGAACATGAGCTTTCACCATCGACACAAGCCTCGGAAAACATAGAGGTACAGCGATCATGGAGTATTGCGATCGTGTTGAGCAAGCCCAGGGCCGGGCTACCGGCGCGTCACGCGCCGCAGCGGATCGGCCGGGGCCGCCGCGGGAGGGTCCGCCCGGAACACACGGGCGGCCAACGGTGGCAACACCATCAGCCGGGTGAGCTGGTTGCGCAGCCAGATCCGGGTGTTCGTGGCGGGGACGAGCATGGCGCTGCCGGGGCCGACCGAGCGCTGGCGAGCACGGACGATCGGGCGGAAGGCGTGTTCGTAGCGAGCGAAGGCAGCGGTGTGGCCGTCGCTCTCGGCGAGGGCGGTGGCGAGAAGATGCGCGCCTTCGATGGCGAGGGCGGCGCCCGAACCCGAGAACGCGGTGGCGCAGTAGGCGGCATCGCCGACCAAGCCGACGCGGCCGTGCGACCAGGTCGGCATCCGGATCTGTGTCATCGCGTCGAGATAGAACGTCGGATCGGCGGTGGCGGCGTCGAGCAGAGTGGGGATTTCCCAGCCGGCGGTGGCGAATTGCTCGCGCAACAGCTCGATCTGTGATTCCCGGTCGCGCGGGAAGTCGAACTCGCGCGAGGTGCGGAACGCGAAGAACGCTTGCGCGTCTCGGTGATTGCCGGATCGATACACCCCGGCGACGCGGCCCGCCGTATTGTGCAGCGTCACCTCTCGCCGCGCGCCGAAGCTCACATCCACCGTGGCGGTCGCGAAGCCGATGCCGAGCGGGTGCGCCGCCTCGGCCTCGCTCAGCACCGCGAGATTGCGCACGCGCGAATGCAATCCGTCGGCGCCGACGACCAGGTCGAATTCCGCGCTGGTGCCACCGGCGAAACTCACCTGGACCGTGTCGCCGTCCTGGGCGATGGTGTCGACGGTGTCGCCGAAGCGGTAGTCGACATCGTGCGCGGTGGCGTCGTAGAGAACGCGGGCGAGGTCGCCGCGCATCACCTCGATATCGCCGGGCTCGTCGAAGGTGCTGGTCGGCATACCGGCGACTCGTCGTCCCTCGGCATCGACGAAGGTGAGCGCCCGGATATCGGTGGCGAGGTCGCGCAACGCGGGCAGCACCCCCATGGATTCGGCGATACCGACCGCGGCGCCGCGCAGATCGACGCCGTTGCCGCCCGCGCGCAGCGCCGGAGCCTGTTCGACGACGGTGGGACGGAACCCCTGGCGGGCGAGCCAGTAGGCGAGAGTGGGCCCGGCGATGCTGGCGCCGGAGATGAGAATGCGGGGATTGGTCGACATGACGACTCCTCAGTGACTGACCGTTGGTCAGTTCTCACCGTAGGCTCCTGACCGATGGTCAGTCAAGGGATAGAATGCGCCGATGAGTGATGACGCAGCGGTCGGCACCAGGGAGCGCATTCTTGCCGTCGCGATGGATCTGTTCAGCGCCCACGGTTACCACCGCACGACGGTGCGGGCGATCGCCGACCAGCTCGACATCTCCAAGGCTGGTGTCCTCTACCACTTTCCGAGCAAGTACGACATTCTCGCCGGACTGGCCGAGCCGCTGCTCGTCGCCCTCGCCGCCGCCTTGGCCGCGGCGGCCGACCCCGATCCGCGGGTCGCCCGCAGGCAGGCGCTCGAAGGCATTCTCGAGGTCTACATCGAGCATCGATATCTGCTGCGCCTCAACGTCAACGATCTCGCGCTCGCCGCGTCGGGCAGCATCTTCGAACGGTTCCGCGACTTGGTATTGGCCGCGAATGTGCTGGTAGCGGGACCGAATCCGACGCTGTCCGATCGCGTGCGCGCCGTGCAGGCATTGGGCGTGCTCAGCGACCCGGTGGTGTTGTTCGCGGACGAATCGCCGACGGCTCTGCGTGCGGAAGTGCTGGCCGGGGTAGATCTGCTGTACCCCGACGACATGAATGCTGCTGCGGTGCACCGTGGTAGGCCCGCACTGCTCGACGAAGCGGGAGTAGCCGCGGCGCGCAGGATGAGCCGGGTCGAGCACCGCAGCGCCGCGGAGATCGCCGCCACGCTCGGCGTCTCGCGAGCAACCGTGTATCGGTATCTCAAAGACTAATTATGAGACGAATTATGAGACATTAATGAGACAAATCCGCGAGCACTTGACGACTTAGGTAAGCCTGACCTACTCTGATCTCGGCGTATGGATGAGCCGGTGGTCCCGAGGGCTGCGGTCGACTCCGCCATCCTGCCGCGGCGGGCTCCGTTTTCGAGACGGAGCCCGCCGCTACGTCTTACCGGCTGTTGAGCGCCGTTTCGGATGGTGTAAACCGGACGGTATGAGCGAAACGCCCCTGTCCCTGGCCGATGTCACCCCCGAGTTGATGACCAAGGCCAGCGAAGGCACCTTCACCGACCTCATCGGCCTGCGCTACACCGAGGTCACCCCCGACCGGGTTCGCGGTGAATGGCAGGTGCGTCCCGAACTGCATCAGCCCGCGGGTATCCAGAACGGTGGCGTCTACTGCACCATCATCGAAACTCTCGCGAGTGTCGGCGGCGGCGTCTGGTTCGGCGAGCGTGGTTCGGTCGTCGGCGTCAACAACAACACCGACTTCCTGCGTGCGGTCCGCGAGGGCGTCCTCACCGGCGAGGCCACCCCCATCCACCGTGGCCGCAGCCAGCAGCTCTGGGTCGTCGTCATCACCGACGCGGAAGGCCGCACCGTCGCCCGCGGCCAGGTCCGCCTCCAGAACCTCGCCGCCTAGCGGTCCGGAGCCCCCGGCCGTGCCGGGTTCGGCGTCGTTCCGGTCTGAACCTGTGAGTTCAACTTTCTGTACGATCCCGGTGGCATCCGCGTACCGGGATCGATAACATCGGTCCTTGTGAAGCACGTTGTAGTCGCGGGCGGGACAGACGGGTTGGGGCGAGCGGTCGCACTGGACCGACTCGCCAAGGGCGATGCCGTCGTGGTGATCGGGCGCGATCCCGCGAAGGGCGCGGACCTCCTCGCCGCGGCGGCGGCCATCGGCGCGGACCGACGTGCGCATTTCGTGCGGGCGGACCTGAGCTCGATCGCCGAGACGCGCACCGCGATCGAGTCCGTGCGCGCCCACTTCACCCGACTCGATGCCCTCGTGCTGTGCGCGCGGCACTATCGCTCCGAGCGGCTGGTCACGGTGGAGGGGTTCGAATACACCTTCGCCTTGTTCTACCTGAGTCGCTTCGTGCTGAGCTACGAACTGATCGATCTGTTCGACTCCGCGGTCGACCCGGTCGTCTTGAACGTGGCGGGGCCAGGCAGCGGGACCGAGGAGATCCGCTGGGACGATTGGGGTTTCGAGCGTGATTACCACGGGTTGCGTGCCCTGTCCCAGGGTGGACAGCTCAACGATCTACTGGGTATCGAGTTCGCGCGCCGATCGTCCTCGACGCGCGTGCGCTATGTCCTGCTGCACCCCGGTGTGGTCGATACCGGCCTGTCGGGCGACTACGACGCGGAGATGGCAGTGAGGATCGAGGCGATGCGCGCGACAGCGCAATCGATCGATCAAGCGATCGGTCCGATTCTGGGCGTCCTGGATGAACCGCCGACGGAGCCACTGGTCGCGATCGTGCAGGGCGCACGGCTCGACACCGCGGGGCCTGCCTTCGACTCCGCGGCGGCTATCAAGCTTTTCGGCGAAACGGTGAGAGTGCTGGCTCGGCTGTGATCCGCGAGTTCCGGAGGCTGTAGCCCTCGGATCAGTCGAGGGTGGTGACCCGCCAACCGCCGCGGCCGAGTACCTCGACGACCAGCGCGCTGATGTTCCACGCGTCGTCGTCACCGCGGTGATGGGTGCCTTCGAGGGGGATGTCGGCGATCCGGAGCGCGTGGTCCATGCCGGGGCGTCGTCGCAGGTCGTAGGACTCGGCGAAGACTTGTTTGGCGTTGGTGTGCTCGGGGCCGAAGGGGTAGTCGACGCCGGTGGCCGCGCACTGGGCGCGGAACTGTTTGCGGTCGTAATCGCCCCAACTCGCCCACGGCCGCTCGCCTGCCGCGAACTCGTCGGCCAGCCGGCGGCACGCCTCACCGAACTCGACACCCTTGTCGACCTGCTGCTGGGTGAGGGTGGTGAGCTCGGTACAGAAATCGCTCACCGTGGACCTGGTCGGGCGCACGATGATGTCGTGCTTGCTCACCCTGGTCCGGGTGGCGAGATCGACCACCGTGATCCCGATCTCGATGATCTCGTTGACCTGTCCGGCGGGCGGGTCGCCCGCCCAGCAGGTGGCTTCCACGTCGACCACGTTGAGCAGGCCGGTCCACTCGTTCATGGGTGTGACGGTACGGGCGCGTCGTGGTGTGCTCCAGTGATATTCGTGGCGCGGCGATCCGCGGCACAGGCGCACCCGCCGCTCGGCCGGTGAGTTGGCTGTTCCCTGGCCGATCCCGGACCCATCGTTAACATCTCGTTAATCGCCTCGGGGTCGTCCCCGGTCGCGCTCGGCGGCGGTCGCCGCGCAGCCGGGCGGCGTGCCAGAATGTCGCTCACCGACCACGACCCGCCGAGGAGAGAACGTATGCGCCTGTCGCCGCACGAGCAGGAACGGCTGCTGCTGAGCTATGCGGCCGAGCTGGCGCGCCGCAGGCAGGCGCGGGGGTTGAAGCTGAACCATCCGGAGTCGATCGCGTTGATCACCGATCACGTGCTCGAGGGAGCACGGGACGGGCGGACCGTGGCGGAACTGATGTCGTCGGGGCGATCGGTGCTCACCCGCGAGGATGTGATGGAGGGGGTGCCGGAGATGATTCACGACGTGCAGGTCGAGGCGACGTTTCCCGATGGCACCAAGCTCGTCACCGTGCACCACCCGATCGGATAGGCGAGACCCATGATTCCCGGCGAATACCTCTGTGCCGAGGGCACGATCGAACTGAACGCGGGCGCGGTACGCGTCGAGCTCGAGGTGGTCAATACCGGCGACCGCCCCGTTCAGGTGGGCAGCCACGTGCACTTCCCGCAGTCCAACGCCGCGCTGGAGTTCGATCGCGAAGCCGCCCACGGGCACCGGCTCGATATCCCGGCAGGCACCGCCGTTCGATTCGAACCCGGTCTGCCGCAGCGGATTTCGCTGGTTCCGCTCGGTGGTACCCGCGAGGTCTACGGCATCAGCATGAACCCGCCCGGGCACCTGGATGCCTGAGGTGACCGACAACCATCGCGCGGCAAGCCTCTCGCCGCGACGTCCGGGAGAGAGCCGATGACCGAACTGAGCCGCGCCCGCTACGCCGAACTGTTCGGGCCGACCGCCGGCGACCGTATTCGCCTGGCCGACACCGACCTGATCGTCGAGATCACCGAAGACCGCAGTGGCGGACCGGGACTCGCCGGTGAGGAAGCGGTGTTCGGCGGCGGCAAGGTGCTGCGCGAGTCGATGGGTCAGTCACGCGCGACCCGCGCCGACGGCGCCCCCGACACCGTCATCACCGGTGTCGTGATCATCGACCACTGGGGGATCATCAAGGCCGACGTGGGCATTCGCGACGGCCGGATCTGCGGTATCGGCAAGGCGGGCAACCCCGACACGATGTCGGGCGTGCACCGCGATCTCGTTGTCGGCCCGTCGACCGAGATCATCGCGGGCAACGGCCGCATTCTCACCGCGGGCGCCATCGACTGCCACGTCCACTTCATCTGCCCGCAGCTGATGGACGAGGCGCTCGGTGGCGGCATCACCACCCTCATCGGCGGCGGCACCGGCCCCGCCGAGGGTTCCAAGGCCACCACCGTGACACCGGGCTCCTGGCACCTGGCGCGGATGCTGGAATCCCTGGACCACTGGCCGATGAACATCGTGCTGCTCGGCAAGGGCAACACGGTCAGCCAGGAATCGATGTGGGAGCAATTGCGCGGCGGCGCATCGGGTTTCAAACTGCACGAGGACTGGGGCTCCACCCCGGCCGCGATCGATGCCTGCCTCACCGTCGCCGACGCGGCGGGCGCGCAGGTGGCACTGCACTCGGACACGCTGAACGAGGCCGGTTTCGTCGAGGACACCCTCGCCGCCATCGCGGGCCGCGGCATCCACGCCTACCACACCGAGGGTGCGGGTGGCGGCCACGCGCCCGACATCATCACTGTCGCTTCCCATCTCAATGTGCTGCCCAGCTCCACCAACCCCACCCGGCCGCACACCGTCAACACCCTCGACGAGCACCTCGACATGCTGATGGTGTGTCATCACCTGAGCCCGTCGATCCCCGAGGACCTGGCCTTCGCCGAATCGCGGATCCGCCCGTCCACCATCGCCGCCGAAGACCTCCTGCACGATCTGGGCGCCATCTCCATGATCGGCTCGGACTCCCAGGCGATGGGCCGGATCGGTGAAGTGGTGATGCGCACCTGGCAGACCGCGCACGTGATGAAACGCCGCCGTGGCGCCCTGCCCGGTGACGGTGCGGCCGACAACGCCCGCGTGCAGCGCTACATCGCCAAATACACGATCTGCCCGGCGGTTTCGCACGGACTCGACGACGAGATCGGCTCGATCGAGGTCGGCAAGCTCGCCGACCTGGTGCTGTGGGAACCGGCGTTCTTCGGTGTCCGGCCGCACGCGGTCCTCAAGGGCGGCATGATCGCCTGGGCCGCGATGGGCGACGCCAACGCCTCCATCCCCACCCCGCAGCCCGTGCTTCCACGCCCCATGTTCGGCGCCGCGGCCCCGGCCGCCGCGGCGACCTCCCTGCACTTCGTCTCCGAACAGGCCATCGACGACGGCCTCGCGAACCGGTTGAACGTGCGCCGAAAGCTGGTGCCGGTCAAGAACGCTCGCCGCGTCACCAAGGCCGACATGCCCCACAACGACGCCATGCCCCACATCGAAGTAGACCCCGATACCTTCACTGTCCGCATCGACGGCGAAGTCTGGGCAGAGGAACCCGCCACCGAACTCCCGATGGCCCAGCGCTACTTCCTTTTCTGACCGCCGTCTTCGCTGCGTCCGTGCCGGGCTGATGAACGCTGTCGCGGCTGTGTCCATTAGGCTCGTCGCGATCCGAGCGGGGCGGGTTTCGGCACGCCTTCCGCCACACAGCGCCGGGGACCCCGGCGGGAGGGGAACACAGCATGGACGACCTGAACAACGCCGCCGCGGACCTGTCGCGCTGGGCGGAGGACCTGGAACAGAAGGCGCAGCGCTACCAGGAGCTGCACGCCAAGATGACCGCGGTGAGCGTCACCGATACCTCGGCCGACGGCCGGATCAGCGTCACCGTGGACGCCAACGGTTCGACCACCGCGATCACCTTGGCGGCCGCCGTGCGCGGCATGGATCCCACCGCCGTGGCGGCCGAGCTCATGGCCTGCACGCATCGCGCCCAGGCGCGCCTGCGTGACCAGGTCACCGGCCTGGTCCATGACACGGTCGGCACCGACGAGGCCGGGGAGGCGATCGTCGGCCAGTACAGCGACCGGTTCCCCGACCTGGACCCGACCGCGTCGGCGCCCGTCCCGCCGTCGTCGCCGCCCGCCGCTCCGGCCGCCCCCGCCGCATCGTGGCCGGCCGCGCCCGAGGCTCCCGCCACTCGCAAACCCGACCGTGATCGGGTTGTCGCACCCGAGGAGCCGTCCGACGAGGACATGTTCTACCAGCGCAAATCCTGGTTGCAGTAGCCACCGCTACAACCCGGCACACATTCGAGGGAACCGAACGGGGCCGGGGCGCGTCCAACTAGATCGAGAGCTGCGGACTCGACCGAGTTCGCCGGAGGAGGGATTCTGCGTGACCAGTCTGGTGAATGTGAATCTGGAGGCGATCAGGTCACAGGCCTGCTCGGTGGACGGCGTGTCCGGCGGGGTCGCCAAGGCGCTCGAGGCGGCGAACTATCTCGCCCACGCCGACGACGGCTACGGCCTGCTCGTGAAGCCGTACGCGGTGAGCACCCTCAACTCGCTCCACGACGACATCACCGAGGCACTGGCGCAGCTCGACACTTTGACCGCGGAGATGCCGGGCAAACTCCGCACCGCCGCCGACACCTTCGAAACGTGTGACACCACCCGGGCGGGCGATCTCACCGGCAAGACCGCCGAGATCGAAAGGAACGTCTGACCATGGCCGACGGACCCAACGCGGCGGGCACGTTCCTCAACGAGCACACCGTCCTGCCCGGCACGGTGAGCACCTTCGACGACGGCGAAGCTCCCGAGAACGACCTGCTCCAAGACGGCGTCGACTATCGGGACACCTACTACCAGGAAAACAACTTCCTGTTCAGCAACGTGGGCCGGCCGACGGGCGGGGAGGAACCCGACGCGGGCATCATGAAGGGCACGCTCCAGGGTGACACCTGGGAGAACGGCCTCGGCCTCTACAACGCGATGACCGGCGACGGGTCGATCATGACCAAGGTCGACGCCATCTCCAAAGCGGCCGGTACCGCGGGTGATTGGGCGTCGGCGGCGACGATGTTCGGCAAGGCGATCAAGGGCACCTCCACGCTGGCGAAGTTCGACCCGTTCAACTTCCTCGGCTCGCAACTGATGAGCTGGATGCTCGAACACGTCGAACCGGTGCGCAAATCACTGGAATCGATCACCGGCAGCCCGGATATGGTCCAGGCGTATTCGGATTCGTGGAAGGCGATCGCCGAGAGTCTGACGACCACCGCGCAGGAGTGGGCGACCGCGCTCGACACCGGAATCGGTGAATGGGCAGGTGCCGCGGCCGAAGCCTACGTGGCCAAGGCGACCGAGCTGACCGGCAAGATCGCCGAGAAGGCAGCCGTCGCCGAGGTGCTGTCGGAGTGCAACGCGGCGATGAAGGGCATCGTCGAGACAGTGCGCGAGATCGTGGTCGAGATCCTGAGCAATCTCGCCGGCATGCTCGCCGAGATGACCGCGCTGCTCATCGCCTCCGCCGGAACTGCCACCCCCGCGCTCATCGCCAGGGCGCTGCTCGACATCTCGCTGGCCACGGTGACGGTCTCGCAGATGCTGGTGAAACTGGCACAGGCGCTGATCGATACGAAGATGCTGGCGCAGAGCGCGGTGAAGATCATCCAGGGCGTGACCGAGGTCGAGACCGCGAAGTAGCGGCCGAGGATGCGGGTACTGCAACCGGAAGACCCGGAGGTGCTCAGCCGGCGGTTCGTCAGGTGTCCAGGGACCTGGCGAAGTCGGCTAGGGCGCGGAAGTCGTTGTCCCGGAGTCCGATTCGCGGGTTGACGTGGTGCAGGAGCCCTGACCCGTGATGGTGGGCGGACACGTACGTCTCGTCGAGCTCACTCTGCTCGTCATCCACCCAGGCGAAAGGACGGCCGTCTGCATAGTCCACCAGCGGCCCGGTCTTCCAGTGCACTCCGTCAGGGCGCTCCTGGAGGAGGACGTCGCCGAAGTCGACGAAGGGAAGTTCCGGAAGGCCGAGAACCGGTGCGATCCACCGGTTGGCATTCGCCATCCACGTGGTGGCCCAGCACAGCTCGAAGCCGAGCCGGAGCAGAATTCCGCCGTGTTCTGGATTGAGCCAGACATGCAGGGGGCGCCGTCGCGGCGAGAGGCCCCTGTCGTCCTCATGGGCGTCGTTGCGAGGAAGTTCGAGTGTGGTGTAGCCGTCGGGACGCCGCGCCGGCTGGGCCGCGTAAGGGTTGAGCGGACCGTCCACATCGAGGAACAACAGTGGTCGGTTCACGGTTCCCCCGGGGTCTTGCTACCGTCAGGCCACGTCCAGACTACCCAACACGTCATCCCCGATGAGACACAAGAACAAAGCCGCGACTGCGGTGGCAGACTGCGTCCATGACGATCAACGATTGGGCCGATGTCGACAGTTACCTCGTCACCACGCTCGTCGGTGACGAGGGAGCGCCCGCACTCACCGCCAACGCCGACGCGGGGCTGCCCGCCATCGACGTCTCCCCGCCCCAGGGCAAGCTGCTGAACCTGTTGGCCCGCACCGCGAAAGCGCGCCGGGTACTCGAGATCGGCACCCTCGGCGGATACAGCACCGAGTGGCTGGCGCGCGCGGTCGGTGACGGCGGTCTCGTCGTCACCCTCGAATTCGAACCCCGCCACGCCAAGGTCGCGCGCGAGAACCTCGACCGCGCCGGCGTGGGGGAGCGCGTCGAGATCCTGGTGGGCGCGGCCCTCGACACCCTGCCCGGTGTCGCCGAGGATCTGACCGAACCGTTCGACCTGGTCTTCATCGACGCCGACAAGGTCAACAACTCCAACTACGTGCAGTGGGCGCTGCGCCTGACCCACCCGGGCTCGGTGATCATCGTCGACAACGTGGTGCGCGCGGGCGCGGTGGCCGACGAGCAGACCGAGGATCCCAATGCCCGAGCGAGCCGCGACCTGATCGAATTGCTCGCCGCCGAACCGAGTGTCGACGCGACCGTCATCCAGACCGTCGGCGCGAAAGGGTGGGACGGATTCGCCTACGCCGTGGTGAACGGCCCGAATTCCTGATCTTCACCGCCCGGCAATGCGCAGGGTCATTGCCGGGCGTCCGGGATTCATCGGGAGGTTGTTCGCTGCCGCTAGCGTGGGACTGTTCGACTTCAGGAGCCGCCATCATGGAATTCCGTCATCTCGTCTCGTTCATCGCGCTCGCCGAGGAACTGCATTTCGGACGGGCGGCGCAGCGCCTGCATCTGACGCAGCCGAGCCTGAGCGCTCAGTTGCAGAAGCTGGAGAAATCCCTGGAAGTGCAGCTGGTCGCGCGCAATTCACACGAGGTGCGGCTGACGCCGGCGGGCCGGGAGTTCGAGCTGCAGGCCCGCCAGATCATCGCCCAGCTCGACCGGGCCGCCCAGGCCGCGAAGGCGACCGCCGCCGGTCGCGCCGGCAGCCTGAACGTCGGCTACAACCTGCCCGCCAGCAAGCACATCCTGCCCGACGCGCTGGCCCAGCTCACCGACCGCCACCCCGGCATCTCGGTGTCGCTGTGGGAGAAGCGAACCGGGCCGCAGCTGGCCGCCCTGGCCGACGGATCCCTCGACCTGGCCATGGTCTACGGCCACCCCAGCACCGCCGATTTCCGGTATCGGCGGCTGCTGCACCGGATTCCGCTGGTGGCGGTGGTCGGCAGGCAGCACCGCTGGGCGCACCGCTCGCACGTGCCGTTCGCCGAACTGCGGGACCAGGACTGCGTGCTGTTCGCCCGTGAACAGTGTCCGGCGATGTACGACGCGATCCTGCGGTCGGCCGCGCAGACCCGGATCGCGCTGAACATCACCCAGATCGCCGACGATCCGGGCGCCACCGCCCACATCGTCTCGGTGCGCCCACTGGTCGGATTCGCCTCGCTGCCACGGGCGGTGTCGGCGGGTATGGGGTCCTCGGACACCGACCCGGTGGCGGTGAAACTGGTCGATCCGGTCCCGACGTTGGATCTGCACGTGGTGTGGCGGGCCGACGAACAGAATCCGGCGGTGGCGATGTTTCTGGATTGCCTCGCGTCCACGGCACCTGCCCTGGCCGACGACCAGGTCTTGACGGCGTGAAGTCGTCGTTCATTTCAGTCCCGACCGCACGAACGCATTGACGATGTGGCGCTGCAGCACCAGATACAGCATCAGCACCGGCAGGCAGGCCAGACCCGCCAGCGCCATCATCGGCCCCCACTGATCGCCTTCGGTGCCCATGAAACTACGCAGTCCCAGCTGCAGCACACTGTTGGACTGACGCAGCACGACCGCGGGCCAGAAGTACTCGTTCCACGCGTTGATGAACAGCAGGATGCCGAGCGCGGCGAGCGCTGGTCGCAGGTTCGGGACCACCACGGTCCACAGGATCGACCACGACGAGCGCCCGTCGATCTTCGCGGCGGCGATGAGCTCTTTCGGGAACGCCGACATGTGCTGGCGCAACAGCAGCACCGCCAGCGCCGAGCACAGCGTCGGCAGCACGACGCCGATCAGGGTGTTGATCAGGCCCAGCTGGTTGAGCAGGATGTAGTTGGGCAGCATCGTCACCTGGAACGGCACCAGCCACACCCCGACGAACGCCAGATACAGCAGCTTCTGCAGCGGGAAGGTGTAGATGGCGAACGCGTACGACGCCAGCAAGGCGATGAGCAGCTGGCCCGCCGCCGAGAGCACCGCGACGAAGAACGTGTTGGCGATCAGACCGGCGATGTCGACCTTCTGCGCCGCGTCGAGATAGTTGGCCGTCGACAGGGGCCACGGGATCGGCGACAGCGAGGTGACGTCCTCGGGTCTGCGCAGCGACGTCGCGAACAGCCAGTAGATCGGGAACACGCACACCAGCGCCGTGGCGGCGAGCAGCAGGTGGCTGCCTGCCCCGCGCAGTCGTTCAATCGTCATGGACAGCAACCTTTTCCGAGATCCAGACCAGCAGCGCGGCCACCAGACCGAAGCCGAAGAACAGCAGCACACCGGCCGCGGCGCTCAAACCGGCGTCGAAACTGTGGAAGGCGTAATCCCAGAGCAGGTAGTAGATATTGGTGGTGGCCTGCGCGGGACCGCCCTGGGTCATCGAGTCGATGAGCGGGAAAGTCAGTGTGGGACTGAGCAACACGGTTGTGAGGACGAGGAACAGCACGGTGGGCGAGAGCAGCGGCAGGGTGATCCAGCGCCGGATCTGACCGGGGGAGGCGCCGTCGACCCTGGCCGCTTCGTCGTAGTCACCGCTGATGCCGGCCAGGCCCGCCCACACCACGAGCACCGCGAAGCCGATCAGGTGCCAGGCGGTGATCGCGATGATCACGCCCTGCGCGGTCGCGGTCTCGTACACCCAGTTGCGGTCCGAACCGGTCACCTGGGCGAGGAAGCCCGTCCCCGGATGCAGCAACCAGCGCCACACCGCCGCCGCCGCGACCGGCGCGACCAGGAACGGCGCGAACACCAGTGCCTGATAGATCGTGCGCGCCCGACCGGTGACCCGTCTGCTCGCCATCGCGATCACGACCGGCAGCACCACCGTGAACGGCAACAGGCCCAGGATCAGTGTCCCGGTGCGACCGAGGGCGCCCCAGAACGCCGGAAGGTCCAGCAGCCGTTCGTAATTCGCGGTGCCCACCGGGGTCATCGGCGCGGTCGGCAGCAGGTTCCACGAGTAGGTGGACAGCTGCAGGGCCTGCACCAGCGGTTGATAGGTCCACACCACCAGCAGCACCAGTGCCGGGCTCAGATAGAGGTAGGGCGCGACGAACCGGGCCACATGGCGGCGGGTGAGGCGCCGGCGCACCGGTGTCGCCGCGACCGGCGGTACCGGCGACGCCGGCGCATCGATGACGAACATCTACCGCACCGCCGCCCGCGCGGCGACGATCGCCGCGATCTGCTCGAGCATCTCCGACTCCGGCCGGTCATAGACCTTCGGCGCCGGAGCAGCGTCGATCGCGGTGGCCAGCACTGTCGACTCCGTGACGTCGACGCGGCTGAATCCGAATCCGACGAAGCCGCGGTGCCTGCCCGCCGGTGCCATGGGGTCCACCCGGTAGGCCGTCGCGGGACCGATCCACACCGGAATCCCGGCCAGCGCCGACGCGCCGGTGAGGTGGTTGTGTCCGCACAGGATCATCCGGACATCGGTGCCCGCCACGACCTCGGCCAGCTGTTCGGCGTCCTTGAGCCGGAGGAAGTCCAGGGTGGCCAGCGGGGAACGCAGCGGCGGATGGTGCACCACCAGCACGGTGCCGTGCGGGGCGGGGGTGCGCAGCTGCTCGGCCAGCCAGGCCAGCTGCTCCGGCTCGAGCTTGCCGTCGTGCTGGAACGGTGTGGTGCTGTCCAGCACGATGATCCGCACGCCCGCGATCTCGACACTCTGGTCGTGTGGGAGATCCGGGTCCACGGTGTCGCGGCCGAGCAGTTCGATGCCGAAGGCGGTGCGTTCGTCGTGATTGCCCATCGCGTAGACGATCTCGGCGCCGAGATCGGCCGCGACGGGCTCGACCGCGGCCCGCAACCGCCGGTAGGCCTCGGGCGAACCGTTGTCGCTGAGATCACCGGAGAAGATCAGCACGTCGACGCGCTGCCCGAATTCGCGCAGCCGGTCGAGCACCGCGGTCAGATTGGCGGCGGTGTCGACCCCGTGGAGCAGTTCGCCCTCGGGCCGCAGGTGGGTGTCGGTGATCTGGACGATCGTCAGCCCGCTCATGACTTCGGCATGAGTTCGGTGCCCGCGGTGCGGGCGGCGGTGAGCGTCGACTGCGGGTCGGCGCCCTGGAACACGACGGCCTCGACGGCGTCCATCATGCCGTCGCGCATCTGCAGATAGTTGTTGCCCGGCATCGACACCCACGGCTCCATGTTCGCCAGCTGCGCGACATTCGGGCGCAGCAGCGGGTTCTGGTCGGCCCATTCCTTCAGCCCACCCGCTTCCTCGAGCAGGCCGGTCCGCAGCGGCAGGTAGCCGATGTTCTGCGCGATCTTCTTGTAGGAATCCTCGCTGGTCAGGTGCTTGATCAGTTCCCACGCGGCCCGCTGTTTCGCGGGATCGTTGGACAGGATGTGCAGGCCCGCACCGGAATTCGTCGGGACGGCGGCTTTGTTGCCGAAACCGGGCATCGGCGCCGAACGCAGGTCCCACTTGCCCTTGGACCCGGTGACGAAAACGCTTTGCAACGCGCTGGTTTCGAGCATCATGCCGATCTCGCCGCGACCGAACGCCTCGTAGCCCTGCTTCTGATTGAGCTTGGGCATGCTGCCGCTGTTCACGAGGTTCTGCGCCATCTTGGTGACCTCGACGGCGGGCGCGTCGGCGAAGGTGAGGGTGTTGCGATCCTCGGAGATCACGCGGCCGCCGTTGGAGCGCACCAGCGACTGGAAGCACCAGTCCTTGGCGGTCTTGGTCAGGCAGTCGATGTAGACCCCGCCCTTGCCGGTGCGGTCGGCGATCGCCTTCGCGGCGGTGGTGACCTCGTCCCAGGTGGTGGGCGGCTTGGCGGGATCGAGACCGGCCTCGGCGAACAGCGACGCGTTCAGATACAGGACGGGCGTGGAGAAGACGAACGGAACGCCGTAGGTGTGGCCGTCCCAGTCGTCGAGGGTGCGGGCGCGGGGCGCGTACGCGTGGCGGGCGCCGTCGAAGTTCTGCTTCACTTCCGATGCGCCGACCAGCTGGTCCAGCGGCTTGGCCTTGAGCTGGTGGATGGTGAAGTCCAGGTCGGAGAAGCCGAGCTGGGCGACGTCGGGCGGGGTGCCCGCCACCATCTGGTTCTGGATGCTGGAGACGGTGTCGGTGGCCGGGTTGGGGCTGTTGCCCTGCGGCTTCTGCGCGGTGACCTTGATATTGGGGTGCTTGGCGCCGAAGTCGGCGATCAGGGCGTTGAAGGTGTCGGTCCAGGCGCCCGCCACACCGTAGCTGTAGGACTCGAAGACGATCGAAACCTGTTGGTCGGCAGCCAGTTCGGGAATCTGCGCGGTAGTGGTGGCGTCGGTGGACCCGGTGGTGCCGAGGCCGCAACCGGTGAGGGCGAGGGCGGCGGTGAACACCACGCCCAGCGCGGGCAGTGTGCGTTTCATCGTGGTTCTATCCTTGTCATCGGGGTGGTGCCGAAATCAGGGGACGGGGATCGCGGCCGCGTCGACGGCCGGTTCCGCGGGGGAGCTGGGCGCTTGCCACGTCAGCCGCAGGCCGGTGTCGGGGTCGAACAGGTGGATGTCGGCGGGGTCGACGCGGCAGGCGATGTCCTCGCCCACCCGGACACCGGCCGGTCGCGCCGCGCGCACGCAGAGGCCGGACTCGAGGTGCACGAGTTCTTCGCTGCCGAGGTTCTCGACCATCCGTACCCGCCCGCGGACATCGGTCGAGGTGTCGTCGATCCGCAGGCGTTCCGGGCGGATTCCGGCGACGACGGCGGTGGCGTCGCCGGAATCCTCGGCAATGTCCAGGGCGGCATCGATGCCGTCGGCCATCACCGTCATATGGCCGTCGCTCGCGGTGACGACGGCGGGGAACAGGTTCATCGGCGGCGATCCGAGGAAGCCGGCGACGAAGGTCGAGCGCGGGCGGTCGTAGAGCTCCTCCGGGGTGCCGCACTGTTCGATGCGGCCCTGGTTGAGCAGCGCGATGCGCGTCGCCATCGTCATCGCCTCGACCTGATCGTGGGTGACGTAGAGGAAGGTCGCGCCGAGGCGCTGGTGCAGCGCGATCAGTTCGGCGCGGGTCGCGCTGCGCAGTTTCGCGTCGAGGTTCGACAGCGGTTCGTCCATCAGGAACGCGCCGGGATCGCGCACCATGGCGCGTGCCAGCGCGACTCGTTGCCGCTGTCCGCCGGACAGGGCGACCGGGCGGCGCTCCAGCAGCGCCGAGATCTCCAGCGTCGCCGACACCTCGGCGACCCGCTGCGCGATCTCCGCCCGTGGCCTGCGCCGGGCCCGCAACGGGAACCCGATATTGCGCGCCACCGAAAGATGCGGATACAGCGCGTAGCTCTGGAACACCATCGCCAGATCCCGCCGCTGTGGCGCCGCGTCCGTCACGTCGACGTCGCCCACCAGAATCCGCCCCGCGCTCGGCTCCTCCAGCCCCGCGATCATCCGCAACAACGTGGACTTGCCGCAGCCACTGGGCCCCAGCAACACCATGAACTCACCATCGGCGATGTCGAGACTCACCTCGCGCACCGCGTACTCGGCATCGAACTTCTTCGACACCGCTTCGATCTGCAGTCGTGCCATGGGCCCAGTGTCGAGCCCGCCACGGCCCCCGCGCCGGGGCGATAGTGAACGTCGATCGGTCCAATCATCTCGACCCCACCGACCCACGAACCGCACCATCGGTGCTCGTCGTGGTCGTCAGTCGTTGGTGGGGTTCGGCGAGGCTGTCACCGGGTGATCGGCCGATGGTGGAAAGTCCACCCGGGCGCCGATCTACATCGTGGTGGCGGTCAGCGGCCTCAGCGCAGCCGGACCGGTAGTTCGAGTAGGCCCCGGATGAGGGTGCTGGTTTGCCAGCGGAGGTCGGCGGTGGGGGCGAGGGTCAGGTCGGGGTAGCGGTGCAGGAGTGCGGTGAAGGCGATTTCGGCTTCTACGCGGGCCAAGGGGGCGCCGACGCAGAAATGGATGCCGTGGCCGAAGGCGAGGTGGCCGGCGGTGGGAGTGTCGGTGGCGAGGGTGTCGGGGGCGGCGAAGCGGGCGGGGTCGCGGTTGGCGGCCGAGAGGGCGACGTAGACGATCTCGCCTGCGGGGATCTCGGTGTCGCCCAGCGTGACCGGTTCCGCGGTATAGCGGGCGGTGGCCATGTCGACGGGGCCGTCGAAGCGCAGGAATTCCTCGATCGCGGCGGGGACACCGGTGGGGTCGGCGCGCAGGGCCTGCCACTGCTCGGGGTTGCGGAGCAGGGCGAGGACGCCGTTGCCGATGAGGTTCACCGTGGTCTCGTGGCCCGCGACCAGCAGCAGGAACGCCATCGACACCAGTTCCTGATCGGTGAGCCGATCGCCCTCCTCGTCCGCGAGGACCAGTTGGGACAGCAGATCCTCGGCGGGTGCGGACTGCTTGGTGCGCACCAGCTTCGCGAGATAGCCGACCATCGCGGCCGACGCGGCGGGACGCTCGTCCTGCTCGCCCTCGCCCACCACCGTGACCAGGGCCTTGGTCCAGGCTTGGAAATCCGCGCGATCCTCGAACGCGACACCGAGCAGCTCGCAGATCACGGTCACCGGAAGGGGATTGGCGAAATCGTTCATCAGATCGACCTCGTCGCGATCACCCATCGCATCCAGCAGCGACGCGGTGATCTGCTCGATACGTGGTCGCAGCAGGGCGACCTGGCGGCTGGTGAAAGCCTTGTTCACGAGCTTGCGCAGGCGGGTGTGCGCGGGCGGGTCGGTGCCGAGCATATGGCTCAGGAGCGCGACGATATTCGGGTCCGTCGCCGTGGTGTCGCGCTTGGTGTGCAGGATCGCGTTGATCTGCACGGCGTCCTTGCCCAAGCGCGGATCGGCGAGCGCGATCTTGGCTTCGGGATAGCCGACGACCACCCAGCGCACGACATCGTCGGGGAAGCGAACCCGATGGACGGGGCCCTCGGCGCGCCACCGGCGGTACTGCGCGTGCGGATCGTCGAAGAAGTCGGCGCCGATGGACTCGACAGGGGCGGAAGCGGTGAGGTCGGCCATCGAATCGACGGTACCCGCGCCGGGCCGAACGCGCATCGACCGTACACACCGGAAGCACGGAAAGCCCTGTGACGAACACGAATTCGCGATCAGGTGGTGCGTGGCTCCGTCGTCGAGGTACTCGACTCGACCGATGCCAGGAAATCCCGAAGGAGTTCGGTGACGGCCTCCGGTTGTTCGAGGGAACTCGAGTGACCGCACGCGGGGATCGTGTGGAGCCGGGCATGCGGGATGAGCGCGGCGATCTGGCGGGCATGCGGGAGCGGGGTGGCGGCGTCGTCCGCGCCGACGATGATCTGGGTGGGGACGGTGATCGCCGCGAGTTCGCCGTCGACGGCGCCGCGTTCGGTGACACCGTGGACGGCGTTGCGGGTGCCGATACGATCGATTCCGGCCAGGCGACGCGACCACTCGCGGACGACTTCCTTGCCGGTGCCGGAAGCCCGAAACGAGGGGCCGAACAGGTGCGTGGCCACCCGGCCGGCGATGGGGCGGATGCCGAGCCAGCGCAGCGCCAGGGCCAGCCGGTGGTATTCGCCGATCTTGGCGGGATCCTCGGCCTGAGCGCTGGTGTCGAGAAGCGTGAGCGATCGCAGGAGTTCGCCGTGCCTGGCGGCCAGTCGTTGGCCGACGAAGCCGCCCATGGACAGCCCGACCCAGTGCACGGGGCCCGCGTCGAGAGCGCGGATCACCCCCACCGCGTCGGCAGCGAGAGTGTCCATGTCATAGCCGCCTGCGGTGGGTGGGGTATCGCCCTGACCGCGCCAGTCGAGGGTGACGCATCGGTAGTCGCCTTGCAGGGCCTCGAGCTGGGCGCGAAACATCCAGCCACCGAACAACAATCCGTGGCCGAAGACCACGGTGGCGGCGTCGGGTGTGCCCGAGGGAGCGCCGGTGTCGGTATAGGAGATCGGAACACCGTCGAGAGTGATGATCGGCATGGGGTCGCTCGCCGCCGGTACTCAGGCCGCCGCGAGGCGAACGTTGCGCATCGTCACCAGCGCGGTGGCACACAGGATTTCGCCGGATTCCTCCACCGAGAACACGTCGGCGGCGGCGATCGTGAGCAGTGCGCCCGGCTTGATCACCCGGCCGCGGGCGACCACGTTCGGCCCTTTGGCGGGCGCGAGAATCTTCACGGTGTAGTCGATGGTCATGTTCACCCAGCCTGCGGGCAGCAGCGTGCCAGCGGCCGAGCCGGCGGCGAAATCGGCGAGCGAGCCGAGGACGCCGCCCTGGAAATAGCCGTCGTGCTGGGTGAGTTCGCGCCGGTGTGGTTGCACGATCTCGACGTCGCCGGGCTCGACCCGGCTGAAGTGGAAACCCAGGTGCGCGGCGGCGGGCATGGACAGCACGACGCTGGGGACCAGCTGTGCGAAGTCGGGATTGGGGGCCTGTGCTGCGGTCATCGGCTCAGTCCTCTGCTCGGCAGCGGCGCGGCGTCGCCGCTGCTCCTGCGGCGAATCCTGCCCGCTGACGGCGCGCGGGAACAGCCCATCGCGGAAATTTCGCCTGCTGTTGGGAGTCCGGAAAGAGTTCGGCCGGGCGAGTGGCGCGTTCACCCGCCCGGCCGAGCGTTCAGCGAGTTCCGGCGTGCAGGACCACTTTGCCGTTGCGGCCGGGAGTTTCGGACACCACCGCGGCCTCGGCGGCCTGCGCGAGCGCGAAATCGGCCTGGACATCCAGTCGCAGGGTGCCGTCGGCGGCGAGGGTGACGAGTTCGGTGATCAACCGCACGTAGTCGGCCCGGTCGATGTCGGAACTGCGCTGCTGGCCCCAGAATCCTTTCACCACAGCCTGTTTGAAGATGACGGCGCCGGTGTCGATGATCAGTGGTTTGCCCGACAGCGCGCCGAAGGAGATCAGTTCGCCGCGCGGGGCGAGTAGTGCCATCAGATCACCCGCGGCCGGACCGCTGACCTGGTCGACGGCGCGCACGATCGGTTCGCCACCGGTGATGTCGGCCCCCGTGGCGAGCCAGCCCACCGATTCGGTGTCGAGCACGGGACCGTAGCCGAGCTTTTCCAGCGCCTGCACCGACGACTGGCCGCGGACCAGGCTCAGCACCCGCACTCCGCGTTCCTTCGCGAACAGGTTGAGCAGGCGACCGACCGCGCCGTTGGCGGCGTTCACGACGATCCACTCACCGGCCCGCACCTGGAGATCGTCGAGCAGCATCAGGGCGCTCAGCGGCATGGCGAGCAGCTGGCAGGCGGTCTCGTCGGGCACGGAATCCGGCATCGGCACCGCTTGTTCGGCGCGGACGACGAAGGAATCCGCCCAGGCGCCACGGACGCCGGCGATCGCCACCCGCTGACCGACCTGAAGTGCGTCGACACCGGGGCCGACCGCGTCGACGACGCCGGCCGCCTCGGTTCCGGGGATCGCGGGCAGCGGCGGCCGATAGCCGTAGACGCCGCGGATGATCGCCAGATCGTGGTTGTGGATCGGCGACAGCGACATCGCGATCCGCACCTCACCCGCGCCGGGCTCGGGGGTTGGCGCCTGCTGTGCGGTGAGCACATCCTTCGGTTCGCCGAATTCATCGATGACAACTGCCTGCATGTCCGCCTCCGTGGTGGTTGCGAGTCCCTGCCGAGCGTGATCGTGCTCCATTGTGGCACCGTGACGGGCGCGGGTGGCTCAGGGATGCCCATGGTCGGACCCGGCTGTCAATACCTCGCAGGGCTGAGAGCGGGTCACTCCGACAGGGCGTCGAAATAGCTCGCACGGTGGACGAATGTGACCGGGAGGCGTGCGTACCCTCGGTGCATGGCAGACGCGCTCGGAACACGCTCGCCCGCAGTGCGATCCGGATCGCGGATCGCCGAGGTCGACATCCTGCGTGGGTTCGCCCTGTTCGGGATCCTGATCACCAACGTGGTCGTGGCGACCTCGCTGTGGTCGGTGGTAGGCACGCGCGAGGATCCGGTACTGCGTTTCGGCGGCACCGTCGATCTGCTGGTACGGGCCACCGTCGACGCGCTGTTCGCCGGGCGGTTCTACCTGCTGTTCGCGTTTCTGTTCGGGTACTCGTTCACGTTGCAGATCGCGGCGGCCCAGCGTGCGGGGGCTTCGCCGGTGCGGCGGTTGCTGCGGCGGTGTGCCGCGCTGATGGCGATCGGACTCGTCCACGTCTACCTGCTGTGGATCGGCGACATCCTCACCCTGTACGCGTTCCTGTGCCTGACCCTCATCGCGCTGCGTAAGTTGCGGCCGCGGACCGCGGTGATCACCGGTGTGGTGCTGTACGCGACGTGGTCGGCGTGGAGCTTCCTGCCCGGCAGTACCGGTCTTCTCGCCTTCGGCGAGCTCGTCGACCTGCCCGCGATATCGGCCGACTACACCGCGGATTTCGCATCGACGTTCTCCGCGCAGACGGCCATCGCGCCGGTGTTCCTGTTGCTGATCTGGTTCAGTCAGGGCGTACCGAGCCTGGCGATGTTCCTGATCGGCATGGCGGCGGGCAAACGCAACCTGTTCGCGGATCCGGATACGCTGCGCCGCTGGTCCTTACGCGCACTCGTGATCGGCTTCGGCATCGGTGTTCCGATCTCGGCGATGACCTTCGCCGAGTCGATGACCTGGTGGCACGCCCCCGCGGTGATCCACGGCCTGCAAATGCTGGTGAACCCGTTCATGACGTTCGCCTATGTCGCCGCGGTCCTGCTCGCCGCGCAGTCCGCACGCCTTGGCCGCTGCACCGCCCTGCTCGCCCCGGCCGGGCGCATGGCCGCCACCAACTACATCGGGCAATCCGTGGTGCTGATGCTCGTCTACACCGGATACGGCCTAGCCCTCGCCGATGACATCGCACCCCTGGGCGTCATCGCGATCGCCCTGCTCACCTTCGCCGCCCAGCTCGCGTTCAGCGCCTGGTGGCTACGCGGTCATTCGTACGGCCCGGTGGAGTGGTTGCTCCGCGCCGCGACCTACCTGACCGTCCCGACGTGGCGTCGCCCCGTACAGAACGCTGCGCCCGGCGTCTGAGGCGCCGATTCGGCGCTCTACCGTCTGGGGGACGGCGACATTCTCACGCTGTACGCGGCCCTGGGCCTGGTCTTGATCGCGATTCGCGCGCTCGGTCCGCGTTCGGCCGCCCCCGCGGACCGCTCCTGCCTGGCGTTGCCCGGTGTCAGTCGGCGGTGCGCGGCGGGCGGTGGAACTCCGCCCGCCAGCGGTGCAGACCTGAGGCGTCGGCACGGGAGACGGTTTCGACCCGGACCGGGGTCAGGTCGGAGGCGGTGAAAGAGTCGATGTCGGCGCGGGTGAGCGGCCAGGGCGGGCCGGCGGTCGCGGGGGTCTGGCTGATGTCGGCGATCACGAGCAGGGTCGCGCCGGGCGCGAGGAGGTCTCGGATACCGGTGATGGCGTGGGCGCGGACGTCCAGGGGCAAGGATTGAACGGTGATCGACTCGACGACCAGGTCGAAGGCGTGGAGCCAGGTCGGCGGCGGGTGGAGGAGGTCGGCAACCTTGTAGGTGACGGGGGAATGCGGGAATCGGGCACGGGCGCCACGGATCGCGGTGGGGGAGATGTCGAAGGCCGTGGTTCGGATACCTTGGGAGGCAACGAATTCGGCGTCGATGCCGTATCCGCAGCCGATCACCACGGCCCGCGCTCCCTGAGGCAGGGTGGCGGTGCGGAGCCAGTCGACCAGCAGGGGATTGGGGACGTCGCGATCCCACGGAACCACCGAGGTCCCCGCGGCGGCCGCGGCGTAAAGCGGTTCGAACCATCCGGTCGGATCGTTCGCGGCCAGCGACTGAGCGGCGAGGCGACGATCGGCGGGCGGCTGCGCGTCGGTCATAGGTCCAGTCTTCACCACCGACCCTCGCCCCGTCGTCCGACATTCGGGGACGCGCCCGACGACCGGTGAGCTGGTCGGTTGATCATCAGGCCCGGGTACCGGAGATTCCGGCCGGATCACCACCGCCGGAGCCCGATGATCTCGACCTGTCAGGGGATCAACACGACTTTGCCTGTGGTGGAGCGGGATTCGAGAGCGTGGTGGGCGGTGGCGGCCTCGGCCAGTGGGAATTCGGTCACTGCGGGACGGAACAAGCCGGTGCCCGCGCCGGCCAGGGCGCGTTCGGACAGGACGCGCAGGTCACCGCCCGCCCGCTGGATCATCGGCGGGCCGAGCACGGTTTCGGAGGTGATGCCGCGAGCGGCGGTGTCCACCTGTGCCGGAGCGCCCGCCGACCAGCCGAAAACCAGGTGGGCGCCGCCGGGGCCGAGCAGGTCTACGGCGGCTTCGGCGACCGGCCCGCCGACGCCGTCGAACACGACGGTCGCGGCTCGGCCGCCCAGCTGGGCGCGTACCTTCGCCGGCCAATCCGGCAGTGTGTAGTCGACCGCGATATCGGCGCCGTCGGCTCGCGCCATCGCCACCTTGTCCGGTCCACCCGCGAGCCCGACCACTGTGGCGCCCGCGGCGACGGCGTACTGGACCAGCAGGGTGCCGATCCCGCCGGCCGCCGCGGTCACCACCGCGATGCTGTCGGCATCGAGTTCGGTGAACTGGAGAATGCCCAGCGCCGTGCGACCGGTGCCGACCATCGCGACGGCGGCGCTGAAGCTCACGCCGTCCGCAACGGCAAGGAGGCGTTCGGCTTCGGTGACCGCGAGCTCGGCATAGCCGCCGGGTGCGGTGCCCAGGTGGGCGACGACACGCGTACCGAGCAGGGCGCCGTCGACACCGTCGCCGACGCGGTCCACGACTCCGGCGACCTCGCGGCCGGGGACCGTCGGTAGCTCGGGTACCGGGTACGGGCCCGGCTCACCACGGCGCAACGCGGTGCCGACGAGGTGGACCCCGCAGGCCGCCACGTCGATGCGGACCTGACCCGGGCCCGGTGCCGGATCCGGCATCGACGCGTAGCGCAGGTTCTCGGCGGGACCGAACTCGTGGAGCTGAATCGCATGCATGAGGTCAGTGTTCAACCTGAACGGTGCTCGAGGTCAAGCGCGACGGGCGGCCCGTGCGGCGAAACCGTCGCACAGCGCTTCGAGGCCGAGGAACAGCAGGTCCTCGGAGGTCAGGTCGCTGACCCCGGCGCCTTCGAGCTCTGCCAGCGCCGGCGGGACGGGGAAGGAGGGTGTGCCCTCGAGGAGATCGCGCAGTCCGTTGGTGTCGTCGGTGGCGGTGCGCTTCTCGGCAAGCAGTGCGCCGCCGACCACCGGCAAGCTGGCGCCGGAGATGTAGTTCCAGACGGAGAATCCCATCGTGGTGGCCTCGCGGGCGGTCACGTCGAGTTCGCGCAGGCCTTCGACCAGCCATGCCAGGCTGGTCAGGCCTTGCGGGCCGAAGCTGTAGCGGGGGACCGCGAAAGTGAGCAGCACCCACGGATGCTGCTGATAGAGCTCCCAATCGATCTCCGCGGCGATGCGCACCCGGTCGCGCCACGTCCACCCGCGACCGGCGGGATCGGGGTAGGGGTGCCGGGCGGCGATCTCGTCGGTCATGGCCGCGATGAGTTCGTCCTTGTTCGCCACGTGCCGGTACAGCGACATGGTGCCCACATCGAGGCGGTCGGCGATGCGGCGCATCGATACCGCGTCGAGTCCGTCGGCGTCGGCGAGGGCGATCGCGGCGTCGACGATCGCGGTGCGGGTGAGCTTCGTCTCGGTCATCCCATGACTCGTTTTCGTAATACAACCTTCATGCGTACACTGTACCCAGCTCGCGCGTACGGCGTACGCACAACCTCGGAAGGATGTCGGAATGACGAAGCTGGAACCGGCGGTGCCCACCGCAGTCGCCGGTGGACGCCGCGCATGGCTCGGATTGGGCGTGCTGCTGCTGCCGGTGCTGCTGGTGTCGATGGACATCTCGGTGCTCTTCCTTGCCATGCCGACCCTCACGGCCGACCTGGATCCCACCGCGTCGCAACAACTCTGGATCCTCGACATCTACGGGTTCATGCTCGCCGGTCTGCTCATCACCATGGGCAACCTCGGCGACCGGATCGGCCGACGCAACATCCTGCTCGCCGGCGCCGCCATCTTCGGCGTCGCGTCGGTGCTCGCCGCGTTCGCCCCCACCGCGCCGATCCTCATCGCGGCCCGCGTACTCATGGGCATCGGCGGGGCGACGCTGTTGCCGTCGAGCCTGGCGCTGATCTCCACCCTGTTCCCCGACACCCGGCAACGGGCCACCGCGATCGGGATCTGGACCGCGTTCTTCGCCGGTGGTTCGGCGGTCGGGCCGATCATCGGCGGTGTCCTGCTGCACCACTTCTGGTGGGGCTCGGTATTCCTGATCAACATCCCGGTCCTGGCGATCCTGCTGATCTTCGGGCCGATCCTGCTGCCCGAACATCGCTCCGCGGCCCTGGGGCCGATCGATCTGCCCAGTGTCGCGCTGTCGATCGGCGGCATCCTGCCGTTGATCTACGGCATCAAACACATCGCCGCCGAAGGCCTGGACGCGGTGTCGCTGGTGATCGCGATGATCGGCGTCGGGCTGCTCGTACTGTTCGTGCGCAGGCAGCGTCACCTCGCGGAACCGCTACTCGACCTGTCGTTGTTCACGCGGCCGCTGTTCCGGGTGGCGATCGGGGCCAGCATGGCGGGCATGATGTCGCTCGCCGCGCTGAGCTACCTGACCAGCATCTACCTGCAGTCGGTCACCGGGCGTGACCCGCTGGCCGCCGCGCTGCTCGGCATTCCGATGGCGATCGCGGTGTTCGTGTGCTCGATGAGCGGCGCGCGCCTGGGGCTGCGGCTCGGCGTGCGGGCCACGTTCACGCTCGCGCTGCTGCTGTCGGCGATCGGCAACCTGATGTTGCTCGGCGTCGGTGTCGACGGCGGCCTCGGCTGGTACATCGCGGGCTCGGTGATCGCCGGAATCGGGTACGGCTTCTCGTTCACCCTGGTGTCGGATGTCGCGGTGTCGGCGGTGCCGGCCGAGCGGGCGGGTTCGGCGGTCGGGATCTCCGAAACGAGTTTCGAACTCGGCAACGCGCTCGGTCTCGCCCTGCTCGGCTCGGTGGCCGCCCTGGTGTTCCGTTCCGGCGGCGATTTCGGCGAGACCCTGGGCGACACCCTCCTGGAGTCCGCCGGCGACGACGGGCTGATCCACGCGGCCCGCGAATCCTTCGTCAGCGGCATGCACGTCGCGACCGCGGGCGGCGCACTGCTGCTGATCGCGATGGCGGTACTGGCCTGGCGCTCTGCCCGCACCGGCTCGACGACCACCGAGGCGGGCTGAAGCACCCGCGGCCGATCGGCGAGTACGACCACCGGCCGGGGTGATGACCGCCACGGTGTGCCGTGCTGATCGCCCTCACCGGGCAGACGTCCAGGTTCGTTGCATAGGATCGGCGGATGCGAAACGAGGGTGCGACAGGACTGGCGACCTTGCTCGCCCTGGCCGATTCGCGCCTGCCCATCGGTGGACACGTGCACTCCGGCGGCGTCGAGGAAGCGGTGTCGTCGGGGTTGCTGCGCGACAACGCGAGCGTGGAGCTGTATCTGCGGCGCCGGATCTCCACCTCGGGACTGGTCACGGCATCGCTGGCCGCCGCGGTGTGCGGCGGGGCGCTCACGCCCGAACGCGCCGAGCTCGAAGCCGACGCTCGTACGCCGTCACCCGCCGCGCGAACGGCGTCGCGCGCGCAAGGCCGTGGGCTGCTCCGCCTGGCCAAACAGCTGTGGCCGCACCATGATTGGGCCGCGGTAGGCCCGCGCCCGCACCTGTCGACGGTGTTCGGCATGGTCGGCGCCGCGAGCGGAGCGAGCACCGAACAGCTGGCGGGCGTGGTCGTCTACACGACGCTCACCGGCGCCGCCACCGCCGCGCAACGACTGCTCGCCCTCGATCCCGCGGAAATCGCCGCGAGCACCGTGCGCCTGGCCCCGCTGTGCGACCTGATCGCCGCCGAGGCCGCCGTCGGCCTCGCCGCCCTGTCCGATCCGCTGCAGGACGCGCTCGCCGAACGTCACCTCCATCGCGACATGCCGTTGTTCGCGTCCTGACCCCCGTGATTCCGAGAAGAATGGAGCCCCCATGCCTCCCCATCTGATCGATGGCGAACCGCACGATCACAGCCACGACCGGCCCAAGCGCAACCGCACGGCCGGTGAAGCGCTGCGCATCGGCATCGGTGGACCCGTCGGCTCCGGCAAGACCGCGCTGGTGGCGGCCCTGTGCAGGCAGCTGCGCGACGAGCTGTCCCTCGCGGTGCTGACCAACGACATCTACACCACCGAGGACGCGGACTTCCTGCGCCGCCACGCCGTGCTGCCCGACGAGCGGATCACCGCCGTGCAGACCGGTGGCTGCCCGCACACCGCCATCCGCGACGACATCACCGCCAACCTCGACGCCATCGACGATCTCGTCGCGGCCAATCCGCCGCTGGACCTGATCCTGGTGGAATCCGGCGGCGACAATCTCACGGCCACCTTCTCGTCCGGTCTGATCGACGTGCAGATCTTCGTCGTCGACGTGGCAGGCGGCGACAAGGTGCCGCGCAAGGGCGGCCCCGGCGTCACCTTCTCCGACCTGCTCGTGGTGAACAAGACCGACCTCGCCCCGCTGGTCGGCGCCGACCTCGGTGTGATGGAGCGCGACGCCGCCAAGGTCCGCGACGGCCGCCCCACCGCCCTGGTCTCGCTCACCGACGACCCGGCCGCCACCCCGGTCCTGGCCTGGGTGCGCGAGCAGCTGCGGGTCGCCGCCGAGCAGGACGCGGCCACCGGCGTTGCGCACTGAACTGAGCATCGTCGCCGCACCGGGCAGATTGCCCCGCATCGACGCGATCGGCGGCCTGGCCGGGCGGCACACCGGTATCGACACCGTGCACCTGATCGGTACCGCGGCGACCCCGCTCGGCGGGGACGAACTCGACATCACCATCGTCGTGCGCGCCGGCGCGCGGCTGGTGGTTCGTTCGGTGGCGGCGACGATCGCCCTGCCGGGCACGGGCACCATGGTGTCGCACGCGCACTGGCGTTTCGACATCGGCGAAGGCGCCGAACTGGATTTCGATCCGGAACCCACGATCGTGGCCGGTGGCGCACACCATCATGTGGTGACCACGGTCCAGGTGGCGCCCGACGCGCGGCTGCGGCTGCGGGAACGGGTGCAGGTGGGCCGCAGCGGCGAGGACGGCGGTGGGTGGCGCGGTGATCTGCTGGCCGACCTGGGCGAGGTGCCGTTGCTTCGGCACCGGCTCGAGCTCGGCGCGGGTTCGTCGACCGACGATCGGCTGAGCGGGGCCCGTGCGCTCGACAGCGAATTGGTCTACCCGGACCGTCGTCCTGCCTGGTCGGGCAGCGTGGACGAGGTTCGGCTCCCGCTGGCCGCGGGCGGCTCGCTCGCCACCCGCACGAGCAGCCGCCTGCGCGCGCTCGCGTTCGCGCCCGGATAGCTCACGAAAAGGCGGTGGGAGCCGGGCAGCAAGAGCCCGACTCCCACCGCTGGGAATTCGATCAAGCGTTGACGAGCTCGGCGTCGCTGTCGGCGGCCTCGGGGGCCATCCCCCGCGGCGGCGCGAGGAAACCGCTCGCCGCACCCACCGCCGCACCGATACCGGCGCCGACGACCGTGACGGGGATCGACACGGCCATGTACGCGGCCATGCCGCCCAGGATCGGACCCGCGACCAAACCGATCGGCACGAACGGGATTCCGGCGACGAGCCCCGCCAACGCGCCACCCGTGCTCGCCATCATCGCGAACGGGATCGCCACGGTGGAACCGACCGCCGCACCCCTGGCCGCCGAACCGAGGGTCTCGGACGCGATCCGGTCCGAGCGGCTGCGCTCGAGCCCGACCGAGTCGAGGAACGTCGCCAGGTTCGCCTCGGTGTTGGCTGCGGCGTCGTTGATCTGGATCGAGGTGTCCACCGGCACGAAGTCCGGCACCGGAACCTGCTGGTCACCGAAGCGGAACTGGCCCGGCGGCGGCAGGATCGGCGGCACCGGCGCGACCGCGGTCGGTGCGTGCAGCGGTCCCACCGGGGACAGGTAATCCATTTCCGGCCCCGTCCGCGACCACTGCAGCGAACTGCGGGTGTTCGCGGGCATCGGCTGCCCCACGTACGGGGTGGCGTTGGGCGCCACCGCGTCGAACTCCGGTCCGGCCTGATGCTCGGGCTGGGTCACCGCCGCCTGCGCGGGATCGGCATTCGCGGTGCCCGTGCCGATCAGGGCCATGACCAGGGGTACCGCTCCGGCTGCGACGACCGAACCTACCTTCTGTCGCTGCAAGTTCGGCGCCCTGTGTTTCCCCGTCGCCATAGATCACCTTTCATCCTGGGGATTGGTCACACATATGACCTCCGACATTCGGACCGGTGCCCGACTCGGATGGGTCCGAAACGTCGGCAACCCGCAACAGCGGTCGGGGGAAAGGCAACTGGCACGAGAAAGGCCGGGTGGTTCGACGGAACCACCCGGCCTTCGTAGAGCTGTGTCAGCCGATCTTGCGCTGCTCCGCGGTGAGCGGTTCGGCGGTGGCGGGCGGCGCGCCCACGTCGGCCGCGAGTTCCTTGGCCTCCGCCTGATCGGCGTTGACCTCCTCGATCGCGAGCCGCGCGAAGATCCACTGCTCGGTCGCCGCCATCTGACCGCGGTTGCGGCCGAGGAACGACACGAACCAGCCGATCACCGTGACGATTCGGCTGCGATAGCCGACCAGGTAATACAGGTGCAGGGCGAGCCAGGCGAGCCAGGCGAGGAACCCGCTGAACTCGAGCTTGCCGATCTGGCAGACGGCGTCGAACCGCGAGATCGTGGCCATCGAGCCCTTGTTGAAGTACTTGAACGGCTTGCGCTCCTGCGGCGTCTGACCGTGCAGCCCGGCCTTGATCGCCTTGGCCGCGTAGGTCGAACCCTGAATGGCCCCCTGTGCCTGCCCCGGCACACCGGGCACCGACATCAGGTCGCCGACCACGAACACGTTCGGATGGCCCTTGACGGTGAGGTCGGGCTCCACGATGACGCGCCCCGCCCGGTCCACCTCGGTGCCCTCGGATCGCTCGGCGATCATCTTGCCCAGCGGGCTGGCCTGCACGCCCGCCGACCACACCTTGCACACGGCCTCGATGCGGCGGGTGCTGCCGTCGGCGTCCTTGACGATCACGCCGTGCGCGTCGACATCGGTCACCATGGCGTTGAGCTGGATCTCCACACCCATCTTCTCGAGCCGCTTGGCCGCCTTGGCGCCCAGCTTGGGACCCATCGGGCCGAGCACCGCGCCGGCGCCCTCGAGCAGGATGACGCGCGCGTCGCGGGGATCGATGGTGCGGAAGGTGCCGTCGAGGGTCCGGTCGGCGAGCTCGGCGATCTGCCCCGCCAGCTCCACCCCGGTCGGGCCCGCGCCGACGACGATGAACGTCATCAGCCGGTCACGCTCTTCCTGGGTGGTGGCCAGCTCCGCCTGTTCGAAGGAGCCGAGGATGCGCGCGCGCAACTCGAGCGCGTCGTCGATGGTCTTCATGCCGGGCGCGTAAGTGGCGAAGTGGTCGTTGCCGAAGTACGACTGCTGGGCGCCGGTGGCGACGATCAGGCTGTCGTAGGTGGTTTCGGTGTCGCGGTTGAGTAGTCGCGAGGTGACCTTCTTGTTCGCCAGGTCCACGTCGACGACGTCACCGAGCAGCACCTGCGCGTTCTTCTGCTTGCGCAGCACCAGCCGCGTGGCCGGGGCGATCTCGCCGGTCGAGAGGATGCCGGTGGCCACCTGGTACAGCAGCGGCTGGAACAGGTGGGTCGACGTTTTCGAGATGAGCGTGACGTCGACATCGGCTCGGCGCAGGTGCCGGGTGCCGAACAAACCGCCGAACCCGGAACCGATCACCACTACGTGGTGCCGCTTCCCGACAGACTCAGTGCTCATCGTCGCGCTCCTCGACAGACTGGGGTGGGCCCCGCGGTGGTAATGACAGGGGTAACCGTAGTCGGCTCCGGTTGTGACGTCGCAACAAGAACCCGATCGCGGCGTGTGACGCGGTATCTCATCGAAACGACACGATCGACAATACGGGATGCGCCGAGTCAGCGACCTGCGAGAAGGATCTCGGCGACCCGGGTGTCGGTCTCGGCGCCGTCGGTGTATCCGCCTGCTCCGCCGAGCGCGTTCATGATCGACAGGGTGTACCGCTCACCGGCGCCCGCGACGCCGACCGAGTTGACCACCCAGCCGTCGGCTTCGGCCGACCAGCCGTTCTTCAGGCCGGGTCGCATCGAGGCACCCGCGCCCCACACGCCCCAGTGCTGATTGGAGTCGACCGAGCGCATCCGGTCGAGCAGGTAGGCGAGATCGTCGGGGTGCATGGTGTCGAGGATGGTGTTCATCAGCCGATCCAGGTCGGCGGCCGTGCACTTCTGGAACGACCAGTCCGGGAACAGCGCGGTCGTGGTCGGCTGCGGGATCAGGCTGACCATGCCGTAGGCGCGGAACGCGTTGTTGTAGGCCATCCGGTCGAAGCCGATGTACTTCTGCCACAGCACGTCGGTGGCGTGGTCGTTGGAGGTGGCAAGCATCGCTTCGATGTTGAAGCGGTCGTCGGGGGACAGGCCGATGGCGCCGACGCGGGCCCGGTTGAGCAGGTCGGCGGCGATGGCCAGCTTGATCGTGGATGCGGTCCAGACCTGGTTCTCGGCGTGTTCGTTGGCGTAGATGCCACCGGTCTTGCGGTCACGCAGCACGTAGCCGACCACACCGGGACGGCCGGCGAGATAGGCGTCGGCCCGGGCGATCCGGGAGCTCAGGTCGGCGTCGAATCCAGGCACCGACACCTGGGTCAGCGCGGGCGGCGCGGCATGAGCCGGGCCGGTGAGAACAGGGACGCCCGGAGTGAGGGCGGCCGCGGCGGCGAGGAGGCAGGCAGTTGCTGCGACTCGGGAAACGACACGGGTGGAGGGGGAACGGTCACGCACGATGGACCACATTCGCACACCGGGCGCCGCAATGCACTACTTCACCCCAAATCCGGCATCAGGCGCGACAACTCTGCCGAGACGCACGGTTGCCGTCTCTCAGGGTTGTTGCGGCACAGCGCAATTGCTGTCAGTGATGTGCGGCGTGCGGAGTGGCGATGGTGCAGCCGTTGAGGCGATGGCAGTGCTCGAACGCTTCGCCGTGCCGGTCCAGCGGCCACGAATGCAGCACCTGATCAGGCCCGTAGCGCCGGGAATTGATCAGCTCCCAGCGCGCGCCCACTCGACGGACGATGAAGCCGCCACCGGGAACCAGGGGAAACACCTGCGCGATCATGAAACGAAACCAGCCTTTCGCCCGCGGCCGTACTGTCCCACCCGAACCGCCACGATCCCACGCCCGGCGCCGAGGGTGCCGCAGGCGGGGCCGGGACATCTTGCGGTGTGGCGTATTTCACTAGCCCGGTGCAGTGGTGGTCGCGGGGCCGCGCGATTGCGGGTCGGTCGCTGGGCGTATAAACAACGGATGCCGTTGCACCTCCATCGCGCCGAACGCGCCGACGCGCTGGCCGACGGACTGGGGCGTTTGCTGGGTGAGATTCCCGCCGATCCTTTCGCCACGGAAGTGGTCGCGGTTCCGGCCAAGGGGGTGGAGCGCTGGCTGGCGCAACGGTTGTCGGGTGTGCTCGGAGTCGCCGGCGCCGGCGACGGGGTGGCCGCGAATATCGCGTTTCCCGCGCCTGCGGCCCTGGTGGCCGAGGTGCTTGCCGGTGCGAGTGGGGTCGCGCCCACCGACGATCCGTGGGCGGGTCAGCGACTGGTGTGGACGCTGCTGCGGGTGATCGACGAGGTCGCCGACCAGCCCTGGGCGGCCGTCCTGGCTCGGCATCTCGGCCTGCCCGGTACCGATCACCGTCTCGGCAGGCGCTACTCCACGGCCGCCCACCTCGCGTCCCTCTTCGACTCCTATGCCGCGCAACGCCCGCAGGTCCTGCTCGACTGGGCGGCGGGCGCGGACACCGACGGCGCGGGCGGGCCGGTGCCCGACGACCTCGCCTGGCAACCGCGGTTGTGGCGCGCCCTGCGCACCGCCGTGGGCGCCCCGAGCCCGGCCGAACGGCTCGCCGATGCCTGCGCCCACCTGCGCGCCGAACCCGCCTCGATCGACCTGCCCGAGCGGCTCTCCCTGTTCGGGCTCACCCGTCTGCCCGCCGATCAGCTGGCCGTGGTCACCGCGCTCGCCGCCCACCGCGAAGTTCACCTCTGGTCGGCGCACCCGAGTCCGGCGATGTGGGCCGCGCTCGGCCGGGTAGCCGTCGGTATCGAGGTGAGCGAGGCCGCGCCCGTACTCGCGCAGGGTCGCCGCGGCGAATGGGCTGTCGGGGGCGACGGCGCGGCCGACCCGGGCGACGACGCCGTGCGCGCTGATCGCCGTGCGAACGACGCGGTCGTCCGCCCGCGCGCGGACGACCACACCGCGGATCTGGTGTCCCACCCGCTGCTCTCGGGGCTGGCCAGGGATGTGCGGGAACTGGAGCAGCGCCTGAACCCGGTGCTGGACAGCGATATCCACCTCGCCGGCGAGATGGCCGCGCCCACCCTGCTCGGTGCCGTGCAGACCGCTGTTCGCGCGGACCGCGTCCCCGGGATCGGCGCGGTGCCGGACGGCAGCGTCGAGATCCACGCGTGCCACGGCCCGGCGCGGCAGGTGGAAGTGCTGCGGGATCTGCTGCTGAGCACATTCGCGGCGGATCCGGCGCTCGAGCCGCGTGACGTGCTGATCATGTGCCCGGATGTGGAGGCGTTCGCGCCCCTGGTGCGGGCGGCGTTCGGCCAGCGCGGGTCCGGAGTGGATCTGCCGGTCGACGGTGAACACCCGGCGCATCAGTTGCGGGTGCGGCTCGCCGATCGCGGGCGGGCGGTGACCAACCCGATGCTGGCGGTGGTGATCGAACTGCTCGAGCTGGCCGACGGACGCGTCACGGTGACGCAGGTGCTCGACCTGGCGGCGAGCGAAACCGTCCGCCGCCGTTGCGGTTTCGACGACGACGACATCGAACGGCTGCGCGAGTGGGCGGCCGAATCAGGCGCGCGATGGGGGATCGGGCAGCGTCAACGCGAGGCGTTCGGGCTCGCCGATTTCGCCCAGAACACCCTCAACGCCGCGGTGGACCGCATCCTGCTCGGTGTCACCGCCGACGAATCCGGCGACGACTGGCTCGATCTGGCGTTGCCGCTCGATGATGTCGACTCCAACGACGTCGACCTCGCCGGCCGCTTCGCCGAGTTCATCGACCGTCTCGCGGTGTGCCTGCGCGACCTGCGCGGCCCGCGCCCCGCCGCCGAATGGACCGCGGTGCTGCTGCGCGCGGTCGAGCTGCTCACCGACGTGCCCACCGCGCACGCCTGGATCCGCACCGAAGCGCGCCGTGAGATCGTGGCCGCCACCGAACACGCGGGCGACACCCCGCTGCGCCTCGCCGACGTGGCGGTCCTGCTGACCAGCCGCCTGGCGGGCGGCCCCGGCCGCGCGAACTTCCGTACCGGCGAACTTACCGTGTGCACGCTCGTGCCGATGCGGTCGGTGCCCCACCGTGTGGTGGTACTGCTCGGCCTCGACGACGATGTCTTCCCGCGTCCCGGCAGCGTCGACGGTGACGATCTGCTGGCCCGGAACCCGCTGGTCGGCGAACGCGATGCGCGCAGCGAAGACCGGCAACTCCTCCTCGACGCCATCATGGCCGCGGGGGACAGGCTGCTGCTTCTGCACACCGGTGCGGACCCGGTCACCGGTGCCGCCCGTCCGCCCGCTGTCCCCGTCGCCGAACTGCTCGACGTGCTCGCCACCCATGTGGGTCCGGCGGCCATGGACGCCGTCCACCTTCGCCATCCCCTGCAGGCTTTCGACCGGCGCAATTTCGCCCCCGGGAAGCCGCGCAGCTTCGACACCGTCGCCTTGGCCGGTGCCCGCGCCGCCGCGCGCCCGTCCCGGCCGCGTCCACCGCTGCTCACGGCGGCGCTGCCACCTGCTGCCGTCGCGGATGTCGCACTGGCGGAACTGATCTCGTTCGCCGAACACCCGGTGCGCGCGTTCCTGTGGCAGCGGCTCGGCCTGCGGGTACCCGAGGAATCCGAGGACATCGCCGATCAGCTCCCGATCGAACTCGACGGCCTGGCCAAATGGGACCTCGGCGAACGCATGCTGACGGCGCGCCTCACCGGCGCCGACCCGGCCGGGCTTCGGGCCGCCGAATGGCGCCGGGGCACCCTGCCCCCCTTCGGTTTCGGGGCCAGGGTGCTCGACGAAGTGGAGGGCACCGTCGACACCCTCGTGCGGACCGCACTGCCCGACTACGAGGCGCCGCCGCGCGCCGTCGACATCGCCGTCGACCTCGGCAACGGCCGCACCCTCGCGGGCACCGTGCCCGAGGTTCGCGGCGAAACGCTGGTGCGTACCACCTACTCGCGGCTCGCGCCGAAACACCGGCTCGCGTCCTGGGTGTCGCTGCTCGCCCTCGCCGCGACCGAAGACCGCTCGTGGCAGGCGATCAGCACGGGGCGGGGGCAATTCCGCAGCAGGCCGGTGGCCAGATCGGTGATCACCGCACCCGAAGCGCCTGCCGCACTGGCGATCCTGCGTGATCTGGTCCGGTTGCGCGACGAGGGGCTGTGCGAACCGCTGCCCTGCGCGCCCGCCGCCACCGCGGCCTACGCCGAGCGCCGCTTCCGCGGGGACAGCGTCGCCGACGCCCTGCTCGCCGCCGAACACGCCTTCGACGGTGGCCCCAACGGCCCCGACAAGTTCGGCGACCACACCGACCGCTACCTGCGCTACGTCTGGGGCCGCGCACCCCGATTCGCCGGTCTCGCCACCGAAACCAGCCGGCCGGGCGAGCCGGAGAGCACCCACTTCGGTGCCCTCGCGCGCCGCTGGTGGGCGCCGCTGCTCGCCGCCGAAAGTCAGGGACAGCCGTGACGGGAACCGTCTCGGCGCCGACCGCCTTCGATGCCACCGGTCCGCTGCCGCAGGGCACCACGGTGCTCGAGGCCAGCGCGGGCACCGGCAAAACGCACGCGATCGTCGGGCTCGCCGTCCGCTATGTCGCCGAGGCGGGCATCGCGATCACCGAACTGCTCCTCGTCACGTTCAGCCGCGCCGCCACCCAGGAATTGCGCGAACGCACCAGGGACCGTTTCGTCACGGTGGCGACCGCCCTGGCCGAACCCGATACCGCACGGCACCATCAGGACGAGCTCGTCCGCGCGATGGCCGACACCGACCCCGCCACGGTGCGCTTGCGCAGGCACCGATTGCTCACCGCCCTGGCCGATTTCGACGCGGGCACCATCGCCACCACCCACTCGTTCTGCCAGCGGATGCTCGACGAACTCGGCCTGGCAGGCGAACACGATCCCGGCGCTCGGCTGGTCGAATCGGTGGACGAACTGGTCGGCACCGTCGCCGACGACCTGTATCTGGCCCGCTACGCCCGCGACCGCGCCCCGTTCACCCTGCGCGATGCCCATACCCTGGCACTGGCGGCGGTCCACGACCGGCACGCCGACCTCGCCCCGCGCACCGACGGTGCGGCGGGGGAGCGGGTCGCCTTCGCGAGTGCCGTGCGCGCCGAGACCGAACGACGCAAACGCCGTGCGGGACTGCGTGATTTCGACGATCTGCTGGTCCTGCTGCACGACGTGCTGGCCGACGCCGACCACGGGCCGCGCGCCCGCGCCCGGATCAGGCAGCGCTACCGGGTCGCGCTGGTCGACGAGTTCCAGGACACCGATCCGTTGCAGTGGGACATTTTGCGCCTGGCCTTCCATCAACACGCCACCCTCGTCCTGGTCGGCGACCCGAAACAGGCCATCTACGCCTTCCGCGGCGCCGAAGTGCTCAGCTACCTCGACGCCGTGGCGCTGGCCGATCGACGCAGCGAGCTCACCCGCAACTGGCGCAGCGACGCCGGACTGCTGCGCGCCATCGACCACCTGTGTGGCGGTGCGGAATTGGGTCATCCCGAGATCAGCGTCTACCCGGTCACGCCAACGCGGCCGATGACCCGTCTGCACGGTGAGCCGGACGTCATCGCCCCGCTGCGACTCCGGGTGCTCCCACGGACCGGGGCCGGTCCGCGCAATCGGTCGGGGTTCCCGTCGGTGGGCAGGCAGCGGGCCAAGGTGGCTGACGACCTGGCCGCCGATATCGTCACCCTGCTCGAATCCGGTACCACCATCGACGCCAAACCTGTACGCGGCGGGGATCAATCGCTGCGCGAGGTCGGCGACGGCCGGGTGCGCAGGCCGATCGGGCCGGGCGATATCGCGGTACTGGTGCGCACCCGCTCCCAGATCGATGTGGTGCGCGCGGCGCTGGACCGGGTCGGGGTGGCCTCCGTCCTCGCCGGTGGCACCAGTGTCTTCGCGACCGTCGCCGCGACCGATTGGCTGTGGGTGCTGCGGGCCCTGGAACAACCGCATCGTGGTGACCGGGTGCGGCTGGCCGCGTGCACACCGATCCTCGGGGTGAGCGCCGCCGAGATCGACGCGGGCGGTGCGGATCTCGTCGGCCGGGTGTCCACCCAGTTGCGTGACGCCGCACGCTTGTTCGCGCGCGCCGGATTCGCCGCCGTGTTCGACAAGCTCGCCACCGAGACCGACCTCGCGCCCCGCCTGCTGGCGGTGGACAACGGCGAACGCGAACTCACCGACCTGCGCCATCTCGCGCAGCTGCTCGACGAGGTGGCACTGGCCGAGGGGCTCGGCCTGACCGCGCTCACCCGCTGGCTCGCCGACCGTGTGCGCGAGCCGGAGACCGGTAGCGTCAGCGGCCGCAGTCGCCGCCTCGATCGAGACGCGGCGGCCGTGCAGATCGCCACCGTGCACGCCAGCAAAGGCCTCGAATTTCCGATCGTCTACCTGCCTTTCACCTGGGACAGCGCCAAGAATCCGTATCCGGCGACGCTGCTGTTCCACGACGACAACGGCACCAGGGTGCTCGATATCGGCGGCAAGGAGGCGCCCGGGTACGGCGAGCGCCAGTTGCGGTGTGAGGCCGAGGAATCGGGGGAGGAACTGCGGCTGCTGTATGTGGCGCTGACCCGGGCGATGTGCCAAATCGTCGCGTGGTGGGCGCCCGCGGTGACCACCGGCGCCGCGCCGCTGCACCGGATGATGCTGGGCAGGCGCCCGGGATCGGCGCAGGTACCGCGCCGGGCCGAGATTCCCGCCGACACCGCTGCGGCGCAACGGATTTCCGAATGGGCCGCGTCCGCATCGGAGGTGATCTCGGTGACCGTGGTCGACCGTCCCGAGGATGTGGCGCCCCGGCGGGTGCGCTCCGAGCTACCGACCGGCGAGCTGGCGGCCGCGGGGTTCACGCGCGCGCTCGACCAGCAGTGGCGGCGCACGTCGTATTCGGCGCTCACCGCGGGCGCGCACGACGCCCCTGGCGTGGCCGACGAGGAACCCGAGGACGGTCCCGGCCCGGACGACGAGCCGACCGAGGCGCCGATCGACGCTCTGACCGGCAGCACGGCCGACCCGTCGCTGATGAACGACCTGCCCTACGGCGCCGAGTTCGGCACACTGGTCCACGGCGTTCTCGAAACGGTCGACACCTCGGTGCCCGATCTCGCCGCCGAGGTCCACCAGCGCTGTGTCGAGGCGGTAGAGCACACGATGGCCGAGCTCGATGTCGATCTGCTCGCGACCGCGCTGCTCGAAGTTCTGCGTACCCCGGCCGATTTCGGGTCCCTGGCCGCGATCGCGACCCGTGACCGGCTCAACGAACTGGAATTCGAGCTCCCGCTCGGCGGTGGTGATTCACCCGGACCGCGCTCGGCCGGGATGCACGCCGTAGCCGCGCTGCTGCGTACCCACCTGCCCGCCGACGACGACCTCGCCGGTTACGCCGATCATGTTGCCGCACTACCGGATACGGTGCTGCGCGGCTATCTCACCGGCAGTATCGACGCGGTGCTGCGGGTGCCCGATGAGACGGGTGAGCTGCGCTATCTGATCGTGGACTACAAGACCAACCGGCTCGGGACCGGCGACCTCACCGTCGAGCACTATCGCCGCGATCACATGGTCGCGGAGATGATCCGCTCGCACTATCCGCTGCAAGCGCTGCTGTATGCCGTGGCGCTGCACCGGTATCTGCGCTGGCGGCTGCCCGGTTACGACCCCGCTCGCCATCTCGGCGGCGCCAGATACCTGTTCGTGCGGGGCATGATCGGCGCGGCGACCCCACCGGGGCACGGCGTCTTCGATTGGCACCCGTCCGCGGAACTCGTCGTCGCGCTGTCGGATCTCCTCGCGGGGCAGTCATGACGTCTATCCAGGTGGCGCAGCGAGGGACCGGGCTGTTGCGGGTCTTCAATGAAGCGGGAGTCCTGTCGGCGGCGGACGTGCACGTGGCGGTGCGGTTGGGTCGTATGGGGCGCGAGGACAGCGAGGACGTGTTGTTCGCGGCGGCGCTGGCGGTGCGCGCGGTGCGCTCTGGATCGGTGTGTCTCGAGTTGGCCCGGATGCGCGAGATCGGCATCGATGCCGACGAAACCCGCGACAGCGTCACGGGAATCGACCCCGCGACCCTGCCGTGGCCGGACACCGAGCGGGTGCTCACGGCCCTGCGTCGCAGTCCGCTGATCTGCGGTGGGCAGTCAGGTCCGCTGCGCCCGTTGCGGATCGTCGAAGCCGATGCCGAGGGTGGCGCGCTGCTCTACCTCGATCGGTACTACCAGCAGGAGCAGACCCTGCGAAGAGTGCTCACCGAGCGCAGTGCCGACCACCCCGTCATCGAGACCGAACTGGTACGCGCACAACTGGATCGGCTCTTCGCCGACCCGCTCGGCGCGGGTCCCGACCGGCAACGTCTGGCCGCTGCCCTCGCCGCGACCCACTGGACCACCGTCGTCGCCGGTGGACCCGGCACCGGCAAAACCCACACCATCGCCCGGATCCTGGCCCTGCTCACCGCCCATCGCGCCGCCTCGCCGAAACTGCCCGCCTTGCGGATCGCGCTCGCGGCCCCCACGGGTAAAGCGGCGGCCCGCCTGCAGGAAGCGGTTCGCGAACAAGCCGCCGTCCTCGGCCTGCCCGAGCTCACCGCCTCGACCCTGCACCGCCTGCTGGGCTGGCAGCGCGGCCGCACCACCCGCTTCCGCCACCACGAGCACAACCGTCTGCCCTACGACGTCGTCGTGGTCGACGAGACCTCGATGGTGTCGCTGACGATGATGAGCCACCTGTTCTCCGCGCTGCGCCCGGATACTCGCCTCGTGCTCGTCGGCGACCCCGACCAGCTCGCCTCGGTCGACGCGGGCGCCGTGCTGGCCGACCTCGTGGCCGGGCCGGTGAGCGGCGCCCCCAATCCCGCGCTGCGCGAGGTGCTCGGCCTCCACGGCGATGTGGTACCAGGGACTCCCGAAGGATCGCCGGCCGATCCACCCGCGACGCAGGCACACTCGCTGACGGCACTCGAACAGCGGCGGTTGCAGGGCGGGATCGTCCGGTTGACCAGGGGACGGCGATTCGGCGGCCACATCGCCGATCTGGCGGTCGCCGTTCGCGCGGGTGATGCCGATGCGGCGCTGGCGATTCTGCGTGCGGGAGGCGACGATGTGTCGCTGTGCGGCCCCGACGATGTTCGCGCGGTGCGGGCGGACGTCACGACCGCTGCCCTCGCCGTCACGGCCGCCGCCGAGGCGGGTGATGCGATCGGCGCACTGACCGCCCTCGAGTCGCATCGCCTGCTCTGCGCCCACCGTCAGGGTCCGTTCGGTGTGGAACGCTGGGACCGCATGGCAGCCGAGTGGGCCGCAGCAGGCGGTGCGGGACCCGAAGGGCCGCAATCGGTCTGGTACCCCGGCCAGCCGCTGCTGGTCACCGCCAACGACCACGAAGCCCGCATCTACAACGGTGACACCGGCGTCATCATCCGCCGCCCCGACGGCTCGCTGCGCGCCGCGCTTCAGCGCGGCAGCGAGCCCTACCTGGTTCACCCCACCCAATTCCCCGCTGTCGTCACGGTTTTCGCCATGACCATCCACCGTAGCCAGGGTAGCCAGTACGACACCGTCTCGGTCGTGCTGCCGGAACCCGAATCCACGCTGCTCACCAGGGAACTCCTCTACACGGCCATCACCAGGGCGCGCTCCCACGTCCGCGTCATCGGCACCGAGGACGCCATCCGCGCCGCGATCGGCCGCCGGGTCCTGCGAGCCAGCGGACTGTCCAGAACTGTTGCGCCGCAGGGGTAGTGAGTGGTGACGCGCGGTCGCCCGTCACGAGCGACCGCGCCTGCGGTGGTCAGCGGGCTGCGCTGCGAGACCAGTTCCAGGACCACCAGTGGTCGGGGTCGAGGTCGTCGAGAACGGGGGTTTCGATCGGTGTCCGCAGGTGTGCGGGCAGCGGGTCGAGGGCGGGAAGGATATCGGGGGAGAGACTGCTCAGGTAGTCCGCGTCCAGGCGGCCGCTGGTCTGCCAACGGTCGATATTGCGTTCGGCGACAAGATATTCCGGGTTGATCACCGCGAGGGCGATGAGGGTGGCCAGCGCCGTGCCGATCGCGGCGCGCGGCACCCAGCTCCAGCGCAGTCGTGCAATGGCGGCCAGTACGAGAACGTAGACGAGGCCGACCCACAGCTCGCAGGTGGTCACCAGCAGGCGCAGCACGGTGAATCCGTAAGCCTGCTGGTAGGTCCACATCCGGCCCAGCGCGGAGCACACGATCACCAGCGCCAGCACGCTCACCGCGCTCAGCAGGACGCGCAGCGACCGGCGGTCGGCAGCGGTTTCCCGCACCGACCAGTGCAGTACCGCGAGGATCACGGCCAGCGTCAGAATGCTCACCGCCGACAATTGCCAGAAACCGCTGCGAGCGTATTCGGCATAGGTCAGACCGGCGGTGCGCTGCACGTAATCGTCGCCACCGAACAGCGCGACGAACTGCGCGCCGACGAATACCGCGAACAACACGGTCAGTGCCCCGACCGGCAGCATCCACTCACTGCGTGACCACAGTCGCTGCGGCCGCACCGAATCCGTTGCGCGCGAAGGTGGCCCGGCAAGCACATACAGCGCTCCGAGCACACCTACCGTGACGACAGCGAACAAGAAGATCCACTGCCACATCGCCGGGCCGTCCACGGTCGGGACGAGCCCGTTCAGCAGCTTGGCGAAGGTCGCGTCCGCCCCACCGAGCAGCGGCACGAACACCACCAGCAGCGCCGCCGTCGCGGCCACCGAGATCCCGTACCGGCGGACACTCGAGGTCCCCACCGACCGCGACTCCCGCAGCCCCGAGAACGCCCACGGCACCGCCCCGAACGACGCCAACGGCACCGCGAACATGTCGTGCGCGATGCCACGCACACTGCGTCGTCCCAGCACCGCCAGCGACCCGGCGACACACGCCGCGAGCACACACAGCACGAACAGCCAGCCCGCCGCCCGCACCGTTCCCACTCCCAGCAGCACAATCGCGGCTGCCGCCCACCAGGCCCGATCGCCGATCGAGACAGCGCGGGAGGCTGCCACGACGTCGTCGGCGTTGGACGGTGCGAGTGCACCGGCATCTGAAAGTGATAGTGGCTCAGCGTCATTCGTGCTGACTTCGTCGGCCGCAGACGGCACCGGCGTGGACGGAGCCGGCGCGGGTGATGTTTCGGCCGTCGGTGCGGAATCCGAGGTGGGCTCGGATGACGGACCGCCGGACCGGGCGCGATAGTCGACGACGCAGAGAGCTCCGGCGATGGCGGTTCCCGCGATCAGCCAGCCGACGCCGGGACGGTCGAGCGGGATCACCGTGGCGCCGATGATTCCGGCGAGTGCCGCGGCCGGGAGGACACCGGGTGGGCGCGCTACCCGCTGCCAGCGTGGGGGGACAGGGGGAATGGGCGGTGGCAGACTCGGCCACGCTGCGGTTCGTAGGTCGGCGGTCCCCGGCGGGGCGGCCAGCAATTTCGCGAACGAGACCGAGACGGGCGGCGCGGGCGGGTCCGGCGAGGTCTTGGTGAGCACAGCTGTCGCCTGAGTACCGGCGCCAGTCGCATCGCCGCCCACCTGGGGGTCTGCGGCGGTGCTGCCGGAGTCGGGCACGCCGCTCGCGACTGCCTCGCCCGTCGGGTCGGTCGTGGTTGTGGTTGTGGTCGTGTCGGCGGCTCGTGTCGCGGTGTGCTGGTTCTCGGCAGTGCCCTGATCGGGCGTCGGTGCCTCGGATATCGGCTTGTCGGACATAGGTTCCCCTCCTGGAGGTGTGCGGATGCGTCCCGGGACCGAAGTGCCGGGTAGGTGGTTTCGACGTAGAGGTCAGCCCGTGGGGAGGACGACGCGGATGCGGGAGCCGGGGTCGGCGACGGCGATGGTGCCGCCGTGCAGGTCGATCACCCAGCGGGCGATGGCCAGGCCGAGGCCGGTGCCGCCGCCGTCGGTGCGCCCGCCACGGGTGAAACGGTCGAAGACGGTGGCGCGCTCGGCTTGCGGGATGCCGGGGCCGTCGTCCTGGATCTCGAGGACGGTCCCCTCGGGGTGGCTCGACGCCCAGACCCGGACCTCGCCGCCGGACGGGCCGTGGCGGGCGGCATTGTCGAGCAGGTTGAACAGCACCTGGTGCAGACGGGCCCGGTCGGCGAACACGGTGGCGCAGCCGGGTTCGATCGCGGTGGTGAACCGGACACCGCGACCGAGCGCGGCGGTCATCACCTCGGCTTCGGCGATCACCTCCGCCAAGAGTGGTGCCAGCGGCAGGTTTTCGCGATCCAGCGTGAACGCGCCCGCCTCGATGCTGGACAGGTCGAGCAGTTCCGAGACGAGCAGGCCGAGGCGTTCGGTCTGGGCCAGGGCGGTGCGCAGCGTCGCCGGGTCGGGTTCGCTCACCCCGTCGACCATATTCTCCAGCACGGCGTGCAGCGCGGTCACCGGCGTGCGCAGCTCATGGGACACATTGGCGATGAGGTCGCGCCGTTGCCGGTCGGCGGCGGCCAGGTCGGCGGCCATCTGGTTGAAGGCGGTCGCGAGCAGCCCCACTTCGTCACGCGAAGAGGCCCGCACGCGAAAGCTGTAGTCGCCCTGGGTCATGCGCCGCGCGGCTGCGGTCATCTCGCGCAGCGGCCGGGTGATCCCGTGGGCGAGGAACTGCGAGGTGAGCAGCGCGATCCCGATCGCGGCCACCGTGGTACGCGGCGGCAGCCAGCCGATCTTCAGCCGGAAGTACCCGAACGCGACACCGCCCGAGCACAACATCAACACGGCCAGCTTGAGCTTGATCGACCGCAGCCGGTCCAGCGGCCGCGGCAGCACGTCGGCGATCCGGTCCATCAATCTCGTGGCGCGGTCGGCGGTGATCATCGCGCGTCCAGGGCGTATCCGACACCGTGCACGGTGCGGATGAGATCGGCACCGAGCTTGCGCCGCAACGCTTTCACGTGCGAATCCACCGCGCGCGTCCCCGCCGCGTCGGACCAGTCCCAGATGTCCTCGAGTAGTCGTTCCCTGGCCAGCACCGCCCTCGGACGTTGCGCGAGCCGGGTCAGCAGGTCGAATTCCAAGGGGGTGAGCCGTGCTTCGGTGTCGCCGCGCCACACCCGCCGTTCGGCGAGGTCTATCCGCAGATCGCCGACGACGATGCTGGTGTCGCCGCGCTCGGCGGCCCGATCCACCCGCCGCAACAGGGCGTGCACCCGGGCGGCGAGCACCCGCATCGAGAACGGCTTGGTGAGATAGTCGTCGGCGCCGACGCCGAGCCCGATGAGCTGGTCGGTCTCGTCGGTGCGCGCGGTGAGCATGAGGACGGGCACGTGGCGCTCGGCCTGGATCCGGCGGCACACCTCCAGCCCGTCGAATCCCGGCAACATCACGTCGAGAACCACCAGATCGGGTTCCCCCGCCACCGCCGCCGCCACCGCGGCGGGCCCGTCGTGTGCCAGGTCGACGGTGAACCCTTCGGCCCGCAACCGCGCGGCCACGGACTCGGCGATCGTCACCTCGTCGTCGACCACCAGGATCCGGCGTGCCGCCTGTCCTGTCCCGCCCCCACTGTTGTCCATGGTGCGACCCTAGCGAGCGGGTGTGGAGGGTTGCGACGCCAAATGTGGAGATTCTGTGTGGAGTACACTCGCGACGTGCACGAGTGCTTCCGTTCCACCCCGCCGCCCGCCTCCTGAGCGAGGTGCCCCGCCGCGCTCGTCGGTAGCGCGTACCGGCCGAACCGGCCGCCCGTGGTTTCGCCAGGCCGACCCGTCGAGCCTGCTCACTCCAGCACCTCGCTTCTCGCGACCCCCTCACCTTCTGTCGCAGGAGCGCACATCCATGTCTGTTTCGCTGTCCGCCCGCACGGGCACAGCTGATCTCGTCGTCGCCGGAATCCTCTGGGGGACCGGCGGCCTGCTCGGCACCCTCGTCCAGCGATCGACCGGTCTGTCCCCGATCGCGGTCGCCACCGTGCGCCTTGCCGTCGGCGGGCTGCTGCTGGTGGGACTCTGCGTGCTCACCCGCCGGGCGATCCCGCGTGGTGCGCCGGCGTGGCGACGCATCGGCGCGATCGCCGTCCTGGCGCCGGTGTTCCAGGGCTGCTATTTCGGCGCGGTGGCACTGTCCTCGGTGAGCCTGGCGACGCTGATCACCATCGGGATGTCCCCGGTCGTCGTCGCCCTGGCCGAGTACCTCACCGGCAGGCGAGCTCTCGATCGCACCCGCGCCTGCGGCATCGCGCTCGCCCTCACCGGCCTCGCGCTGCTGGTCGGCGCACCCGGTGCGGACGGGTCGAGGGCGCTGTGGGGCGCGGCCATGGCGCTGGGTGCGGCCACCGCCTTCGCCGTGCTCACGGTGATCGCCGCGGTTCCGGTTCCCGAACTCGACTCCGTCACCGCTACCGGCGCCGGGTTCACCGCGGGCGCGATCCTGCTCGCCCTCCCGGCGGCCCTGACCAGCACCGCGATCGACCCGAATCTGCTCGGCATCCTCGGAGCTCTCGCGCTCGGGCTGTTTCCGACGGCCATCGCGTACACGCGCTACTTCCGCGGCCTCACCGCAGCGGGCGCGGGCACCGGCGCACTGCTGGCGCTGCTCGAACCGCTCACCGGCACGTTGCTGGCGGTGCTGTTCCTGGACGAGCGGCTCGGTCTCGTCGGCTGGTGCGGTGCGGCGCTGCTCTCGCTCGCCCTGGTCACCGCGGGACGCGCGGCCGGGGACCCCGCACCGCTACGGATCAGGGAACAGGCCGGGTAGTTCCATCGCGTAGGCGAGATCGTCGCGGGTGCCCAGGGTGACCAGCAGGACGCGAATCATGGTCACCCTGGCCTCGGACGCCAGCGCCGGATCGGGATCACTGCCGGGCTCGCTGCCCGCGGTGAGCCGGTAGACGATGTACTCGCACACGTGCAGCGCCGCGTCCAGGTCCAGCGGTGCGGGGACCGGCCGCCCGAGTTCGCCGAAAGTCTTGCGCACCAGGTCGCGAATGTCGTCGAGGGCGCGTTCGCGATAGCCCGACACCACCGAGCCGGGATCGTGCAGCTCGGCGAACAGGGGCCGCAGCATCGGGCCGTGCCCGCGCGCCCAGTCCACATACGCGTCGATCAGCCGGATGCCCAGCTGGACCGGCTCGTCGGTGCCGGCGAGTGCCTCGCGGATGCCGCCGACGAGGCCGTCGTTGGACGCGTCGAGCACCGCGTGCAGCGGCTCGGACGCATTGCCGAAATAGCGGTAGAACGTGGGCCTGGCCAGCCCGGCCTCTTCGATGATCTGGGCGACGCTCAACCCGCGCGAACCGTTGCGGGTGAACACCGCCGCGGTCGCCTCGATGATCCTGGCGCGGACTTCCTCGGCCTGCTCCTGGGTCTGCGGCGGGCGCCCGCGACGCACCGTCGTCGCTTCCTCGGTCATCGCACCTCCCTCACAGCCGGTCCTCGCACACTGAAAGCTTGACACGAACCAGGGCGCTGGCATTAATCTAACACTAGTGTTCAGTAAATGAGCTGAACGTGCGCGACCTGTTCCGCGCGATCCATCTGTTGAGGAGAAGGGCCGACAATGACGACAGCCCCCGAGCTGACCGCCGAACCCACCGCGCTGCCCGCCGCGCTGGTCAAGCCCCTGTTCGAGCGCGGCGTCGCCGGTGGCGCGCCGTCGGTCGCGGTCTTCGCGCCTGCCACCGGCCACAAGATCGGCGACCTGCCGCAGTCCTCGGTCGCCGATATCGAGCGTGCCTTCGCGGTCGCCCGGCACGCGCAGCGCGACTGGGCCAAGGTCGCAGTGAAGCAGCGTGCCGAGATCGTGCGCCGCTTCCACGACATCGTGCTCGCCGAGCAGGACACCATCCTCGACATCGTGCAGACCGAGACCGGCAAGTCCCGGCCGCACGCCTTCGACGAGATCGCCGACGTCGCGCTGAACGCGCGCTACTACGCCACCGTCGCGCCCAAACTGCTCGCCGACCGCAAGCCGCGCGGCGTGCTGCCGGTACTCACCTCGGTCGAGGTGCACAACCGGCCCAAGGGCGTCGTCGCGGTCATCTCGCCGTGGAACTACCCCCTCGCGCTGGCGGCCTCCGACGCGCTGCCCGCCCTGATCGCGGGCAACGCGGTCATCGCGCGCCCCGACAACCAGACCGCGCTCACCGCGCTGTGGGCCATCGACGCCGCCGAGCGGGCCGGGCTGCCGCGCGGTCTGTGGCAGGCGGTGCTCGGCCGCGGCCGGGAGATCGGTGGCGAGGTGATCGCGCGCGCCGACTACGTCGACTACACCGGTTCCAGCGCCACCGGCCGAACCATCGCCCAGCAGGCCGGCGAGCGCCTGATCGGCTACTCGCTCGAGCTCGGCGGCAAGAACCCGCTGCTCGTGCTGGCCGATGCCGATGTCTCCAAGGCCGCGAAACTGGCTGTGCGCGCGTGCTTCTCGTCGGCCGGTCAGCTGTGTGAGTCGATGGAGCGCATCTACGTCGACGCCACCGTGTACGACCAGTTCGTCGCGGAATTCGTCGGCAACGTCAAGAACATGTCGCTCGGCGGCGAGCTCGACTACAGCCGGGACATGGGTTCGCTGACCTTCCAGCGTCAGCTCGACACCGTCAGCGGGCACGTCGACGACGCGGTCGCCAAGGGCGCCAAGGTGCTCGCCGGTGGCCGTGCCCGCCCGGATCTCGGCCCGTACTTCTACGAGCCCACCGTGCTCGCCGACGTGGCGCCCGGCATGACGGTCTACCGCGAAGAGACCTTCGGCCCCGTCGTGTCGGTGTACAAGGTCGACTCCGACGAAGCCGCCGTCGAGGCGGCCAACGACACCGCCTACGGCCTCAACGCCAGCGTGTGGAGCCGGGACGTGAACCGCGGCAAGGAGATCGCCGCCCGGATCAACGCCGGCTCGGTGAATGTGAACGAGGGCTTCAGCGCCGCCTGGGGCAGCGTCGACGCGCCCTCGGGTGGTCTCGGCATCTCCGGCCAGGGGCGTCGCCACGGCCCCGAAGGCTTGCTGAAGTACATCGACACCCAGACCATCGCGGTCCAGCGAGTGCTGCCGATCGCGCCGCTGCCCGGCATGTCCGAGCAGATGTGGGCCAAGACGATGACGGTGGTTTTCGGAGTCATGAAGACGCTGCGTCAGAAGTAGACGCGGCAGAAGTAGCAGTACACGAGCAGGGGTAGGTAGCGAGAATGAAGTTGGAAACGGTCGCAGGCAAGCGGGTCCTCATCACCGGTGCCGCCATGGGACTCGGCAAGTTGTTCGCCGAGAAGGCCGTTGCCGAGGGCGCCGACGCGGTGGTGCTGTGGGATATCAACGAGTTGGCGCTGCGCGAGACCGCGGCGCAGCTGACCGCCGCGGGCGGCAAGGTGCACCACTACGTGGTGGACGTGTCGTCGCAGGACTCGATCCGTGAGGCGGGCGAGGCGGTGCGCAAGGAGGTCGGCGGCATCGACATCCTCGTCAACAACGCGGGCATCGTGCGTGGCAACACCTACTTCTGGGAAACCGAGAACCGCGCCGACATCGACAAGACGATGGCGATCAACTCCTTGGCCCCCATGTACGTCACCCTGGAGTTCCTGCCCGGCATGGTCGCCGGTGCCGGCGAGGGGCGCGTGCTCAATATCGCGTCGTCGGCAGGTCTGGTCGCCAATCCGCGCATGGCCGTGTACGCGGGGTCGAAGTGGGCGGCGCTGGGCTGGTCGGATTCGGTGCGCCTCGAGCTCGAGCAGGCGGGCCACGACCACGTGAAGGTCACCACGGTCTGCCCGACCTATATCAACACCGGCATGTTCGACGGCGCGAAGGGCATTCTGTTCACGCCGATGCTCGAGCAGCACGAGGTCGTCGACACCTCGTGGTCGGAGATGAAGAAGGGCGGCGCCCTGGTGGTGCTCCCGTGGACCTCGCGGATGAACCGGGCACTGACCGGTCTACTGCCGATCAAGGTTCGCGACTTCTACCTGAACGCGGTGGGCGTGTACCACTCGATGGATCAGTTCACCGGACGCAAGTAGGCATTCGGGACGGGTGCCCCGTCGACGGGTCGCGCAGGCGATCGGTCGACGGGGCATCGTCGTGTCCGGCGGCAGTGCGCGCGGCCTCGTCGACGGGCTACTGATCGGTCTCGACGGTCGTGGTGTCCACGCGATCAGCGATCCCGGGTGCCGAGAACCACCGTGGCGTAGTGCTCCCCGGACTCGGCGACGCGCGGCGCGAGACCGTGCGCGGTGAGCACCGAACACGCGGTGTCGACCTGCCCCGCCCCGGTTTCCACCAATACCGTGCCGCCCGGTGCCAGCCAGGTGGCCGCCCCTTCGGCGACCCGGCGGAACACGTCGAGCCCGTCCGCTCCACCGTCGAGCGCGGCGAGCGGCTCGTGCTCGCGTGCCTCCGGTGGCAGGTCCGCGACTCGGGCACTCGGCACGTACGGTGTGTTCGCGAGCAGGATGTCGATGCGCCCGCGCAGGTCGACCGGCAGCGCGTCGAACAGATCACCGCCGAAGACCGGCGCGCTGATCGGCGCGAGATTCTCGCGCGCGCAGGCGACGGCGACGGGGTCGATATCAGCGGCGACGAGCTCGACGTCGCATCCACGTGCGGTGAGCTCGGTCGCCGCGCTCAGCCCCAGGGCCCCACAGCCACAACACAGGTCGACCACGCAGGCTCGCGTCGTGTCCGGCGCGACGCCGTCGACCGCCTGTTCCACCAGGAACGCCGTGCGCTGACGCGGTACGAAAACGCCAGGACGCACCCCCACCCGCTGCCCCCGGAATTCCACCCAGCCGAGCAGATATTCGAGCGGGGTCCCCGAGACCCGCTGTCCGACCAACGCATCGAGGCGTCCAGGATCGCCGTCGGCCGCCTCGATCAGCAGCGCGGCCTCGTCCTCGGCGAATACACATCCCGCGCGCCGCAACTCGACGACCACCTCGGGAAAACCGGAACCACTCATGCGCCGATTGTTCCTGACCGGGCAACCGAATTTTCACCGCCGGTGGCGGTGCGACGAATCAGCGCTCGGTGTCCAGTTCGAAGGTGCGCGTCGCGTCGAGATAGATCCCGCGCTGGGCGTTGCGCGCGGGTGGGGGCAACTGGGAAACCAGCTGTTCGAGCGAGGTCGTCGCGCCGACCACGGTCGTCCCCGCGACGATGAAGTCGGCGACCGCGCGCCGAATGTGATTCGGCGAGGTCACCACCACCGCGCTGGTCGCGCCGAGATCGCGCAGCAGTCGCGTGCTGAACAGCGCGTTCTGCACGGTCGACCCGGCCCGGTCCTCCACATGGATCCGATCGCCCGGCAGCCCGCGCGCCACCAGCCAGCGCCGCATCGCCTCGGCCTCGGAGATGCCGTTCTGCGGATTGCCGCCGGTCACGATCACCGGTGAGAACGGTGCGGCGATCGCCTGCAACCACGCCGCGGTGAGCCGGTTCTCCAGCTCCGGGCGCAACGCGCCGTCGGGCAGCAGCCCGTAGCCGAGAACCACGATGCCGGTCTGTGGACCGACGAGCGCCGGCAGCGGGTTGGGCAGGGTGGCGGCCGCCGCGGTCACCGCGTGCAGCACGCGATTGGTGCCCGCCGCCATGCCCGCGTCGATGCCGCCGAGCCGGGCCAGGGCGTCACCGACCGCGGCCCCGTCACCCGCGTAGTGCGACCAGATCGCCTGCAGCGCGAGCGCGTCGGCATCATGGGGGTCGGCGGCGATCAGGGCACGCAGGTCGGCGCGTCCCGCGGCGTCGTCACCGTCGGTGAAGTGGCGCTGTGCTGAGTTGTAGAGCGCGGCCACATCAGCTTCCGCGGCGGCCGGACCGACCGTGGTGCCGGTCAGCGCGGCGGTCGCCAGGACAGCGGCGGCCAGGTGTTTCCAGTGTTTCGAGATCTTCACGACAGTCGCAACCCTTCCCGCGAACGGTTCGGTACGTGCTGGCAGAGCAGAGCTGCCGACACCCTACGACCGCCCGTCCGGGCCGCGGTGGACCTCGACCAGCTTGCGCGCGTCGCGGCCCGGCGCCACGTCGTCGGTCCGGCGGCGGATAAGGTGTCACACCGTGGATACCGCTTCGCTGACCGGCAAGGAACTCGCCGCCGCCATCAACGCCGACTCGAAGGAGCGCGCGGCCGCGCTCACCGCCGCGGGCACCGCGCCGACGCTGGCGCTGATCGTCGCCAACGACGACCCGGCCAGCGCCTGGTACGTGAACTCCCTGCGCAAGGCGGCCGAACGACTCGGAATAGCCTGCGAGCGCATCGATCTCGGCGCCGACGCGAGCGCCGAGACGATCCGCGCCGAGCTGAGCGCGCGCAGCGCCGACCCGGCGACCGACGCGATCATGCTGCAGACCCCGCTGCCCGCGGGCGTGAACCTCGACGACGTGAGTTCGGCGATCGCCGCGACCAAGGACGTCGACGGGGTCAGCCCACTCTCGCTCGGCTTGCTCGCTTCCGGCCTCGACGGTTTCGTCCCCGCCACCTCCGAAGCCGTCGTCGAGCTGCTGAAGCATCACGGGATCGCGCTGCAGGGACGTCTGGTCACCGTGGTCGGCCGCTCCAACATCGTCGGAAAGCCCCTCGCTCAGCTGCTGCTCGCCGAGAACGCGACCGTCACCGTCGCGCATTCACGCACCGCCGACCTGGCCGCGGTCACCACCCCCGCCGATATCGTGGTCGCCGCGGCGGGCCGGATCGGCCTGGTCACCGGCAAGCACATCGGTGACGGCGCCGTGGTGATCGACGTGGGCACCAACGAGTCCGCCGACGGCGGAATCGTCGGCGATGTCGACGCGGCGTCGGTCATCGGCAAGGCGGCGGCGCTGAGCCCCGTCCCCGGCGGCGTCGGCCCGGTGACCACCGCGCTGCTCATGCGCCATGTGGTCGTGGCGGCCGAAAAATCCCGCGCCTGACCACCTTTCGCTATCCGGTCGCGGGATCTACCGCCTGCTGACGACGCAGCTGCCGTCGGTCTCGATGCAGCATCGCACCGAGCCCGGCCACCGGCACGGCAATAGACCGGCGGTCGTCTGCTGGTCAGCGGGGAGCACTACCGGGGCCGCGGTGGTGCACAACGATCCGTGTTCGGGGTCTAGCGGGGTGCGGCTCCGAACGAAGTGATCAGCGTTTTGTTGCCGACCTCCGCGGTTCCCACGAGCTGCGGGGTGTAGGTGCTCGGCGCCGAATCCGGTCGGAACGCGGTGATCTTGACCAGGAACTGCCCGGCGTAGGCGCCCGGAGTGATCTCCACGCAGTGCGTGGTCCCCACCGGAGTGGAGTCGATCCCGGCCTGGATGGCGGCCGCCGAGGGGGCGACCGCGTCCGATGCCACGAGGGTCCGGGCCTGGTCGCCGGAGCGTGCGACGTAGTAGGCGTACTGGAAGGCCATGATCGCCGCGATGCCGGACTCGGTGCCGCCCGCGCCGTTGCCCCGCACCATGGCGCCGATCTGTTCGGTGGGGCACTCGGCCGTCACCGGGCTCACCGAACTCGGTGCGAGTGGGGTACTTGCCGCCGTGGATGCCGGTGCGGGCCCGCGTAGTTGGACGTAGGTGCCGCCGAGTAGCACGGCGCCTGCCACCGACGCGACCAGTGGTGCGACCCAGCGGGGCACACGCCGTCGCTTGGATCGATCGATCATCCGCGCGAAGACTTCGTCATCACCGTTGTAGTCGGGAGCGGGACGCGAAGGCTCGCTGTCGGCACCGTCGGAGCCGGGAGCGGCGAGTGGCGAAAAGGCGTCCGTGTCCGGGTAATCGGGTGCGGGGCGTGGTGGGAAGCTGTCCGGTCCGCGGTAATCGGGTGCCGGGCGTGGTGGGAAGGTATCCGCACGGTTCTCGGGTGCGGGGCGTGGTGGGAAGGTATCCGCACGGTTCTCGGGTGCGGGGCGTGGTGGGAAGGTATCCGCACGGTCCTCGGGCGCGAGGCGCCGTGGGAACGTGTCCGCGCCGCTGGTCGGCACGGCCGCCGGGCGCGGTGGGAAGGTGTCCGCACCGGGGTACTCGGGTGTGGGACGCGAATGCCAGGTCGCCGCGTCGTCGTAGCCGGGCCTCGGATGTTCGAGGGCCGCCCACGCGGGGCCGGAAGCGGTGACGATCGGCAGTTGATCGGTGTCGGGGCCGTTGTCGTCGATCGAGAACGCGGTGTCCGGGAGGCGGTGGCGCGCACCGGGATCGAATTTCCCGCCGACCACGGGCAGCCGATCGGTGACGGTGGCGTCCGCCGGAACGACGGGAACGACCTCGTCGTGTTCGGCGTCGCGAAGCCGGGCCGCCGAGATGACCGGAATACCGGCCGGTGTCGTCGGTCCGCCTTCGATCCGGTGGCGGGCGCCGCCGGCGGGCTGATCGCTCGCCCGGCGGGGCCGTGGCGCGCTCAGGTCGCGGGACCGCCGAATCGGGGTGACAGCCGCGAGCGGAGCACCGGCCGATCCCGGGTCGTGCTGTCGAGCCCCGATCGGTCTGTGCGCTTCCGGTCGATCCATCGCCCCACCTTCATCAGGCTCGTCGCCGTCAGGGTATGTCCCGCAACGATTTCGTTACGGGCACGATACTGCCCTGACGGCGCGTTCGCCGAATGCCACGAGGGAAAATGTTTACCAGTGGATATAGACCTCATCGCCGATGCCGACATTCTCGTAGTACCAGGCGGCGTCGTCGGGGGCGAGGTTGATGCAGCCGTGGCTCACGTTGGCGTTGCCCTGCGAGTCGACCGACCACGGAGCCGAGTGCACCATCACGCCACCCCAGGTGAGGCGCACGGCGTATTCACCGTCGATGATGTAGCCCTCGGGGTCGTCGAGCGGGATGCCGATGGTGCGCGAGTCGAACACCACCGACCGATCCTTCTCTAGCACGCTGAAGGTGCCGGTGGGAGTCTCGAAACCGGGCTTGCCCATCGACGCGGGCATCACCCGCACTACCTGTCCACCCTGGCTGACAGTGAAGGTGTGCGTCGACAGGTTGGCCTCGGCGTAAGTGCCACCGCCGTATTGGGTGCGCTGGCCTCCGATCAGGTCCGCGGACGCGGCTCCCGACCAGGCTGCGGCCAGTATTGCCGCCATGATCGCGACGAACAGGACACGAAATGCGCTCCTCATAAACGCCACCCCTTCACTCACTCGTAGGCGGATTCCAAGTCTAGGCCGCCATGATCAACTCGACCTATCGAAGTGGTAACGGCCGACGGGGTCAACGGTGTGTCGTCTTGCGTTCGCGCAGGTCGGGGCCCCGATAAACCGTTCTCACTTCGAGACCGGTGACAGCGGGCGCCCCGGTTGCGGCACCGGGGCCGGTTCGGCGGTGCGCGCGGCATCGAATTCGGCTCTGGCGGCGGTGATCTCCGCGTGGTGTTCGACCACCCAGGCACCCATCGCCTGGCTGATCCGCCCCAGATCCGCCCCGAGCGCGGTGATGCTGTACTCCACCCGGGGCGGCATCGTGGGGAATACCTCGCGCCGGACCAGGCCGTCGCGTTCCAGGTCGCGCAGCGTTCGGGTGAGCACCTTCTGGGTGATGCCGTCCAGGCGCCTGCGCAAGGCGTTGAAACGCACCGGCCCGCCTGCCTCGCGCAGACTGCCGAGGACCAGCAGGACCCATTTGTCGGCGAGTACCGACAGCAGTTGCCGCGCGGGGCAGTCCCGCAGGAACGCCTCTACCGAACTCTGATCGCCCTTGACGGTATCCACGGGGTACCACGGTATCCGAAAGGTGCCTACTACCGCTGGGACACCACTCGGCGCAGACTCGGCGGTATGTGGCAGATGGTGCAGAGATCTTTCGGCGGTCCGGACGTCTTCGAAAGGGCAGAGGTGCCGCGGCCGACACCGGGTCCGGGGGAGGTGCTGGTGCGCGTCGTGGCGACCAGCGTCAACGCCGCGGACTGGAAGGTGCGCAGCGGTGTGATCCGGCGGTTGGGGGAGCCGCCGCTGGTGCTCGGGCTCGATGTGTCCGGGATCGTCGCCGCCGTGGGTGACGAGGCGACACGCTTCGCGCCGGGAGACGCGGTATACGGCATGGTGTTCGGCGGCGCCAACGCGGAATACGTAGTGGCGCAGGAGAATCGACTTGCCCGCGTACCCGCCTCGATCGACCCGGTGCACGCGGCCGCACTGCCGGTGGCCGGGGTCACCGCCTGGCAGGCACTGTCCTCGGTACGGCCGGGCGAGCGGGTCCTGGTGCACGCGGCGGCCGGTGGCGTCGGGCATCTGGCGGTGCAGATCGCCGCGCGACGCGGCGCGACGATCGCCGCCACCGCGCGGACCGGCAATCACGCCTATCTCCGCGAACTGGGCGTCACCGAACCGATCGACTACCGGACCACCGATTTCACCACCGCGGTGCGCGAGGTCGACCTGGTGGTGGACCTGATCGGCGGCGACTACACGGATCGATCATTGACCGTCCTGAGCGGCACCGGGCAGGTGGTGGCCGCCGAAGGCCCTGCGACACACCCGGATTCGCGCGTGCGCCGACTCTATGTCGATCCGACGACGGCCGTGCTCGACGAGCTCGCGGCGACGGTCGACCGCGGGGAGCTGACCGTCGACATCGCGCAGATCCTGCCGATCACCGAACTCGCCGCCGCGCATCGGCGCAGCGAATCCGGTCGGGTCCGCGGCAAGATCGTGCTCACCGCGGACCGCTGACTCAGCCGCGGACCGCGTGCAGCACGTCGCCGTGCAGGGCGTCGGCGCGGGCCGCGATGGTATCGACGCGCAACAGCGCGGCGGCGAACGGGTCGCCGAGGTCGGCGGGCAGCGAGCCGACGTTGATCTCGATATTGAGCTGCGAACTCATCGCCGCGGCGCGGGCGGCGTCGGCGGCGGCGCCGATATCGGTGACCACATTCGGATTGCCGATCGGCAGCAGTTCGGCCGCCAGCGAGAGGATTTCGTCGGCCTCGTCGACCACGGCGGCGGGCACCCGCGCGGCTTCGACGAGTGCCGCGTTGATCGCCGCGGTGCGGGCGGTGATCTCGGCGTCGGTGTCCTTGGGCAGCTTGTAGGCCGCGCCGACGGCGGTGAACGCGGCCGCGTCGGCGTCGGCGAGCGCGAGCGACCTGGCCAGCGCGGCGTCGGCGGCCACGATGATCTGGTCGATCACCGGCCGGTTCTGCGCGTCCTTGGCGCGGGTGGTGTAGCGCGCCACCATCGCCACCAGCGCGGCGGCCTGCGCGGCGTGCAGCGCGGCCACGGCCCCGCCGCCGGGGGCGGGCACCTTCGCGGCCAGCTCCGACAGGTAGTGCTCCAAGGTCACCGAACCGAAGGAGGGGGCGATCTGCTGCGGCGACACGGTGGGCTGCGACACGACGGGGTGGCCTTTCGATGCGGCGAGAATTGCGTGGAATCTTCCCCTCAACGCTACCGCGTGCCCGCCCACGCACCCCGCTCGACCAGCACCTGTGCCGACAGACCGACCGGTCGGGGTGCGCGTGTTGTCCGGGGCTATGTTGGGTGCATGCGGATCGGATTGAGCATCAACTACACGGACGGTTTCAAGGAGACGGCGGCCGAGGTCGCCGACCTGGAACGCGCCGGCCTCGACATCGTCTTCGTGCCGGAGGCGTACTCGTTCGACGCGGTGAGCGCGCTGGGCTTCCTGGCCGCCCGCACCGAGCGGGTGCAGCTGGCCTCGGGCATCCTGCAGCTCTACACCCGGACCCCCAGCCTCACCGCGATGACCGCGGCGGGCCTGGACTACGTCTCCGACGGCCGTTTCATCCTCGGCATCGGCGCGTCGGGCCCGCAGGTCATCGAGGGCTTCCACGGCGTCCCCTACGACGCCCCGATCGGGCGCACCCGCGAACTCCTCGAAATCTGCCGCACGGTGTGGCGCCGCGAGAAGCTCAACTACCAGGGCAAGTACTACCAGATCCCGCTGCCCGCCGAGCGTGGCACCGGCCTCGGCAAAGAGCTCAAGCTGATCAATCACCCGGTGCGCGCGGACATCCCGGTGCTGCTGGCCGCGCTCGGCCCGAAGAACGTGGAGCTGGCCGCCGAGGTCGCCAACGGCTGGCAGCCGATCTTCTTCCTGCCGGAGAAGGCGAAGGACGTGTGGGGCGACGCGCTCGCCGCGGGCAAGGCCAAGCGTGATCCCGCGCTGGGCGAGCTCGACATCTTCGCCGGTCCGGCGCTGGCGATCGGTGAGAACGTCACTCCGCTGCTCGAGTTCGTGAAGCCGCACCTGGCGCTCTACATCGGCGGCATGGGTGCCAAGGGCAAGAACTTCTATCACACCCTCGCCACCAAGTACGGCTACGGCGAGGCCGCCGACCGCATCCAGGAGCTGTACCTGGCGGGCGACAAGCAGGCCGCGACCCAGGCCGTGCCCGACGAGCTGGTGCGCGACGTGTCGCTGATCGGCCCGGAGAGCTTCGTGAAGGAGCGCATCGCCGCGATGGCCGAGGCGGGCGTCACCACGCTCAACGTCACGCCGATCGCCGAGAACGCGGCCGGTCGGGTGAAGCTGATCGAGCAGCTGCGCTCGCTCTGCTGACCCCCACCGACGGCAAACGCGCCGCCGTCCGGGGGATTCCCGGGCGGCGGCGCGTTGTGTTGTGTCAGGACGTGAACGACGCCAAGGCGGCGTCCAGGGTGGTGTGCATGGCGAACACCTGGTCCAGGCTCGTCATCTTCAGCTGACGACTGGTGGCGGGTCCGTCGGCCACGACCGCGATCGCGGTGGTCTCGCCTGCCCGCTGATGTGCGGCGACCAGCGTCGCCATGCCCGCCGACGCCAGGAACCCGACCGCGGTCAGGTCGATCACCAGCGCCGCCGGTTTCTCGGCCAGGATGGCCTCGATGGTGGCATCGAGCGCGGGTGCGGTCGCCAGGTCGACCTCGCCGGTCACCGTCAGCACCGTGACGCCGTCGTGTACCGCCGTCGTGGTGGTCATCGTGTCCGTGAGTGGATACGCGTCTCCGGAAGAGTTGGTCACTGTTCAACAACACACAACTTTGCCCGAATACGCAAGCCACCGCGGTTGCTCGCCACGGGATCGCCATGGTCGGCGTCGGTTGCGGCGGTGCTGGTGGCTCCTCGCCGCCGAAGCCGGACAGGCGCTCGTGCCCGGCGTCGGCGGCGGCGTCGAGTCCGATGATCTCGACTGTGTCGTCACCGCCATCGTCAACGAGGCGAACAGCCCGAGGGTCGCGAGTTGTTTCGCCTGGTATGCCCGGTGCGCAGGGTAGGGGCTGGTGTTATTCCCATCTGGTCGTACTGTGAGGGCGTGAACATCGATGTGACGCCTTTACCGGGAATCGGCGTGTGCAAGGACTTTCCGCTGGCGGAGGCGCGCCGCCGGATCGGCGTGATCGAACATCGCGACGGCTCCGTCGACCTGGTCGTCTCGCGAGCGGGCGACTACGACTCGACCACCTCGATTCCCCTGTCCGACACCGAGATCGGTGTGCTGGCCGGCCTGCTCGGCGCACCGCAGGTGGTGCAGAAGACACGCGAGACCCACAGCGCGGGCGAGCTGTCGACCAGGCAGTTCGCGATCGATCGCGGCAGCCCGTTCGACGGTAGGCCGTTGCGCGACACCGAGATGCGCACGCGCACCAAGGCCTCGGTCGTGGCGGTGGTGCGCGCGGGTGAGGTGACTCCTTCGCCGGGAACAGATTTCACTTTCATCCCCGGTGATCTTGTCGTTGTGGTCGGCACCGACGAGGGTCTGGACGCGGCAGGACGGCTCCTCGACGCAGGCTGACAATCCATGCCGATAGTAAAGGGCAGGTAAGGTATCCCTAGCTGAGGTTAGGTGATCCCATGAATGTAGAAGTGACATCCCTGCCGGGAATCGGTGTCCGCAAAGAGTTTTCACTGTCGAAGGTGGACCGCAGGATCGGCATCGTCGACCACCGCGATGGTGGTACCGATCTGATTTTCACGAAGGTCGGCGACCCGGATTCCACGGTCCAGATTCCACTGTCCGCTGTCGAAGCCCGCACGCTGGCGAGTCTGCTCGGCGCACCACAGTTGGTCGCGCAACTGCGCGAGGAACATCGCGAACTCGATGGGGTGAGCACGCGGTCGATGCTGGTACCGCCGAGTTCGCCCTATGCGTCACGACGGTTGGGCGACACCGAGTTGCGGACCAGGACCCGCGCCTCGATCGTGGCGGTTCTGCGCGCGGGCCAGGTCCTGGCATCGCCGGGACCGGAGTTCGTGTTCGCGGGCGGCGATATGGTCGTCGTGGTCGGCACCAATGCCGGACTCGACGCCGCCGCTTCGATCCTGACCGACGGCTGAGCCGGTGGAGATCAGTGGAACCGCGCTGGCATTGATCCAGCTGGGGGCTGTGTTCTTCGGGTTGGGGGTGCTCGGGCGGATCGCCGCCCGCATCGGCCTCTCGCCCATCCCGCTCTACCTGCTCGGGGGGTTGGTCTTCGGTACGGGCGGTCTGATCGAGTTGCACGAGGTGGAGGACTTCATCCACATCGCCAGCGAGATCGGCGTCGTGCTGCTGCTGTTGCTGCTCGGTTTGGAATACACCGCCGGTGAACTGGTCACCGGCATGCGTAAATCGTGGCCCGCCGGTCTGCTCGACCTGGTGCTCAACGCGACTCCCGGTGTGATCGTGGCGCTGATGCTCGGCCTCGGGCCGACGGGGGCCATCGCGATGGCGGGCGTCACCTACATCTCGTCCTCCGGGATCGTCGCCAAGGTACTCAACGACCTCGGCCGCCTGGGTAACCGGGAGACGCCGACGGTGCTGTCGATCCTGGTGTTCGAAGACCTGGCGATGGCGGTGTACCTGCCGGTGCTCACCGCCGTGCTGGCCGGTGTCGGTTTCGTGGCGGGGATGACCACGGTCGGTATCGCGCTGGTCGCGGTGACCCTGGTGCTCATCGTCGCGCTGCGATACGGCAGGTACGTCTCGGCGATCGTGGCGAGTGAGGATCGGGAGATCTTCCTGCTCAAGCTGCTCGGTTCGGCGCTGCTGGTGGCGGGTATCGCCTCGGCGGTGCAGGTGTCGGCGGCGGTCGGTGCGTTCCTGCTCGGTATCGCGATCTCGGATTCGACCGCGCACGACGCCACCAAGATCCTCGAACCGTTGCGTGATCTGTTCGCGGCGATGTTCTTCGTGCTGTTCGGTTTGAGTACCGATCCGGCGAGTATTCCGCCGGTGCTGGGCTGGGCGGTGCTGTTGGCGGTGGTCACCACCGTCACCAAGATCGCCACGGGGTGGTGGGCGGCCAAACGGGCGGGGGCCTCGCAACTGGGCCGCGCTCGCGCGGGTACCGCGTTGGTCGCGCGCGGTGAGTTCTCGATCGTCATCGCCGGCCTGGCGGTGGCCGCCGGAGCGGTGCCCGCCGAGTTCGCCGCGCTCGCCACCACGTACGTGTTGCTGATGGCCATCATCGGCCCGATCGGCGCCCGCATCGTGGAACCGGTGATGCGACTGGTGGTCGGTCGCAAGCAGCGTGTGACGGTCGACCCGCACGCAGAATAACCACCCGTGTCCGGGGCCCCCGCGCGATCGTTCGCTGCGGGGGCCCTCGATGTTCTCACGGCTCGATCAATCCGGCGCGGATGGCGTATCTGGTCAGGTCGAGCCGGTCGCGCAGGCCGAGTTTCTGCAGGATGTTGGCACGATGCCGGTCGACGGTCTTCGCGCTGATCACCAGCTCGGCGGCGATCTCGCGCGCCGAGTACCCCTCGGCGATCAGCTTGAGCACCTCCTCTTCGCGAGGGGTGAGGATCGTTTCCGGCAGCGCGGAGCCCTGCCGGGCGAGTTGCAGGTAGTCGCGCACGAGTGCGGTGACCGCGCCCGGGTAGAGGAACGACTCACCGCGCATCGTGGCCCTGCACGCCTCGATGAGGTCGCGATCGGCCACCGACTTCAGCACGTAGCCGGAAGCGCCCGCCTTCAGCGACTCGAAGAAATACTGCTCGTTGTCGTACATCGACAGCATCAGGATGCGCACCGGATGGTTGTTCCTGGTGATCTCGCGGGCGGCCTGGATGCCGGTCATCCGCGGCATAGCGATGTCGAGGATCACCAGGTCGATGCCGTCGTCGGCGAGGGCGGTGACCGCGTCCAGCCCGTTGGCGGCCTCGGCGACCACGAGCAGGTCCGGTTCGTTGTCCAGGATCATGCGCAACCCGCTGCGCACCAGGGCGTGGTCGTCGGCCAGCAGAATCCGGGTCGGCGCGCTCATGCGGGCACTCCTTCGCGTGCGGCGACCGGGACGATCAGTTCGACCGCGGTACCGCCCGATGCCGGGGACGTGATGGTCAGCGTGGCGTCGATCAGCATCGCGCGCTCGCGCATCCCGCGGATGCCCGCCCCGTCCTCGACCGCGCCGCCGCGACCGTTGTCGGTCACCCGCAGCAGCACGGTGCCGGCTCGCGGTGCGATCAGCAAGCTCACCTCGTCGGCGTCGGCGTGGCGCAACACGTTCGTCAAGCTCTCCTGAGCGACCCGGTAGCAGACGAGTTCGATGTCGGGGTCGAGGCGGCTGATCGCCGGGTCGACCTCGCGGCGCACGGAAATGCCTGCCGTGCGGCCGAATTCGTGACACAGCGCGGTGATCGCGCTGTGCAGGCCGAGTTCCTCGAGCACGTCGGGCCGCAGCCGCGCGGCTATCCCGCGCACCTCGTCCAGACAACCGCGCACTGTTTCCTGCGCCTGCTCGACGTCCTCGCGCAGGTCGGCGGGCGCCCGGTCGACGACCCGTTTGAGCCGCAACAGCGCCACGGTCAGGCTCTGGCCGATCTCGTCGTGCAGTTCGCGGGCGATGCGCCGCCGCTCACCCTCCTGGGCGGCCAGCGCGGTCCCACCGGCGACCGAACGTTCGGCTTCCAAGCGGTCGAGCATCGCGTTGAAGGTCTCGATCAGCTGATGGAAGTCCCCGCTCGCACCGCGCTCGAGGCGGACCGCGCGCCGGGGCGGATCGACGCGGCGCATGGAGGCGACCAGCTCGTCGAGCGGAGCCAGCGAGGTGCGCAGCGCCACGGCGTTCGCCGTCAGGATCACCGCGAGCCCGATCACCAGCACCGGCACCTCGGTCAGGCGCAGCCGGGCCGACACCGTGGCCGGTGAGAAGGCCAAGATCAGCGTGCCGAGGGTGAAGATCACGCCGTTGAGCAAGCAGATCCGCCAGAACAACGCCGTCACCGGCGTTCGGATTCGCCGCGAGCGTCCTGCTCGCAGCGCTGCGAGACGGTTCATGACACCAGCATGCTGGCGCCCCCGCGTTCTGTCCATGGTGCCCAGCACCCATCCCGCACCCGTTTACCGGCACCGACCTGCCCAGGAAATGGGTGTCACGGCCGATAGTGCCCGCCACCTGCGCGAACCAGACTTCGATCAGACGCTTTCGACGATCCGAGGAAGGACCGCCGGCCATGGATATCGACCGGACCACGATCCCGGGAGCCGGTGTGCTGCACAGCTTCCACACCCGCCACGGCATTCGCTTCGCCCTGCTGACGCACTCGTCGGGTGCGCGACGCCTGCTCGCCTACGCGGGGGGCAGCGACGAACCGACGGTCGACATCGAGCTGGAACCCGACGAGGCCGACCAGGTCGCCGAGCTGATGCGTTCGCGGCCGTTCGGCGACCGGCTCGCTCGCCTGGAACAACGCCTGGACCACCTGACCGGACGGCAGGCCCAGCCGTGAGCACCGTCGAATCCCCCCGGAGCCATGCCATGCGCGCACGCGATATCGCGATGAACCTGCCGACCGTTCGCACCAGCGACCCCGTCGCCCGTGCGGTGCGGCTGATGGTCGTCAACCGGTTGCCCGGTCTGATCGTCGTCGACGAGCTCGACCGGCCGGTGGCGGTCCTGCCGGGAACCCAGGTGCTACGCCTGGCGATTCCGGCCTCCTATCACGACGACCCGACGCTGGTCCGCACGATCGACGAGGTGCACGCCGACCTGTTCTGGCAGGAACCCGGCAGCCTCACCGTCGGCGACTGTCTGCCCGACGGCGCGAGCAAGCCGGCCACGGTCCCCCCCGACGCGACCCTGCTCGAAATCGCGATCCTGATGGCGCGCAAGCACAGTCCGCTCATCGCCGTGGTCGACCGTTCGCGCACCCTGCGCGGCGCGATCACCCTGGAACGGTTGCTGACCAGCCTCGCTGTCGTCGGCCCCGGCGACTGAACGCCACGCCGCGCATGGCTGCAGCGCTTGCCGTCGTCATCTTCGTGATCGCCTTCTTCTTCATCGCCACGGAGAAAGCCGACAAGGTCAAAACCGTCCTGATCGCCGCGGGCGCGATGGCTCTGCTCGGCCTGATCCCCGGCGACGAGGTCTTCTATTCCGCCCACGAGGGCATCGACTGGAACGTCATCTTCCTGCTGCTCGGGATGATGATCATCGTCGGCGTCATCAAGCAGACCGGGCTGTTCGACTATCTGGCGATCTGGTCGGCCAAACGTTCGCGCGGCAACCCGTATCGCCTGATGGTGATGCTGATGTTGATCACTGCGGTCGCGTCGCCGTTTCTCGACAACGTCACCATCATCATGCTGGTCGCCCCGGTGACGCTGGTGGTGTGCCGACGTCTCGGCATCGCCGCGCAACCGTTCCTGATCGCCGAGGTGCTCGCGTCCAATATCGGCGGCGCGGCGACGCTGATCGGTGACCCGCCCAACATCATCATCGCCAGCCGGGCCGGGCTGACGTTCAACGACTTCCTCGTGCACATGGCCCCGATCGTGGTGATCACCTTCGTGCTGTTCGTCGCGCTCACCCGGGTGCTGTTCCGCTCGGCGCTACGCACCGATCCCACCTCGGTCGACGCGGTGATGGCGCTGCAGGAACGGCGCGCGATCCGCGATCCGAAACTGCTGGTGCGCTCGATGATCGTGCTCACCGGTGTGGTCGTCGGCTTCTGCCTGCACAGCGTGCTGCACGTCGCGCCGTCGGTGATCGCGCTGGTCGGCGCGGGCATCATGGTGCTGGTCTCCGGCCTCGACATCGGCGATGTCCTACACGAGGTGGAATGGCCGACGCTGGTGTTCTTCATGGGTCTGTTCGTAATGGTCGCGGGCCTGGTGCACACCGGGGTGATCGCCACGATCGGTGACGCCGCGATCGGCTGGGTCGGGGACAACTACTTTTTGGCCGCGACCGCGCTGGTGTTCGGTTCGGCGATCCTCGGCGCGTTCGTCGACAACATTCCCTATACCGCGACCATGGCGCCGGTGGTGGAGGACATCGTCGCGGGCGCACCGGATCCAGCTACCGGGCAGGCGCTGTGGTGGGCGTTCGCCTTGGGCGCCGACTTCGGCGGGAACGGCACGGCGGTGGCGGCCAGCGCCAATGTGGTCGCCCTCGGGATCGCCGCCCGCGCGGGGCAGCGGATCACCTTCTGGCAGTTCACCAAGTACGGCATGTTGGTCACGATGCTCAGCAGTGTCATCGCCTGGATCTATGTGTGGATCCGGTACTTCTGAGTCCCGCGACGGTGCTCACCCGACGTGGCGGGTGACGATCCGGTGGATCAGCCGGGCGGCGGTGCGGGCGGTGCGGTTGTCGATGTCGAGCCGCGGATTCAGTTCGGCGACATCGACAACCGCGAGTCTGCCGCAGGCGGTGACGCGGTCGCACACGGCCTGGATCGTGGACAGCGCGACACCGTAGGCCGCGGGGGCACTCACACCGGGAGCCACCGCGGCGGGGAGGACGTCGAGATCGATCGTCAGATACAGCAGGTCGATCCCGGCCAGGAACTCGTCGACGAAGGCGGCGACCCGGGCAGGCTCGCAGTCGTCGTCGAGGAGATAACGCACCCCGAATCTGTCCGCGGTGTCGAACAGGACCCGGGTGTTGCTGGGCTGGCTGATCCCGATCACCGCGTACCGGACGTCGTCGCCGGTCTCGAGGATCTGCCGGAACGGGGTGCCGGAACTGGGCACGGGATCGGGGCGCAGGTCGAAATGCGCGTCGAGGTTGAGGATGCCGATGACGCTGCCCGGGACGCGGCGAGCCGAACCGGCCAGTCCGAGGTAGGTGCCGTAGGCGACCTCGTGGCCGCCGCCCAGAACGACCGGGAAAGCGCCGTCGTCCAGCAGCGCGGACACCGTCTCGCCCAGTCGCCGCTGACCGTCCGCCAGCCGGTCGTCGGTGACGGCGATCGTCCCCGCGTCGAAGGCGCGCAGCTCGGTGGCGAGCGCCATCGGCGACAACGCGCGGCGCAGCGCGTCCGGGCCCGCCGCCGCGCCGAGGCGGCCCTTGTTCCGGCGCACGCCTTCCTCGCAGGCGAAGCCGACGAAAACACAGGCGCCGGGATCGTCGTTGCCCGGCTCGTACGGCGTGACGGCCTGATGCCAGCGCAGGTGCTCCGGCGTCGTGCCGTCGACGCGACCGGTCCAGGCGGATTCGGAAGTCACCGCACCCCACCTCGATTCGCGACGAGGGCTCCTCCGCGCCACACCTGACCGACCAGCGCAACGCCGGGGCGATAGGCGAGGTGCAGGTGCGAGGGGGCGTCGAGCGCGATGACATCGGCACGGGAACCGGGGGAGAGGGACCCGATATCGGTGCGCCGCAACGCCTTCGCACCACCTGCGGTTGCCGCCCAGACCGCTTCGTCGGGTGTCATGTGCATTTCCCGCACCGCCAGGGCGATACAGAACGGCAAGCTCGTGGTGTAGCTGGTACCCGGATTGCAGTCCGCGCCGAGCGCGACGGTGACCCCCGCGTCCACCAGCGCTCTGGCATCGGGATAGCTGTTGCGCGTACAGAAGTCGGCGCCCGGCAGCAGCGTGGCCACCGTATCGCTGCCCGCGAGCGCATCGATATCGGCACGATTCACGTGCGAGACGTGATCCACCGACGCGGCGCCGAGCTCGACGGCCAACTGCACCCCTGGTCCCTGATGCAGCTGATTGCCGTGGACTCGCGGCACCAGCCCGTGCGCGATCCCCGCGGTCAGCACGGCATGCGCCTGATCGCGATCGAAGGCGCCCTGCTCACAGAACACATCGATCCACCGGGCGTACGGCGCGCACCGCGGGATCATCTCCTCGCACACCATCGTCACGTAGTCGTCGGCGCGCCCGGCGTATTCGGGCGGCGGCACGTGCGCGGCGAGCAGCGTCACCTCGTCGGTGCAGCGGGCCGCGATCTGGACGCTGCGCAGTTCGTCGGCCACGGTCTGCCCGTAGCCGCTCTTGCACTCGACCGTGGTGCTGCCTGCCCGCAAGGACTCGTCCAGCAGCCGTTGTACAGTCGCCGCGAGCTGCTCGTCGCTCGCTGCCCGCGTCGCCGCGATCGTGGTGCGGATGCCACCGGCCCCATAGGGTCGCCCCGCCATCCTCGCCGCGAACTCCTCGGCGCGGTCGCCCGCGAACACCAGATGCGCATGCGACTCGACGAACCCCGGCAGCACCGCGCGTCCGCCGAGATCGAACGCGGTGTCGGCGGCCGGCGCGGCGGTACTGTCACCGACCCACGCCACCCGCCCGTCGTCGATGACCAGCGCGGCGTCGCGCCGCAGCCCCAGCGGGCCCTCGCCCAGCGCCGGGTCGTTGGTGACGAGAGTGCCGATATCGGTCAGCACGGTGGTGGGCATGGAGGAGTCCTCCTCGGCGCGGGTGTCGAGTATGGCGGTGTGCGCGCGATAGACCCTGTGCGCGGGCGAGCAGCGCGGGCACGTTGCTCGCACCGTAGCGGCCCTTCGGATCGTAGAGCGCGGGCAGGTCGACGCGTTCCTTCGAGATCAGGTGGCGCGGGCCCGGCGGATGCGCGCCAGGACACGTACGGTAGGTATAGACCTGTATAGACAAGAACGTCAAGGGGTAGCCCGCAGTGATGGGAGAAGCATCGTGAGCATCGACCCGGATCGGCCCGGACCGGTCGTCGTCGGCACGGGTCCGGTCTCGGCGCGGGATCTGGTCCGGGTGGCCAGGGACGGCGTCGCGGTGGTGGTGTCCGACGATGCCGTCGCCGCCATCGAGGCGAGTCGTGCGCGGATTGAAGCGCTGGCCGCGGACCCGAGGCCGGTGTACGGGGTGTCGACCGGGTTCGGTGCGCTGGCCGTCCGTCATATTCCGCCGGAGTCACGCAAGCAGTTGCAGCGGAGTCTGATTCGCTCGCACGCGGCGGGGTCGGGCGCAGAAGTGGAGCGGGAGGTGGTGCGCGCCTTGATGTTGCTGCGCCTGTCGACCCTCGCGACCGGCCGGACCGGGGTGCGCCCGGTGGTCGCGCGGACCTATGCCGCGCTGCTGTCGGCGGGCATCACCCCGGTGGTCTACGAGTACGGCAGCCTGGGCTGTTCCGGTGATCTCGCGCCGCTGGCCCACGTCGCACTGGCGGTGATCGGGGAGGGCACCGTCCGGGACGCGACCGGCGAGCTGCGATCTGCCGCCGAGGCCATGGCCGACGCCGGTATCGCCCCGGTCGAGCTCGCGGAGAAGGAAGGCCTCGCGCTGATCAACGGCACCGATGGCATGCTCGGCATGCTGGTACTCGCCTGCCACGACCTGCGGGCCCTGCTGCGCCTGGCCGACGTGACCGCGTCGATGAGCGTGGAGGGTCTGCTCGGCACCGACAAGGTCTTCGCCGCCGACCTGCAAGAACTGCGCCCGCAACCGGGCCAGGCGGTGGCGGCCGCCAATATGGTGCGCGTGCTGGCGGATTCGCCGATCGTGGCCAGCCACGCCACCCCGGACTGCACCGTCGTCCAGGATGCCTACTCGCTGCGCTGCGCACCCCAGGTCGCCGGCGCCGCCCGCGACACCCTCGACCACGCCGAACGCATCGCCGGCCACGAATTGGCCAGTGCCGTGGACAACCCCGTCGTCACCCTCGACGGCCGGGTCGAGTCCAACGGCAATTTCCACGGCGCCCCCGTCGCCTATGTGCTGGACTTCCTGGCCATCGTGATCGCCGACGTCGCCTCGATGAGCGAACGCCGCACCGACCGCTTCCTCGACAAAGCCCGCAACCACGGCCTTACCCCGTTCCTGGCCGACGATCCCGGCGTCGACAGCGGTCACATGATCGCCCAGTACACCCAGGCCGCCATCGTCTCCGACCTCAAACGCCTGGCCGCGCCTGCCTCGGTCGACTCGATCCCCTCCTCGGCGATGCAGGAGGACCACGTCTCGATGGGCTGGTCCGCCGCCCGCAAACTCCGCCGCGCCCTCGACGGCCTCACCCGAGTCCTGGCCATCGAAGCCCTCACCGCGGCCCGCGGCCTCGACCTCCGCGCCCCGCTGACCCCGGCGCCCGCGACCGCTGCCGTACTGACCGCGCTGCGCGACCGAGTCCCCGGCCCGGGGCCCGACCGCTACCTCGCCCCGGACATCGAGGCAGCGGTCCGCCTCGCGGCATCCGGCGCGCTGCTCGCCGCCGCCGAATCGGTGACCGGTCCGCTCGGCTGAGCGGGGTACGCGCGAGCGAAACCCCGGCCGGGGACCGCTGTCTCGCCTGCACTGATCCGCCCGATGGCATCGTCGCTGTTGCCGCTGACCTGCGATCGGCCCCACGCGGGCCGACGGCGAAGGCGATTGCCGCAGTCGGCGATCGCGTGAGTGACATCGCTACGCCTGCAGCTGCTGTGCCGGTTCGATCTCGGTGAGCCCGCGCAGCGACTCGGGCAGCGAGGTCTGGTGCAGGACGCCGAGGCGTTGGGTGGCGCGGGTGAGGGCGACGTAGAGTTCGGCGGCGCCGCGGGGGCCGTCGGCGAGGATACGCTGCGGATCCACGACCAGCACCGCGTCGAACTCGAGGCCCTTCGTCTCCGATGCGGGCACCGTGCCGGGTACCCCGGGTGGCCCGATCACGATGCTCGTTCCCTCGCGGCCCGCCTCAGCCCGCACGAATTCCTCGATCGCGGTGGGCAATTCGTGGTCGGTGACCCGATGCGACCAGGGTGCGACACCGCAGGCTCGCACCGAGTCCGGCGGGCGGACATCGGGCGCGAACTCAGCGAGCACATCGGCGGCCACGGCCATGATCTCGGCGGGGGTGCGGTAGTTCACCGTGAGGGCACGATAGATCCAGCGGCCGGGGACGTAGGGCTCCATCATCGTGGCCCAGGACCTCGCGCCCGCCGCCGACCGGCGCTGCGCGAGATCGCCGACGATCGTGAAGGAGCGGCTCGGGCACCGCCGCATCAGCACCCGCCAGTCCATCTCCGACAACTCCTGGGCCTCGTCGACCACCACGTGTCCGTAGGTCCACTCCCGGTCGGCCGCGGCACGTTCGGCGAGTTCGCGGGTGTCGCGTTCGAGGAAGCGTTCGGCCAGGTCTTCGCCGTAGAGCATGTCCTGGGCGAGCAGGTGGTCCTCGTCGTCCATCAGGTCTTCGCGGCTGATGAGGGTGTCCAGCACGCCGGCCGCGTACTCGGCCTCGGCCTTGCGCTCTCGCTCGGCGGAGTCGTCGGCGGCTGTGTCGCGGCCGAGCAAGTCGACGAGTTCGTCGAGCAGCGGCACGTCCGAGACCGTCCACGGGCCACCGTCGGCCCGCCACAGCGCGGCGTCCGCGCCTGCTGCCCGCAGCCGATCGTGTGACGAATACAGCTGGGACAGCACGGTTTCCGGCTTCAGGATCGGCCAGCACTGATCCAGCGCCGCGGTGAACTCGTCGTTGTCGGCGAGCTCGCGGACCAGGTCGGCGCGCAGTTGTTCCCATGCCTCGGTGTCGTCGCGAGTCAGCCAGCCCTCGCCGATCCGGGCGATCGCGCGCTCGGTGAGAACGTAGGTGATGATCTCGGTGAACACCGCGCGCGCCTCGTTGTGCGGGCGCCCGCTCTCCCTCGCCTCCTGCCTGGCCCACTCCGCGGTCGCGGCATCGATCCGCACCGTCACATCGGTCAGCGCGATCGTCAGCGGCGCTTCGGGCAGTCGCTGGCGATCCGCGATCGTCGCGGCGAGGACGTCGAGGATTCGCAGCGAACCCTTGTGCCGGGCCGCCTCGGGGGTGTCCTCCGCCGTCGCGCGCAGACCGGGCACGAGGTCGGCGGTGGTGGCGAACACGACATTCGTCTCGCCGAGCGAGGGCAGCACATGGGCGATGTGGTTCAGGAAGGCCGGATTGGGCCCGACCACGAGCACGCCTTGGCGCTCCATCCGCCTGCGCTGGGTGTAGAGCAGGTACGCGACGCGGTGGAGCGCCACCACGGTCTTCCCGGTGCCGGGACCGCCCTCGATCACGGTCACACCCGGGTGCTCCAGGCGGATGATCTCGTCCTGTTCGGCCTGGATCGTCGCGACGATATCGCGCATCCCGTCCCCGCGTGGCGCGTCGACCGCGGCGAGCAGCGCGGCGTCGGTTCCGCCCTCGCTCCCGTCGGGGCGGCCGAGCACCTCATCGGTGAAGTCGACCACCCGGCGGCCGCGGGTGTGGAACTGCCGCCGCCGGCGCATGCCCTCCGGGTTGGCCGCGGTGGCGACATAGAAAGCGCGCGCCGCGGGTGCCCGCCAGTCCAGGAGCAGCTGTTCGAGATCGTTCGACTCGTCGAACAGCCCGATCCGGCCGATGTAGGACCGCTCGCCCGAGGCCGCGTCGAGCCGGCCGAAACACAGTCCGTTGTCGGCCACATCGAGGCGCTGTACTTCCTTGCCCAGCGCCCGCACCTCGTTGTCGCGCTCCATGGGGGAGTCGCCCTTGGTGCGCAGCGCCGTGCTGTAGCGACCCTTCACCCGTGCCCGCTCGGCATCGAGGCGCGAGTACAACCCGGCGACATAGCTTTGCTCGGATCGGCGTTCCTCTTCGTACCCGTGCGCTGACATAGGCCCCTAACTGTACTTTTTCCGGTGCGACCGGATGATTGTGCAGCAACCCCGGGGCCTTGCCGCAAGTCCCTGTTTACGCTATATATTGAAAGTGGAAAGAGCCCCGGCGATGCCGGGGCTCTCGTCTTTTTCCGGGTCGGTCAGCCCTCCTGCATCGGAATCCGCACACCCCGTTCACGAGCCACCTCGGCCGCGTGCTCGTAACCCGCGTCGACGTGTCGCATCACCCCGGTCCCCGGGTCGTTGGTCAGCACCCGCTCCAGCTTCCGCGCGGCCAGCTCGGTGCCGTCGGCGATACACACCTGGCCCGCGTGGATCGAACGGCCCATCCCGACCCCGCCACCGTGATGGATCGACACCCAGCTCGCCCCGGACGCGGTATTGAGCAGTGCGTTGAGCAGCGGCCAGTCCGCGATCGCGTCGGAACCGTCGGCCATCGCCTCGGTTTCGCGGTAGGGGGAGGCCACCGAGCCGGAGTCGAGGTGGTCGCGGCCGATGGCCAGGGGAGCCGACAGCTCACCCGAGGCGACCATCTCGTTGAATTTCAGGCCCGCGCGATGGCGTTCGCCGTAACCGAGCCAGCAGATCCGCGCGGGCAGACCTTCGAACTTCACCTTCTCGCCCGCCAGGGTGATCCAGCGGCGCAGATGGTCGTTGCCGGGGAACAGTTCCAGGATCGCGCGGTCGGTGGCGGCGATATCGGCCGGATCACCCGAGAGCGCCGCCCACCGGAACGGACCGAGGCCCTCTTCGAAGAGCGGGCGGAGGTAGGCGGGAACGAAGCCGGGAAAGGCGAAAGCCCGGTCGTAGCCGCCTTTGCGGGCCTCGTCGCGAATCGAGTTCCCGTAGTCGAACACCTCGGCGCCCGCGTCCATGAATCCGACCATCGCCTCGACGTGCGCGGCCATCGACGCCTGCGCCTCGGTGGTGAACCAGACCGGATCCTTCTCGGCGAGGGTGTGCCAGTCCTCGAGCGCGACGCCGATCGGCAAGTAGGACAACGGATCATGGGCCGAGGTCTGATCGGTGACGATGTCCATCGGTGCGCCCATGGCCAGCAGTGCGGGAAAGACCTCGGCCGCATTGCCGACCAGGCCGATCGAGAGCGGCCTGCGCTCGTCACGCGCGGCGACGGCGAGATCCAGTGCCTCCCGCAAGGTCGCGGCCTTCGTATCGAGGTAGCCGTGCGCGATCCGCCGGTCGATACGCGCCGGATCGCAGTCCACGCACAGCGCGACGCCGTCGTTCATCGTCACCGCGAGCGGTTGCGCGCCACCCATCCCGCCGACGCCCGCCGTGAGGGTGATGGTGCCGGCGAGGGTGCCGCCGAATCGCTTGCGTGCCACCGCACCGAAGGTCTCGTAGGTGCCCTGCAGAATGCCCTGGCTGCCGATGTAGATCCACGACCCGGCCGTCATCTGCCCGTACATCATCAGCCCCAACTGCTCGAGCTTGCGGAACTCGTCCCAGGTGGCCCAGTCGCCGACGAGGTTCGAATTCGCCAGCAGCACCCGCGGCGCCCATTCGTTGGTGCGGAACACCCCCACCGGTTTCCCGGACTGCACCAGCAACGTCTCGTCCGCGGCGAGGGTCTCCAGCGTTCGCACGATCGCGTCGAATGCCGCCCAACTGCGCACCGCTCGCCCGGTCCCGCCGTAGACGACCAGGTCATCGGGGCGTTCGGCGACCTCGGGATCGAGATTGTTCATCAACATCCGCAAGGCACCCTCCTGCTGCCAACCGAGGGTGTGCAACTCGGTGCCGCGCGGAGCGGACACGGGACGAGGGCCGGAGACAGGCGGTGTCGCGTCGGTCATGAGGGCAGTATAGTCCTGTATATACAAGTGCCGACGAGGTTCGAGCGCAACGTATTCTCTGGGCGAGGCGAGGAGATGTTCGGTGGTGGCGATCGAGGTGGTCGATGCGGAGCTGGCCGCGCTCTACGGCGAGCTCGGTAGCGAATTCGCGGCGTATGAACGGGTCAAGCAGCTGATCATGGCGCAGATCAAAGCGCGCCGGTGGAACGCGGGGGAGCAGATCCCCTCGGAGAACCAGTTCGTCGCCGCGCTCGGGCTGTCCCGGATGACGATCAATCGCGCCCTGCGTGACCTGACCGCCGACGGCGCGCTCACCCGGGTGATGGGTGTGGGAACCTTCGTCGCGGCGAGCAAGGCCACCTCACCGCTGTTCGAGGTCCGCAATATCGCCGACGAGATCACCGGTCGCGGGCATCGTCATCGCACCGAGGTGGTGTTCGTGCGGTCCGAGGTGCCCGGCGACGCGGAAATGGCGAATGCCATGGGCGGCACGGTATTCCACTCGCTGCTGGTGCACTTGGAGGACGGCGTGCCGATCCAGCTCGAGGACCGCTACGTCAACCCGGCGCAGGCCCCCGACTACCTCGCCCAGGACTTCACCACCGTCACCCCGAACAGCTACCTCAGTGAGGTCGCGCCGCTGCTGCGCGGCGAGCATGTCGTCGAGGCGGTGCGGGCCGCCCGCGAGGAGTGTGTGCTGCTCGGCATCGACGCCGACGAGCCGTGCCTGCTCATCCGGCGCCGCACCTGGTCGTCGGGCGGGTTGGTCAGCGTGGCACGGCTCGTGCATCCGGGTTCGCGCAATCGGCTGGAAGGCAGCTTCGGTAGCGAACCGGGCTGACTCCGCGTCGTGCGCGCCGAACAATGTTCCCGACTCGAAACAGCTGTCGCCGCTTGGCAATTGCGCGACGAGATTTTGATCAGGCGGATTGTCGAACTGTTTCCTTTTCGGACGGGATCGAAGACGTGCTCATCGAGAAGGCTGACGTGTGCATGGTCGCCCCCTGAAATTGTTATCCGATCTGAATGATAAACAGGAACAGCAAATTGATGGCTACCGATTAAATGCTGTCTGAGCTGGGGTTATGTCTGCTGGACGGATTTGGTTCAGTTTCGAGTTATCACTGTTTCGTGACGAAGTACGCGGTTGGCCGGATCGGGGCTGTACGTTTGGGACTCGATAGTTTCGCTGGGTTCCATTCAGGTAACGGAGAGGGCGGAAATGGCTACAGTCACGCAGCCGTCGGGGCCGCACACCATGATCTCTCGACGTGATTTCTCCGCAGCGAAAACAGTGATGACGCCGTCGAGCCTGGTGACCCTCGGGTTGATCTTGCTGATTCCCGTGTTCATCACGGCGGGTCCGATTCTCGCGTCGGCGTTGATCGCGCGATACGACGGTGTCGGGTGGTCCGGTGGGGTGGTCTTCGGGGTGATCGCGACCGTCGTCGTCATGTCGGTGCTGGCCTCGGCGTGGGCGTTCCGCCTGGCGTGGCGGCGTGGTTCCGCCGCCGCGCAGCGCCCGTTCGGTTCTTCTCTCGTGCGGTAGGAGGTCGACAATGCAGACGCACCGACAGGCGACGGCGCCGCTCATCGAACCGCCCGTGGCCACCGCTGCCGACGAATGCCGCCTACTGCGGATCGTCGCCCGGATCGAGGCGCCCCACGTGTGGGACTCGACGTCCGCCCGGCTGCTCGACTGCGCGCGCCGGCGATGGCAGGGCAGGGCCGACATCGCCGACCATCCGGCCTTGCGCCGCTGGTCGCAGATCCAAGACTCCCAGCAGAGACCCGAACAGCCTTGCCTGCGCACACTTTTCGCTGCCTTCGCCGCCGGCTCGCTGGTCGGTGGTGATCCCTGTGCGGACCTGGCCGCCGCGATCATGCTCCTGTCGAGCTGCCCCGCCGAAGCGGTTCAGCAGGCCGACCCGAACAGCGAATGTCGCACGGTGCGCTTCTCGGTCTACGCCTATCGCGAAGACGACCTGCCGCTGGCCGAGGACCTGATCACCACCACCGTTCACGCCTGTGGCACCGTCCTGGCCCGTCGCTGCACGATCATGCGCCCCCCTGCCCGTTCCACGGCTCCGTCCCCGTCCGTCGACTACCCGGCGCCGAACCTCCTGGTCCTCGGCAGCCTGGGCAGCACCGCCGCCCGCTGACCGAACCCGGTCGCGGCTTTTCACTCGGCCGCTTCGCTGTCCGCTGCGTTGCTAGCGAAACTAACAGTGCTGCACCAGGTTTCATCGTTACTGAGGGCGTGATATCGGATCGCCGCGGGCCTTCGGGTCGGTTCCCGATCGCGCCTCGGCTCGCGGTAACGCGAATCGGATTGTATGGTTCACACAGGGCTGTCCCAGTCACCGGAGTTGTTGACGGACGGACAGTTCGTGTCACTCTGGTCCCGAATCGTGTGTGTGCCAACAACATTGACGTTGCGAGCGCCGACCCGACCGTATCGCGGTCGCCCCCACGCATCGCCGGATGACTCCCGAGGTGTCTACCCCGGGCAGTTCCGCGACTCATGAGTTCGCCCCCGGATTATCGCGATGACGCGAAAGCCGTTGTAGTGCAGGCGATTACGCCGCACACCTGGAACCGGCAGTCAGCTGTCGCTGCTGTGTTCCCCGCCTGAAGTATCCGTAAACCATTGTGGTACAGCACAATTGTAGGTTTCAAACTTGGAACATGTTGGAATGCTTGACATCTCGAGCTTCCTCTACAAAACTACCCGTCGGTAGCCAGCGAACGGGACGCTCGACCCCGTCGGCTGCGAGAGGTGACTCCCTACGACTGCCCCGCCGGAAACTCCATAAACCCCTGTCCGGCAGTCGCCGGTGAACCTCTCCGCATCGTGACCACACCAAAGGAGCTCAGCGCTATGGATAATCCCGCGCTACCCGCAGCACAGCACTCGGGTGACCAGCACTCGGGCGACCAAGTGGTGGTCATGCCCAGACCGGCCGGACCGACCGAGCAGCTGGCGCTGGTCACCGCACGACTGCGGGAACTGCTCATCACCGGTGAGGATTTCGACGCGATCTACACCCACATCCTGGCCGCTCCCGGCAAACGGGTGCGGGCCCGGTTGGTCCTGGCCTGCGCCGGGTTGCTCCCCGATGCCGCCGACACCGCTGCCCCGCTGGGCGACGCCGTCGACCTGGCCTGCGCGATGGAGATGCTGCACGAATCCTCGCTGGTCCACGACGACATCTGCGACGGATCGCTGCTGCGCCGCGACGCACCGTCGGTGCCCGCCGCGTTCGGCGTGCGCACCAGTGCCCGCGCCGGATTCCACCTGGCCGGCGCATCGATGCAGGTCGTCGCCCGCGTGCTGACCGACAACCCCGAGGTCTTCGCGCGGGTCGGTGAGGCGCCCGGCATCACCTACGCCGACCGGCTCTCCGACCTGTCCTACGGTCAGCTCATCGAGACCCTGCCGCCCTCGATCGACGAGGTCGCGCTGCGCCGCCACTACGAACTCGTGGCAGGGGCCAAGACCGGCACCCTGTTCCGGCTGTCGTGCGCGTACGGCGGCACCGCGGGCGGGGTCGATCTCGACCGGCTCTACGCCCTGATGGAGTACGCCGACCAGCTCGCGCTCGCCTTCCAGATCATGGACGACGTCCGCGACATCGAGGGCGGACCGGGCCTGGGCAAGGACGCCGGCGGTGACCTCGAACGCCGGGTGCCGACCTGGCCGGTCATCGAATGGCTCGGCTCGCGGCCCGGCGCCCGCGAAATGTGGCTGGACGCAGAGATTTCCAGCGCGACCCTGCAGGAAGACCTGGTCGAGAGCGGTGCCACCAAAGCGGCCCGCCTGGTCGCGATGGACGCCACCGAGAAGGCCACCCGCGCACTCGACGTCTTTCCCCCTTCCCTCGCGCGCGACGACCTGCGCGAACTTCTCGAGCAGGTGATCTCCCGATGAGCTCAGCACGACTTCCCCTCCTGATCCGCGGACTGCGCAACCTACGCCGCGCACCGGATCTGGACGCACTGCGCGCCGCGCGGTCACCGCGGGAACTGGCCGCGCTCGCGCTGATCCCCGCGGGCCGCAACCTGGGCATCGCCGTCGGTCTGCTGCCTGCGACCTTGCGCGACGAGGCCACCGCAGCGCTGCTCGCCTGTCGTGTGCTCGACGCTTTCGAAGACCTCAGCGATCGCGCGGTAGCCAGCGGCGCCGTGCTGGCGGCAGTGGATTACCTCAACGGCGCGAGCGACACCCTCCCACCGCCGCTGCCCGCGCTCGAGGGCAAGATCCGCGACAGCGAAGCCGTCGACCGGGTACTCGCCGAGCGCATCGCCGACATCAGGGCGCTGCTCGCGGCGTTGTCCGAGCAGGGTCGCGAGCGGGTCGGGCTGGTGCTCACCGATGTGGGCCGGGTCATGGCGCGCAATATCGACGCACCGCTGACCCGCGTCGCCTACAGCGAAGGCGTGCTCGGCCGGATCACCCACTACGCCTGCGCCCTGGTCGCCGAAGATGTGTTGCCCGAAGCGGATCTGCGGGAACTGACCGGTTGTGTCGCCGTGATCGCCCAGTCGGCCAACGACCTGCGCGACAACGAACTCGCGATCTACGGCGCCGCCGACCGTGAGGAACTCACCCGGATGGTGATGCTGCGCCAGCTCACCCCCGCCCTCGGCGGCTTCGCGCTGCTGGCCAAGCTCGGTCCCGGCACGCCGAGCCTGGGCGCGCGGGCGGCGATGGCGTACATGACGATCACGACCTCGGCGTTCCTGTGTGGCGCGGTCGGGGCGCCCGCACCCTTCCGGCGCCCGGTCGCCGCGGCCACGCTGGCCGCCGCCTCGTCGGCCTACTGGACCACGATGCTCGAGCGTGTGCGCCGCAGTGGCGACGCCGCGATCCATCAGATGCTCGACGCCTCACCGGATTTCACCACCGGCTCGGCGTCGGCCTCGCAGGTGCTCGGTGCGGGCGATCTGGCTTCGACGGAAACCTCGTTGATGCCGCTGATCGTCGACACCACCTTCGCGCTGGTGCAAACCCTGCCCGAAGGCCGCCTGACCGGCGAACTCTCCGACTCGGCGATCCGCACCATGATGATCGCCGATCACCTGGCCTTCGGTGCCATGGAGCGGGTGCCGAGCCACGAACCCGACGCGATCCGGGCGCTGGCCACACGGCTGCAGCTCGCCGCTCTCGACAACAGCAGCCACCAGTAGTCGAGGAACACCTCCTCGATGATCGTCACTACTAGCGAAGGAGCTCTCCCATGAGCACCGGAACGCCCGTCGCGCCCACAGAGAAACCGCCGTTCAGCCGGCGCGTGTTCAAACTCGAGCACGCATCCAACGTCGGCCCGCTGCTCCACATCGCGTTGTGGATCGGCATGACCGCAGCCGCGCTGTTCATCCCCGGCACCTCCACCTGGTACATCGCGGTACCGCTGATCATCGTGCTCTCGCTGCTGAACCTCTCGCTGACCATCGGCGTGATGCACATGCACACCCATCGCCCGCTGTTCGTGTCCAAGTTCCCCAACCGGGTGGTCGACATCCTGTGCTGCCTGCCCGGCAACCTGACCGCGGCCGAGATGCGCGAGGTGCACGTCCTCAACCATCACCGGTTCAACGACGGCCCGGGCGATGTCACCGCGACCACCGGCCTGGACAAGGGCATCGGCGCCCTCTGGTACTGGGTCCGCTACGGCATGGTCGTCAAGATCCACACGGTGCGGACGGTGTTCGCCGCGAACCCGGCGCCGCGCCGTCGTAAGACGCGTCACCAGTTCATCTTCGATCTCGCGGTGTACACCCTCGTGATCGGCTCTGTCTGGTATGTCGCGGGCTTCGAGAAGTTCGTGCTGTTCTACTGGGTGCCGTTCCTGATCACCCAGGTCAACGCCGGCTACTTCGCCTGGCTGAGCCACGCGCCCGCACGCGGATTCACCGATGAGCCGAGCACCTCGCTGAACAACGCGGGCAACATCCTCAACTTCCTGATCTTCAACCAGGGCTACCACAGCGTGCACCACCGCTACCCCGGCATCCACTGGAGCCAGATCCCCGACAAGCTCGACTACATGCGTGACGTGAACCCCGGCGTCATCGTGCCGTATTGGATGGTGGCGCAGTCGGGTTGGCGTCTGGTCGTGCCCGGCGGCTTCCTCAACGAGGGGTACGGCAACAAGTGGAAGGCGCGCCTGGAGTCGCGTCTGGAAGCGGGCACCGTTCGCTCACGCTACCTGCCGTGGTTCGCATGGATCTGATGTCACCGCAACAGGTTCGGGGCGTGGTGACGAGCCCCTCGCGGCTCGTCCCGTTCCTGTTCTCCTTCGCCGTCTACGGTTTCGCCGGCATCACGGTGCCGCTGATGCTGCTGTTCGCCGGCGGCTGGTGGCTGCCCAAGACGGTGGACAAGGGACCGCACCTGTCCGCGGTCCCCGCGATCGCGATCGACCTGGTGCTGCTCGCCCTGTTCGCGCTGCAGCACTCGGGCATGGCCCGGCCCTCGTTCAAGGCGTTCATCACCCGCTGGGTGCCCGAGGCGCTCGAGCGCACCGTCTACATCATCGGCGTGTGCCTGGTGATGTGGGTGATCATGCTGGCGTGGCAGCCGGTGCCGCACGTGCTGTGGTCGGCCGACGGCGCGCTCGCGGTGGTGCTCGACACCGGGTTCTGGATCGGCTTCGTGCTGGTCTACGCGGCTACCCTGCTGCTGAACCACTTCCACCTGCTCGGCATCAGTCAGGCCTACCGCCAGTACGTGATCCAGGTACCGGACGCGACGGTCGACCGTCTGCAGGTGAACGGTGTCTACAAGCTGGTTCGTCATCCGCTGATGACCGGTCTGCTGGTGTCGTTCTGGTTCGCCAGTGAGTTCACCGTCGGACACCTGGTGTGGGCGCTCGGGCTGACCGGGTACATCCTGCTCGGAACCTACCTGGAGGAGCGCGATCTCATCGCTCGTTTCGGTGCGTCCTATCGCGCGTACGCCGCGCAGGTGCCCGCGTTCTTCCCGTCCGTGCGCGCCATTTTCGGCCGATCGTCTCGGTAACCGGCACGGCCGGGCCGAGTCTGGAGAGGAATCGTCGTGAACAGTCCCGTTCGAGAACGTACTGAACACAGCTCCACAGCGACCGGCCCGGTCCGTGGCGTGGGCCGAGCCCACGCCAAGGCGATCCTGCTGGGTGAGCACACCGTGGTGCACGGGACGCCCGCCATCGCGTTTCCGCTGCCCACCCTGTCGGTGCGGGCGGTCGCCCGTCCCGGCACCCCCGGCGGCGTCGTCGAGGTTCCCGAAGGACACTTCGGGTTCGTCGCGGGCAACCCGAATGCCGCGGAGAACACGTTGTCCGGACCGCGCGTAGCGGTCGAGGAGGCATTGCGGCGCTGGGGCCTGACCGGCCATATCGCCGATGTGGTGATGGAGTGCGACATTCCGCTCGCTCGCGGGCTCGGCTCGAGCGCGGCGTGCGCCGGCGCGGCCGTGCGTGCCGTCGCCGACCTGCACGGCCGGACCGTCGACGCCGCCACGCTCTACGAACTCGTGCAGTGTGGTGAACAGGTCGCGCACGGCAGAGCTAGCGGCATCGATGCGAGCGCGGTGCTGGCCGACGGCCCGATCCTGTTCCGCGAGGGCACCGCCACCGCACTCGATATCGGTCTCGACGCCGCGCTGGTGATCGCCGATACCGGGGTGCCCGGGTCCACCCAGCACGCGGTCGCCGGGGTGCGCCGCACACTCGACCGGGACCCGCGGTCCGCGCGCCGCGTGCTGACCAGGGCCGGCGAGCTGATCGGCGGCGCCGCGGCCGATCTCTCGGCGGGCGACGCCGCGTCGCTGGGCCGGGCGATGCTCGACTTCCAGGACCTGCTCGCCGAACTCGGCGTGAGCACCCCGCATATCGACACACTGGTCGCCGCGGCGCTGGAGGCGGGCGCGTACGGCGCCAAGCTCACCGGCGCCGGTCTCGGCGGCTGCGTCCTCGCGCTCACCGAGACCGGTGACGCGCGCACGGTCAGCGCCGCGTTGCGCCGCGCCGGCGCGGTACAGACCTGGACGGTCCCCACCCGCAGCCTGCGTTCAGGCGCGGAGTCCCTATCCGTCTCGACCTCGGAACACGGTGTCAATCCATGACTTTCACTCCCGCATCACCCGCGGTCGCCGAGCGCGGCACCGTGACCGGGCCGTCCGCCGAGTCGGTCGCGTACCCGAACATCGCCCTGGTGAAGTACTGGGGCAAGCGGGACGAAGCCCTGTTCCTGCCCGTCACGGGCAGCCTGTCGATGACCCTCGACATCTTCCCGACCACCACATCGGTGCGGGTGATCGAGGGACCGGCCGATGTCGTCGAGTTCAACGGTGTCGCGGCCACCGGAGCCGCGCGTACCCGCATCGAGACGTTCCTGGATCTGGTGCGCGCCAAGGCCGGTCGTGCCGACCGTGCGATGGTGGTGACGTCCAACGCCGGGCCCACCGGCGCCGGTCTGGCCTCCTCGGCGAGCGGCTTCGCGGCCCTGGCCACCGCTGCCGCGGCCGCCTATGAGCTCGACCTCGACGGTCGCGCCCTGTCGCGACTGGCCCGGCGCGGCTCCGGCTCCGCCTCGCGCTCCATCTTCGGTGGATTCGTCGTCTGGCACGCCGGTGACGGCGAAGGCGAAGCGGGGGACCTGAGTTCGTTCGCAGAGCCGATCGGCGGCGACGAACTGGATCCGGCTCTGGTGGTCGCCGTGGTGAACCAGGGCGCGAAGGCCGTCTCGAGCCGGGTCGCCATGCGCGAGACCACCGCCACCTCGCCGTTCTATCGGCCGTGGGCCGATTCGTCGGTGCTCGATCTGGCGGAGATGCGCAAAGCCATTGCACGACAGGACCTTCCCGCGATCGGGGAGATCGCCGAGCGCAACGCCCTCGGCATGCACGCCACCATGCTCACCGCTCGACCCGGAATCCGGTACCTGTCACCGCATTCGATCGCCATCCTCGACGCGGTCCTCGCGCTGCGCGCCGACGGGATCATGGCCTACGCCACGATCGACGCGGGTCCGAACGTCAAAGTGTTGTGCTCGCGTGCGGACGCGCCACTGGTCGATGCCACCCTGGACGGTCTCGGCGACTTCGTCACCACCCGGATCGCGCACATCGGTCCCGGTGCGTCGCTGACCACGGCCGGTGCACCGGCGGCGGGTGGCGATCGATGACCAGTTGTCGCGCACCGGGCAAGCTCTTCATCGCCGGTGAATACGCCGTGGTCGAGCCGGGACACCTCGCGGTGCTCACGGCGGTCGACCGCTACGCGACCGCCACGGTCACGGCGGCGGATCCAGGCGACGGCATCACCGTGCACTCGGATCTGGACGGCGGTGTCACGCTGTCGTGTGGGCGTCACGGTGACGAATTGGCACCGATCTCCGATGCTGGTGTACCAGCGGCATTTTCCTATGTCTTCGCGGCCGTTTCGCTGGTTCACCGGCTGCTCCTGGAACGGGGCGTCCCCGTCTCCGACTTCCGGCTGAGCGTCACCGCCGACCTCGGCGACGCCGATGGTCGCAAGTTCGGCTTGGGGTCCAGCGCGGCCGTCACGGTGGCCACCGTCGCCGCCCTCGGGCAGCACTTCGCCCTCGGGCTCGATCCCATGGACCGGTACCGGCTGGCCATGCTCGCCACGATCGCGGTCAATCCGCGCGCTTCGGGCGGCGATGTCGCCGTGAGCACCTGGGGCGGCTGGCTCGCCTATCGATCCCCGGACCGCGCGCAGGTGGCGGCCTCGCTCGCCCGCGACGGCGTCGACGCGACCCTGCGTTCCCCGTGGCCGGGCCTGTCGGTGCGCCCGCTGCCCACCCCGACCGAGCTCACCCTGCAGGTCGGCTGGACCGGGAACCCGGCCTCCACACCGGCGCTGGTCGCCGGCCTCGACGGCGACCGCAGCACCTTCCGGGCGCACAGCAACGAGTGTGTCGAACGGCTGGTCGCCGCCATCGAAGCCGATGACTCCCGCGCCGTGCGAGTCGAAATCGACAGCGCGCGAACACTGCTCGTCGATCTCGACGCGACGTCGGGCCTGGGCATCATGACACCGCGTCTGCACGCACTGTGCGACGCGGGCGCCGCGGTGGGTGCGGCGGCGAAGCCCTCGGGCGCCGGTGGTGGTGACTGCGGTATCGCGCTCATCGAACGCACCCGGCCCGCGGCGATCGCCGAGCTCACCGGGCGCTGGATCACCGCCGGAATCCGCCCGCTGCCCCTGCGAACCCACCTTGTCGAAGGGGACCCACGATGATCGCCGATCGCAAGGACGACCACGTTCGCCACGCGGTGAACCACCACCGCCAGGCCACCGGAGTCAGTGACTTCGACTCCGTCACCTTCGTCCACCACGCCCTCGCCGGCATCGATGCCGAGGATGTCTCCCTGGCCGTCGAAGTCGCGGGAAAGCAGTGGAACACACCGCTGTTCGTGAACGCGATGACCGGCGGCAGCACCAAGACCGGCGAGATCAACCGCCAGCTCGCCATCGCCGCGCGCGAGACCGGCATCCCCATCGCCTCGGGCTCGATGAGTGCCTACTTCCGTGATCCCTCGGTCGCGGACACCTATCGCGTGCTGCGCCAGGAGAATCCGCACGGATTCGTGATGGCCAACGTCAACGCGAACGCGACCGTCGACCAGGTGCGCAGCGCCATCGATCTACTCGAGGCCGATGCGTTGCAGATCCATCTCAACGCCGTGCAGGAAGTGGTCATGCCCGAGGGCGACCGCTCGTTCGGGGCGTGGCCCCGCCAGATCGAACGCATCGTCGCCGATACCGCGGTGCCTGTCTTCGTCAAGGAAGTCGGGTTCGGCCTGAGCAGGCAGACCGTCACCTGGTTGCGCGACGCGGGTGTGTCCGTGGCCGATGTAGGCGGCCGCGGCGGCACGAACTTCGCTCGCATCGAGAACGATCGGCGTGTGGGCGGTGACTTCGGGTTCATCGAGAGCTGGGGCCAGTCCACCCCGAACTGCCTGCTCGACTGCGCCGGCATCCCCGGCATCGACATCGCCGCCACCGGTGGCATCCGCTCGCCACTGGACATCGCGCGCGCGCTCGCGCTGGGCGCCGACGCGACCGGCGTCGCGGGCGCGTTCCTGGAAACTCTGGTCAGCCACGACACCGCTGCCCTGGTCGACAAGATCGGGACCTGGCTCGACCAGTTGCGCACCATCCTCACCGTCCTCGGCGCCCGCACCCCCGCCGATCTGGTCGGCGCCGACCTGCTCGTCACCGGCGATGTCGCGAACTTCTGCCTGCTTCGCGGCATCGACGCCGCAGCACTTGCCCACCGGAGCCCCTGGTGGCGTGAATCCGAAAATCGAGAAGGAGTCACCCATGAATGACATGTCGTACGCGGCGGTGCCGCTGCAGTGGGTGGGGCCTGTCCGCATTACCGGAAATGTCGTCGACGACGCCGTCGACGTTCCCCTCGCCACCTACGAAACCCCGCTGTGGCCCTCGGTCGGGCGCGGCGCGCGCATCAGCACCCTGGCCGAGAAGGGCATCGTCGCGACGCTGATCGACGAGCGGATGACGCGCTCGATCCTGCTGGAAGCCGACGACGCGTACACCGCCTACACCACGGTCGGGCAGTTGGAAGGCCGCATGGCCGAGCTCCAGGAGGTGGTCGCCGGCAGCAGTCGTTTCGCCCGGCTCATCGACCTGCACCACCAGATCACCGGCAACCTGCTGTTCCTGCGCTTCGAGTTCACCACCGGTGACGCGTCGGGCCACAACATGGCGACCCTGGCCAGTGACCACCTGATGGATCACATCCTGTCGACCATGCCCGGGGTGCGCTACGGCTCGATCTCGGGCAACTACTGCACCGACAAGAAGGCCACCGCGGTCAACGGCATTCTCGGTCGCGGCAAGAACGTGATCACCGAACTGCTCATCCCGCGCGAGGTGGTCGAGCAGCGCCTGCACACCACCGCGGCGCAGGTGACTCAGCTCAATATCCGCAAGAACCTGATCGGCACCCTGCTGGCGGGTGGAATCCGTTCCGCCAACGCGCATTACGCCAACATGCTGCTCGCGTACTACCTGGCGACCGGCCAGGACGCCGCCAATATCGTCGAAGGATCCCAGGGCATCACCCATGCCGAGGATCGTGACGGCGACCTCTACTTCTCGTGCACCCTGCCCAACCTGATCGTGGGCACGGTCGGCAACGGCAAGCACGCGAGTTTCGTCGACGAGAACCTGGAACGCCTCGGCTGCCGCGAAGACCGGCAGCCCGGCGAGAACGCCCGACGCCTCGCGGTGATCGGGGCGGCCACCGTGTTGTGCGGGGAGCTGTCGCTGATGGCGGCACAGACCAACCGCGGTGAATTGATGCGTGCCCATACCCAATTCGAGCGGTCCACCACGAGCAACGGAAGCCCACGATGACAACTACACCGGTCGGTATCCACGACCTCTCGTTCGCCACCACCCACTACGCTCTCGATCACGCCGTCCTCGCCGAGCGACTCGGCGTGGATCGCGACAAGTTCTACCTCGGCATCGGCCAGGAGAAGATGAGCGTCGCCGCCGCCGACGAGGACATCGTCACCATCGCCGCGGCCGCCGCCAAGCCGATCCTGGAACGGCACGGCACCGACAACATCCGCACCGTGCTGCTGGCCACCGAGACCGGTGTCGACCAGTCCAAAGCCGCTGCGCTGTACCTGCACTCGCTGATCGGGCTGCCCAACGCCGCCCGCGTCGTCGAGCTCAAGCAGGCCTGCTACGGCGGTACCGCCGGGCTGCAGTTCGCCGCGGGGCTGATCGCTCGCGACCCGTCGCAGCGGGTGCTGGTCATCGCCGCCGACATCGCGAAGTACGAACTCGACACCCCGGGTGAGCCGACCCAGGGCGCCGCCGCTGTCGCGATGCTGGTCACCGCGGATCCGGCGATCCTGGCGCTGGACCCGATTTCGGGCCTCTACAGCGCCGACATCATGGACTTCTGGCGTCCGAATTACCGGACCGAGGCCATCGTGGACGGCAAGACCTCGGTCAACGCCTACCAGAAGGCCGCCCAGGAGGCCTGGTCGGACTACCGCCGTCAGGGCGGTCGTGAGCTCGGTGAGTTCGCCGCGTTCTGCTACCACCAGCCCTTCACCAAGATGGCCTACAAGGCGCACCGGCATCTGCTCGAAAGCCAGGGCCACACCGCCGACGCCGACGCGATCGAGGCCGCCATCGGTACGACGACGACCTACAACCGCACGGTCGGCAACAGTTACACCGCCTCGCTGTACCTCGGCCTGGCCTCGCTGCTCGATCACGCGGACGACCTCACCGACAAGGCCCTGGCCATGATCAGCTACGGATCGGGCAGCGTCGCCGAATTCTTCAGCGGCACCGTGACGCCCGGCTACCGCGAGCACCTGCGGACCGAGGCGAATCTCGCCGCGATCAGCTCGCGTGAGCTGCTCGGCTACGAGCACTACCGGGCACTGCACGAGGCCACTTCGCCCAGTGACGGCGCGTACCACGCCATGGCCGAGGAAACGCGGCGCCCGTTCCGGCTGGCCGCCGTCTCCGGTCACAAACGCATCTACGAATCCCGCTGAGGTCGCCCCATGAGCAGTAACGACACCCGCCACGTCCAGGTCATGATCGTGGGCAGCGGGCTCTCCGGCCTGGGTACCGCGATCCGGCTCAGCCAGCGTGGCCTGTCCGATTTCGTGGTCATCGAACGCGGCCCCGATGTCGGCGGAACCTGGCGCGACAACACCTATCCCGGTGCGGGCTGTGATGTGCCCTCACACCTGTACTCGTATTCGTTCGCGCTCAATCCCGACTGGTCCCGCTCGTTCTCGCCCCAGCCCGAGATCGAGCAGTACCTGCGCACCGTGTCCGAGCGCTACGGCGTTCGCGACAAGCACATCTTCGACTGCGCGCTGACCGGCGCCCGCTGGAACGACGCCGACGGCCGCTGGGACATCGAGACCAGCAAGGGCACCTTCACCGCCGATTTCATCGTCTCGGCGGCGGGTGTGCTCGCCGAGCCGAATCTGCCCGATATCAAGGGCATCTCGAGCTTCGAGGGCGAGATCTTCCACTCCGCGCGGTGGAACCACGACGCCACCCTGGCCGGCAAGAAGGTCGCCGTCATCGGCACGGGTTCCTCGGCGGTGCAGATCGTTCCGTCGATCGCGCCCGAGGTGGAGCACCTCGACGTGTACCAGCGCACCGCCACCTGGGTGATGCCGCAGATCTCGCGGCCGTACCTGGGACTGGAACGCTTTGCCTTCAAACGTGTTCCGGGCCTGCAACGGTTCATCCGGGCGCTGATCTACATCACGCGCGAGCTGTTCGTGATCACGCAGGTGAAGTATCCGTGGACCGGCATCGTGCTCGAGACGGTCGGGCGATTCAAGATGCGCTTCGAGATCCGTGACCCGGAGCTGCGCCGAAAAGTGCTGCCCCAGCACCGGATCGGCTGCAAGCGCATGCTCGTGTCGAACAAGTTCTACGGCGCGCTCGATCGTGACAACGTCGACGTCGTCACCGACGGCATCGCCGAGGTCCGCAGCGGTTCGATCGTGTCCGAGGACGGCACGGAGCGGGAGGTGGACGCGATCGTGCTGGCCACCGGCTTCCACGTCGCCGATTCGCCGACCTTCAACCTGTACACCGGTCGCGACGGCCGGACCGTGTCCGAGGCAGCCGATGCCGAGGGCTACCAGATGTACAAGGGCACCACGGTCGCCAATTTCCCGAACATCTTCTTCATGCTCGGCGCCAACTCCGGGCTGAACTACACCTCGCTGATCTACATCATCGAATCCCAGATCAACTACATCGTCGACGCGATCACCACGATGGAGCAGCGCAACCTGCAATCGTTCGAGGTCCGCCTGGACGCGCAGATCGAATACAACGAGCAGTTGCAGCCGAAGATGGCCCGCACCGTGTGGGTCAACGGCGGCTGCACCAGCTGGTTCCTCGACAAGCACGGCAACAACTCGGCGCTGTGGCCGGACTTCAGCTTCAAATATCGGCGAATGGTGCGCACTTTCGACATCGACGCCTACGACACCACGACTAAGACACGATGACCGCACCGTCGACGCGTCACACCCGCGTCGCGATCATCGGCGCCGGCTTCGCCGGGCTGGGTGTGGCTGTTCGGCTGCGCCAGCTGGGGATCACCGACTTCGTCGTCCTCGAGCGGGCGAGCGATATCGGCGGCACGTGGCGCGACAACACCTATCCCGGCGCCGGGTGCGATGTGCCGTCGCAGCTGTATTCGTACTCGTTCGCCCGCAATCCGCACTGGACGCATTCGTTCTCGACACAGCCGCAGATCCAGCGGTATGTCCAGGACGTGGTCGACCGGCACGGGGTGCGCGACTCGATCGTGCTGGGCTGCGAGGTCATCGGCGCGCGGTGGAACAACGACACCGCGCGCTGGGAGATCCAGACCAGCGACGGCTCCTACACCGCCGACATCATGGTGTCGGCGGCCGGCCCGCTGAGTGCACCGAAGCTGCCCGACATCAAGGGCATCACCACCTTTCGGGGGGCGATGTTCCACTCCGCGCGCTGGGATCACGAGTTCGAGCTCGCGGGCAAGCGGGTCGCGGTGGTCGGCACCGGTGCGTCCGCGATCCAGATCGTGCCGTCCATCGCGGGCGAGGTCGCCAAGCTAGACCTGTATCAACGCAGCGCACCGTGGGTGTTGCCGCGCATGGGACGCAAGTACTCGTGGCTGGAACGCCTCTACTACCGGCGTGTTCCGGGTGCGCAGCGGTTGGCGCGGATCGGCGTGTACTGGGTGCGTGAGTCGTTCGTGCTCTGGCAGTCCAAGTACCCACCGTTCGCCGACTTCTTCTCGCGCGGTGCGCGATTGAAGATGTGGTGGGTGATCCGGGACCGGGAGCTGCGCCGCACCGTCACGCCCGGCTACCGCCTCGGGTGCAAGCGAATGCTGGTTTCGAACGTGTACTACCCCGCGCTGGCCCGCGACAATGTCGAGGTCGTCGCCGACGGCATCGCCGAGATCCGCGAGCAGTCGATCGTCGCGAACGACGGCACCGAGCGTGAAGTCGACGCCATCGTGCTGGCGACGGGCTTCCGGATCGCCGACTCGCCGACCTACGACCTGATCAGCGGGCGCGACGGCCGCACGCTGTCCGAGGTTTTCGGTGCCGAGGGGATGAGCGGGTACAAGGGTACGACCATCGCGAACTTCCCCAACATGTTCCTGATGATCGGCCCGAACTCCGCGCTGAGCTACACCTCGGCGATCTTCACCATCGAATCCCAGATCAACTACATCAGCGACGCGATCACCACGATGGCGGCCGATGGGCTGCGCACGGTCGAGGTCAAGGCGGACGCGCAGGCCGGCTACAACCGGGACCTGCAGAAGAAATTCGACGGCACCGTGTGGAACGCCGGCGACTGCACCAGCTGGTTCGTCGACGAGGACGGCCACAACGCCACGCTGTGGCCGGACTTCAGCTTCCGATTCCACCGGCTGCTGAAGAGCTTCGACGTGGCGGCCTACGAGACCACTCCGGTCAGAACGAGTTCTGGCGGGAGCTGACCGCCGGCGGTCGGGAGGAGGCGCGCAGCGGGTTCGCGGTGGGGAAGGTGATCGAGGGCAGGGTCACCCACATGCGCACCCGGGTGCCGCTCTCGTCGTGGTCGAAGGTGAGGTCCTCGGTGAGCACCCGCATCATCTCGACGCCGCGACCGCGATAGCCGGGATCGGTGGGAGTGGGAATCCAGTTGCCGTTGTCGGCGATCTCGAGGACCACCCGGTCACCGTCGCAGCGGGCCGTCAGGCTCACGCGGCCCGGTTCGGAGTCGCGGTAGGCGTGTTCGACGCTGTTGCTGCAGGCCTCGTTGGCGGCCGCGACGAGGTCGGCGGCCAGGTCGTGCGGGACCGCGGCGGTGGCGAACCAGCGGTAGAGGCCGCGGCGCACGCCGGCCAATTCGGTGGCGGCGGCGGGAAAATCGAGGCTCAGCGGCTCCGGGGGCTGACGGTAGACGACCATGGCGACGTCGTCGTCGTAGCCCGCGGGCGGGCACAGCCGCGACAGTACGGCGTCGGCGACGTCGCGGGGGAGTGCGGCGCCGGTTTCGCTGAGCACTTCGGCGATCTTGACGAAGCCCTCGGCGATGTCGTACCCGCGCTGCTCGACCAGGCCGTCGGTGAACAGCACCAGGGTCGCGCCCGGCGGGAGCGCGGTCGTGGCCTCGGGCCTGCGCGGAGTGTCGAAGGTCGCCAGGGGAACCGCGCGTCCACCCTCGAGGATCCGGCCCGGCCCACCGGGAGGCGCGAGGACCGGCGGCATGTGGCCCGCGTTCGAGTACCGCACCATCCCGCGCTCCGGGTCGAGCACCGCCGCGCACACCGTCGTACACATGGCGCCCGGGATCCGGGACGCCACGGCGTCGAGTTCGGCGAGCAGCTGTGCCGGTCCGGCGCCGCGCAGCAGCAGAGCTCTTGCCGCAGTACGCAATTGGCCCATCACCACCGCGGCCGACAGGCCACGGCCGACGCAGTCGCCCACGACGACGCCGATGGTGCCGTCACGCAACGGCACCACGTCGTACCAGTCGCCGCCGATCTCCAGCGGTGGCAGGGCGGGTTCGTAGTGCACCGAGAAACGGGGCGGCAGTTCGATCGGTCCGAGCATCGCCCGCTGCAGGGTGAGCGAGGTGGCGCGCGCCTGATCGAAGTTGCGGGCGCGCTGCAGTGCCACGCTGAGATGGCCGACGAGCAGCGAATACAGGGCCCAGTCGGCGGCGCTCACCGCGCGCGGCGCGCCGAAGCGCACCCACAGTGCCGCGTCGCCGGTCTCGCCGAGCGGTGCGACGACCGCGTCGACCCCGCCCTCGTCACCGGTGATGGCCGACAGGCCACGGGCGGATTGCCTGCGCGAGCGATCGAGCAGAGCCTGGGTGTCGTCGTCGAGTACAACGGGGCCGTCCGCGCGCGGGCCACTCTGCCGCATCGGCGTCGCGGTGAATTGTGATGCGGTGGCGATGGTTTCGGGAGCGGGCTCCGCTTCTTCGCTGCCCGACGGCGTCACGCCGCAGGAGTAGACATCGGGGCGCCCGGTCCGGCTCGGCCAGATCGCGACCAGCGCGGTCTCGGCGCCCATGGTCCGGCGCAGCTCGTCGAGTCCGACCGCAAGGACCTCCACCATGCTCGTCGCGGCCCCGACGGCGGTGGCCAGACGCGAGGCGGCCTGGTCGCGGGCCTGTGCGTCGTGTTCGGCGGTCACATCGCGCACGGTGCCGACGAAGATCCGCTCGTCGTTCTCCTGCTTCACCAGCGAGCTCGCGCTCACCGCCAGCCAGCGTTCCCGGCCGTCGCGATGCCGCACCGGCATCACGAATCGCGCTGCCTCCGTGCCGATCTGGGGGTAGCCGGTGCGATCGCTCAGTGCCCAGGGGTGCGGTAGCGGGAACGGCACCTCGGTGGCGCCGTAGCCGGTGAGTACCCCGAATGCGGAGTTCACCTCGACGATGGTGCCGTGGTCGTCGGCGACGAAGAACCCGTCCTGCAACGATTCGACGAGCGCGGTGCGAAACGCGTCGCGGCCTTCGAGATCCTCCGCGCGGGAACGCTGTTGCTCGTAGCGGCGAGTGCCGTCGAGATAGCCGCGGGTGGCGATATCGAGGGCCGCCATGGTCTGCAGCAGGAATTCCAGTGCCACTTCGGCGCGGCGCGGATCGGCCTGCGTGCCTGCGTCCTCGGCGACCGCCCGGAAGTGATGCTCGGTGAGATCGAGCAGGCTGATGCCCTCCACGAGGGCCCGCCTGCCGAGGTCGTAACCCTCCGAGAGGCCGGCCTGGCCTGGTGCGGCGACGTGGCGGCGCATGGCCGCCGAATAGTCGTCGAGAAATGCGACCAGGACAGCGCTCATCGGCAACCTCTCATCGGCCGGGTCGGTGCGAACAGACCGCGGTCTCGGGGCCTCACGGGCACGGCCCACGGAAACGCGCCGCGAGCACCAGCGCGTCGTCGGTGTCCTTCGCGTCGCGGGCGAGCAGATCGCCCGCGATGGCGGTGGCCGGTTTGGCCAGGTCCAGCGATTCCGGGCCGACCGCGACGATCCCGTCGGTCGCCATCAGCAGCAGATCGCCGGGGCGGATCGGCAGCGTCTGGGGCTGCAGGTGTGAGGGCAGCCGGTACCCGACGATGCCGCCGGTGAGCAGCATCGTGGCCCGCAGCTCCGGACCGGCCGGGCCGAGGGTGAGCAGTCGCGAATCGACGTTGCCCACGCCGAGCCATTGCAGCGTCTCTCCCGGCTCGATCAACGCCAAAGACACTGCGGCGCCGCGAGTTTCGACCATAGCGCGATGACAGAGCACCATCAGCACATCCAGCGGTTCGCCACAGTTCTCGGTGAGGATGACCGTCGCGCGATCGGCGGCCTCGGCCGCGGGCGCACCGTGACCGAGCCCGTCGAGCACCGCGAACAGCACACCGGCGCCGGTGTCGAGCACGAGCGCGCGGTCACCGGAGACGTCCTGGCCGGGCAGCGCCCGACCGGCCGTCGACCACTCCATGCGCCCGATGATCCCGTCCTCATGCAACGTCGGGTACCCACTTCCACATCTCGATCAACGTCCCGCGGCCCGGGGCGGAATCGATGGTGAGGCGGTCCATCAGCCTGCGCGCGCCGGGCAGTCCGAGTCCGAGTCCGCGGCCGGTGGAATAGCCGTCCTCCAGCGCGCGGGGAATGTCGCGGATGCCGGGACCCTGGTCCTCGGCTTGGATGACGAGCGCGCGGCGACCCTCGCGCAAGTCGATGAGCAGCCTGATCTCGCCGCTTCCCGCGTAACTGGTGATGTTGCGGGCGATTTCGGAGATGGCGGTGGAGATCATCGTGCGGTCGGTGAGGGTGAACCCGAGGTCACCGGCCAACTCGCTCCCGGCCTGCCGGGCGGTGACGATGTCCTCGGACACCTTGACCGCGATCGCCACCTGCTCAGCGGCCACTGTCGCGACCGTCTCGTCGCCGCGGGTGCCGATTCAGCCAGGAGAGGCCTTCCTCGAGATCCAGCGCGGTGTGCATGTCTTCGAAGGTAAGGCCCAGTTGCACCATGGCGAAGGCGACTTCGGGTTGCAGTCCGACGATGACGGTTTCCGCGCCGCGCAACTGGGTCATGTGCGCGATGGTGCGCAACGAGCGCGCGGCGAAGGAGTCCATCACGTCGATGGCGGTGACATCGACGATGATGCCGGTCGCGCGATAGCGACTGACCTGCTTCATCAGGTCGTCCTGTAGCCGCTCGGTGTCGGCGTCGGTCAGGGCCGACTGTACCGAGGCGATCAGGTACGTGCCCTGCTTGAGAATAGGTACCGGCATGGTGGCTTGGTCAGCGCCCGTCCCGCTCGCTCAAGCGCTCGGTCACTCGGGAGACCTCGTATCCGAGGAGACGCTCGGCCTCTTCGATACCGCCCTGGAGGTCGCCGACCGCGTTCATCTTGGACAGATCGAGGCCGATGGTCACCAGGGTCAGCGCGATCTCCGAGGACAGGCCGGTGATGATCACGCTCGCGCCCATCAGACCCGAGGCGTCGACGGTCTGCACGAGGTGGTTGGCCACCACGGAGTCGATCGCGGGCACACCGGTGATGTCGATGACGACCACCTTGGCGCGATTGGCGCGGATGGCGCGCAGCAGCTGCTCGGTGAGCTGGCGGGCGCGCTGGGAGTCGAGCACGCCGATGATCGGCAGGATGAGCAGCTGCTCGCGAACCTGCAGAACCGGGGTGGACAGCTCGCGGATGGCCTCTTGCTGGCGGCTGATGACGCGCTCGCGCTCCTGCACGAACGACACGGCCACGGTGTTGGCGATGCGGTTGGCGGCCGGTTCGTAGGCGTCGAGCACGCGATTGAGCAGCTCGAAGTTGGACTGGTACTTCTCGAAGAGGCTGCGTGCCAGGACGTCGCGCAGCAGCAGCACGATGCCGATGACCTCGTCGGTCTCGACGCCTCGTGGAATGATGCGCTCGGACAGGTCGCGGGCGTAGGCCTGCAGTGCCTCGACGCTACCGGTGACGAGCACCTCGACGTAGTTGTCGTACATCGACGTCGCCTCGGAGAAGATCTCCTCCGGGGTCATCGCGGTCAGCAGTTCGGCTTCGGTGATGCGCCGTGCCCACTCTTCCCGCAGCCCGGTGCGGTTCTGCCGCAGGTGCTCGACCAGCTGTGGCAGCAGGTTGTCGAGCGGTTGCGCCGGCAGCGAATCCGCCGAAAGACTCGTGGACACCTCGGACATGGAAACCCCTGCCCCTTTCGACGACGGATGTTTTCGGTGCGCACAGTGCGCGTTGGGCCTGAGCCTACTCATACCCCCTCTGTGGTGCTGCCCAAACGTGGCGCGCCCGGCTATTCCGGGGCGAACCCGCGTTCCAGCGCGCGCAGTGCCCGGTCGAGATAGACGGTGAGATCGGTGTCGCCGCGCTCGAGCCAGGCATCGAAGGCCGCCCGCGCGGCGGCCAGGGTGGTGCGCCCGATGGCGAGCGGAATCAGGTCGCCCGCGCCCGCGCCGAGGCGGCTCGCGGCGAACTCGCCGACAGCGTGTTCCCACGCGTCATAGTGCGCCCCCGCGCCTGCCGAGAGGGCGGGAACTCCGGAGACGAGCCGCATTCTGGTGCGCAGTTCGGGGATGTCCTCGGGGCGATATCTGTTGGCCGCCACCACGATGCGGCGCACCGCCGCCATCATCGGCTCGTCGCCGGGGACGGCGGCGAACGCGGCGCGCAGGTCGTCGACCTCGTTGTCGAACTGGTGCCACAGCACCTCGGCCTTGGTGGGGAAGTAGCGGAAGAACGTGCGTTCGCTCACCCCGGCCTCGGCGGCGATGCGTTCGACGGTGACGTCGTCGAACCCGTGTTCGGCGAACAGCTTCATCGCGATCACCTCGAGCTCGCGGCGCGTGGTGCGTGGCGGACGCCCGCGGTGCCCCGACTGCTTCGGAATCGACATCGGTGCGCGCGGCGGCGGGGCGGACATGGATACAGGATAGGGACTCGGCGAGCTTTCGACCTGCACGCGCTCTTGATTATGTCAGTGACTGACGTTAATGTGGGCGCTATGTTCGTGGCGCACCTCACATCGCCCGAGGCAGGTGTGCGCGCCGCCGAGGGAGTGATCCTGGTCATCCCACTCGGCGCGACCGAGCAGCACGGCCCGCATCTGCCGCTGTCGACCGACAGCGATATCGCGTCGGCGGTGAGCAGGCGGGCCGCGGCCGAGCGAACCGATCTGCTGATCGCGCCTGCCGTGGCCTACGGGGCCAGCGGCGAGCATGCGGGGTTCGCGGGCACCTTGTCGATCGGACAGGCGGCGCTGGAACTGCTCGTCGTCGAACTGTGCCGCTCCGCCACGGACACGTTTTCGCGGATCGTGCTGGTCAACGGGCACGGCGGAAACGTGGAAGCGCTGCGCCGAGCCGTCGCGCTGCTGCGGTCGGAGTCGCGTGACGTGCGGCTGTTCTCGCCCGGCTACGGCGGCGACCCGCACGCCGGGCGCACCGAGACCTCGATCCAGCTCGCGCTGCGCCCCGACCGGGTGCGCACCGAACTGGCCGAACCGGGGGACCGCCGCCCGCTGGCCGAACTGCTGCCGCTGCTGCGCGCAGGCGGGGTGCGGGCAGCCAGCCCCAACGGAATCCTCGGCGACCCCACCGGATCGAGCGCCGAAGAAGGCGCCGGCCTGCTGACGATCGCCACTACCGCACTGCTGGAAGACCTGCGCCGATGGTGGCCGCAGGATCATGAGGAAGGACCCCGATGAATCCCTGGTTCGAGACCGTTGCCGAGGCGCAGCGGCGCGCCCGCAAGCGCCTGCCGAAGTCGGTGTACGGCGCGCTGATCGCCGGATCGGAACGCGGACAGACCATCGAAGACAATCAGACCGCGTTCACCGAACTCGGTTTCGCCCCGCACTGCGCGGGCCCGATCGGCGACCGTGACCAATCGACCACAGTGCTCGGTCAGCAGGTGTCGATGCCGGTGCTGATCTCGCCGACCGGCGTGCAGGCGGTGCACCCCGACGGTGAGGTCGCGGTCGCCCGCGCCGCGGCGGCCCGCGGAATCGCCATGGGGCTCAGTTCCTTCGCGAGCAAGCCCGTCGAGGACGTTGTCGCCGCCAACCCGGCGACCCTGTTCCAGCTGTACTGGTGTGGCAACAAGGATCAGATCCTCGAGCGGATGGCCAGGGCGAAGAAGGCCGGTGCCGTGGGCCTGATCCTCACCCTGGACTGGTCGTTCTCGCACGGTCGAGACTGGGGCAGCCCGGTGATCCCGGAGTCGCTGAACCTGCGCACGATGATGAAATTCGCGCCGCAGACCCTCGCGCGCCCCCGCTGGCTCGCGACCTACCTGCGCTCGGGCAGCATCCCCGACCTCACCGCGCCCAATATGGCGGTCGGCGGCGGCGCGGCCCCCGGGTTCTTCGGCGCCTACGGCGAATGGATGCAGACCCCGGCACCCGATTGGGACGATGTCGCCTGGATCTGCGCGCAGTGGGACGGCCCGGTGCTGCTCAAGGGCGTGATGCGGGTCGACGACGCCCTGCGCGCCGTCGACGCGGGCGTCGCGGGCATCTCGGTGTCCAACCACGGCGGCAACAACCTCGACGGCACCCCCGCCGCCATCCGCGCCCTGCCGGTGCTCGCCGACGCGGTCGGCGACCAGATCGAGGTGCTCCTCGACGGCGGTATCCGGCGCGGCAGCGATGTCGTCAAGGCCGTGGCGCTCGGTGCGCGCGCGGTGCTGATCGGGCGCGCCTCCCTGTGGGGTCTGGCGGCCAACGGCCAGGCCGGTGTCGAGAACGTACTCGACATCCTGCGTGGCGGTATCGATTCGGCGCTGCTGGGTCTGCGCAAGACCTCGATCACCGACCTGACGCGCGACGACATCATCGTTCCCGCCGGTTTCGAACGCGCGTTGGGCGTCGTTTCGGGTCGAAAGGATTCCGGCGAAGCGGATTTCGCTACCAACGGAACTGTCGTGAGCGGCGCCGCTGCTGGATAGTATCGGCGGTTGGTCAACACCGCCCGAGGGGGAATTTCGTGAGTGTGGTTTCGGAAATCGAGGGTTCGCGCAGGCGAATCATGATGTCGCGCAGCGTGTCCTACACGCTGCCCGCCGTGGTGGCGGTGGCGCTGGTCTCGGCCGGATGTGGCACCGCCACCCCGAAACCGGCACCGCGCGCGGCATCGACCACCCTCACGACCACCTCGAAGCCGCCGCCGACAACGACATCGCGGGTGACCACCACGACCTCGACCGCCGCCACACCGGCGTCGGTCGGTGTCTGCGTGGACAAGACGACCAATGTCCGCGTGGCCGACGACCAGTGCGACACCAGCGATACCACGTACTCGCGCTTCTGGTATCAGCACACCGATACGTTCGTCTACCCGGCGATCGGCGTCGCTGTCGCCCTGGCGGCGGGCAGTTTCCTGCGCCCGACCAGCGGCGACGTCTTCGATCGCGGCGCACCCACCAAGGGTGGCAGCATCGCGCGCGGCGGGTTGGGCAAGGCCCGCCCCGACTCCTCCGGCGGGGGCGGCAGCGGCGGGTCCTAGTCCTCGCCGGGCGCGGCGGTCTGTAGCCGCCCGACCGGTTCGGCCGACTTTGCGCCGCGGTGATGATCGACGAGCACGTCGTAGATCTCCGCGAGGGTCGCGAGCTGGTCGCGATCGAGGACATCGATCATGTGCTTGCGCACACTGCGCACATGGGCGGGCGCGGCCGTGGTGAGCAGTTGCCCGCCCGTCGGGGTCAGCTTGGCCACGGTCCGGCGCTGGTCGTGCGGCATCGTCTCGCGGGAGACCAGACCGCGCTTCTGCATGCGGGTGATCTGGTGCGAGAGCCGGCTCTGCGACCATTCGAGCGCGCAGGCCAGGTCGGCGAAGGTGAGTCGCTGACCTGGCGCGTCGGCTAGGTAGACCAGCACGGAATACTCGACATAGCTCAGGTTGGCTGCCCGGCCGGCGTCGCGCCCGATCGCCGCGGCGATCAGGTCGCGGGTTCGGACATAGCCCAGCCAGGCACGCATTTCGACATCATCGAGCCACTGTGGATCGGTCACGATCGAGCTCCAGATTCTGAAGGTGCAGGCTTCGGATTGAACGGTGCACTCCCGCCACCGCCCGGAGAATGGGTAGCACCGTTTGGGTTGAACGTGCAACCTCGATATTAGTTAGGGTAGGTCAGGAACCTCACATAGGGTTGCCTAACCGTCGTGCGGGTGTGGGTGGTCGATAGGCTGCGGATTGCTTTGTGACCAGCCATGCCTGGTGCTCCGCAGTGTTGCGGTGCCCGCCCTGCCCGAAGGAGTGCGATCCGTGACCGCGCCGGAGTTCCGCTATTCCGATCTGCTGCCCATCGGCGCCGACGAGACGCCCTACCGCCTGCTCACCAGCGAGGGGGTCAGCACCTTCGAGCACAACGGGCGCACCTTCTTGCAGGTCGAGCCCGAGGCGCTGCGGCTGCTGACCGAGACGGCGATCCACGACATCAGCCACTACCTGCGCCCCGCGCACCTGCGGCAGCTGCGCAAGATCATCGACGACCCCGAGTCCTCGGGCAACGACCGCTTCGTCGCGCTCGACCTGCTCAAGAACCTCAACATCTCCGCAGGCGGCGTGCTGCCGATGTGTCAGGACACCGGCACCGCGATCGTGATGGGCAAGAAGAGCGAGGGCGTGCTCACCGGTGCCGACGACGCCGAATGGCTCAGCCGCGGCATCTTCGACGCCTACACCAAGCTGAACCTGCGCTACTCCCAGCTCGCCCCGATCACCATGTGGGACGAGAAGAACACCGGCACCAACCTGCCTGCCCAGATCGAGCTGTACTCGACCGAGGGCGACGCCGACAACCCGGTGTACAAGTTCCTGTTCATGGCCAAGGGCGGCGGTTCGGCCAACAAGTCGTTCCTGTACCAGGAGACCAAGGCCGTCCTGAACCCCGAGCGCATGCTCGAGTTCCTCGACGAGAAGATCCGCTCGCTGGGCACCGCGGCCTGCCCGCCGTACCACCTCGCGGTGGTCATCGGTGGCACCAGCGCCGAATTCGCCTTGAAGACAGCGAAATACGCCTCCGCGCACTACCTGGACAACCTGCCCACCGAGGGCTCGATCACCGGTCACGCGTTCCGCGACGTCGAGCTCGAGGAGGAGGTCTTCCAGCTCACCCGTGAGTTCGGCATCGGCGCGCAGTTCGGCGGCAAGTACTTCTGCCACGACGTGCGCGTGGTCCGTCTGCCCCGCCACGGCGCCTCCTGCCCCGTCGCGATCGCCGTCTCCTGCTCGGCCGACCGCCAGGCGCTGGCGAAGATCACCAAGGACGGCATCTTCCTGGAGCAGCTGGAAACCGAACCGGCCCAGTACCTTCCGGAGCAGACCGCCGACATCCTCGGCGGCGACGTGGTGCAGATCGACCTGAACCGCCCGATGGACGAGATTCGCGCCGAGTTGTCGAAATACCCGGTCAAGACCCGTCTTTCGCTGACCGGCCCCTTGGTCGTGGCCCGTGACATCGCGCACGCCAAGATCAAGGAACGGCTCGACGCGGGCGAACCCATGCCGCAGTACCTGCGCGACATGGCCGTCTACTACGCCGGTCCGGCCAAGACGCCCGAGGGGTACGCGTCGGGCTCCTTCGGCCCCACGACCGCGGGTCGCATGGACTCCTACGTCGACCAGTTCCAGGCCGCGGGCGGCTCGATGGTGATGCTCGCCAAGGGCAACCGCTCGGCCCAGGTCACCAAGGCCTGCAACGAGCACGGCGGCTTCTACCTCGGCTCCATCGGCGGTCCCGCCGCCCGTCTCGCCCTGGACTGCATCAAGAACGTCGAGGTCCTGGAGTACGCCGAACTCGGCATGGAAGCGGTCTGGAAGATCGACGTCGAGGACTTCCCCGCGTTCATCGTCGTCGACGACAAGGGCAACGACTTCTTCGCCGAGACCTCCAAGCCGATCGCCCTGCGCGTGCGCACCCGTTCCAAGGAACGCGTGTAGCCATCCGGTCGTCGATACCCCGGTGCCCACTGCGGTGAGCGCCGGGGTTTTCGTCTGTTCCGTGGGTCCGGCGACGTCCGCCACCCCGGTGTAATGTGACGCACGACATACGGTGTCCAGGCCTGACAGGGGTGCGGATTGGCGAGCGGTGGAGTTCCCCGGGGGCGGGCGACGCGGAGCGCGAAGCTGGGGCAGTTCGCCGCCGGGCAGGCGGTGCGCGAGGTCGGGCGCCGGCTGTCGATGATCGGGCGCACCGACGAGGCCCGTGAGGTGCTGGCGGAGCGGTCGGCGATGATGAAGGCGCAGCAGATCGTCGCGGTGCTGGGGAGCATGAAGGGCTCGGCGATGAAGCTCGGGCAGATGGGCTCGGTGCTCGATCTCGACTTCGTTCCCGAAGCCCATCGCGAGCAGTTCCGCGCCCAGCTCGCGGCCCTGCAGGACCGGGCGCCCGCGATGCCGTTCGCGACGATGCGGCAGGTGATCGAGGACGACCTCGGCCCCTTGGCCCAGACGTTCGCCGAGTTCGGTGAGACATCGATCGCGGCGGCGTCGATCGGGCAGGTACACCGGGCGCGACTACACGACGGACGCATCGTGGCGGTCAAGGTGAAGTATCCCGGGGTGGAGCGCGCCGTCCACGCCGACATCAGCAATCTCGAGTTCCTCGGCAAAATGGCCAGAACAGTGCTGCCGAGCATGGCCGACACCGGTGTGCTGGAGGAGGTCGCCAGCAATCTGCGCAGCGAACTCGACTACGAACGCGAGGCTCAGACCCAGCATCGGGTCGCACAGCGCTATCGTGGCCATCCCTTCATCACCGTGCCCGACAGCATCGAGGAATTCTGCACGCACAATGTGCTGGTCACCGAATTCGTCAAAGGGCATCCGTTTTCGCACATCCAGACACTGCCTGCCGCCGAGCGGGACCGGCTCGGCGAGCTGATCTACCGCTTCTACATCGCCGGTCTGTTCGCCGACAACGAGTTCTGTGGCGATCCGCATCCCGGCAATGTGCTGCTGGCCGCCGACGGCAAACTCGCCTTCGTCGATTTCGGCCTCTACAAGGAGATGGATCCGGAGCACGTCGAGTTCGAGCGCTCGGTCCTGCGGGCCGCCGCGGAGGGCCGCGGTGAGGATCTGTTCGCCGCATGGCTGGGCAGGGGGATCATCGACCCCGATTCCGAGGTCACCGTGGAGGAGAGTCTGGCCTACGTCTGGGCCGCCACCGGCTGGCACCTGCTCGACGAGGAAGTCACGATCACCCCCGAACTGGCCACCGGCGCACTACTTCTCGCCGTCGACCCGCGAGCGTCGGACTTCCAGGGCATGCACAAACAGCTGCTGCCGCCCGAGCACGTGTTCTCCCGCCGCGCCGACCTGTTCACCTTCGCCACCCTCGGTCAGCTGCGCGTTACCGCCAACTGGCATCAGCTCGCCCGCGAATGGCTCTACGACGAACCCCCGCAGACCGAGATCGGCCGGGCGATCGAGCAGTGGCGCCGTGGTCTCGACGACCGGCCGGGTCGATAGAATCCGCCTATGAATACTGTGCTCGGCCGCGTGGCCGACCGGATCCTGGTGACCGTGACGGCCGCCGCGGCCGTCACCGCCGTCGGCATCGCCGCCGCCGCCCAACCCGAGCCGCGCGAACAGTTCCAATCGGCAGCGGGCACCGAAGGCCTCGACCCGCCGCTCGCCGCCGCCTACACCCTCGCCGAACAGCAGGCCCACGCCGAGGACGTGCCGCTGTCGATCACCTCCGGTCATCGCACCTACGAGCAGCAGCTGTGGCTCTGGCAGGACGGCCTGGCCACCTACGGCAGCCCCGAGGAAGCGCGACGCTGGGTGCTGCCGCCGGAGGAGTCCACCCATGTCTCCGGCCGTGCCGTCGATGTGGGCCCGCAGGTGGGGGCACAGTGGCTCGAGGACAACGGCAACCGGTGGGGACTGTGCCGGACCTTCGACAACGAGTGGTGGCATTTCGAGCTGGTGACCGCGCCCGGTGCGCCGTGTCCGCCGCGGGTGCCGGACGCGAGTCAACGCTAGAGCCGAACCCCGTCGTGGCAGTGCACCCGTGTGCACTGCCACGAGGGCTCAGCGCAGCCCGGCGAAGAAGGTCCGGATGTCGGCGACGTGCGCGGTGGGTTCTTCCATCGCGACGAAATGGTTGCCCGGATTTCCCGACGGCCAATGGGTGATCTTGTTGCCGTGATCGGCGAGTGTGCGCATGAGCGGTGAACCGCCACCGTAGACGCCGGTCGGCACCAGGTTCTGGTCGGTGGGCCAGCCGAACCCGCCGCCGGTGCGCAGTCCGTCGTACATCGGCCAGGACGAGGTGCCGGTGGTCTGGGTGAACCAGTACAGGGCGATATTGGTCAGCAGGTGGTCGCGCTCGATCACGTCTTCGGCGCGGTCGGCCATATAGGCGAACTCCTGGAACTTCTGCATCATCCACGCCAGCAGTGCGACCGGCGAATCGTTCCAGCCGAGGGCGAACGTTTGCGGGGCCGCCCGCAACAGGGCGTGGTGGTCGACGCCGCCGGTCATCCACTGCTGCATCTGCGCCCACTGCGCGCGATCATCGGCCGACATCGCGGGCACGTCGGCCTCGGTCGGCATGCCGATCCCGCCGTCGAGATGCACGCCGATCACATGTTCCGGGGCGGCGAGCGCCATCTCCGGCGCGACGTAGGCGCCGAGGTCACCGCCCTGCGTGCCGTAGCGGTCATAGCCGAGGCGGTCCATCAAAGTGGCCCACATCGCGGCGACCCGTGCGGTGGTCATGCCGGGTTCGCGCGGCGCCGCCGAGAAGGCGAAGCCGGGGACGGACGGGATCACCACGTCGAAGGCGAGTGCGGGATCGAGACCGTGAGCGCGCGGATCGGTGAGCGGGCCGATGGTGCGGGTGAACTCGACGAACGAGTTGGGCCAGCCGTGGGTCAGCAGCAGCGGCACCGCGTCGGGCTCGGGGGAGCGCACGTGCACGAAATGGACGTCGAGGCCGTCGATCTCGGTGATGAACTGGGGAAACGCGTTCAGCGCGGCTTCTTGTGCCCGCCAATCGAATTCGTTCGCCCAGTACGTGGCGAGCTCGCGGAGGTACTCGGTGGGGATGCCGCGTTCCCAGCCCTCGCCCGGCAGCGGAGCCGCCCAGCGCGCCCTGCTCAGCCGGTCGTGCAGATCGTCGATGTCGGCCTGGGGGATGTCGATGTGGAACGGGCGGATGGTGGTCATCGGGACTCCTCGTCGTCGGTGTGATGTCGACGTTATCGACTATCTAGGACAGTTCTGGTCCTAGATGTGCGCGAGAATGGAAAACATGACCGACACCGCCGCCCGCCTGCTCCGCCTGCTCTCCCTGTTGCAGATGCCACGGGAGTGGCCGGGCAGCGAACTGGCCGACCGGCTCGGCGTCACCGATCGGACCGTGCGACGCGACATCGACCGCCTGCGCGACCTGGGCTATCCGGTAGTCGCCGCGATGGGTGCGGCAGGCGGCTACCGGCTCACCGCGGGCTCGGCGCTCCCACCGCTGATCCTCGACGCGGACGAGGCCGTCGCCGTCGCGGTGGGGCTGAGAGTCGCCGCGGGACAGGCGGTCGCGGGCATCGAGGACGCGTCGGTGCGAGCCTTGACCAAACTCGAACAAGTCCTGCCCGCGACACTGCGCAGACGAGTGCGCGTGGTCGGCGCGGCGGTCACGGTCCGAGCGGGCGAGGGCCCCACCGTAGACCCGGAGGTCCTCACCACCCTCGCCGCCGCCGTCACCAACCGAGAACGCCTCCGCTTCACCTATCGCGACGCCACCGGCGCCGAGTCCCGCCGCCACACCGAACCCGCGGGCGTCGCCGCCGCAGGCCGCCGCTGGTACCTCGTCGCCTACGACCTCGACCGCGACGCCTGGCGCAGCTACCGCGCCGACCGCATCGAAACCCCCCACCCCACCGGCGCCCGGATCGCCCCCCGCGACCTCCCCGCCGCCGACCCGGCCGACTACGTCGCAGGCCGCCGAACCGACTGGGCCACACCCGAATACCAGGTGGATGTCACCATCGAAGCTCCACGCGGCCGAATCGCAGGCCGGCTCGGCGAGGAACCGAACACCCTTCGCGCCGACAGCAACACCACCTGCCGCCTCACCGCCACCCGAGACGACGACCCCACCTGGCTCGCCGGACAACTGACGTCCCTGGGAGTGCCGTTCCGCGTCCATGATTCGCCTGAACTGACCGCGGCATTGCGTGCCCTCACGAGTCGCCTGCAAGCCGCCCTGGGTGCTTGAGCGACCGCCCGTGCTCGTTCGAGCGTCTCGGATGGTCACCGATGAGGTTGCCGCCATCGACCATCTGCCCGTGAGGAAAGCGGCCCGGTAACTCTCCCCACCTGCACCGGGTTCGACAGCCCGATGCAGGTGCGGAGAACACTCAGGGGCGGGCGGCGACGGCTTCGACCTCGAACAGGACATCGGGGGTGGCGAGGCTCGCGACGCCGATGAGGGTTTGGGTGGGAGGGGTTGTGCCCCAGTTCGCTTGGACGGCACCTGCGATGGGGCCCAGTTTGCTGACGTCGTGATTCACGACGTAGGTCCGGAGCTGGACGACGTGGCTGAGGTCGAGGTCGTGGGCGGCCAGGGCGGTGGCGATGTTACGGAAGGTTTGGTCGACCTGCTCGGTGAAGTCGGGGGAGACGACCGCGCCGTCGGGTCGGGATCCGTACTGTCCCGAGACGAGAACCAGTTCGGTACCAGCGGGGATGACGGCGGTGTGGCTGTAGCCGAAGGGGGTCGGGTCGTGCAGGCCGTCGGGGTTGACGATGGTGTGGCGCGCGTGGTCGATGTTTGTCATGGCGATGAACCTGCCAGGAATACACGACATCCTGTGTCGTGTATTCCTGGCATAGTTTTTCGTATGCGAGCTGACCGGTTGGTCTCCCTGGTGCTGCTGCTGCGGCGGCACGGTCAGCTGTCGGCGGACACCCTGGCTCGCGAACTGGAGGTGTCCACCCGGACTGTGCTGCGCGATATCGAGGCGCTGTCCACGGCGGGCGTTCCGGTCTACGCCGAACGGGGCAGGCACGGCGGGTTCGCGCTGCTGCCCGGATTCCGGACCGAGCTGACCGGGCTGAACCACGAGGAGGCGCTGGCCTTGCTGATCGCCGGATCACGGCGTGGCGCACAGGCATTCGGGCTCGGCTCGGCGCTCGCGTCGGCCATGCTCAAGGTGGTCGACGCGCTGCCCGAAAGCTATCGGGAGACCGCGAGCGACGCGGCCGAACGATTGCTCATCGATCCCGAGACCGATCTGCTCTCGCGCCGGTTGGATGCCGAGGAGCTGCCCGACACGATCGTCAGCGAGGTCCGGCGCGCGGTGCTCGCCGGACACAAGCTGCGCATCCACTACGCCGCCGTCGACCAGAGCCCGGCATGGCGCACGGTGGACCCGATCGGCCTGGTCACCGTCCGAGGCCAAGGCTACTTGCTCGCCACCAGATCCGGCGCGGACCGCACCTACCGGCTGTCGCGGGTCGTGGCCGCCGAGGCGCTCGCCGAACCGGCCCAGCGACCGGACCGGGTCGATCTGGACCGGGCTTGGCAGGAGCGCAGCGCCCGCTTTCGCGCAGGCGGCGATCTCGTCACCGTACGGGTTCTGGTCGATCCGGTGCGGCGCGAGGAGTTGGTCGGCACCGCGGTGGCTGTCCACCGCGAAGAAGCGGACGACGACGGGCGACTGCGGCTGGAAGTGGCCTTCCAGGATCGCCGACACGCCGAATGGGCGATGTGGCAGCTCGCCGCGAACGCGGAAGTCGTTGCCCCGCAGTGGTTACGCACCACCCTGCGCGACCGTGCCGCAGCGATCGCGGCCCGCTACGCGGTGTCATCAGAACGATGATTCTCTTCGGCGCGCGCTGGGCGAACCCGTACCGCTGATCAGCCCACCGGAGCGGGTTCGCCCGGCATCCCTTCCAGGGTCAACCCGCCCTCGATCGTGTTGGGAACTCGGCGGCGGTTGGGGGAGCCCAGCGCCGTGGTGAGGTCGCCGCCGTCGTGTTCGGCGAGAAGCTCACCGCTGTCCCAGACGAGAAGGGTCGCGCTGACGGTGTTCTCGGCGGTGGAGTGGGCCAGGTCGTAGTGCGCGCAGCCGGGAACGTGGGCGTAGGTGATCCACAGGTCGTAGCCGGTCATGAACAGGTCGAGGTCGAATTGCACACTGAGGCCGAGCAATTCGCTGCGACCGTTGTCGTCGACGCCGGCGAAGGCTTCGTCGAGAGCGAGTAGGCGAGGCGCCTGCGGGTCGGCGGAGTCGAGCATCACGTGGGCGGCGGCGAACAGGGGCAGGTGCAGGGAGACCGACTGTTCGCCGCCGGAGAGGGCGCTGTGCCGGGCGACGGTGAGCTTGTCCTCGGTGCCGTCGCCGGAGATCAGCGTGAAGGAGAAGACTCGCCACGTCCGGTAGTCGAGAGTCGCGGCGAGGATTTCGGGGTACGAACGCTCCGGGTGCGCGGTGCGGGCGGCGCGGATCTCGGCGGCGAAGTGGGCGCGCACCGAGCCGAGGTCTTCCGGGCTCAGGGCGGTGGTGTCGCGGTCGAGGAGTTTGCACATGGAGCGCGCGGACTCCGACAACCCGTCGGCGAGGATCCAGTGCACACCGATGGTGTTGCCCGACGACATCCGCCGCTGCTTCATCTCCGCGCCCATGCGGGAGATGAGTTCGCGTGCGTCGGTGGTGCGTTCGTGGATCTGCTGGGCCAGGCCGGTGAGCAGCGCGTCTTCGAGGATGCGCCGCTCGGCATCGGTGAGCAGCAGTTCCTGGTCGCGGCGGGCGGCGTCGATGCGGGCGGCGAAGTCGGCCAGGGCGGCCTGGCCGTTCTCGTCGTGGACGGCGACGACGGTGAGTCCGTCGGCGGCGTCCCAGTTCAGCCGGTAGTCGCGGCCGGAGGCGGTGAGCGCGGCGTCGAATTCCTGGAGCGCGGTGGTGACCGCGGACCGGGTGGACTTGCGACCCGCTTCGGTGGCGCGGACCTGGCTGGTGGCGGTGTCGAGGTCGGCGAACAGGGCGGCCACCTCGTCGGGCAGCACCTCCGGATCGGTTTCCGGCCCCGCGGCGACGATGCGGTACTGCAGTTGCTCCGGGGTGGACCACGCAGCATCGCTACTGGGCCAGCGGTGTTCGACCGAGGCGCCGAGCAGGCTCAACAGGTCGGGTCGGGCGTACGGGGCCAGTGAACGCACCTCGGCGAGCACTTCGGTGAGTGCGGTGGCGAGCGCTTCGTTGGCGGTGCGAGAGGCCGCCTCGGCATCGCCGACCGCTTCGATGGCGGCATTGGCGGCCTTGCGCGCGGCCCGCTGCTCGGCCTTGGCCGCCTCGATGGCACCGCGGGCCAGGTCGAGATCGCGGTCGATGTCGGCGGCACTGGCGCCCAGCGCTTCGCGCAGCGTTTCGAGTTTGCGCTGCTGCTCGGTGTAGCCCAGTCGGGCAGCCTCGGCCTCTTCGGCGAACGCCTCGGCCAGTGCCCGCGCCTCGTCGTGCCGGTCGGCGCCCTCGCGTTCGCGTTCGCGCTCGCGTTCGTGTTCGGCGCGTAGGCGGAGCAGTCCCGTACCGGTGTTCTCGAAATGGCGGATCGCGGCGGCCAGCGCGTCGAGTTCGCGTGCCTCGCGCGGGGTTCGATGCGCTTGGGCGGCTGCGCGCACCTTCTTGTCCAGGGCCGCGACTTCGGCGACGGCCTGGTCGAGTTCGCGCTCGGACTGGGTGGCGGCCTCCACCCTCGACCGCATCAGGCCGGCGGCCTCGGACACGGCACGCAGGGCAGACGTCACCGCCGACGGGCGCGGCAGTGCCTTGGCGCCGGCCGACAGCGCGGCCAATTCGGCAGTGGCGCAACTATCTTCGTCCCTTGCCGCCTGATGTTCGGCAGTAGCGGCCTCGATCGCCGCCTCGATCTCGGCGAGCCGGGACTCACGCCTGCGCGCTCGCGCGGTGGTCCCGATGAACTCGGCTTCGGGCTTGTGGTGGTGTCCGATCAGAACGCCCTGCCGGAAAGTTCCGGCGAGGCCGACCACGACCTGCGGCGCGGCGGCAGTGGTCAGTGCGGTGAGGGTGGCGCCGGTGACCAGCCGAGTGGCATCGCCGGACACGGATCGTTCTGCGTCCGGCGTGTCATCGGTCGTCGTACCCGGCTGTGCGGATGTGTCGTGGAGGGCGATGGAGGCCAGCACCGCGGCAACGGTCTCGGTAGGCACGGTGAGATCGGCCGAATCGTCCTCGACGACAAGGACATCGGCGAGAGTACGGCCGGACGGGCGCTGATCGATCGGCAAGGGCAGCAGGAAGTGCTCGGAGTCGATGCCGGCGGGCAGACTCGGGCCACAGATCCAGCTGTCGAGGAGACCGCTGGACTGCAGTGCCGCCTCGATACCGGCCGCATCCCGCGGGGACACCGAGTCGGCGAACCGCACCAGCTGCCAGAGCGGCGCACCCGGAAGTCCTTCGCGGACACCGGTTCTGGCGGGATGGGCCGGGGGAGCGTCGTCGTGCTGGGCGGCGATCTGTGTGCGTTCGGCGACCAGGGCATCGCGGCGCACGGCAGCGGCGGTGGCACGGGAGCGCGCCTGCTCGCGGCGGGTGCGGATCTGCTCGCGCAGCGGCTCGCACCACTCGGACAAGACCTCGGAGGCGGAGGGAATGTCCTCCACGCCCGCACCGGCCATGGCAGCGTCGAGCGCGGCGAACATGCCGGCGGTGGTGTCGGACGTCACCTTTCGGCGACGTTCACCTTTCCCGTCCTGTCCGTCGGGATTCGCGTCCGAGCGGCCGTCGTGCGCCCCCGGTTCGGTAACGGCCCCGAAGATCTCGCTGTGCGCGTTCCACCAGGTGCGCAGGGCGGCGGCGGATTCGCTGCGGGCCAAGGCGACCGCGGCTTCGGCATGGGCGACTTCGGCGGCGGCCGAGTCGCGCAGTTCGACAGCGCGTTCGGCCAGGCGCTCGGAGCGGGTGCGGTCGGCGGCGGCGGTTTCCCACTTGCCCACTGCTTGTCGCACCGCACGCACGTCGGCATCACGTTCCTCCGCGTGGCCGCGCACCGCCGCGGTGAACTGGTCGCCGCGGCCCTCGGCGCTCGGTGGGGTCCATTCGATGCCCGCCTCTTCGGCGGCGGCACGGACCGCGTCTTCGCCGCGGACGAGGGAGGCGGCCGCTGTGCGGACCGCTTCGGTGGCGCGAGAGGCTTCCTCGGCGCGGCGTTGCAGCGTGTGCGAGGCTTCGGCGGCCTTGTCGCGGTGGGCCGCGGCGGAGGTTTCGAGGCGGCGGACGGCGTCGGCCAGGTCGTCGAGTTGCTGTTTGCCCTCGTAGGCGCTGGAGCGCTGGAGATTCTCGCGGTCGGCGATGGCCTGCTCATAGGCCTGGTCGGCGTTCTCGGCCCTGGTCTCGGCTTCGGTGCGGTCGGTGTCGCGGCGGGTACGCAGAGCGGTCGCGGCGAAGAGCGCGGTGGCGGCGTTGGTCACGGCATCGAGGCGGGCGCGGAGCTGGTCGACGTCCGTTTTCGCCTGTACCGCAAGGTATTTGCGGTACACATCGACGAATCGGCGAGTGGCGGTATCGGCTTGGACGAGCCCGTCGAGGGTGCGGCCGACCTCCTCCATATCGCTGAACGAGCGTGCGGCGTCGAGGATCAACTGCTCGTCGAGGGGCCGAAGGCCGTCGGTGAGTGCCTGGGAGAGCCCGCGCGGGTCGAGATTCTTGGCGAGCTGGGGCCTGCGCAGGGTGAGGATCAGATTGATCAGCTGGTCGTAGCGCTGCACGCCGAGCCCGAACATGCGCGCGTCGATCGCCGCCCGGTACTCGACCGGCCGGTCCACGATGGCGTCGCTGCCGATCTGCTCGGCCAACTGCTTGCGAGTGAGCGGGCGGTCGTCGGGACCGATGAGCGAGAAGTCGACCCCGGCGCGACCGTCGGCGACGAAGTACCAGCGGGTCACCTTGTCCGACGAGCGGGTGGCGCGCATGCCGATGCCGACGGTGACAGTCTCCGGGTCGTCCCAGCTGCCGCGCGCGAACTCCATCCACACATACGAGTAGGCCGATTCCTGCTTGCGATAGAGCAGATTCGACTTCATGGTGCGTTCTTCACCGGCGAACGGGTTCAGCCTGCGTGGTTCGATCCGTCCGTCCAGGACGAACGGGAACAACACTTCCAGGGCCTTGGTCTTGCCGGAGCCGTTGGGACCGCGCAGCACCAGGCGCCCGTCGGCGAAACTGAACTCCTGGTCGCGGTAGTCCCACAGGTTGACGATGCCGGCACGGGTCGGGACGAACCGCACTCCGCCGTGAATGAGTGACATGCTCAGACCCCTCCCTCTCCGGTGCTGCCGTCGGTATCGGCGGCGGTGACGAACAATTCCTCGGCCTTGCGCACCCGCACGGTGACCACCGCGCCGCGATATCTGGCCAGCGCGGGCAATACCAGCAGCCCGTCCTCGACCGGCCGGATCAGCCGCAGCTTGGTGAGCAGCGCGAGGACCTCGGTGGTGAGCCCGCCGACATCGGCCTGCCACTGGGCGGCGAAGGTCGCGCCGTAGCGGTCGGTGAGCGCGGTGACGGTCGTGCGCACCCAGGCGTCGTCGAGGAACGGATAGGTGACGGGTTCGAGGTCGTCGATGTCGTCGGTGAAATCCGGGGCCGGCGTGCTGGTTTCGAGGTCCTCGGCGAGCGGGGCGAACACGCCCGCAGTGGGGATGGACGCATCGAGGTGCGCGAGCAGGGTGTCGTCGGGGGTGAGCGCGCCGGGGCGCCGGGGGATCGGGTTGTCGATGTCGAGGACCGTGTCGGCGATCTCGCCGATCAACAACAGCGCCACCTGTGCCAGGGTTCCGGTGCCGGGGAAGCGGGTATCGGACAGTCGTCCCGAGTTGTCGATCAGCGCCACACCTTCGGCCCGGCGTTCGGCGCGCAAGCCGGTGCAGTGTTCGACCTCGCCGACCAGTCGGTCCTGGCCGAGCAGCGCACCCTCGGCTGCCGACAGTTCGTCGAGATAGACGACGGGGCGCTCGACGAGCGCCCGGCGCACCCGGCGAGCCTGATCAGCCTGGTCGGTGTCCTCGGCCAGCAACCCGCGCACGCTGTGTAGATGCTGCAGTGCCCGTGGGGGCCGGAACAGCGCGAACACCACCGGGCGGTCGATGTCGTAGAGTGCCTCGCCCGCCTCCGGGTCGCTGGCCCAACCGCCCGCGTCGCCGTCGGCCAACGTCAACGCACCCCGCGCGCCCAGCCAGCCGACGGCATCGACGAAGGCGTCGCGATCGGCGGCTCGCTCGGTCGACAGGTCGAGTCCCTCGATCCGGCTCGCGTAATCGGCGACGTGCTCGGCCAATTCGGACAGGGTGATCTGGTCGCCTGCCCGGCCGAGCGCGGCCAGCGCCAGTGACAGATAGGCGTAGCGGCGGCGGTCGAAGACCCGATCGTTGACGCTGCGGGCGGGCCGGGCGTCATCGAGCCGATCGTGCACCGGGTAGAGCCGGGCCGTGGTCTCGGTGACCTCCAAGCGGTAACCGAACAATTCGGCCAGATCCTCGCGCAGTTCCGTCGCCCACCGCCGAATCAACGGCAGCGCGATCCGGTCGGGATAGACCCGGGTGACCAGGTGATTGGCGAGCATCACTCGCGCCGCCCGCTGATAACTGTCGAGAGCGAGCGCATCGATCCGTTGTCGCTTCACAGTCTTGCCCCTCGTGCCGACGTCGGTCGCACCGAGCGATGGACGCCGAAATCTGGCGAGTCGATGCGCAGTCTCATCGCGCGACCCCGCGGCGGCTCGACTCGCGTACTTCGAGGCGACGGTTGTTCAGATGGAGCAGCCCCGCCGCGGTCCGGATGACCGTCGACCCATCGCAGGGGCGCACTGTCAACGTGACGCCGTTGTCGGAACCTGTTGTGCCGTCGACCTTTCCGCTCACCGGAACCCACGCGGTGGAGGCGGCGTCGATCAGGCGCAACAGCACCTCGGTCTCACGCTGATCCAGCACTCGGTCGTGCACATTGCCCTGGGACAGCGAGGCGGCGGCCGCGGCGCGTTCACGCTGTGCCGCCAGTTGGGCCTCCCGCAGCCGCCGCACGCCCGCGTCGTTGCGCGCGATCCGGGCCGGGGCGCCCGCCGTGGGTGCGCGACCGGTTTCGGCGAGCGTGCGGGAGATCTCCAACGGCGGTGCTTCCCACCAGGATCGGCTGGTGGGGATCAGCTCCGCGTCGGGATGTTCGAGCGACAGGTGGCGCGGCTTGCCCAGCCCGAACACCGCGTCGTAGAGCGCGTGCGCACTGCCCGCGCTGGGGGTGGCGACGAACCATTCGGCCAGGTGGCGCAACGCCGATTCCCGGCTGACGCCACCTCGGCGGGTCTCGGTGACCCGGCGCAACAGCGACAGCACCGCCGCGATCGCGCTCATCGTCGCCTCGCGGAGCCGATCGGCCTCGCAGGTTTCCGACGACTCGGTGCCCGCGGCGACGAACCAGGTGCGCAGCCCGTCCCAGCGGGAACGCCAATCCGCTTCGCGTTCGGCGAGACTCAACAGCACCCGCTCGTCGCACCCGGCCGCGCGGCCGATCAGCTGCTCGACGCCGGTCTCCTCGACTTCGCCGATCGCCGCCGCCAGCCGCGGGGCGAACCGGGCCAGATCCATGCTGAACTCCCGCATGTGTGCCAGCAGCGCGTCCTTGTGCGCGAGGAAGGATTCCGGCGTGATCTCGGTGGTGCGCACCAGGTCGCCCAGAGACAGGTAGAAGTGCGCGGCGCGCGCGGCCATGTCGGTGAGCGCGGTGTCGAGCCTGCGCAACGTGGTGTAGACCCGCTCGGCGTCGCCGTCGCGGTTGGCGGCGGAGAGGGTGCGCAGGTCGGCGAGCAGCTCGGGCAGCACCAGCCGCGACAGCGACGCGTCCTCCATCCGGGCCGCGAGCACCCCGGCCACCGCCCGGTAGGCCTGGAACCCGGCCTGCGCGAACTGGTAGACGTAGTGCCGGTTGCGGTACTCGGCCAGGGTGGCCGCGCGGGTGCCGTCGTAGCTGCGTTCGAGCACACCCCAGCGATGCAGCTGCTCGAGCAGGGGACCGATCTCGACCGCGGGCAGTGGGACACCCGCGGCCGCCTCGGCTCGACCGCCCGCCTCGGCTCTGGCTATCCACTCGGCGACGTCGTCGGCGTGCAACAACACCACGTAGGCGGCCCGAGCGCTGTCGAAGGCGCGCAGCACCCGCAGGTAGTCGGCGCGCTTCTCGGCGGTCGCGAACGAGAACAACCGCAGACGCTCGTCCCACAGGGCGGGTACGGCGCTGGGCAGGCCGTCGGCGGAGTCGGTCACCGTAGACAGGTTAGTGGTGGCCTTCGCGTGCTCCGCCGGACCCGTCCCCGATCGGCGTGGCATCGCCGCGCGAGCTCATCCGACATTGAGCGATCGCAGCTGCTCGAGGAAGGTTTGGGTGCGGTGATCTCCTGGGTATCGTTCGATGATCTCCCTGGCCGCCTCGCCCGCGATCCACGCCAGCGACGGCAGCGACTTGCGCCCCGCGGAGAACGCCGCGACACCCTCCTCGACCGCGCGCTCGAGATCGCGATCGCGCACGGCCACGACGGCCAGGGTGAGCCGCGCCTCGGAGACCCGCATGGGATTGCGGACCGAACCGTCCGGTCGGGTCGAATCGCTGATCACCTGCTGGGCGTAGCGCTCGGCCAGTCGATCCTGGCCCGCCACCCGGCAGCAGTCCATCGCGTAGAAGTCGAATTTCGTGGCGTCGACGACGAAGTGGTTGTCCAGATCGGCCGGATGACCCATCCGCGACAGGATCGCCCTGCCCTCGTCGAGGGCGGTCTGCACATTGCGGCGATCACCGAGCCGGGCCCAGCCCTTGGCGCGCTGCGCCGCCAACTGCACCCCCACACTCGACGACGTGGTACCCGCCATGGCCTTCTCCGAGACATCGATCGCGCCACGGAAGTTGCCCTGGGTCAACGCGAACCACGCCGACATCTCCGCCGCCCACCCGACGATCTCGGTATTGCCCGCCTCGCGACCCAGCGAATCGGCGGCTCGGCGGGTGGCCTCGGCACCACCCCGGCGGCCCAGATCGTAGTCGACGCAACCGACCAGCAACGCGACCCAGCCTGCCAGGACGAGGATTTCGCGATGCTGGCTCAGCGTCAGTCTGCCGTCGAGCAGGGAGGTGATCCGGCGCAGCCACGCGGTCCCCTCGGTGTGCAGTGCGTAGGGGTCGGCGTAGGCGTATTCGCAGCACAGCCTTTCGGCGGTGATCCGCACCGCGTCCAGGGTGGCGCTGTTGACGTCGGACATTCTGAGTCGTCCGATGAACTCCAGAGTGTCCATACCGGTTGCCGATAACAGCTCGTCATCACGGTTGGGACGGGACTTCGGGAAGAACGCGGCGGGGACGGTGTCGAACGCGGCCGCGATGATCGGCGCGTAGAACTCGTCAGGTCGCGATTCCCCGGATTCCCAGCGGCGCCAGTTGCGCAGCAGGGTACTGTCCGTCGGCAGGTTGTGGGAGGACTTGGCACGCATAGCGCGAACGGCATCGGCTTGCGACCACCCCCTCGCGTCACGTTCCGAGCGCATCCGAACAGCCCAGACGGGTCGATCATCAGTTGCGGTCACGGCGGTAGTATTCCACCAGTTAACGTTCGGCGTCCCGGATAGGGCATGTAGATGTCATCGGATTGACATCTGCTGCCGGGGGCCATGATTGTTCATGATGTAAGCAGGTACTCGGCTCGACAACCGGATGCCGGCTTTGCAGGAGAGCTTGCAGGGCAACGAAGTACCCCCGCGTGGCGTGCCGCGCGACGCGGGGGGATCGGTACACGACAGGTCCGACAACAGAACAGCGATCCCAATCCAACGGAGGTTCGGGTGGAAGCGTTGATCTATGGATACTTGCGGGACGATCTGGCTGATGGTCAGAGCGACCAATTGGAGGATGCGCTACGCAGCCTCGCGCGGACCGCGGGCATGTGTTTCGCCGCGACGTTCCACGAAGCACCCGCGGGTGACGGTGCGGCGTTCGCCGAACTCACCCAGGAATTGAAGCGGGCCGATGCGCACCACGTGGTGGTGCCGTCACTCGATCACCTTACCGGCCAGACGATTCCGCGTGACCTGCTGATCGCGAAGCTGGCGCACGAGGCGGCCGCTCAAGTGCTGACCCTGGAACGTTAGCCATGGGATCCGATGCCTGCACCGATCCACCATCTCGGTAGCGGCCGCTCCGGCGGCCAGGCAGGCCACCAGTGCGAGCAATCGCTGGTCGCCGAACGCCGGGTACACCTGCCAGTGCAGCAGGTACGCGAACAACGAGCTGTCGGCCACCGCCACCGCCACCACGGCGACGACGGCGGGCACGCGCAGCGCGGGCAGCCAGATCAAGATCAGAATGCCCGCCATGACAAGGCGTTCCCGCTCGGTGACGCCGAAATATCCGGGCACACAAGCCAGCAGCACGGCGCTGACGATCAGCCGCTGCCAGACCGCCGTCGCCTTCGCTCCGGCCCAGCCGAGAACGAAGTACCAACAGGCCAGCGGTGACAACGCGATATCGCGTTCGGGATAGAGCCCGAACGAATGCCAGCGCAAGACCAGGGTGAGGCCGAGCAGGCCGAGGGCGAACCAGAACGGCGCCCGCCGCTCCCACCCGTCGATCCGGGGGACCCGGATCAGTAGCGCGCAGGCCACGGTGCAGTACACGAGCACTTCCAGGAACCACAGGTGTCCCGCCGTGTCATTGCGGGGACCGAGGATCTTGTTGAGCAGCAACACATTCTGCCAGCTGTAATAGCCGGGTTGCCAGACCATCGTGATCAGGACCCAGAGCGCGGTCGGCACCGCGATCATCGCCACGGCCCGCCCGGTGAGTCGCAGTCGCCGGGCGGGTTGGGCGGAACTCACCGCGAACCGGGCGAAGTTGTAGCCCGCCACGGCGAGCAGCACGTGCGCGGCGCCCCAGAGTTCGAACAGCTGGATGTGCGAGCCGAGAATCAGCACGATCCCGATCGCGCGCAGAGCCGTCGAGGAGTCGAGCGCCCGGCCGAAGCGGGCGCGGGTACGGGGAGCTCGCCCCAGGTCGGCGATCGAACGCTGTGGCCAGTCGGTGGGCAGGGTACCGAGCACCCGCTCGAGGCGTGCCGCCACGGTGACGTAACTCAGCGAACTGCCACCCAGGTCCGCGAAACTGTGTGCGGGCGAGATCGTCTCGATCGGCAGGCCGAGGGCGTCGGCGTAGATCGCGCCGACATCGTCGCCCGGGCTCGCCGGTATGGTGGCGATCGCGCGCACCGCCGGATAGTCGATTTTGCCGGTGGCCAGCCGAGGCAGCTCGTCGACGACGGTCACGCTGATCGCGGTGGCGGGCAGGCCCGACACCTGGGCGATCAGTCGCGCGACCGCCACCCCGTGCGCTCGGCGCGAGGTCGCCGACGCCGCCGGGCGGGGGAGTATCGCCGCGATCACCCGGCTGCCGTCGTCGGTGCAGGCGGCGACGAAACCGGCTGTGGCCAGCTCCGATTCGACGCGGCCCAGATCGATGCGCAGACCGAACAGCTTGGCGAAGCGGCTGCGCCTGCCGACGACCTGGTACAGCCCGTCGGGCGTGCGCCGGGCCAGATCGCCGGTCCGCAGCGCGTCGACCGTGCGGCCCAGTGCCAGGTCGGCCGAGTGGCGGGCGTAGCCGAGCATCACGTTCGGGCCGTGGTAGACGAGTTCCTCCGCGGCGCCGTCGTCGACCGGTGCCAAGGTGAAATGCCCGCCCGGGACGGGGATCCCGATGCAATCGGGGTGCTCGTCCGCCGATTCCGGTGGGAGATACGCCATTCGGGCGGTGGCCTCGGTCTGGCCGTACATCACGAAGAACCGCCAGCCCGCGGCCGCGCCGAGCCGCGCGTAGGTCCGGACCCTGGCCGGCTCGAGTCTGCCGCCCGCCTGGGTCACATACCGCAGAGCGGGCAGCGACATCCGGGCGAAGCCGATCCGGTCGAGGAGATCGACGGTGTAGGGCACCGCGGCGAACGAGGTGGCCCGGTGCTCGCGGAACTCGTCCCAGAACTCGGGCTCGAGCACGGAGCGCTCGGTGAGCAACAGGCTCGCGCCGCGCAGCAGATGACTGTGGACCACCGACAGGCCGTAGCAGTAGAACAGCGGCAGGGTGGTCGCCGCGCGGTCGTCCGGGCCGATGCCGAGGTACTCGGCGATGGATTCGGCGTTGGCGCCGAGATTGCGCGCCGACAGCCGCACCAGCTTCGGCGACCCGGTGGACCCGGAGGTGCTGAGCAACAGCGCCAGCTCCGGATGTAGCCGGTGCGCCGACCGCGCGCGGTTCGCGATGACCCGACCGCGGTCGATGATCACATCCGGGTCGTAGGTTGCGGCCAGTTCGCCGGTGAGCTCGCCGGTGAGCAGGACCGCGCATCCCGCGTCGAGTGCGCCGAGGTAGGCGACGAGGGAGTCCAGATCGTTGCCCGCGGTGAGCGCGACGAGCCGGCGGACCGGTCCCAGTTCGGCCGAGAACTCCGCGACGCGGTCGGCGAGCTGGGCGTAGGTCACCGAGGTGACGGTGGCGGCGGACGCGGGCCCCACCGGGTGCAGCACCGCGACGCGGTCGTCGAAACCACGCAGATGGGCGAGGATCGGCAGGGTCGGCACGCGAAAAAGTCTAGGTGTCGTGCCGAGGGCGGCCGGGAGGCGCCTGTGCGGCGAACTCCCGGTGAACGAGAACTAGAGGCCGAAGCTGCCGGGCCCGCGTCTGCGCAGGTACTTCTCGAACTCGGCCGCGATGGCGTCGCCGTCGATCTTGGACATGGTCTCGTTGAGGTCGATCGCCGCGTCGCCGCGCTCCTCGAGCGAGCGCACGTACTCGCTGATCTCCTCGTCGCCGAGGGTCATCTCGTTGACCGCGGCTTCCCACTCCTCGGCCTGTTTCGGCAGCTCACCGAGCGGAACCTCGATATCGAGGACGTCTTCGACCCGGTGCAGCAGCGCGATCGTCGCCTTCGGGTTCGGCGGCTGCGACACATAGTGCGGGACGGCGGCCCAGAACGACACCGCGGGCACCCCGGCCTTCACGCACTGGTCCTGCAGCACGCCGGTGATTCCGGTCGGGCCCTCGTACCGGGTCTGTTCCAGGCTGAATCGCTCGGCGGCCTCGGGGCTGTAGGCCGAGCCGGTCACCGGCACCGGCCGGGTGTGGGGGGTATCAGCCAGCAGCGCGCCGAGGATCACGACCGTCTCCACGCCGAGTTGCTCGATGAACTCGAGCAGGTCGTCGCAGAAACTGCGCCATTTCATGTTCGGTTCGATGCCACGCAGCAACACCACGTCGCGGTCGCTTCCGGGCGGGGAACACACCGACAGCATCGTCGAGGGCCACTGGATCTCCCTGGTCACCCCGTCGACCTGACGGACTGTCGGCCGGTTCACCTGGTAGTCGTAGTAGTCCTCGGAATCGAGTTCGGCCAGCGGCTCGGCATCCCAGATCAACTCCAGATGTTCGATGGCGCCACTGGCGGCATCGCCGGCGTCGTTCCAGCCCTCGAAGGCGGCAACCATGACGGGATTGCGCAACGTCGGCAGTTCCGTCCCGGGGGTCTCACTGGCATCCACCCGGTCAGCCTAGTGTCTTGTGCGAATTGTTTTGCGGTGACCGACGGTGTTGCGTGTTTCCACCGGGAACAGTGGCGCAGGCCACTCGATTCACCCACAGTGGTCTCGTTCGTCGGGGGCGCCCTCTAGTCTTGAATCATGTCTGCGTCCTTGCCCACCGGGTTCGATACCACGCTCCTCGACACGCTGCGGCGGCGTGTCGTCATCGGCGACGGCGCGATGGGCACGATGTTGCAGGCCGCGGATCTGTCGCTCGACGACTTCCGCGGCCTCGAGGGATGCAACGAGATCCTCAACGACACCCGCCCGGATGTGCTCGCCGAGATTCACCGCGCCTACTTCGCGGCGGGCGCGGATGCGGTGGAGACCAACACCTTCGGCTGCAACTTGCCCAACCTCGCCGACTACGACATCTCCGACCGGATCCGCGATCTGTCCGAGCGCGGCACCCGCATCGCCCGCGATGTCGCCGACGAGATGGGTCCGTCCGCCGACGGCACCCCGCGCTATGTCCTCGGCTCGATGGGCCCCGGCACGAAGCTGCCGACCCTGGGCCACGCGCCGTTCGTCTCGCTGCGCGACGCCTACACCGAAGCCGCGCTCGGCATGCTCGACGGCGGTGCCGATGCCATCCTCATCGAGACCTGCCAGGACCTGCTGCAGGTCAAGGCCGCGATCACCGGCAGTCGCCGGGCCATGATCGCGGCGGGCCGCCGGATCCCGATCATCACCCACGTCACCGTGGAGACCACCGGCACCATGCTGGTCGGCAGTGAGATCGGCGCGGCGCTCACCGCGCTGGAACCGCTCGGCATCGACATGATCGGGCTGAACTGCGCGACCGGGCCCGCGGAGATGAGTGAGCACCTGCGGCACCTGTCGCGCCACGCCACCATCCCGGTGTCGGTGATGCCGAACGCCGGTCTGCCGGTGCTCGGTGCCAACGGCGCCGAGTACCCGCTCACCCCCGAAGAGCTCGCCGTCGCGATGAGCGGGTTCGTGTCCGAGTTCGGGCTCTCGCTGGTCGGTGGCTGCTGTGGCACCACCCCGGAGCACATTCGCCAGGTCGCCGAGGCGGTGCGTGAGGTCGAGAAGACGCTGCCCGCGATCGAGGATCGTCGCCACCCCGAGCACGAGCCTGCCGTCTCGAGCATGTACACCGCGGTGCCGTTCGAGCAGGACGCGTCGATCATGATGATCGGCGAGCGCACCAATGCCAACGGCTCCAAGGCTTTCCGTGACGCGATGCTGGCCGCCGACTGGCAGCGGTGCCTCGAGATCGCCAAGGACCAGACCCGCGACGGCGCGCACATGCTCGACCTCTGCGTCGACTACGTGGGCCGCGACGGTGCCGACGACATGAACGAGCTGGCCTCACGGCTGGCCACCGCCTCGACGCTGCCGATCATGCTCGACTCCACCGAGGTGCCGGTCTTGCAGGCGGGTCTGCAGCATCTGGGTGGCCGGTGTGCGGTGAACTCGGTGAACTACGAGGACGGCGCAGGCCCGGATTCGCGGTTCCAGCAGATCATGCGGCTGGTCTCCGAGCACGGTGCCGCCGTCGTCGCGCTGACCATCGACGAAGAGGGTCAGGCTCGCACGGCCGATCACAAGGTCGCGATCGCCGAGCGGCTGATCGACGACATCACCGGCAACTGGGGCCTGGCCGAGTCCGACATCATCATCGACACCCTGACGTTCACCCTGGGCACCGGGCAGGAGGAGTCGCGCAAGGACGGCGAGGAGACGATCAAGGCCATCCGTGAGCTCAAGCGCCGCCGCCCGCAGGTGCAGACCACCCTGGGCCTGTCGAATATCTCCTTCGGTCTGAACCCGGCCGCCCGGCAGGTGCTGAACTCGGTGTTCATGCACGAATGTGTCGAAGCGGGACTGGATTCGGCGATCGTGCACGCGTCGAAGATCCTGCCGATGAGCCGGATCCCCGACGAGCACCAGCAGGTGGCCCTCGATCTGATCTATGACCGCCGCACCGAGGACTACGACCCGCTGCAGAAGCTGATGGCGTTGTTCGAGGGTGTCTCGACGGCCTCGTCGAAGGCCTCGCGCGCCGAGGAAATGGCGCTGCTGCCCTTGTTCGAGCGTCTCGAGCGGCGCATCGTCGACGGTGAACGCAACGGTCTCGGTGACGATCTCGACGAGGCGATGCAGACCGTGCCGCCGCTGCAGATCATCAACGAGACCCTGCTCTCGGGCATGAAGACCGTCGGTGAGCTGTTCGGTTCGGGCCAGATGCAGCTGCCGTTCGTGTTGCAGTCGGCCGAGGTGATGAAAACCGCTGTCGCGCACCTGGAACCGCACATGGAAGCCACCGACGACGCGGGTAAGGGCCGGATCGTGCTGGCCACGGTGAAGGGCGATGTCCACGACATCGGCAAGAACCTGGTCGACATCATCTTGTCCAACAACGGCTACGAGGTGGTGAACCTCGGTATCAAGCAGCCCATCGCCACCATTCTCGACGCCGCGCAGGACAAGAAGGCCGATGTGATCGGCATGTCCGGGCTGCTGGTGAAGTCGACCGTGGTGATGAAGGAGAACCTCGGTGAACTCAACTCCAAGGGTGTCGCCGAACAGTTCCCGGTGCTGCTCGGCGGCGCCGCGCTGACTCGTTCCTACGTGGAGAACGACCTCACCGCGGTCTACGACGGCGACGTGTACTACGCCCGTGACGCCTTCGAGGGCCTGCGGTTGATGGACGAGATCATGACCGTCAAGCGTGGCGGCGGGCTCGACCCGGACAGCCCGGCGGCGATCGCCGCCAAGGACAAGGCCGCCGAGCGCAAGGCGCGTCATGAGCGGTCCAAGCGGATCGCGGCCGAGCGCAAGGCCGCCGAGGTGCCGATCGTGGTGCCCGAACGCTCCGATGTGGCCGCGGATCTGCCCGTGCCGACGCCGCCGTTCTGGGGCACCCGGGTGATCAAGGGTCTGCCGCTGGCGGAGTATTCGGGTCTGCTCGACGAGCGGGCACTGTTCCTCGGCCAGTGGGGTCTGCGCGGTCAGCGGGCCGGGGACGGGCCGACCTATGAGGACCTGGTGGAGACCGAGGGCCGGCCGCGGTTGCGCGCCTGGCTCGACCGGCTTGCCACCGAGGGTGTGCTCCAGCACGCGGCCCTGGTCTACGGGTACTTCCCGGCGGTGTCGGAGGGTGACGAGGTCATCGTGTTGACCGACCCGAATCCGGATGCGCCGGAACGGTATCGGTTCACCTTCCCGCGTCAGCAGCGCGACAGGTTCCTGTGCATCGCCGACTTCATCCGCTCGCGCGAGCAGGCTCGTGCGACCGGACAGGTCGACGTGTTGCCGTTCCAGCTGGTGACGATGGGTCAGCCGATCGCCGACTTCGCGAACGCGTTGTTCGCCGCCGACAACTACCGCGACTACCTCGAGGTGCACGGCATCGGTGTGCAGCTCACCGAGGCGCTGGCCGAGTACTGGCATCGCCGGGTGCGCGAGGAACTGACCGTCGACGGCAAGTCCGTCGCCGCCGACGATCCCGCCGATATCCAGGACTACTTCAAGCTCGGCTACCGGGGCGCTCGCTACTCCTTCGGCTACGGTGCCTGCCCCGACCTGGAAGATCGTGCCAAGCTGGTCGACCTGCTCGACGCCGGCCGGGTCGGGGTGACGCTGTCGGAGGAACTGCAGTTGCACCCCGAACAGTCGACGGACGCGTTCGTGCTGCTGCATCCGGAGGCGAAATACTTCAACGCCTGAGAGACTGCAGGCACAGAGATACACGCGTCGGCAGATCGGACCGGTCCCGCGGACCGGTCCGATTGTCGTTGCGACGCATGTGAGTCTGGTCACGATGCGGCGCTGGGTCCATGGACCGGGCTGTCCCGCAACAGGATCGAAGCAGTTCAGCACGTAGGATTTTCGAAAGTTTCATCCCGCTGTGGCGCGGAGGGCGAGACGACTCAGCGGTAAGCAGGAGGGGCACACGATATGACATCGGATCGGTTGATCGCGGGACGCTATCGACTCACCGACCCGATCGGCACGGGCGCGATGGGGGTCGTGTGGCGCGCCACCGATGTCCGGCTGCGGCGCACTGTCGCGGTGAAGCAAGTGCTGCTCGCACCCGGTCTCACCGGTACGCAAGCACTCGAAGGAAAACTGCGTGCGATGCGGGAGGGCCGGATCGCGGCCCGTCTGCACCATCCCAACGCCATCACCGTCTTCGATGTCGCCGAAGAGGACGGCCAGCCGTGGCTGGTCATGGAATACATGAACGCGCCGAGCCTCGCGGTGAAGCTGGCGGGTGGGGTGACGTTGCCGCCGATCGAGGTGGCGGGGATCGGCGCCCAGGCCGCCGCCGCGCTGTCGGCCGCGCACGACGCCGGGATCATGCACCGTGATGTGAAACCGGCCAACCTGCTCGTCGGCGACGACGGCACGGTCAAACTCACCGACTTCGGCATCTCGCACGCGACCGGCGACGTCACCGTCACCGCCACCGGCTTCCTGGCGGGCACCCCCGCCTATCTGGCGCCCGAGATCGCCCGCGGCGACAACCCGAAACCCGCCGCCGACGTGTTCGCTCTCGGCTCCACGCTGTACGCCGCCTCCGAAGGCGCTCCGCCGTTCGGTGAGGGCGACAACCCCCTGGCTGTGCTGCACGCCGTCGCGCGCGGTGTGGTGCCCGAGCCGAAGAACGCGGGCCCGCTCGCCCCGGTCCTGATGTGGCTGCTGACCGCGTCCGCCGACGACCGGCCGACGATGGCGCAGGCCCGGGTCGCGCTGGAAGACGTTGCGGCGGGCCGTGTTCCGGCACTGCCCGCCTCGGCCACGAAGATTCTGCCGATGAGCGAGGCGGCCACGTCGCTGATTCCGCCGGCCGGCGCACCCGCGAACGGGGGCGCGACGGCGAAGTCGGGCGCGGCAGCGTTGTTCGGCAGCGGTCTCGCGAAGGCCAAGGCTGCCCGCTCGGCCATCTCGGGCCGAAATTCGACCGGCGCACCGCATGCCTCGGACGTGAGCGGCAGTGCGGCGTCGGGCGCGGGCGGCAACGCGGCGAGCCGAGCGGACGGGGCAATCGGCCGAGCGGCGGCAGGCGGGGCCGGGCAGGCAGGCGCGGTGCGGCAGGCGGCGGCAGGCGATCCCGGCCTCGTCCGGCCGCGCGACGCCGCGTCCTCGGCCGCGGACGGTGTCGAACGCGCCGGTGCCCAGGCGCAGCTGCGCGCCGAGGCCGCGGCCGGGCCGACGGACGGCTCCGGCCTGCATCCGGCGTTCCCCGTCCCGCCGTCGCGCACCGACCGCGCGAACAACAGCCGCGCCGTGCTGCTGTTGGCCGCGGCCGTCGCCGCCTTCACGGTGATGCTGGTGGTGCTGGTGGTCACCCGTGACCGGGGCGGTGACTCCGATCAACAGGCGCAGGTCCCGGCATCGCCGGTCACCGTCACGACCGTGGTCGACGGCAAGGTGAGCACGGTCGTCATCGTGCCCGAGCAGGAAACGATCACCGTGTCTGCCCCGCCCGAAGCCCTGCCGAGCGGTGCGACGAGCGCCGGTGCGACCCCGACGAGCACATCCGCCAAGCCGACCCCCACCACCGCGAAACCGACCAGCACGACCATCACCACCACGCCGTTCGGTCCGCCCACCCCGGACCGGATCAACCAGTTCATCGCCGGGTACTACGGCATGCTGCCCGGCAATATCGGCGGGGCGTGGGCGCAACTCGCTCCCGGCTACCAGGCGCAGACCGGCGGGTTCGGGCAGTACTCGTCGTTCTGGTCGTCGGTGCGGTCGGTGACTGTCGGCTCGATCACCCCCAACGGGCCGAACCGCGCGGTCGTCACGCTCACCTATCAGCTCGCCAATGGCACCGTGACCTCGGAGAACCGGTGGATCCAGGTCTCTGGCGACGCGGGCAACCTGCAGATCGCCGGATCGGGCGTCTGAGGCGGACCCGTTACCCTGAACGGGGTCCGGCGAGCGCCGGGCACTTCGGCGATGTGTGACGAGAACGAGGCGAGTAACAGGTGAGCGCGCGACCGACCGCGGTGCTGTGGGACATGGACGGCACGCTGCTCGATTCGGAGAAGCTGTGGGACATCGCGGTTCGTGAATTGGCCCGCGAACACGGTCGCGAGCTGACCGACGAGGTCCGCCACGCCCTGATCGGCGCCTCCGGCCCCAACGCGCTGCGCATGCTCTTCGACGGTATCGGCCTCGACCCGTCGCCGCAGACGATCGTCGAGGCGGGGGAGTTCCTGGAGCGCCGGGTCACCGAGCTGATGCTCGGCCCGATCCCGTGGCGTCCCGGCGCCAAGGACGCGCTGGCGATGGTGCGCGAGGCGGGCATGAAGTCCGCGCTGGTGACCAACACCAAGCGTTCGCTCACCGAATACGGCCTCGATACCCTCGGCCGCGATTTCTTCGACACCTCCGTCTGCGGTGACGAGGTGGCGCACGGCAAGCCCGATCCGGCCATCTACCGCCGCGCCGCGGAACTGCTCGGGGTCGACCCGGGTGACTGTGTCGCGATCGAGGACTCGCCGACCGGTTCGCTCGCGGCGCAGGGCGCGGGCTGCGGTCTGCTGGTGATTCCGTGCGAGATCGCGGTTCCCGCGGCGCCGGGGCGGGTATTCCGGGAGTCGCTGATCGGTTTGTCGGTCGACGATCTGCGAGTCGCACTCGACGCACGCGTGTGAATCTTTCGACAGCGGCGCGTGATAGGGCGTAATAGCCTACCGTGATAGTACCGAAACCCAGGTTGAATCTACGAAAACTGTTGCCGCACAGTTGATTTCGCCCGATTGTGATCTTCCCGGGATACGCCCGATTTGTCGAAACCACGGGCGCTCGCCCGAATATTCCCGCAAACTGGGTACATGACGGGCACGCGGGGGCTTGACGAAATCGTCGACATCGCACGGTATCCACTCACCGATCTCGGTGGTTCGGGCAGGCAGGCGGCTATCGACGCCGCCCGCGCCGAGCTGGCCGAGGACGGTTGTACGGTGCTGCGCGAGTTCATCCGCCCGCAGCTGCTCGACACGCTGCGCGCCGAGGGGGAGGCGATCGCGCCGCACGCCCACTACAAGGTGGAGCGGGTCAACGCCTACAACATTCCCCTCGACGCCGACCTGCCCGCAGGCCATCCGGCGCGCATCGTGCTCGATCGCGGAAACGCGTTCGTGGCCCGCGACCGGATCCCCGCCGAGGCGCTGATCCAGCGCCTCTACACCGACCCGGTGTTCCAGCGCTTCGTCGCCGATTGTTTCGAACTCGAGGATCTGCACGAATTCGCCGACCCACTGGCAGGTTTGTGCCTGAACGTGGTCGAGCCGGGGATGTCGCATCCGTGGCATTTCGACACCAACGAATTCACCGTCAGCATGCTCACACGCAAGCCCGACGCCGGCGGCGTGTTCGAGTACTGCCCCAACATCCGCGACCCGCACGCCGAGCACCTCGACGACGTGCGCGCCGTGCTCACCGGTGACGGCACCCGGTTCATTCGCGCGCTGGAACTGCGCCCCGGCGATCTGCAGCTGTTCAAGGGCCGCTTCTCCCTGCACCGCGTCACCGAGGTGGCCGGTGCGAGCCAACGACATTCGGCGATTTTCGCCTACACGGACCGTCCAGGGGTGATCGGCACGGTCGAACGCACCAGGCAGTTGTTCGGCCGTGTCCTGCCCGACCACGTGGCCGCCGCGGCCGACGCCGTCCGAGGTGACCGACTGCTCGACTGAGAGGAACCGCCCATGTCCGTTCCGTTGCACACCACCGGTAAAGCATCCTTCGACGACATCTACGAAAGTCCGGATCCGCGTGCGTACTTCGCACGGATGAACGAGCTGGACTACCGGATCCCGGAACTGGCGAAGCCGCACTTCGCCGAGCAGTTGCGCCAGCTGCGGGCCGCTCGGCCCGGCCGGATCCCGACGGTGCTCGACCTCGGCTGCTCCTACGGGGTGAACGCGGCACTGCTGCGCACCGGCACCACCGTCGACGAATTGGCCGGGCACTACCGCGATCACGTCGACACCGACAAGATCGGGTTGATCGCCGCCGACCGGGAGCGGTTGCGCGGCGACCTGATGCCCGACGTACGCTTCATCGGGATGGACGCCGCACGCCCGGCGCTGACCTACGCCCACGCCGCCGGACTCCTGCACGACTACGTGCACGCCGACCTCGAGGCCACCGAGCCCACCGAGGCACAGCGCCGTGTGCTCGCCTCCGCCGATCTGGTGATCTCCACCGGATGTGTCGGCTACATCACCGAGAAAACCCTGTCCAGGGTCGCCCAAGCAGATCCGCGCAAGCGACCGTGGATGGCGCATTTCGTGTTGCGGATGTTCGATTTCGGTCCCATCGCCGAGGAGTTGGCCGCGCTCGGCTATCGCAGCGAGCAACGTCCCGGTATGTTCCAGCAGCGGAGGTTCGCCTCGTCGCAGGAACGTGAACAAGTGCTGGATGCGTTGGCGGCCAAGGGAATCGACACCACCGACCACGAAGCCGAAGGCTGGCTCTACGCCAACCTGTTCCTGTCCCGCCCGCATCCCATCGAGACCTGAGGACTTGGATTGAACCAACCCACGTTCGCCGCCGAAGACACGCTGCCCCGGGTACCGCTGCCGAGTCTGGACGACAGTTGCGCGCGGTTCCTGCAGTGGTGTCAACCCCTGCTCGGCGCCGAAGATTACGCCACCACCGAGGGCGCGGTAGCCGAGCTGCTGCGCCCCGGTGGGGCGGGGCGCGCGCTGCACGCCGCCCTGGCCGACTACGACGCCACCCCCGGCGTCGGCAGCTGGCTCGACGAATTCTGGCCGTCCCGGTATCTGGGCCGCCGCGACCGGATCGCGATCAACGCCAACTTCGTGTTCCTGTTCCGCGACGACACCCCCCTGGCGGCGTCGACCCTCGCCGGGCAGACCGAGCGGGCAGCCGCCATCATCGGGGCGGCCGTCGATTACAAGCTGGCGCTGGACGCGGAGAAGATCGCGCCGGTGACCCAGCGTGGGCAGGCACTGTCGATGTGGCAGAACAAGTACCTGTTCTCCGAGACCCGGATTCCCGGCGAGATCCAGGACAGCGTCCGCAAGCCCTACAGCCCGGAATGGCCCGGCCCCTCGGATGCCCGGCACATCGCGGTCTTCTACCGCGGCAACATCTTCCGGATGGATGTCATCGGACCCGACGGCGCGCCGTACGCGTTCGACGACGTGGTCGACGGGCTGCGCGCGGTGATCAAGGGCGGTACCAAGCCCGCCGCGACCGACACCTCGGTCGGCCATCTCACCACGAAAGCCCGTGCGGCATGGGCGCGCAGCCGGGAAGTGCTGCGCACCGAGCCCGCCAATGTCGAGGCCTTCGACGCGGTGGAGACGGCGCTGTTCTCGGTGTGCCTGGAAGACTTCGCCCCGCGCGACGAACTGCACGCCTGCGATCAGCTGCTCCACGGTGACAGTGGCAACCGCTACTTCGACAAGTCGGTGACGTTCATCGTCTTCGCCGACGGTCAGTCCGGCATCAACATCGAGCACTGCGGACTCGACGGCACCACCGTGCTGTCGTTCGTCGACGCGCTGCTCGAGCGGACCGCCCAGGACCACGCGGCGACCAGCGGCGCGCAATCGCAGGGGCTGCCCTCGGTGGAGCCGATCGAGTTCGTGCTCGACTCCGCCGCCCGCGCCGACATCGCCGCGGCGGGCGCCGACTTCGCCCGCTTCGCCGCCGACACGGCCACCTCGCTGGTGTCGTTCGACGACTTCGGCACCGGCGAGGCCAAGAAGCTGGGCATCTCACCCGATGCCTTCGCTCAGCTCAGCTACCAGCTCGCCCACCGGCGCAGCAAGGGGCTCACCGGCGCCACCTACGAATCCATCGCCACCCGGCAGTTCCGCAACGGCCGCACCGAGGCCATGCGCGTGGTGACCCCGGAGATGGTGGCGTTCGTCGACGCGATGGTGTCCGACGACGCCGACCCCGCGACCAAGCTGGCCGCGGCGCGCACCGCCGCGTCCGCCCACGTCGCGCGGGCCAAGGAATGCCAAGCCGGGCAGGCACCCGAGCAGCACCTGTGGGAACTGGAGTGGATCCAGCGCCGCCGCGGCGAACAGCTCGGCGTCGCCGAGGAGCGGATCGCGCTGTTCGACAGCCCCGGCTGGACGATCATGCGCGACGACTACCTCTCGACCAGCTCGGCCCCGTCGAAGTACATCCGCTACTTCGGCTTCGGCTCGACCAGCCCGCGCTGCATCGGCATCGCCTACGTGCTGCTGCCGGATCGGTGGAACATCTACCTGGCCACCCCCAAATCGGTGTCCGACCAGATGTACGCCTTCGCCGATCACCTGCGCACCGCCGTAGCCGACCTGCGCGAACTGCTCGCTCAACCGGCGTGATCGTTTCCCGGCGTGCCGCACCGCGCGGTGCGCCGGGAAAACCGCTGGGTCGGGTATGAAACAATCTCTACTCGTGAAGAACTTCGAATCCCTGTTCGCCGAGCTGACCGAGCGTGCCCAGACCCGTCCCGAGGGCTCTGGCACCGTGGCCGCGCTGGACGCAGGCGTTCATTTCCAGGGCAAGAAGGTCCTGGAGGAGGCAGGCGAGATCTGGCTGGCCGCCGAGCACGAGAGCGATGAAGCGCTCGCCGAGGAGATCTCCCAGCTGCTGTACTGGCTCCAGGTGATGATGCTGGGTCGCGGGCTGAAGCTCGAGGACGTGTACCGACATCTGTGACGGCTGATCCGTCCCGATCGACACGTTTCTCACTTCCCCGAAAGGACCCCATTCCCATGTTGCGCGTCGCAGTTCCCAACAAGGGTTCGCTGTCGGAAGCCGCCACCTCCATCCTGAGCGAGGCCGGATACCGCAAGAGGACCGATTCCCGCGATCTCACCGTTCTCGATCCCGCGAACCAGGTCGAATTCTTCTTCCTGCGTCCCAAGGACATCGCCATCTACGTCGGCTCCGGTGAGCTCGACCTCGGCATCACCGGCCGCGATCTGGCGCTGGACTCCGGGTCCCCGGTGAGCGAGCGGCTCTCGCTCGGTTTCGGCCGCTCCAGCTTCCGCTACGCGGCCCCCGCCGGCGAGGACTGGAAGGTCGAGGATCTGGCGGGCAAGCGCATCGCCACCTCCTACCCGAACCTGGTCCGCGCCGACCTCGCCCGCTTCGGCATCGACGCCGAGGTGATCCGCCTCGACGGCGCGGTCGAGATCTCGATCCAGCTCGGTGTCGCCGACGCCATCGCCGACGTCGTCGGATCCGGGCGCACCCTGCGTCAGCACAACCTGGTCGCGTTCGGCGAGTCCCTGTGCGATTCCGAAGGCGTCCTCATCGAACGCACCGGGTCCGACCGCGACGACCGCGCCCGCAACCAGCTCATCAACCGCATCCAGGGCGTCGTCTTCGCCCAGCAGTACCTGATGCTCGACTACGACTGCCCCAAGTCGCTGTTCGACCAGGCCGTCGCGATCACCCCCGGGCTGGAGTCACCGACGGTCTCGCCGCTGACCGATCCCGAGTGGGTCGCCGTGCGCGCCCTCGTTCCCCGCAAGCAGGGCAACGAACTGATGGACCGCCTCGCCGACCTCGGCGCCAAGGCCATCCTCGCCACCGACATCCGCTCCTGCCGGGCTTTCTGAGCCCTGACGACCGGAGGCCCCTCACCTGTGTTCATCCAGGTGAGGGGCTTTCGTGCAGGTGGAGCTTTCGGCGTTCCTACTTCGCCGACAGACTCTCGAGCGCCTCACGAATGAAGCACAACGGGCAGATCGGGTCGAACGGCGCCGTCGGGTAACCGCCGATCACCGGTTGCGCAATCCGCGGCCCCGCTGACGTCTCGGCCGATGCCACGGTCGGGTAGATCCCGATCGACACCGCGACAGCCGCGACGGCCACGGCTCTGGACATGGTGCGATTCATCTGTCTCCTCAGCTCGATGGATGACAACCCGCGACGGCGGTGCACCGACAGGTCGCTACCGAGGGGATTCCCCTACGGACCGAGGGTAGTCGTGGTCGCTTCGACCCCGCGATGGATACCTCGCCGCGAGTAGGCTGGAATCGCAGATTTGTCCGGACAATCAGTGATCGGGGCGAACATGTCGAACAAGAACGAGCACGAAGAGAAGATCGAGAAGGAGCAGGTCGAGCGCGAAGAGGAACGCCGCCGCCTGCAAGAAGAAGAGGATCGTCGCCTGCAGTAGGCCTGCCCCTCGTACATCATGCAACCGATCATGTGGTCAGCGGCGAGATCCGCTCAGGCTGAACGCAATCGGTGTGCCCTCGCGATTCCGTTGCTACCTTGCGTTTTCTCGATGAGGAACAGCAAGGAGTCACCGTGTCGCAGACACAGCCCGAGCCTCGGCCGGGCAGCGCATTCAGCTGGAACGAAGACTGGTTGGCTACCGTCGTCGGGCTCGTCCTGATCGGTCTGGTACTGGTCGGCGCGATCCCTGATTGGCTGGTGCCGTGATGGGGGAGACCGGGACGACGTCGGAAACCGCGGCGTTGCAGGCGAATGCGCGGCCTGCGGTGCGCGACATCGTGGCCGGGATCGTGCTGGTGCTGGCGCTGGGCGCGTTGACGCGGTTCTTCGACACCCATGTTCCGCAGTGGGCCGCGGATACACCCTTCAAGCGGGTCGCGAAGACGGTCGAGTATCCGGTGTACGCGATCGCGATCGGGTTGATCGGCAATGTGGTGCTGAGCAAGATCGGCCTGCGGGACCGGCTTTCGGCCGGTTTCCGGACCGAGTTCTTCATCAAGACCGGGGTGGTGCTGCTCGGCGCTTCGATCAATCTGAAGATTCTGGTGACAGCGGCCGCTCCGTCGATCGTGCAGGCGCTGGCGTTGATCACCATCGTCTTCGGGTTCACCTGGTGGCTGGGCGGGGTGCTCGGTCTCGACGACAAGTTGCGGGCGCTGCTGTCGTCGGCGGTGTCGATCTGCGGGGTGAGCGCGGCCATCGCGGCGGCGGGTGCGGTGCAGGCACGACGCGAGCAGATCGCCTACGCGGCGTCGCTGGTGATCATCTTCGCGCTGCCGTCGATCTTCCTGTTGCCTTGGCTCGCTGATGTTCTCGGGCTTTCCGATGCGGTGGCAGGCGCGTGGATCGGTGGCAATATCGACACCACGGCCGCGGTGGCTGCCGCGGGTGCGCTGGCGGGTGAGCAGTCGTTGCAGATCGCGACGATCGTCAAAACCACGCAGAACGCACTCATCGGTCTCGTGGCGATCGCGCTCACCGCCTGGTTCGCGTTCCGCGTGGATCGTACCGAGGGCGCCGCTCGTCCGAGCCTCGGCGAATTCTGGGCCAGGTTCCCGAAATTCGTGCTCGGGTTCATCGCCGCCTCGATCATCGGCACGCTGTATCTGCAGTCGGTCGACAAGAAGACCGGCGCCGCGCACATCGCCGTCATCAACGACCTGCGCACCTGGTTCCTGATCCTGGCCTTCGTCTCCATCGGCCTGGAGTTCTCGCTGCGCGGGCTGCGCGAAGCCGGGTGGCGGCCGATCGTGGTCTTCGGATCGGCGGCGGTCGTGAATCTCGCCGTCGGCCTGGGTCTTTCGGTGTTGCTGTTCCGCGACTTCGCGGTCTGAGTGCCCGCTGCGGGCAGCCTCAGGAATCAGCCCGGCTGCTCGCGGTCGCCTCGGCCTTGATCTGTTCGAACTGCGCGCCCATCCGCGCGGCCAGTGCGGTCGCGGCCGACAGCGGACGGACCATCACCATCAGTTCGTCGATCTTGCCGTCCTCGTCGAGGTGGACGAAATCGCACCCGGTGAGTTGTTTGCCGTCCACGGTGGCCTCGAACACCAGGGCGTGATCGCGCCCTTCGCCGATCTCGCGCACGTAGCGGAAGTCTTCGAAGACGCGGATCACCGCGCGCAAGATGGCCGCGGTGATGGCCTTGCCGGGATAGGGCTGGAAGGCGACAGGGCTGGTGAAGACCACATTCTCGGCCAGCAATGCCTCGATGGCCGCTTCGTCTCGTGCTTCGACCGCCGTGCGGAAAGGATGCATCTGTCAGCTCACCTCATATTCAACGAGTTGCATAGGGTGTGTGCAGCTTAACCCGGACAGTGAGTGCGGTCATACGTCTTCGGGGAGACGTTCTGTCACCAGGTCGGCAGGGGCCGGGGCCTGGACCGGCCAGCCCGGGTAGGGCGGTGGCGTGCCGCCGTACTCGGGGCACAGGGGCTTGAAGTCACAGAACTTGCACATCGAGTTGCGAGTGGGCGGGAAGTCCCCGGTTCGGCCCGCGTCGATGATGGCTTGCCACAGCGCGGTGAGGATGCGCTGGAAGCGGTCCAGTTCCTCGCGCTCGGGTGTGTAGGTGAGAATGTTCTTGTCGGCCAGATAGATCAGGCGCAGCTGGGCCGGGACGATGTCGCGGGTGCGCAGGATCATCAGCGCGTAGAACTTGAGCTGGAACAGCGCTCGCGCTTCGTGCAGGGGGCCGGGGGAGCGACCGGTCTTGTAGTCGACAACGCGCAGCAGGCCGTTGGGCGCCACGTCGATGCGGTCGACGAAACCGCGCAGCGGAATATCGCCGTCGAGGTCGACCTCGACCCGTTCCTCGAGCGCGTGCGGCTCGAATCGGCGCGGGTCCTCGAGCTCGTAATAGCTCGCGACCAGCGTGCGCACTTCGTCGAACAGCGCCTGCGGACCACCCTCGGCGACGAGCTCGTCCACCCCGTCGCGCTCCGCGCGCACACGTTCCCACGCCCCCGGCACCAACTCGGCCGCCCGTGCCGGCTGACGCTCGGCCGCGGGCAACCCGAACAGATCTTCCAGCACCGCGTGCACCACGGTCCCGCGCACTGCCGCTCGCGACGGCGGTTCCGGCACCCGATCGATCGCCCGCAACCGGTACTTCAGCGGACACTGCTTGAAATCGCTTGCCCGCGAAGGCGACAACGCCGGACGCGACCGATGCACCGGCGCGTCGGCGGTGTCGTCGGTCAGGGGCACGGACAAGGGCGCTGACATGTTTCGCAGGTTAACCGCACACACCGACACGATCGCGCGTCCGCCGCGAAATAGCTGACCCGTCGATCGCGCGGACGGCGGCGCCTGGCAGGCTGACAGGTCCATTCGAAGAACGGGAGATCAATGACGGCCAGACGAACCGGTCCATTCGCTATCGGGGACCGCGTGCAGCTGACCGACGGTAAGGGACGCCTCTTCACCGTGGTGCTCGAGGAGGGTAAGGAATTCCATACCCATCGCGGCGGCATCAAGCACGACGACCTCATCGGCAACGACGAGGGCACCGTGGTGAAGTCGGTCAACGGCACCCCGTATCTGGCCCTTCGCCCGCTGCTCACCGACTACGTGCTGTCGATGCCGCGCGGCGCCGCGGTGATCTACCCCAAGGACGCCGCCCAGATCGTGCACGAGGGCGATGTGTTCCCGGGCGCGCGGGTGCTGGAAGCCGGCGCCGGTTCGGGTGCGCTGACCTGCTCGCTGCTGCGCGCGGTCGGTCCCGAGGGTGAGGTGATCTCCTACGAGATCCGCGACGACCACGCCGAGCACGCCGTCCGCAACGTGGAGACCTTCTTCGGCGAGCGGCCGGCGAACTGGTCGATCACGATCGCCGACGTGGCGCAGTACGAGGGCCCGCAGGTCGATCGCGTCGTGCTCGACATGCTGGCGCCGTGGGACGCGTTGCCCGCGGTGTCGAAGGCGCTGGTTCCCGGTGGGGTGCTGGTGGTGTACGTCGCCACCGTCACCCAGCTGTCCAAGGTGGTCGAGGCGCTGCGTGAGCAGGAATGCTGGACCGAACCGCGCTCGTGGGAGTCGATGGTGCGTGGCTGGCACGTCGTCGGCCTGGCCGTGCGCCCGGAGCATCGCATGCAGGGCCATACCGCGTTCCTGGTGAGCGCGCGGCGGCTGGCCGAGGGCACTGTCACGCCCAAGCCGCAGCGGCGTCCGTCCAAGGGCTGATCACGCGCGGGTGAGCAGGCGGGCGGCGAGCAACGCGGCCGCCGCGCCTGCGAACCAGAGCCCACCGTCTGCGGTGAGGCCCCATCGGGTGGCTTGCAGGATCGCGATCCCGGCGGCGATCACGGTCAGCACGGTGGCGGCCGAGCGGACGCCCCGCACTGCCGCGACCGGACCGTCCCACCAGCGCAGCGGTGTGTTCTCGAGGCCACGCAGGCCGAGGAACAGCGCGCCGGTGAGTGCGGCGGTCGCGGTGAGCTGCACTGCCGTGAGCAGCCAGAATCCGGATTCGGCGGGTGCGGCGCGGTCGGCGCCCGCCAGGTGGCTGAGTACGAGCACGGTGAGCAGGGCGGGCATGTGCCACAGGTACAGCGTCATGGCCCCGGTGTTGCCGATGACGGTCGACCACCAGACGCGCGGGCGGGCGGCGAGACGGCGCAGCCAGGGCGCCACGGCGACGGCGGCGCAGCACAGCATCACCGCGTGTCCGGCCAGCAGCAGCGAGGGCGGCGCCAGATTCGACAGCCGTTGGCCCGGCACGGTGACCATGCTCACCTCGTACGGGCCGACCAGGACCAAGAGCACGTCGACGACCAGAACCGCCGCGGCCAGCACCGCTGCGGTCCGCCGGCGCAGCAGGCCACGCAGATACCCGATCCCGAGCACCGCGGGCACCAGCCAGACGGCCATGTTGAGGTAGCCGAGCTCGCTCGGCCCGCCGGTGAGCCGCACCGCGTCGACGATCGCCGTGCCTGTCACGATCACCGCGACCGCGGCGAACATCCGGCCACCGCTGGTGATCCGCGCGGCGAGCAACGGCACGAACGCCAGCACCGCCAGGTACGTGCCGAGAAACCACAGCAGCTGCACGCTCGTCACCGCGAGCGGACGATGCCACCCCGGCGCGAGCACCAGATCGGCCACCACCAGCAGCGCCACCGAGGCGGCCATGAAGTAGCCGAGCGGCCGGACAAGCCGCTGGGTGCGCCGGAAAAGCCAAGCGCCCCATGATGTTCCCGGCCCGATGCCGCGCGCACCCGCGGCCACGCCCGCGAAGAAGAACAGCGGAAGCACCTGCAGAACCCAGGTGAGCGGGTGCAGTATCGGCAGATCGGCGAGCACATTGCCGAAACGCACCTCGGTGCCCGACACCGTCACGGTCAGCATCAGGCAGTGACCGGCGACGACCACCACCAGCGACGAGATCCGCAGCAGATCCAGGAACCGGTCCCGATCGGCCGGGGTGTTCGCGGCCACCACCGCGACACTGGGAACAACGCTCATGCCAGAGACCATCGCAGAATTCGCGCCACGGACACAGCGCGGAACTACCCCGGTCGCTGAGTGGAACTACGCGGGCGTGGACCGCTGGTCGGTGGCGATCGATCCAGCCCGGGTGATCTTGCGGCCTGCGTGCGGTGCACAGCGACGGTACGGCCGGGACGGTACCCGCGGGCCGTCCGGGCCGTGCCGATCGGTCAGGCGGGCGTGCAGGGAGCCTGGGCGAAGCCGAGCAGCAGGCAGCCGCTGGCGTCGGAGAGCTTCCACGTGCCGCCCTCCTGCTGCCAGGTGACCGGGAACGCGGGCGCCGTGCCGTGCGGAGAGGTGATCGTCACATCGGCGGTGGCGGTGTCACCACTGGTCGCGACGTTGTCGACGGCGAAGGTCAGGGTGTAGCCGGCGAGCATGCCGTTCATCTGATCGATGTTGGACTTGTGCGCGTCGCCGTTGACGATCAGTTTCGCCTTGTCGTCGGTGGATACTCCGGGATCGGCGAACTTGATCAGCGTCGCCTTCAGGGAATCGGCGGTGGGTGCCGCGGCGTTGTCACCCGAAGGTGCCGGAGTTGCCGAAACGCTGGACGGAGCGGCCGCGATACTGGTACTGCTCGTGGTGGCATTCGTCGAGGAATCGTCGGAATCGCCGCAACCGGTCAGTCCGACGGTGACGGCGAGCGCCGCAGCGGCGGCGGCGACGGTGACACGGATCGTGCGGGGAGGAAGGAGCATGGACAGCAACCTTTCGACTCGTTGGGCGAGTGCCCCGTACGGGGTGTTAGGGGAGCCTAACAGGTGCAAATGTGTGGTTGATGTCGTACCGACCGTACAAGATGTGATCACGACGAAACCATGTCGGAAAGCGAGAACGGACCGCGCCCGGTAGCGTTGATAGACCGGGACTGGGAGGAGCAGCATCATGAGCCCCAACGAGAATTCGGATTCGGCGGCCTGGCGAGAGCTCGAGGCGGTACGCGCCGAGTCGGCTGCTCTTCGCAGGCAACTCGCCGATTCGCCGGATCGCGCACGCGAATTGGAAGCCAGGATCGATTCGCTGACCATCCGCAACGGCAAGTTGATGGACACGCTCAAAGAAGCGCGCCAGCAGCTGATCGCGTTGCGCGAGGAAGTCGATCGTCTCGGCCAGCCGCCGAGCGGATACGGCATCGTCATCCACGCCTACGAGGATCAGACGGTCGACGTCTTCACCTCCGGGCGCAAGATGCGCCTCACCTGCTCGCCCAACATCGACGCCGACGCACTGGAATACGGTCAGACCGTGCGCCTCAACGAGGCACTCACCGTCGTCGAGGCCGGAAATTTCGACGCCATCGGCGAAATCGGCACGCTGCGTGAGATTCTCGACGACGGCAGGCGCGCCCTCGTGGTCGGCCACGCCGACGAAGAGCGGGTCGTGTGGCTGTCGGGTCCGCTGTCCAAGATCGCCGAATACGACGACATGGCAGACCCCGATTCGCCGATTCGCAAACTGCGCCCGGGTGATTCGCTGCTGGTCGACACCAAGGCGGGCTTCGCGTTCGAGCGCGTTCCCAAGGCCGAGGTCGAAGACCTTGTGCTGGAAGAGGTTCCCGACGTCGACTACACCGACATCGGTGGCCTGGGCCGTCAGATCGAGCAGATCCGCGACGCGGTGGAACTGCCGTTCCTGCACAAGGACCTGTTCCGCGAGTACGCGCTTCGCCCGCCCAAGGGTGTGCTGCTCTACGGTCCGCCCGGCTGCGGTAAGACGCTGATCGCCAAGGCGGTGGCCAACTCCCTCGCCAAGAAGATCGCCGAATCGCGTGGTCAGGATGCCAAGGAAGCCAAGTCGTTCTTCCTCAACATCAAGGGCCCCGAGCTGCTCAACAAGTTCGTCGGCGAGACCGAGCGCCACATTCGCATCATCTTCCAGCGGGCACGCGAGAAGGCCTCCGAGGGCACCCCGGTGATCGTGTTCTTCGACGAGATGGACTCGATCTTCCGCACCCGCGGTTCCGGTGTCTCCTCCGATGTGGAGACCACCGTTGTGCCGCAGCTGCTTTCGGAGATCGACGGTGTGGAGGGTCTCGAGAACGTCATCGTGATCGGTGCGTCCAACCGCGAGGACATGATCGACCCCGCGATCCTGCGGCCGGGCCGTCTCGATGTGAAGATCAAGATCGAGCGCCCCGACGCGGAGTCGGCGCAGGACATCTTCTCGAAGTACCTCACCGAGACGCTGCCGCTGCACGAGAGCGATCTGCGCGAGTTCGACGGCGACAAGCAGGCGTGCGTCGAGGCGATGATCGAGAAGGTCGTCGAGCGGATGTACGCCGAGAGCGACGACAACCGGTTCCTGGAGGTCACCTACGCCAACGGTGACAAGGAGGTCCTGTACTTCAAGGACTTCAACTCCGGCGCGATGATCCAGAACATCGTGGATCGGGCGAAGAAGTACGCGATCAAGTCGGTGCTCGACACGGGTAACCCGGGTCTGCGGATCCAGCACCTGTTCGACTCGATCGTCGACGAGTTCGCCGAGAACGAGGACCTGCCCAACACCACCAATCCCGATGACTGGGCCCGGATCTCGGGCAAGAAGGGTGAGCGGATCGTCTACATCCGCACGCTCGTCACGGGCAAGAACGCCTCGGCCAGCCGGGCGATCGACACCGAGTCCAACACCGGTCAGTACCTGTAGTCACGAGCCGCGAAGGCCGCGTCCCCGTGGGGC